>JBASFP010000001.1:0-34066 GCA_049653085.1 Polaromonas sp.
CGCGCAAGTCGCTGGGCTGGAAGTGCCCGGCTGAGCTGTTCTTGCCGGAGGGTGAGTTTGACTTTAAGGCCTACTGGGCCAAGCAGCTTAAACTTCCTGCTGTTGCACTTGGAGGTTGAGACCGCCGGGCATTTTTACCCATCAAATCAGCCTCTAGACCAATAGATACGTGCGCAAGCAGCTATTAAATAAATAGCGTCTTGAAATGACTAGAACCATTGGACTGAAGTGTCAGTGAACGGAGCGGCTCAAAAAGGCAGCGGGACTGACGATTTGTGTACCTTGCCAGGTTTTGAGGCTCAAGAGGTCCTCGTCGCTTGACACCAAAACGCCTGCATTGCAGGCCATCGCAAGCGCCAGAAATTTGCAGTCCTTCGGGTCGCGGCACGCGCCCTCGGCTGTCTGTTCGCTTTGTGCATCGGGTGCTAAAAGCGTTGTTTCCTGCTTGTATCTGGCAAAAAACTCGGCGCGCTCGGTTGGGCTGGCATACGTGTCGAACTTGGGTCTGAGCAGCACCCCTTTTAGCTCGCCAAGCGTTTCTGGTGACACATACAAGGTATGACTGCCAAGAGCAGACATAAAGGCCTGACGCGGCACAGAAGATGGCCGCAGCACGGCGCTGATCAATGTGCTGGTGTCAAAAACTGCGCGATTGAGCAAGCTCAAAACTCAATTACCTGAGTTCTTTGACCATTCTCACCACTTCAGCATCGGTCAACTGCCGGGCTGCTGCGCGCATGTCGCTGCTTTTCGCGACTTCCGCTTGAGCAAAAAAAGCCTCAAACCACTGCACGGCCTGCGTGCGCTTGGCTTTGACGTCCTGCAAGTCCGCCATGTCTTGCGGCGACACGATAAACGCCGCCGTGCGGCCATGCCGGGTAATCGTGACCGGCTCGCGCTGAACCGTATCAAGCAACTGCCCAAAGCGGTTTTGCGCGTCCATGGATGAGACTGTCAACATCTACTGCTCCTGTTAAAACTAGCCAACCTGTACAGTATAGCCAGTTTTGAATCTTGATGATGCGAACTAACTACCCCACAGGCCAGGCCAGCTTGCCACCCACATCCATGTGCGTCAGGTACATCCGCAGGTCAAACTCGTACTGGTGGTATTGCGGCTCCATGTAGGTGCAGAGCTTGTAGAAGTCTTTGTCGTGCTCTTTCTCCTTGATGTGGGCGAGTTCGTGCACGGTGATCATGCGCAAAAACTCGTCGGGCACTTCCTTGAACAGCGACGACACGCGGATTTCGCGTTTGGCTTTGAGTTTGTTGCCCTGCACGCGGCTGATTTGGGTGTGGGTGCCCAGCGCGTGGGCGATGACTTGCAGGCGGTTGTCAAACGCGACTTTTGACAGTGGCTCGGAGCTGCGCAAGAACTCGTTTTTCAGCGCCATCACGTAGTCGTACAGCGCCTTGTCGGTGCGCACACTGTGGGCACGCGGGTATTTTTTGAGCAGCATGTCGCCCAGCTTGTCCTGGCTTTGCAGCTGCTGGACTTGCAGTTGCAGGCTTTCGGGGTAGGCGCTGAGGTATTTCAAGTGAATAATATTTGCTATTAAATCAGGAGCTGCTTACGCCCGTATTTATTGGTCTGGAGGCCAAAACATGCTTTAAAAAGGTCAAAAATAGCCTTTTCGCCTGTCATCCCGGGCTTGACCCGGGATCCATGACTCCTGCGTCGTTCGAAAGGATTCGGGTTCATGGATTGCGGATCGAGTCCGCAATGACAAAAAAAGCATGCGTCGAGTCGTTTTAAACCTCTCTGCGCAGTGCCGGAAACAAGATCACGTCCCTGATGCTGGCGCTGTCCGTCAACAGCATCATCAGCCGGTCAATGCCCACGCCGCAGCCGCCCGTGGGTGGCATGCCGTATTCCAGGGCGCGCACAAAGTCGTGGTCGTAAAACATGGCTTCGTCGTCACCGCTGTCTTTGGCGGCGACTTGGGCGTTGAAGCGGGCGGCTTGCTCTTGCGCGTCGTTAAGCTCGCTGAAGCCGTTGCCAAACTCGCGGCCGGTGATGTACAGCTCAAAGCGCTCGGTCACTTCAGGCCGTGCGTCGTTGGCGCGCGCCAGCGGTGATATTTCGGTCGGGTGCTCCATGATGAAGGTTGGCTGCCAAAGCTTTTCTTCAACCGTTTCTTCAAAGTACATGACTTGCAGGCTGGCGAGTGACCTTGTGCTGAGACGGTCTTTTTGCTCGTTAAAGCCAAGCTTTTTTAGCTTCTCTAGCAGCCACACGGCGTCGTCAACGCCAGCAGCTACGCCCAGCGCTGCATCGGTGTGCTTCAAGATTGCTTCACGAATCGTCAGGCGTTCAAACGGTTTGCTTAAATCGACGGGCTTGTCGGCGTAGCTCAGGTGCAGTGAGCCACAGATTTTTTTCGCCACGTCGCGTATCAGCGCTTCGGTAAACGTCATCAAGTCCTGGTAGTTCCACCACGCGGCGTAGAACTCCATCATGGTGAACTCGGGGTTGTGCCGCACGCTGATACCTTCGTTGCGGTAGCTGCGGTTGATCTCAAACACGCGCTCAAAGCCGCCCACAATCAGCCGCTTCAAATACAGCTCAGGCGCAATGCGCAAAAACATTTCCTGGTCCAGCGCGTTGTGGTGCGTTTTGAAAGGTTTGGCGTTGGCCCCCCCCGGTATTGGGTGCAGCATCGGCGTTTCAACTTCCAGAAAGTCGTTTGCCACCATGAATTCACGAATGCCGCTGACCGCCTTGCTGCGCGCCATGAAGCGCTTGCGAGCTGATTCGTCGGTGATTAAGTCCACATAGCGCTGGCGGTACTTGACCTCCTGGTCGGCCATGCCGTGAAACTTGTCTGGCAACGGGCGTAGGCTTTTAGTCACCAGGCGGATGGCGGTGGCGTGAATCGACAATTCACCGGTTTTGGTTTTAAACAGCGTGCCGGTGGCCCAAACGATGTCGCCCAAGTCCCAGTGCTTAAACGCGTTGTGAATGTCTTCGCCCACACCTTCGTTGTTGATGTACACCTGAATGCGGCCACCCGACGGGCCAAACGATGCGTCTTGCAGCGTGGCAAAGCTGGCCTTGCCCATCACGCGCTTGAGCATCATGCGGCCTGCGACGCTGACGGTCACGGCCAAGGGCTCCAGCTCTTCCTTGGTCTTGCCGTCGTACTGGGCAAACAGTGCTTCCGCGCGGTGCTCGGGTTTGATGTCGTTAGGGAAAGCTATGCCTGCAGCGCGCAAGGCGGCCAGCTTGCCCTGCCGCTCGATCATCAGCTGGTTGTCGTCTTGTGCGGCGGGTGCGCTTGTTGTTTCAGAAGTCATGAGGCAGTCGGTTGTGCAATAAACCTCTGATTTTAAGTTTTTACCGTGTTGCCCCGCTCAATCGCTGCAATCAGGGTCTGTTTAAGCCTTGATAATCCGGGTCATGTATTTGCGCGCTGGCGTTTTTTCACTGGGTTTGTTGCTGCTAAGCCGTGTGTTGGGCTTGCTGCGCGAATCAGCGCAGGCGGCTGCATTTGGCAGCACTGGCATGGGGGACGCGGTGATCGTGATGTTCACGCTGCCGGACCTGCTGGTGGGTATTTTGGTCAGTGGCGCTTTAGCGTATGTTCTGCTGCCTGTTTGGGCACAACAGAGCGCCGAAAAACAAGCTGCTGGGCAGAAA
Organism: Polaromonas sp.; assembly: GCA_049653085.1. GTDB lineage: Bacteria > Pseudomonadota > Gammaproteobacteria > Burkholderiales > Burkholderiaceae_C > Polaromonas. The sequence goes on from JBASFP010000001.1 coordinate 3,641, forward strand.
AAAGTAGCCTTCACGCTCATCGCCGCCGGGCTTGTCTTGGGTGTACTGATATGGCTGTTCAAAACCAGTGTGGTGCAGGCGCTGGCGCCCGGCCTGATGGGCGAGATGAAAGTTGCCAGTGCCAATGCGCTGGGCTGGAGTGCTCTGGTGCTGCCCCTGGCCATGCTGGCCGCGCTGTGGGTGACGCGGCTGCAACATGAGCGCGATTTTGTCGGCATGTATGCCGGCAGTCTGGTTGTCAATCTGGCGCTGGTAGCTGGCCTGTTTGTGGTGGCTGTCAGCGACAGACTTTTGATGCCAGCACTCAGTTTTTTGGGTGTCTGCCTGGTGATCGCCATGCTGGGACGACTTGCCTGGCTGGCTTGGCGTTTGCCGCACAGTCCCCCGACAGTGGCTGGTGTTGATGGCACAGATTTGCCGCCTGCCAGCGTGTGGCTGTGGGCGGCGCTGTCGTCTGGTTTGTTATTGGTGTTTCCGCTTGTGGCGCGCAGTTTGGCGTCAGGTGCGGGGGAGGGTGCGTTGGCCAGCTTTAACTACGCCTGGAAGCTGATCGAATTGCCGCTGGTGCTGGCAGTGCAGTTGGTCGCCAGTCTGGCGTTCCCGGCCATCACCCGAACCGAGCCTGATTCGCCTGCACGACGGCAGGCCGTTGGTTTGGCTTTTTTGCTTGCCTGGGTTCTGGCCTGCGCTGCCATTGCAGTGGTGGCGACGTTTTCACTGCCTATCGCCAGCCTGCTGTTTGGCTGGGGCCGCATGAGCAGCAGCGGACTTGACGTCATCGCGCTGTGGAGCGCGATTGGTATCTGGTCGTTACTGCCGCAGGCGCTGCTGGCGGTGCTGCTGACGGTGATGGCAACCCACCAGCGTATGCAGACAGCGGTGTGGGTGATGGCCGCAGGCCTGGTGCTTTTGCTGTTGCTGGGCTGGCTGGTGCGCTTGACCGGGCAACATTTGATGTGGCTGTTGAATGCTGTTTTTGTCGCTATGGCTGCGGTGTTGATGTTGCTTGAGCGTCGCAGCATCAGCGGTGCGCTGCCTGTGGTTGCTGGCATCGTGCCCTTGCTGGTAAGCGCGGGACTGGTTGCTTTAAAGCCTGTGTTGATGGGCTTGAGTCTGAGCTTGACGCTGATTCTTTGCGCTGTATTTGCTGGGCTGGTGATGGGCAGCGCAGTTGCTGCCAGCCCTGTTTTGCGCAGGCTGTTGCGTGAAAAATTCAATCGACAATCAGCTGGAGCTTTGCCCTAAAACCATGTCTTTTTTTACAAGTATCATTTCCCGCCATGATTGACCTTTTGACCATCACCAACCTGCCCCAGCTGGCGGCCAGGTGTGACCAGATGCCTGGCATGCGTTTGTTTGTGGATCTGGAGCGTAACGGCAAGGCAGCGCGGCAAAAGGGGCATGACACCTTTATCAGCACCCATCATCTGGACGATGTGGGTCGTATCAAGGCAGTGCTGACGCAGTCCCGATTGATGGTGCGCGTCAACCCTTATCAGACAGACAACCCCACCGCCAGTCAAGCCGAAGTTGATGCGGCCATCGGCCAAGGCGCTGACATGCTGATGCTGCCCATGTTCAGCTGCGCCGAGGAGTTGCGCGCATTTGCCAATGTGGTTGCAGGTCGAGTGCCTATCGTGCCGCTGTTGGAGACAGCCGGTGCCTTGCACACGCTTGAGAGCTGGATAGATACGCCCGGACTGAATGAAATATTTGTGGGGCTCAATGACCTGCATCTTTCACTGGGTTGCAGCTTTATGTTTGAGCCCTTATTGATGGGGCATGTTGAGCGGGTCGCCTTGGCTGCAAAGGCGCGAGGCTTGCGCTTTGGTTTTGGTGGCATTGCGCGCATGGACGAAGGGGCTCTGCCAGGGCGGGATGTGCTGGCTGAGCATGTCCGGCTGGGTTCCGGTGCGGTTATCTTGTCGCGTACTTTTAACCGTTTAGACGTTCATGCGGGTGAAAAAACTTTTGAGCAGGCAGTCGCAGAGCTGCGTGCGGCTGAGCTTGCGCTGTGCTTGAGAAACTTTGTGCGTGTTGACAAAGACATGCAGCACACGCACTGTCTGATTGCTGAGCTGGCCGAGGCTGCCAGAGCACCCGCATGAAGCGCCTGACAGACATCGTCTTGAGTCTGACGGCGCTTGCAGTGCTCTCGCCTGTGCTGTTGCTGGCCACGCTTGCGGTGCTGTTTGAAAGCGGATTTCCGGTGTTTTTCCGTCAAACCCGGGTGGGCCTGGGTGGGCGCGAGTTTGGCATGTTCAAGTTCAGGAGCATGGTTAAAAACGCGGCGTCTATTGGCCCCTACTTCACGGATGCCAACGATGCGCGTATCACCCGGGTGGGGCAATGGATCAGGCGTACCAGCATCGACGAGCTGCCGCAAATCATCAATGTGTTGCGGGGCGACATGAGCCTGGTCGGCCCCAGGCCGGATGTGCCCGTTCAGAAGTCACTGTATTCGCCCGAGGATTGGGCGCGCCGCTGTAGCGTGCGGCCAGGCATCACGGGGCTGGCACAGGTCAGCGGGCGGTCTGACGTGACGTTTGAACGGCGCCTGGCTCTGGATCTGGACTATGCCCGGCAGGTGTCCTGGTGGCGCGATGTCAAGATCATGTGGCAGACCGTTTTCCAACTGCGTGGCAAGCACTCGAATTGAGGACTTTTGTCACGACAGGGTGCAGATCTTCAGCATCACCAAGCTTTATAATTTATAGGCTATATCGCCTTGGTAAATCATGTCAAAAAAACTGAAAACTACGTGAATCAACGACAAGATGTTTCCGTTTTAGAACCATCCATTCTGGGTTCGCCAGTGGGCTATAACGTCCACACGGCATCTGACGTGCAGGCCATGCTGCAAGTGATGGGGTTGCATTCGGTCGAGCAGCTGTTTGAAGACATCCCCGCGCAGGTGCGACTTCAACGTGAGCTTGACCTGCCGCCAGCGCTGAGTGAATGGCAACTGATGCGCGATGTGCGCGCCATGGCCGACATGAATGCGAGCACCCTGACGCATGCCAGCTTTTTGGGTGGTGGTGCGTATGAGCACTACATTCCAGCGGTGGTTGATGCCATCGTGTCGCGCGGTGAATTTTTAACCGCCTACACACCGTATCAGCCAGAAATGAGCCAGGGCTTGCTGCAAGCTTTGTTTGAATTTCAAACGCTGGTGGGCAAGCTGCTCGGGCGCGAGTGTGTGAACTGCTCGGTGTATGACGGCGCAACTGCACTGGCAGAAGCTTGTTGGATGATGTGTTCAGCCACCGGTAAACGGCGCGTTGTGGTGGCGCAAGCCCTCTGGCCTGAATACCAGGAAGTGCTCAATACTTATCTGTTGCCGCGTGGCGTGTTGGTGGACTATGTGTTGCAAGACCCGGTGACCGGGCTTGTGGATGTGGCTGCCATGACAACGAAGCTTGGTGCGAATGATGTGGCTGGCGTTGTGCTGCAAAGCCCCAATGCATTTGGTGTGGTTGAAGATGTGGCGGCCTTGTCAAAAATCTGCAAACAAAAAAGCGTGTTGCTGACCGTTTGCGTTAACCCCTTGTTGTGCGGCTGGCTGGAAGCGCCGGGTCAACTCGGTGCTGACGTCGTGGTGTGCGAAGGTCAGCCTTTGGGTCTGCCACTGTCGGCGGGCGGTCCCTACATCGGCATCATTGCCTGTGCCAAGCCGCTGGAGCGCTACTTGCCTGGCAGGCTGGTAGGGCGTGTGCATGACCTCAATGGCCAACTGGGTTACGCGCTGGTCAAGGAAGACCGCGAGCAGCACGTGGCGCGTGACAAAGCCACTAGCCATATCTGCTCCAACCAGGCGCTCAACGCCATTCGCGTGGCGGTGCACCTGGCCTGCCTGGGTGAACGCAATTTCATGCAAATCGCCGAGGCCAATGCTGCCAATGCCGTGGCGCTGCGCGATTTGCTGCTGGCGTTGCCCGGCATCAAGCTGTTACGGACAGGCGTGCATTTCAATGAATTTGCCATTGAATTGCCAATCCCTGTAGATGAGTTTTGCGCGCGCATGAAGCGTCTCGGTATTTTTGCCGGTGTGCCGTTGGCTGAGTCGCTGGCGGGGCATAAGCGCGGTTTGCTGATTGCAGTGACCGAGACCAAAAATATGGCTGACTTGGAAGCTTACGTAAAGCACGCGCAAGCGTGTTTGGGAGGTGCTTGATATGGCTGCTACCTCGCCCTCCCAAATGATCACCGACCTGCATCGTCCCGGTGCAGCCAGCGATGTGTTCGCTGATTCACATGTGCAGCCAAATGCTGCGAAGCCGTCTTTTGCACGCAGCAGGCATGCCATAGGTTTGCCTGAAGTCAGTGAAGTCGATGTGGTGCGCCACTTCACACGCCTGAGCCATGAGTCGCACGGCGTTGACAACGGGCCGTACCCGCTGGGTTCTTGCACCATGAAGTACAACCCCAAGCGCAACGACGTGCTGGCGCGCTTGCCAGGCTTTGAAAACGCGCACCCCCTGCAAGACACCGACACGCTGGGCGGTGTTTGGGAAATGTACGAACGCCTGCAAGCCATGGTGTGCGAAATCACCGGTATGGATGCCTGTTGCCTGGCCCCGGCTGCGGGCGCGCATGGCGAATTGGCAGGGCTGCTGGTCATACGCGCGCACTTTGCTAGTTTGAACAATCGCAGACCCATCGTGCTGGTGCCTGACTCTGCGCATGGTACCAATCCAGCGTCCGCCGCCATGGCGGGCTTTGACTGCCGCATTGTTCCGTCAGATATCCAAGGGCGGGTTGACCTGGTGGCGCTCAAAAGCATGCTGACACCTGATGTTGCGGCCTTCATGCTGACCAACCCGTCTACATTGGGTTTGTTTGAAGACCAGATTGTTGAGATTGCCGATGCTGTGCATGCCAATGGCTCACTGCTGTACTACGACGGTGCCAACCTGAACGCACTGATGGGCATCGTGCGGCCAGGCGACATGGGCTTTGATGTTGTGCATGTCAATGTGCATAAAACGTTTTCAACACCGCATGGTGGCGGCGGGCCAGGTGCGGGCCCGGTGGCTGTCAAGGCGGCGCTGGCGGCGTATCTGCCCAGTCCGGTCGTGGTTCGCAAAGGCGGCGTTGCGCAGCCAGATGCAGATCGGCCTTTGTCCATCGGCAAGATGAAAAGCTTTCATGGCCATGTGGGTGTGTTGCTGCGTGCCTATGGCTACCTGCGCACCATGGGTGGGGCCGGTTTGAGGCAGGCATCGACGCATGCGGTGCTCAATGCCAACTACTTGCAGCACCGCTTGAGCCACATGCTGCCGCCGGTTTACAACCAGTTTTGCAAACACGAAACCTTGCTGTCGGGTGAAAAGCTCAACACGTCGGCCCGGCAATTTGCTAAGCGTCTGATTGATTACGGCATTCATCCGCCGACATTGGTAGGTGCAGGCTGTGTTTACTTTCCGGGCGACTTGAAATCAGCCATGCTGATCGAACCGACAGAGACTGAAACCAAAGCCAGCCTGGACTACCAGGTGGCGATTTTTCAGTTGGTGTTTGATGAAGATACGAATGATGAAGCGCTGGTCGAGAGCGCACCGATCAGCCGCAAAATTGCCCGAATTGATTTGAAGAATTGAAGGAACACATATGTGCGGAATAGTCGGCGTGGTCAACGCCAAAAGCGTGACGACAGACGATGTCTGGAAGATGATCGACTGCATCAAGTACCGGGGTGTGGACGAGCAGGGCGTAGAGCAATTAGGCCGCGCTGTACTGGGCCACGCACGCCTGGCTGTGGTGGACCCTGAAAACGGCATGCAGCCCATGTGCAGTACCGACGGCAAGGTGTGGGTGGTTTTTAACGGAGAGATTTTCAACTTCATTGAACTGCGTGAGCAGCTCAAGGCCAAGGGCTACAAGTTCAAGTCGCGCTGCGATACCGAAGTGTTGGTACACCTGTGGATCGAGAAGAGCGAGAAGATGCTGGACGACCTGGTCGGCATGTTTGCGTTTTTTATCTGGGATCAACGCACCGAAACCGGCATGTTGGCGCGCGACCGTCAGGGCACCAAGCCCTGCTTTTATGCTGAATACGACGGCGGCCTGGCTTTTGCCAGCGAGATGAAGGCCATTTTGGCCTTGCCCAAGTTTGAGCGCAAGGTTAATGACGCGGCTCTTGGCCACGTGTTCTCGTTCAATTACTGCCCACCACCAGAAACCTGTTTTGAAGGCATACGCCACCTGCCGCCTGGAACTTTCATGCGCTACGGCAATGGGCGATTTTCAGAGCCACAGCGTTACTGGGAATGGCCGCTGAGCGGTGAGCGCGTTGACGCCAGCCAGGAAGAACTGGAACAAGCCATTGATGAAGCCATCAAGCTGCAAATGCGTTTTGATGTGGATGGTGGTTTGTTTTTAAGTGGCGGCGTGGATTCTTCCGTTATTGCATCGCGCCTTGTACCGCAGTGGAACCGTCCACAGCTGGATGCGATTGGCCTGCGGATTGAAGACAAGGGCTTTTCTGAATACACCTATGCCCAGCGTGTGGCGTCAGAACTCAACATCAATCTGAATGCGCTGGACATCACGCCCGCCAACATTCCAGAAATCGCGCAATCGGTGGTGCGCCATGCCGAGCAGCCGCACGGCGACTTCTCGTTCTTCTTGTTTTACCTGCTGTCACGCCAGGCGCACAAGCAGGGCAAGATTGTCATGTTTACCGGTGACGGGCCTGACGAGGTGATGTTGGGCTTCAGGCACAACGAGCAGTTTTTCTCTAGCATGACGCGCGCCAACTTTTCCATGCGCAGCTACTTTGATTTGATCAGCTACACCACTGAAAAAGACCGCCAGCGCATCATGAGCCCAGCGTTTTTGCCGCACACACAGCGCGCCATGGACAAGTTTTTGGACATCGTGCAACCGTTTGCAGACCTGGAGCCGATGGAGCAAATTGCGGCTTACGAATTAAACTCGCTGATGCCAGGCAACAACTCGGTCAAAGGTGACCGCATGGGTGCCTGCTTTTCAATTGAAGGGCGTGCGCCGTTTCTGGATCACCGTGTCAGCGAGATGTTTGCCAGGTTGCCGATCACTTCCAAATTTAAAAACGGCATTGGCAAGTTTTTCCTGAAAGAAGCCGCTACCCGTTACTTTGACCACGACTTTGTGTTCCGCCCCAAAACCATGCCGACCTTGCCAATTGGTGAATGGATCAAAGGCCCGCTTTTCCAGTGGGCGCGTGATGTGCTGGCGCTGCCTGATGGTGGCCGGTTTGATGCCAATGAACTGCAGGTCATGCTCGAAGAACACCGCAGTGGCCTGCACAACCACACCAAGCAACTGCGCACGCTGCTGATGACAAAGCTGTGGCTGCAAGAATTTTTCCCGCAACAATAAAAATCAGAGAAACCTGAGGTAACGGCACATGACTGAATTCGATTACTACTTGGCTCAGTTCGTAGACATTCACGGTCGGCCCAAGGCCAAGCTGGTGCCTGCCAAACACAAGGACATGATCTTCACCTCAGGAGCCGGTTTTGCCGGTTTTGCCATTGCTGGCATGGGTATGGAGCCGCACGGTGCTGAGTTCATGGCCATTGGCGATCAAAAAGATACGCGTCCCGTGCCCTGGATGCCGAGTACTGCGGTTGTGACCTGCGACGGCCATGTGCAGGGCAAGCCGCATGCACTGGATTCGCGCGTGATCGCCAAAAAAGCGCTGGCAGATTTCCGTGAGGTCACGGGTTTGGAATTTTTCTCGGGACTGGAACCTGAATTTTTCCTGATACGCAAGGACGAGTCCGGTAGCTACGTCGTTGCAACCGACTCTGAATCCTTGGACAAGCCTTGCTACGATTTTCGACACTTATCGTCCGTCTCCGCTTTCTTGATGGAGTTACGAGCCGCACTCGACTCGGCAGGTATTGACGTTTACCAGATTGACCACGAAGACGCGAACGGCCAGTTCGAGATGAACTTCACCTACGCCGACGGTCTGCGCACGGCGGACAACCTGACCTATTTCAAAATGGCAGCGCAAGCGATCGCCAAAAAACACGGCATGCTGTGCTCCTTCATGCCAAAGCCTTTTGCCGAGCGTTCTGGCAGTGGCCTGCACATGCACATGTCGGCGGGAAAAAAATTCGGTGACAACGTCTTTGAGGATGCATCTGACAAACGCGGTTTGGGTCTGAGTACCCTGGCGTACCACTTTCTCGGCGGCTTGATGGCGCATGCACGTGGACTGACAGCCATTGCTGCGCCATGCGTTAATTCTTACAAGCGTCTGGTCTCGCGCGGTTCACGTTCAGGTGCGACCTGGGCACCTATCAACATCGCGTACGGCGCCAATAACCGAACCGCGTTCGTGCGTGGCCCTGGCGGTCGGCTGGAACTGCGTGTACCGGATGCCTCTAGCAATCCTTACTTACTCACTGCAGCCATCATTCACGCCGGGCTGGACGGCATCCGCCGCAAGTTGAATCCGGGCGAGCCCTGCAATGACAACCTCTACCAGCTAACGATGGCCGAACTCAAGTCGCGCGGCATTGCGCGGCTGCCTGCTTCACTGACTGAATCTCTTGATGCGCTGGAAGCTGACGAGGTACTCTGCAAGGGGCTGGGGAATGCTTTTGTGGCTGAGTTTTCACAAGTCAAGCAGACAGAGGTCGATGAGCTTCAATTGCAGGTGTCGTCTGCAGAATTTCGCAAATATGTCGATTTTTTCTGAGCGTGATTAAAGCGCCTTCTTCGCCAAAACGGTTGCTATTCGTGACTTACGGTGGAGGTCATGCGCACATGATTTACCCCGTCGTACAGGCATTGCGGCAGAGTCAAGCGTGCGCTGATGGTCTGCTTGATGTGCTGGTTCTGGCTCTTCCAGCGGCCACAGGCATGCTCCAGTCCAGAGGGGTTAAGACCCTCGGTTTCAAGGATTTTTTGGATCCTCTGCAAGATGTTGATGCGCTTGCCTGGGGCGAGCAGCTTGCCCGGAAGCATCACTCGACGACTTCAGGCGCAGACTATGGCGATTCGGTCGCTTATCTTGGGCTTTGCTATCAAGACTTGGTCATTCGCTACGGCGAAGCAACAGCGTCAGATCTGATGGCGAAAAGAGGTCGGCAGGCTTTTTCCCCGCTAACGGTGATGGCGCGTATCTTCGACAATTTGAAGCCTGATTTTGTTGTCACAACAAACTCGCCTCGCAGTGAAGCAGCAGCACTTGCAGTAGCCAATCAGAGAGGTCTTGGAAGCCTGGCAATGACCGATCTGTTCACTGGCCTTGGCGACTATCTGATCGCTGCGCAGAACATTACTTTCCTGAACGAAACTGCCCGCGACATGTTTGTGGCAGATGGCCTCGTGGATGCTGCAATCAGCAACTTCTTTTGTACTGGCAATCCTGCGTTTGACCGAATCAAGGTTCCAACTCAAGATGTGGATGAAGCTTGGATGGCAAGGCATTTTCCTCTTGTTGGTAATCGCAAGACTGTGCTGCATGCCGATATGCCTGCGTGGTGGGACGCCAATTTCAAGTGTTCGCATTTCAAGACTGAAACTGAAACCTTGGCCGAACTTGAAGCTTGCTACAACGCAGCCATTGCCAATGGCTGTGCTTATCTTGTTCGTCCACATCCTTCGCAGGATCGCGCTTTATACGAGGATTGGCTGGTTGATCGCACGGATGCGTTTCTAGCTGCTGATTGCGACCTGCATGAGTTGCTGGCAAATACTGATTTGCTATTGGCGCGAACCACCACGGTAGCACTTGAGGCTGCGTTGTTGCACCGGCGTGTTCTGCAACTGGAGTCCACAATGCATACTGACTTGCCATTGGCCGCAATGGGCGTCGCCTGGGGCAGTCGCTGCATGGCTGATTTGCACCAAGAGATTGGACATGCGCTTGGTGATGAGGCGGGTTTCGCGAAGGTGTTGGCTCAGATCATCCGCGTACTGCCAACAGAACCTGCCGCGCTTAAAATTGCTGAAATTATTTTAAATAAGTTGCACCTGTCCTGCGGGTTGCACATTGGAGCTATGAATGAGCGACCACGCCAAGTTTGAAACCGACTCACCACATGAGGCTTATTACGGATTACCCAGCAACGTGGAGTTCTGCAAAACCTGCGTGATCTCCAATCAGCGTCCAAATTCGACCATTGAGCAAAAGCACACACGGGAAACCAAGAAGGAAGTTATCGCCTTTGAAGACGGTATCTGCGATGCCTGCCGTGTCAAAGACTGGAAGCAGTCTATCAACTGGGATGAGCGCGAAAAAGAGTTGATGGCGTTGCTCGACAAGCACCGCAGCAATGGGGCGCACTATGATTGCCTTGTGCCTGGTTCAGGCGGTAAAGACAGCTTTATGCAGGCCCATCTGCTGAAGTACAAATATGGCATGACGCCATTAACCGTGACTTGGGCACCACATATTTACACAGACTGGGGCTGGAAGAATTTTCAGTCCTGGATTCATGCAGGTTTTGACAATGAGCTGGTGACGCCCAATGGCCGGATTCACCGCTTGCTGACCCGCCTGTCTACCGAACGTCTGTTACACCCGTTTCAGCCATTCATCATTGGTCAACGGCACTTGGCGGCGAAGATGGCAGCCATGCACGACATCAAGCTGATTTTTTATGGGGAAAGTGGTGCTGAATATGGCAATCCTTCTGCCCATAACGAGAGTTCACGACGTGACATGAAGGAGTTTGAATACTTCACCATGTCAAGCGATTCTGATGTGTACCTTGGCGGCACCTCGTTCAAGGAACTTAAGGAAGACTTCGGTTTCAGGAAGCAGGACTTTGAGCCCTACATGCCAATTGATCCGCAACTGTGCGAGGACAAGGGCATTGAGGTGCATTGGTTGGGACACTACGTTAAGTGGCATCCACAAAGTGCCTACTATTACGCTGTAGAGCATGGTGGTTTTCAGGCTGCGCCAGAGCGTACGCTGGGTACTTACTCCAAGTACAACTCCATCGACGACAAGATGGATGACCTGCATTACTACACAACGTTTCTAAAATTTGGGATCGGTCGTGCGACCTATGATGCCTCGCAGGAAGTACGTTCTGGCGACATTAATCGAGAGGAAGGTGTGGCTCTGGTTCGCAAGTTTGATGGCGAATACCCGGCGCGCTTTGAGAAAGAATTGTTCGAATACCTGTCAATTCGTGAAAATGAGTTTGGCTCAAAAATAGTCTCAAAATTCAAGCAACCCATCATGACGCGCCCTTACTTTGACCAACTCTGCGATGAATTCCGTTCGCCTCATCTGTGGAAATTTGAGGATGGTCAATGGAAGTTGCGCCACTCGGTATTTAATCCATAAGATGGCGATCTGCTGATTCAGGCAAGTTGAAGACGAAAGAACAACTGGCCATCGAAAGGCGAGTCTGAAACTTTTCCGTTGGTGTAGTTCACCGACCAGCGCTCTGCAATCCTGAAACCGGCTTGTTTGAAAAGACTGGCCATTTCCTCTGGTGTGAACAGATGGCCTGTTGAGGGAATGGACGCCTCACCGATCGTCCACTGGTACTTCACATCGCCGCGTTTCTCGTCAAATGCCAGAGCATCAATCATCCGGCGCTTGAATACATTCCAGCGACCATAAGCTGTCCTATTGTGCCGATTGTTAACATCCAGTAGTAAAAAGCCATCTGGTTTCAGCTTGGTCTTGATCAGGCTCAGTGTTTTCAGGCGCACGATCGAATCGGGCATGTGACCAAATACATTCCAGAGTACCGTGACGGCGTCAAAGTCCTTTTCAGGCAGCTTATCCAGTTCGTCGCCGAAAAGTTGATGTACGGCAAAGTCGGTACTTTCTCGACACAAAGCCATCATTTTCGAGCTGGGTTCAACGGCAACCACATCAGTGAGGCTGTGGTGAGATGCAATTTTGTGCAATCTGCGGCCATCGCCTGAACCGATATCCAGCAGACGCATGTTGGGTGTCAACCGAGCTATGACCAACTGATCCACAGCGTTCAGGTAGTTTTGGTATTTGTCCGAATAATCTGCGTACAGCGGTGCTATGGCATCGTAGGCTTTGAGTGTATTAGCTTGCGCCTTGGTCACCATGCAGTCCAACCTCCATCAATGAGCATGTGCTGCCCAGTGATGTAGGCACCTTCCGGTGACAACAGCAGCGACACCATGCCAGCAATGTCATGCTCCGTACCCATGCGGCCCAAAGGCGTACGCTTGTTGTATCGCTTGAGAAATTCCAGATTTTGTCCGCGCTCAATGCCGCCGGGCGACACCATGTTGACCCGCACCTTGGGTGCTAACGCCGTCGCCAACCACCGTGTGGTCGAAAGAAGGCCGCCCTTGCTTGCCGAGTAGGCAGCAGGATTGGTCATGTCTGTGCCTTCGTACAGACTCCAGTCAGGTCCGACTGCGCTGTACATGGTGCCAATGTTGACGACAGATGCGTCGCCTGACCTTACAAGCAGCGGATGCAGTGCCTGGGTCAAGAAAAACGGCGCCAGCAGATTAACGCGCATCACTTTGAGCCAGGCCTCATAGCCTTCTTGTGCGAAGGGCACGCCCCAGCCGGGCGTATCGTCGTAGAACGCGGCGTTGTTCACCAGATAATCGAGTTGACCGAAGTCCTGCTTGATGAGGTCATGGATTTCGACGAAGGACTCTGGCGACATCAGGTCGACCTCAAAAAAGCGGTGGGCGCCGGGGTGTTGCGCTTTGAGCTCCGCAACAAAAGTCTGGCCTGCATCTCTGCTCTTGTCCAGCACGGCAACCTGCACGCCTCTGCCGGCAAGCTTAAGTGCGATTGCGCGGCCAATGTGACCCGCACCCCCGGTTATCGCCGCAACGTTTTGAGTCATGACTGAGCCTTGTCAGTGGGTAGATAGGGGCTACTGAGCAACAGCTCGGCCAGGTAAATATCGTAGGGGGTGTCGATGTCCAGCGCACGCTCGGGCGGGATGATGACGTAGCCAACACGGCCCTGCATCAGTCGTGTGCAGGATTGGAGGTACGCCGCATCACCGACATACACGCAGGTCGTCACGTCGTACATCTCTGGTACATCTTGTCGCCGCACGGCAGCAGAGCCTGAGACGGCAATTTTGATCAACCCGCATTCGTCGATGGTCACCATGTTCAGGTACGGATTCCGGTGCGCAGGGCTGATGCCGAAAAGCACATCGCAAGGGTGGCTGTGAAAGCGTGCGAGCGCTGCATCCACATCTTCAGGTGCTCGCAAGGGGGAGGTGGCTGGCAGAGAAATGAAGGGCTGAGCCCTGGAACCTGTGAACAGTGCCGGGAAACTGTCTATGGCGTGACGCCAAGCCATGATCTCAGGCGTGCTGTCACCAGCCAGCTCGGCTGGGCGTTCAAGAATATCTGCACCGCAAGTGCGCGCGGCGTCAGCAATCAGTGCGTCGTCGGTTGACACCACAACGCGGCTCACTGATTTGCTGGCCAGCGCGCTCTCAATGCTGTGGGCGATCAGGGGTTTGCCAGCAACTGGGTAAATATTTTTGTGCTTGACGCCTTTGGAGCCTCCGCGTGCAAAGATGAAAGCGGTTGCGGTCATAGTTCTTTTCTGAAAGAAACCTGCTGCCTTGTGCCACTGTCGCTGGACTGCTTGGCGATGTCTACCAGCTTTAGGACTTTTTCAGAGTGATCTATGCTTGCCCATTCGCAAAAGTCGTGTGTCTGTTCGTAGACATGTGCGTAGCCGGGCATCGCTTTGGAAAAGAAAAAATCGAACTGCCGCAGGTAGATATCGTTACCGTTGGGCAGTTTGGCGCTGGCTAAAGGTCGTCCGGTCGGATGGGCGGGATCGATCAATCGAAGTTCTTCCTGGATGAGATCGGCCATCAATGTGCCCTTGCTACCAACAATCTGTACCGCCATGGTTGCGACACGTTGCAAAAAATCCAGCTGCAGGCTGACCCGTTTGTCCGGGTACTCCATCAACAGGTGAGCTGAATCCTCTACATCGATCTCCAGCGCACTCAAGCGAGCAGCACTGCACATGACAGACTGCGGCCAACCAAATAACCACGTTGCGTAATCAATTTCGTGGCTTAATTCCAGCAGTACGCCACCTCCCAGCTTTCGCTGGCCGCTCACGTTTTCTCGATAATCTCCTCCCGGTCGCCAGTCGGGCAGATACTGGCCAACTTCAATACGTGCCGTATGAACCTGACCCAGAAGGCCTTCCTGGAGGTGTTTTTTTATCGCTTGCAGTGCAGGAAGAAAGCGCAGCACATAACCCACCATCATGAAGCCTCGTGATGCGGCGCTCAGTGCAGAGAAATCTTTCAGATCTTCACTGCTTGCCGCCAAGGGCTTTTCCACAAACACGGGCACGTTTCCTTGTGCAAAAGGACGGGCATTGGAAATGTGCTCGCTGGCGGGTGAAGATATCAGCACCGCGTCGGGTGCAAACGCCAGTGCTGCCTGGAGATTTTGAACAACTTCGTCTGCACCTTCCGGCACAACATCGCTTTGTGTGTGCTGACGCCAAACCGCAATATGTGCTTTGGGCAACAAGCTACGGGCGTTGCGCAGGTGTCTCTTGCCGATGCTTCCCAGGCTGATGCAGAGAATCCGTGGGCTAATGAAAGTCTGACCAGAGGATGGCTTCATCGTATTGCTTGTTGCGGCGCAGGGTAAGTCCAATGATGTTGTCAATTTCAAAAGGCTCGACAGCCCCAGGTGTCCAAGGGCGTTTTACGCTAAGCATGCTGGCTGTAATCGGTGTACCGGCAATTAGCACAGGTAACACACAGACCACACTTTTTCGAATCAGAGGACGGTTGGCTATCTCGGCGGCTACCGGTCGTTTCACGCCATCCCCAAGGCAGGCACTGGCCTCGCGCACCGCAGTGACAAAAGAACGAAGCTCAGCGATATCGAGCGATGCTTTGTGGTCAGGACCCGGCAGGTTCTTGTCCAGTGTGTAATGTTTTTCAATCATGGCAGCGCCCAAACCGGCTGCAACAACGGCTACAACCTGACCCGGTGTGTGGTCTGAGTAACCAACCGGCACATTGAAGGCTTTGCGCATATTGACCATGGCATGCAGGTTGGCTTGCTCTACAGGAGCAGGGTATTCAGACAAACAATGCATCACCGCCAGTTCCCGCGGCGAAATTTCAGTCATCCAGTCGATGGCGTTCGCCACTTCGCCCAGGTAACTGGCGCCGGTAGAGAGCAGTAGGCCATCAAACTTGCGAGCCATGTGCTGCAACAGCGGCTTGTTGCTGACTTCTGGAGAAGGAATTTTGACCGTTTTGCAGCCCAGTCGGTCAGCCAGAAAATCCACACTGCTGTGATCAAAGGCCGTACATAAAAAACCGACACCGCGCTCCTTGCAGTAATCAAAAGCTTTCATCAGCCATTCGTCTGGTAATTCAAGCTTTCGCGCCATCTCTAGCTGACCATCTCCACTGCCAGCGTTCTTTTGATAATTGGTGGAGGGGGCAAAAGATGCGATTTCTTCTTCGGCCTTGAAGCGTTGCAGCTTGATGATGTCGAGCCCAGCTGCAATGCCTTCATCAATCAGTCGAAACAGCATGTCTTCTTGACGATTGTGGTTCACGCCAATTTCGCCGATAACGATGCAGCGTTCTCCTGGTCGAAAGTCAAACTGTTTTGATACGAAATCCATGCTTGCCCTTGCTCAATTTCGCCAAAAAATTATTTTTTCCAGATTGGGTGGCATCCCGTGATGATGCTTCCAGGACTCTACGAGATTATTGTACGCGGGCATATCAATGACCCGCTTGCCGATATGAAAGGCAGCAAAGCTGTTGGCATTGCTTTTTTTGAACAATAAAAGTGGGTCGTTGTCTGCCACGGTACGCCCGCCAGTCATGTTGAGGAACGTCACGCCGCTGGCGAGCAAACCGCAGGACATGGCATACAAACTCAGGTTGCTCGCACCGAGCTTTGCATTCTCGACCAAGCTCGCACCCAGGTGGTAAAGGCCAGACTGGCCGTGCACGAGGCCTATCGATGCGGCTACCAGTTTCCCGTCAGAAAAAGTGCCGAAGAGGCGGATGCCGTTTGGCATCAAGGCCAGCATGTGAGCCCAGTAGGCGTCGTCGTAATGGAAGAATTCGGGCGCCCCGTTGCGGCGCATGGTCTGAGCATAGAGCGCCCGGAATTCCGGCAAATGGACTGCAAGTTCCAGTTCCTGCGCATTCAAACCTGCACGCGCTGCCCTGCGCAGCATATTGCGGGTCTTGGGGCTCAGTGATTCATGGAATTCATTGACAGTGGCTGGCAGTTCAGAGACTGCGAGTTCGCGGTTAGCGAGTACCAGGACTTCTGGGTGTGCAAGGTACTCGTTGCGATTGAAGGGACTGAAGCGGATGAACTCCGCTATCACGCGCTGATCGACAGCGTACTCGTCGAAGGCTTTCCATGCATGACGCAAAAAGCCAGAATCGGTGGTTGTAGCCAAAGGGCCGGTATAACCGTAAACGCTGCTGATGTCATGGTGGCCAGTTGCCACGCCGTCCAGCGTTACAGGACTCATCAAAAAGGGATAGACCAGGTGTTGATCATCTAGCGAAAAATGCCACAACAGTGCTGTCGAGTCAGGTACGCGCAACGAGTAAGCCAGGTGGTAGTCAGGCAGGCAGGTGGCGTCAACCTCGCCAACAAGTGCAAGCGCATTTTTCCAGCTTTCGCGGTCACTCGCGGGGATTAACCTGTACATGTCGCTAGCGCAGGCTCAGTGGATCGACAAAGCGCTTGGCAAGCAGTTTGTCGCGATCGTGCGGTTGTCGCAGACAATCCAATATCAGCGCCAAGGTCAGAGGGTTAACGTAGGGGTTTGCGCCGCTGAGTTTGGCTCGAAAAGCTGAATCTTCCACCTGGGCGATGGCCTTCATTATTTCGGTAAACGCCAGTGCGCAGTTGACCACGTTGTCGCCATGAATCCGCCCTTGCTGACGTGGCCCAATATTCACCACAGGCAGCTTGAAACTGCTACTTTCCCACATGCCGCTGGACGAGTTTCCAACCATGTACGTAGCCTCGGCCATGGCGGCGTAGTAGGCGTTGCTGCCCAGACTCTCACGCAACTGCACGCGCGGTCGCGTGGCCGCAAAGCGCTTGTAGCGCGCCAAAAAAAGCTCGCTTGCTGCATCCGGGTTGGGAGCGGTCAGCACGATAGCGCAGGTAATCGTATCCAGTGCCTGCAAGAATATGTCGATCTGCGCTTGAGGCAAATGCGTGTCAAACGAGGTCGGATGGAAAGTTGCCAGCACAAAAGGCTCGTTCTGCGTGAGACTCAAATGAGCCCGGATGTCAGGTACTGCAGCGGCGTAGTCAGCCAGTGCAGTCAGTGCTGGCTCGCCCGTTGTGGTCACGCGCCATTCTTCTTCGCCCATACGTATCAACCGGTCACGATGCTGTGGCAGGGCAACCAGATGCAGGTGGGACAACGTGGTGAGCGCGTAACGCGTTTGATTGTCCGCCGAGCCTTGGGTGATGTCGCCACCAGAATGATGCACGATGGGGATTTGCAGCATGGAGGCTACCGAAACCACAGCAAGCATTTCCCAGCGATCACCGATGACAAAAATACGGTCGGGTTTTTGTTGCGAGAAGATTCGTACAAACTCTGCAACGGCGCGCGCGTACGCTGAAGCCAACTCAGTGGGGCTGTCATCGGTTTCGTTCAGGAACCGGGCAACCTCATGTACGGGCAGTCCGTCTGTCTGAATCTGCTCGATGGTATTGCCATAGCGCTTCAGGCAATGGCTGCCACCCGCCACGATTCGCGCATCAATGTCTGCATCGGCTAAAGCTGCGAGCGCAACTGGACGCATGCTGGCATAGTCAGATCGGCTCAGTGTGACAAAGCAAATAACGAGCATGTCACCTTGCGCGCTTGACGAACTGGCAGTGAAATTCCTCAATCTGTTGTGTTGCTGTCGAATCTTCCCTCAACACAAGGTCGACGGCTATTGGCTGAAAGAATTTGCCGAAGACGGTTTTGATTTCTTCACGGGTAAAAAAGTGCGTGACGCCCATACTTGCGCACGGGCCAGTCCGAATTGCATCGAATGTACCGGGTTCGAGTGCTAAACCCTGACCGAAGCCCGTGGTGTGCGTGCCCCAGAGTTTGGTGTACAGCAAACCGCCGGATTTGAGGACGCGGTCAATCTCACTGAGCGCCTGCGAGATCACGTCCAGCGTATTGGCATAAAGTGCAAAAACATCCACCACGACATCGAAATGCGCTTCTGGCCAAGGCAAGTTACTGAAATTACCGACACGAAGATCAGCAGCAGGGCTGTGAAGGCCGATATTTTCAGTTGCTAGTCGCGCAGCTGCCAGATCAATGGCTGTCTGGGAAATGTCAATCCCGTGGACGGCATACCCTTCCCGGTGTAAAAACCAGATGTTGGCGCCTGGGCCGCAACCGACTTCAAGCACGCGCACTAATTTTCGGTCTGCATCTCGAAAGCGGCGACCCATGAATCGAACCAGATCTTCAGGTGGATACCGACCCCAGGCACGACTGCTGAATTTTTCATCCCAGTGCCCGGTGTAGTCATGCACAACGCTCATGCAGCAACCAGCTCCGGTATTTTGAAGGAGTCCAGGTAAATATCGCGTCGAAAAAACGGCTTGGGGTCACGAAAAATCACGCCCGGCATACGCCTGGAAACTTCTTGTCTGAACTCTGCAACTTTCTCATCAAAACCCACTTTCGCCACCTTGAAGGTCGAAGGCAGCCGAAGTATGGCGTGATTGATGAGTTCAGCATCTGCGCTCACAATGCCTAAATCTTTGCATTCCTGCCAGATATCGTGGTAGCTTTCTGCGGACTTTGCCCAACGCTCTGAATCCATAGGTGTGGGGCATTCGCAGGTGACAAAGCTGTTGCCTTGCGCATCAATCTGGTTGCTGTAGATGCCGGCAGATGCTGTCCGGTAGGTGATACCGTTGGGGTCAAAGTTTTGCAGATACGTGAAATTCTTGATGTGCGCCGCTTTGGTCACCAGAGTAGCAAACAGCATGGGCGTTCCCGACACGTAGTTTCGGGCATCCGAATCAAAGCCCAGCATCGACGACAAGGCCTGCGTGTTGTCATTTGTCCAAATGATTTTGTCGGCATCTATGGTGTGTTTGTCAGTGGTCAGCCGTATCTTTTCGCCTGATTCGGTCATTGACAGGATGTTTTCACCCAGGCACATGGTGACGCCCTTGGCTTCAAGCCATTTTTGAGCGCGAACGCACCAGCCACGCATCGCTTCACCGGTATCGGGGTAAATTGAGACAAGCTCATCCACCTTGCCCAGCGCCTTGCGCCGTGCTGCAAGCACCGAGTCCAGAAACGGGTCTGATGCCTTGAGCGCCAGCATGTCCTCATCCGGTAAATACTTCAGACGTCCCAGCGATGTCTTGGAAATCGCGTCTGGCTGCGCCTGATCGGCATCGAGGTTATAGATGTTCTTGAAAATCGCTGCAAAAACGCCGCCAGCCGTTTTTCCATATCGGTTTTCTAAAAGCTCCAAGAGGTTTTTGGGCGCTTTTTCTGTTGCGATACTACCAGACAGAGCCTGTAATTCCTGCGTGATCAGTTCTTTGGTTGCCAAGGGGAGTGACGACAGGTCTGGCAAGGCAAAACCATCAGTCAATTGACCGTTAAACGCGCTGACTGACACGAATTCAATCGCGCGAACGTGACCTTCCATGATTTCTGACACGTTGTCCGCCAGATCCTTGGGGATGGAGTCGAACATATGCACGCCTTTGTCCACCGCAAAACCATGAATGGTGCCCGAGTAGGAGATGCCTCCGAAAAATGGCTCCCGGTCAACTATGTAAACCTTGGCACCGGGCTCTTTGAGCAGCTGCAGGCAGTCGCAAAACCCCCGGAATCCCGCGCCAACGACCACATACACCTTGTTCATAACTTGTCCAGATATTGATTTGCGAAGTTGCGCTTGGCGCGCTCCAGGTCATCATGCCGACCGACATCGATCCACTCGTCTTCAAGGACGAAAACCCCGATTTTATGGCTATCGCCCACCAGAGACAACAGCAAGTCTGGCATGTCAAGCACTGTTGCAGGGGCAATGCGGGGCAAAACTTGTGGGTTAAGAACGTAGATGCCAGCACTTATCAGGCTGTCGTAAACAGGTTTTTCCACAATCGCGTGCAAGCAGCCGCCCTGCATTTCAATAACGCCATACGGCACTTCTATGCGATGCGCTCGTGCGCAGACTGTGGCGATGTAGTTGCCAGTGGCATGAAAGTCCACCAAATCACGAAAGTCGATTCCGGACAGAATGTCGCCATTCATGACCAAAATCGGATGCGCTTGAGCGGAATCCACCAACGACAGGGCGCCCGCAGTCCCTAAAAATTCTTTTTCTCGCACGTAATGGATATGGCAGCCGAAAGCGCTGCCATCGCCAAAATAGTCTTCGATCATGTGACCGAGGTAATTAACGGCAAATGTGAAATGACGAAACCCGTAGTGGGTCAGGCGTAGCAAAATCCACTCCAGAATAGGCTTGCCGCCTACCGGCACCATGGGTTTGGGAATGTCTTGCGTGATTGGCATAAGGCGCTTGCCTTTACCACCTGCCATGATCACCACATGGTTGGGGCGTTCCGTGTGCTGCAATCCCAGCAGAACATCATGAACCGCAATGCCTATGACCGAGCCTTCGGCATTGACCAGCGGAATCTGCTTGATTTCAAGGATATGCATCGCCTCCAGAATTTTCTGACGCGGCGAGTGGATCGGCAGCACAAAGGGGTCTTTGTGCATCACCTCATGCACAGGCGTTTGCAGGTTGTGACCCCGCAAAAGGCTACGGCGGATGTCACCATCAACAATTGAACCGACAAGCTTGCCTTCGTCGTCGACCACCAGCGCGATTTTTGCTTGCATTTGATCAACGATTTGCATGGCTCGAATGACAGGCTCATCTTCCAGCAATTTGTTGTGTGTTGCGTCAACCAGCAACGGAAGTTCGGGTGTTGATTTCTGCATAGGTTAATTTTTATGGTTGTGCTGCAGGCAAAAGCGGAAGACCTAGCTTGACGCTTGACGGCAGGCTGATGATGCGCTGCGCTAGCGATTCAGTCAGACAAAGGTCGCTGCGCGGATGATGGCGATACATGGGCTGCAGATGCAAGGGCTGCCAGACTGGGCGACACATCAATCCTGCGTCTTGCAGCGCTTGCAAAGTTGTGTTTAGCCATGACTCATTGGCATGGTCGGCAAGCAAAGTCACCAGCCAGTAGTTGCTTTGCGTGCCGGGCGGGGAAGGCAAGACACGCATGCCCGGCATGCCGCTGAAGGCCTGCATGTAAGCGGATGCCAATGCACGCTTGGCCGCTACAAAGTGCTCAAGCTGCTCCAACTGGGCGCAGCCGAGCGCCGCATTGATATTTGGCATGCGGTAGTTGTAGGCAACTTCGTCATGCATGAATGCCCACGCGTGAGGCAATTTGGCAGTTGTAGTCAGATGCTTCAGACGCTGGTAAATCGCACTACTCTGCGTGATAACGGCACCACCACCGCCAGTCGTGATAATTTTGTTCCCGTTAAAACTCAGAACAGCCGTGTGACGGAAGCCCACAGGTTTGCCGTCCTGTTGCGAGCCCAGCGCTTCTGTGGCATCTTCCACTAGTTCGAGATGCCAGTCATTTGCTATGGCACTGAGTTGCCCCATCTGACATGGGTGTCCAAATATGTGGACAGGCATCAGCGCACGAATGACGCGGCCCGTGACTTTGTTGATCGTCTGCCCATTTTTCCTCAAACCGATGCGGTCGAGATACTCCCGCAGCGCCAAAGGATCAACGCCCAATGACGTTTCTTCAACCTCTACAAAATGCGGCACAGCACCAGCGTGCATCACCGCATTGGCCGTAGCCACAAAGGTCAGCGCCGGGATGAGGACTTCGTCGTCCGGTTTAACGCCCACGCACAGTAAAGCAGCATGAATGGCGCAAGTGCCATTGACCATGACCACGGCATGTGCGGCGTTGCAATAGTCAGCCAGTTCGTGCTCGAACCGGGTAACAAAACCACCGACAGAGGACACCCAACCTTCGTCAATACAGGATTTGACATAGGCATTTTCATTGCCTTGAAAAAGTGGTTCATGCAAGGCCAGGGGACGTGCCTCGTCGCCAACCACCCGCCCGACTGCGGCAATGACGTCAGATGGTGTAGCGATGGACGTCATGGTAATGCTTGCGGTTCTCAGGATCTGCGAACCATTGCAGGCTCTGGGTCAAGCCGGTCTTCAGGCCCTCGCGCCCGGCAAGTTTGGGCTGCCAGCCCAAAACGGATTTCGCTTTGGCGGGGTCGCACACCAGGCGCTCGACTTCGCTGTTTTCCGGGCGCACCCGGCTTTGCTCCATCTCGACATCCAGCGGCTTGCCAGTGATTTCAGCGATGAGTTTGACACAGTCCCCGATAGAAATTTCGTAGCCACTGCCTATGTTGATCACCTGTCCAACGGCATTGGCACTGTCCAGCACAGCGATGAGTCCTGAAACAGTGTCTGCCACAAAATTGAAATCCCTTGTCGGCAACAGTCCACCAAGCCGCAATGCGGGCTGATTGCTTAATGCTTGAAGCATGATGGTGGGCAGCACGGCACGCAGGCTTTGCCGTGGGCCATAGGTGTTGAAAGGCCGGGCGATGGCCACGGGCGTGCCGAAAGAGCAGTGATAGCTGTAGGCCATCTGATCTGCACCAATCTTGCTTGCAGAATAGGGCGATTGCCCAACCAGCGGATGGGTCTCAGAAATGGGCACGATCTGCGCGCTCCCATACACCTCTGAGGTGGATGTATGTACGACTTTGCCGACATTCAAATCCCTTGCCGCCTGCACCACGTTCAGTGTCCCTGTGACATTGGTGTCAATATAGGAAGCAGGCGCGGCATAAGAGTATGGAATGGCGATCAATGCCGCCAAATGCATGACCGCGTCGCAACCGCGCACCGCCTCACGTACTGAAAACGGGTCACGTACATCGCCCATGACAAGCTCTATGTTGTCGCGACATGCCTGCGGCAGGGTGTCAAGCCAGCCGTGTCGCCCAAACGAGTTGTACAAAACCATGGCGCGTACTTTTCTGCCTTGACCGACCAGCGCCTCAACCAGGTGCGACCCGATGAAGCCATCTGCGCCTGTCACCAATACATTTTGAAACTGCTGAGTCATGAATCTGCTTCGCCTGATTTTGTGAGACAACTATACAAGCAGGTAGCAAGACCACATCTTTATCGCTGCATCAAGGCGTTCAATTCGCAAATAAATTCACAGATAATTGGCTCATACGTGGTTAATGCTGAAAATCGGCTCTGTTGCGTTTGTTAAAAAGCCTGCTGTAGGCATAAAAATTGAAGAGCGAGTTTTATTTTGGCTGGTATTCGGATCATTCCCCGGCTTGACATCAAGGGCCCTAACCTCATCAAGGGAATTCATCTCGAAGGCTTGCGTGTTGTTGGCGACCCCCATGCCCATGCGCTTGACTATTACCGTCAGGGCGCCGACGAACTTGTTTTCATGGATATTGTGGCCAGCCTGTACCAGCGCAACAACCTGACCGAAATCATCAAAAGAGCCGCCAACCAGATTTTTGTGCCCATCACTGTGGGCGGTGGCATTCGCTCATTGGACGACGTGCGGTTGATGTTGCACTCAGGCGCTGACAAGGTCGCCATCAATACTGCCGCTGTGGCAAGGCCAGAACTGATCACCGAGGTGTCACAACGCTTTGGCTCCCAATGCATGGTTTTGTCAGTCGAGGCCAAGCGCAAATCTGGTGACAGCCGATGGGAGGCTTTTACTGACAATGGGCGTGAACATACCGGCCTGGATGTGGTTGACTGGGTCGTGCGTGCGGTTGCGCTGGGTGCTGGCGAAATCATGCTGACGTCGATTGATCAGGAGGGTACGCGCAAAGGTTTTGATGCGGAATTGCTGCTGGCAGTGTCGTCGCAGGTGAAGGTTCCCATCATCGCCAGCGGCGGCTACGGCCAACCAGCCGACTTGCTGGATGCCGTGAAAGCGGGCGCAACCGGCATTGCGATTGCTGATGCTCTGCACTGGAAACGCACCACCCTTCCTGACATCAAAAGCCAGGCGCGCCTGGGCGGTATCGAGGTTCGCCTGTGAGCCACAAGACTGTCACTGTTATTGACTACGGCATTGGCAACCTTTTGAATGTTGTTCGTGCGTTGCAGCATTGCGACGCATCGGTCACAGTGGTGTCCCAAGCCAGCGAAATAATGACATTGCCCGATCGGCTTGTGTTGCCAGGTGTTGGTGCTTTTGCCGGAGGCATGGCCGAACTTCGGCAACGCGGATTTGATGATCTGGTCAAACGGTTTGAATCGACAGGACGCCCCTTCATGGGCATTTGTGTGGGGGCGCAAATGCTGTTTGATGTGGGTGAGGAATTTGGCGAACATCCAGGCCTGGGGCTGATTCCCGGTCGGGTGCAACCCGTGCCTGAACAGACGCTTAACGGTGCTATGCACCGAATTCCACATATGGGTTGGAGCTCACTGGTGCGGCCCGACATGCGCGATTCATGGTCTGGCACACCGCTGTCGCGCTTTCAGGAGGGAAATGCCGTTTATTTCGTGCATTCTTTTGCGCCAGTGCCCGTTAATGAGCAGCACCGTTTGGCCGACACCTACTATGACGGTGTGCGAATTTGCGCAGCCGTGGGGCGCGACAACATCTGGGGGTGCCAGTTTCACCCAGAACGCAGTGGGGAAGAAGGCCTGCAGGTGCTGCAATCATTCCTGGATTTGTAGGCTTGGTACGACTTTTACTCGTCCTGCTTTTGTGGCGTGACCCTAAAATCCAGCTTTCTTCACACCATGAACTCAAATAACCCACCTCAAACCTCTACAACACTGCTTGTGTTTGGCGTTGGCGGTCATGGCCGGGTTGTGGCGGATGCGGCGTTATTGCAAGCGCAGTGGCTCAGGGTGGTCGCCACGGCTCGCAGCCTGCCAACTGTAGTCACGCAATTGCTGCCAGGCGTAATAATTCTGGCGATAGATCATGCGGTTCAGCAAGGTGAAGATGTTCACATTGCGATTGGCAACAACACGGCACGTCAGGCCGAAGCGCAAGCTTTGGGCATGGCGCGACTGGTCAGTGTGATTCATCCATCGGCTTCAGTTTCAAGTTTCAGTCACCTCGACCCGGGCTGCTTTGTGGCGTCGCGTGCTGTTGTGGCGCCAGCCGCCAGGCTTGGCAGGGGCGTTATCGTCAACCATGGCGCGGTGATTGATCACGATGCAGAAGTTGGCGCTTTTTCGCACATTGCGCAGGGCGCGGCAGTGTGTGGCCATGCCAAACTCGGGGAGCGTGTGTTGATTGGCAGTGCCGCTGCCGTGCTGTCGTCTGTTGTATTGGGCGATGATGTGGTGTTGTCTGCGGGCTCGGTGGCCAGCTGCAATTTGCTGTCGCCAGGTGTTTACAGCGGCAATCCTGCTGTCAAAGTTGGTTGAGCGCTGCTTTGTTGTTATTTTTTGACTTCTCCATCTTATGAACTTGCGTAAAGAAATCCTGCCCTTTTGGCTCATCGACCTGGTGCTGGTTTGTCTGGCTTGGTGGATTGCATTTTGGCTGCGGTTTAACTTTGAGATTCCAGAAGATTTTGAAGCGATGGCATTGAGCAGTACACGCTGGATGTTGCCCAGCTTTGTGGTGGGTTTGGCTGCGGCCAGGGTGTACCGCCAGGTGTGGCGCTATATTGGCTTGCCAGAGTTGCGCCAGCTCGGCTGGGGTGTGCTGATTGCCGGGGCTCTGTCGGCGACGGTTATTTTGATGTTGCGTGTGCCGTTTTTCCCACGCTCTGTGTTGTTGTTGCACCCCTTGCTGGTGCTGGTCATGCTGGGCGCGGCCCGCGCTGGTTGGCGTACCCTGACTGAACAAAACGCGCCCGGTGACAGCTCCAAACCTCTTTTGATTGTGGGCTCGCTCAAAGACGCCGCCGATGCCTTGCGCGCTCTTAAAGGCTCGGCCCAGTGGCATTGCGTGGGCATAGCGTCGCCTGTGGCGGCAGAGCAGGGCACGTATTTGAATCAGATTCCTGTTTTGGGCCTGCCCAGCTCGGTGGTTGACATGGCCAAGTCCACCGGTGCTACCACCGCGCTGATTGCCAGCCCCCCAGGCTCGGATGACCGCCGCGATGTATTGCTGCAATCTACCCAGGCCGGGCTGACGCTGCTGACCATGCCGCGCCCGGATGAGTGGCTGCGCAGTGACGGCAGCAGCCCGCGCAAAATTGAGCTCGAGGATTTGCTGGGCAGGCAGGCCGTTGAGCTGAACGTGCAGGGCTTGGCCTCGTTGTTCTCTGGCCAAACCGTGTTTGTGTCGGGCGCGGGTGGCTCGATAGGTTCAGAGTTGTGCCGCCAGATTGCCCGGCTGGGGGTGTCCCGCCTGGTGTGCGTTGACTCATCAGAAATCGCCGTCTACAAGCTGGAGCAGGAGCTGCGCGACTCCCATCCGCAAATGCAGGGCCTGTACTACACCGCCAATGTGCGTGAGCTGGACAGGCTGCGTGCCATTGCCATGCAATACAAGCCCTCCGTCTTCTTTCATGCTGCTGCCTACAAGCATGTGCCGTTGATGGAATCACACAACGAGATTGAAGCCATTCGCACCAATATTTTGGGCACGCTGCACACCGCACGTATTGCGGGCGAGTGCGGTGCGCAAAAGTTTGTATTGATCTCGACTGACAAAGCCGTCAACCCAACCAACATCATGGGCGCCACCAAGCGCATGGCCGAGCTGGTGGTGCAAAGCGTGGCTCTGGAGCACCCGGCCACGTCCTACGTTTCAGTGCGCTTTGGCAATGTTCTGGGCTCCAGCGGCTCTGTGGTGCCGCTGTTTACCGAGCAAATCGCCAAGGGCGGGCCGATCACCGTCACGCACCCCGACATCGTGCGCTATTTCATGACAATTCCTGAAGCCGCGCGCTTGGTACTGCAAGCCGGCCTGATGGGCAGCACAGGCCAAATTTATGTGCTCGACATGGGCGAGCCGATGAAGATCGCTGATTTGGCCCGCATGATGATTCGTTTGTCAGGCAAAAGTGAACAGGAAATCCCCGTGTCATTTACCGGCCTGCGCCCGGGTGAAAAGCTGTTTGAAGAGCTGCTGGCCGACGACGAAACCACCGAGCCGACCCAGCACCCCAAGCTGCGCGTGGCCAAAACCTCGGGTCAACAGGCGGTGGCAATCAACGGTGTGATTCAGTGGATCGAATCAGCAGGCCCAGCGCCCAGCAGCCGTGATGTGCGCGCCTGGCTGTGCAGCCATTTGCCGGAATACAAAGCCCAGAATTAGAGGGCGATGCCTGTCCGCTCAAGGATGTCGCTGATCAACTCCAGCCGCACCAGCGGGTTGTCCAGCTCCATCAGGCGCTGTTTCAGTTCCAGCGGCAGCGGCAGCAGCTCACACCAGCGGTTGGCCACCCAGCCGCAGTCGTCCAGCTGGTAGGGCGGCAGCAGCGGCATTTGGTCATCGGGAATGCTCCGCTGCTGCAGGCTTTTGATCAGCTTGCCCAGTGCTTTGGCACAGGGTTTCAAATCATCTGGCACGTCGACGGCCATGTCGTCATCAATCCGCTCCACATCGGCTATCCACAGCCCATGCTTGAGCTTGTCGCGGTTGCTGATTTTGAAGCGCTGCGCACCAACGCAGCGGATCACCATCAGCCCCGGCTGCGGCGATGAAAACTCGGCAATCGTAGCCAGCGTGCCAGTGGCGCAAAACTCCTCATTGGCAAAGCCATCACCTGTTGACTTGCCAGGAGATTTGTCAGACTGGGGTCTGCGCACTTCAGCACCAGCCGTCAGCGACACCACCCCAAACGGCGCACCGTTTTTGTGGCATTTGCCAATCATGTCCAGGTAGCGAACCTCAAATATCCGCAGCGGCAGCAGCCCGCCGGGAAAGAGCACACTGCCTAATGGGAAAAGCGGAAGACTGGACAGCTTGAGCGTGTCAGACATGGAGAAAGTGCCTCGAAAGTGCTTTAAACCGGTTTGGATGGGAATCGAGTCAAAAAGTGCTGAAAACTGTTAAAAGTAGCTGTTTTCAAGCATGTTTTAGGCTTTTAGGCCAATGAATACGGGCGCAAGCAGCTACTAAATTAATAGCATTCATATTGCTTAAACCACCGCATCCGCAGGCTGCTTTTGCAGCATCGCCAGGGTTGACGCAATGGTTTTGCGCAGTTCCCGGCGGTCACAGATAAAGTCAACCGCGCCCTTGGTCTGCAAAAACTCAGCACGCTGAAAGCCTTCAGGCAAAGTCACCCGCACGGTCGATTCAATCACCCGCGGCCCGGCAAAGCCAATCAGCGCTTTCGGCTCGGCAATCACCACATCACCCACAAACGCAAAGCCAGCAGACACGCCGCCCATGGTTGGGTCCGTCAGCACGCTGATGTACGGCAGGCCTTTTTTGGCCAGGCGGGTCAGCGACGCATTGGTTTTGGCCATTTGCATCAAGCTCAGCAGGCCTTCCTGCATGCGCGCACCACCCGTGGCGGTAAAGCAGATAAACGGCACTTTTTGCTCAATAGCGGCATGCACGCCGCGCACGAAGCGCTCGCCCACCACGCTGCCCATGCTGCCGCCCATAAAGTCAAACTCAAAGCAGGCCGCCACCACACCAATGCTGTGCACCGCCCCGCCCATCACGATCAACGCGTCCGTCTCGCCCGTGGTTTCCAGCGCTTCCTTCAACCGCTCGGGGTACTTGCGGCTGTCCTTGAACTTCAGCGCATCAACAGGCAGCACTTCCTGGCCCAGCTCGTAGCGGCCTTCCGGGTCTAAAAAGGCATCAAGACGCGCTCTGGCGCCCATCCGGTGGTGGTGGCTGCATTGCGGGCAGACATTCTGGTTTTTCTCCAAGTCAGTCTTGTAAAGCACCGCCTCGCAGCTTGGGCATTTGATCCACAAGCCCTCAGGCACGCTGCGGCGCTCGGTCGGGTCAGTGGGGGTGATTTTTGGGGGGAGGAGTTTTTCTAGCCAAGACATGGGTTGTCCTTGAATGTATTGCGGTAAAAACGCTCATGGTTGGGGCCTGATGGTTAGTCACGCCCAACGGTTGTAGGTTTGTCATTATGACGCTGTGCAGCAGGCTTAAACCAGACGGATAAAAAGTCTAAAGGCCACGCTACGTGCTTCTGCACTTGCCTAGTACTTGAAGTGCGATGAAGGACATCTAAATGATCCTGCCTGTAGTATCATTTAATGATGAACACAGCCACAAAACTGTTGATTGCGATGCGGCGCAACCCGCTGGATTGGCAGATTGCCCAATTGCAAACAGTGGCGCGGCAGCACGGTGTTGATTGACGGCATAGCGTGAAGCCATTGCGTGTTTGTTCAGGACGATGGGCGCACGCTGTCTGTGCCCGCGCATCGCCCAATCAAGCCAATTTATATTCGCAAATTCATTGATTTAATGGAAGGAACTGCGCCATGAAGCAACTGATTGACTATCCGTTTGAAATCAAGCCCCTAAGCAATGACGATGGCGGGGGGGGGTTGATCTCTTACCCAGATTTTGCTGAATGTATTTCAGGCGGCGAGACTGTGGCTGAGGCGACTGCCAACGGTGCTGATGCGCTGCAAGCCACCATAGCAGCGCTGAAAGCCCACAAGCTGCCCGTGCCGCAGCCGGGCAGCGGCGGCGTGGCATCGGGCAAGTTTGTAACGCGTGTGCCCAAAACCGTTCACGCTCAATTGACCATGCGTGCCAAGTCCGAAGGCGTGTCGCTCAACGCCTTGGTATTGACGTTCATCGCACAGGGTTTAGGGGCTTCACGGCGGTCTGTTTCGTCGTGAGTATCAAGGAGACGAAGACTGGCATTGAGCGCGTGAGCAAACGCGACGCTACCAGCATCAACCAGTTTGTAGCCATGGCGGCTGCTGGAAAACAGGCGGCACTGGATGCAGAAGACTACTTTCGCAGCCGCGTTGCGCGAGCAGACCTGGCTGCGTTTGACCGCATCATGTCCCGTGCAGGCGGTGAGCCGCCGCGTGAGGGAGATGAGCGCTAGGTTTTTGGTTTGCTATATTTTTAATAGCTGCTTGCGCTCGTATTTATTGGGTTTCAGGCTTAAATGATGCTTGAAAAGATAATAAATGTTGCTTTGCAAGACCTGACCCCAAGCCTTTCCAAGCCCTATTGGGCAAGCGCGTGAATATGGAATTGGTGGCGGCGTGACACCGCCTGATGTTCGATGGATGAACGGTAGGGGATGCGATATTGAAGGACCCCATTGTTTTGACTCCATTGTTTCGTGCTGCCTCAGCCTAGTACATTGACACATAAATAACGAAACCTTATTAAACTCTAGGTATCGCCATCCGGCATACAAAGGAGTGGTCATGCGTCAGACGGAACTCACCTTGAGCGAAGAAGATCGCTTGGTCATCG
>JBASFP010000002.1:0-61364 GCA_049653085.1 Polaromonas sp.
GGTTTAACAGGCGATTTGACTTGGCAGCCATGGTGCCTCGACTGCTTCGCGCTGCTGTGACTACAAAACCTCTTCCTCTGAGCATCCTACGCCTGTCTGAGGCAGGTATCTAATCAGGTCAAATCGGTCTTTAGCCCAATCAATACGGGCGCAAGCAGCTATTAAATACATAGCATATTTTATTTGAACTGAAACCACCATGGCACGCAATACCCAAGTCGCAGCTGACCACAACGCACCCCCCATCAGCCAAATCCTGGCCAAGTTCGTCGCTACCCACCCGTCCAAAGGCTGGAGCGACGCGGTTGACCACGAAGCACACCGCACCTTCATGAACTGGCTGGGCTGCGCTGTCGGGGCAGCGCACCATGAGGCCGCTGACGCTGCAATGGCAGCTATGGCCATGCTGCAACCCGCAGCACAGGCCAGCGTGCTGGGCCGCAGCGACAAGGTGGACATGGCCAGTGCTGCCCTCGTCAACGGCATCACGTCGCACACCTTTGACTTTGACGACACGCACCTGAAAACCATCATTCACCCGGCGGGGCCAGTGGCATCAGCTGTGCTGGCGATGGCCGAGCATTTAGGCAATTCGGGCCGCGAAGTCATTGACGCATTGGTGATTGGCATTGACGTGTCATGCCGCATCGGCAACGCCATGTACCCTGACCATTACGACCGCGGCTGGCACATCACCGGCTCAACTGGCACGCTGGGCGCGGCGGCAGCCTGCGCGCGCTTGCTCAAGCTTGATGTACACAAAACCGCTATGGCCTTGGGCATTGCGGCATCGCAACCCATTGGCATGCGTGAGCAATTCGGCACCATGACCAAGCCCTTTCACCCCGGTGGCGCAGCGCGTGCGGGCTTGATGTCGGCCTTGCTGGCCAGCCAGGGCTTTACTGCCAGCCCCAAAGCACTTGAAGCGCCACGCGGCATGATGCAGACCATCTCGACCAAGAACGACTGGAGCGAGATCACCCACGAGCTGGGCGAGCGTTTTGAAATATCGTTCAACAGCTACAAACCGTTTGCCTGCGGCATCGTGATTCACCCCAGCATTGATGCTTGCGCGCAGTTGCGCAAGCAAGGCGTGACGCCAGATCAAATCGAGCGCATTGAACTCAAAGTGCATTCACTGGTGTTGGAGCTGACCGGTAAAAAAGAACCGCAAGACGGCCTACAGGCCAAGTTCAGCGTCTACCACGGCTGCGCTGCGGGCCTGACGTTTGGCTACGCGGCAGAAGACGAGTTTTCAGATGCGGTGGTCAACCGGGCCGATATGGTGGCGCTGCGCCGCAAAGTGGTGGCCACAGTCGATGATTCGATTGACGAAGCCAGCGCCAACGTGACGGCTGTGCTGCTGGATGGCCGCCGCGTGCATGTGTTTGTCGAGCACGCGATTGGCTCACTTAAAAACCCGATGAGTGACACGCAACTCGAAGCCAAATTCCAGGGCATGTCAGACCCGATTTTGGGCGCTGGCCGTACCAGTGAGCTGATCAATGCCTGCTGGGCTATTGGCAACGCTGTCAACGTAAAAGCGCTGGTTGCACTGGCTGTGCCGGAGCGGAAATAAGCATGGCACGCGCAAAAATCGTCATCCTCGGCGACCTGGAGCAAGGCCTGCGTCGCCTGGGCAAATGGCAAACCATCGACGCACAAGCCGACGTGACGGTGCATCACCTGCCGCTGCAAGGCGACGCGCTGGTAGCCGCACTGAAAGATGCCGACGCAGCCGTGCTGGTGCGAGACCGCACACCGTTTGACGCTGCGCTGCTGTGGCAACTGCCCAAGCTGCGTTACCTGGTGTTTACAGGCTCGCGCAATTCCACCATTGACCTGGCCGCCTTTGCCGCCAGCAACATCCCCGTCAGCCACACCGAGTGGGGGCCATCCAAAGACAGCACCTGCGAGCTGACCTGGGCGCTGATTCTGGCCGCCACACGCCAGCTGGAACAACAAACCGCCCTGCTGCGGCGTGGCCAGTGGCGTGCCACCACCGCCGAGCCGCTGGCAGGCGTGCTGCACGGCCAAACGCTGGGCCTGATTGGCCTGGGCGAAATCGGCGGGCGAGTGGCCAAAGTCGGCAACGCGCTGGGCATGAAAGTCGTCACCTGGAGCCCGCGCATGACAGCCGAACGCGCACAAGAAAAAGGTGCGGCTTTTGTGCCGCTGGACGAACTGCTGGCCACCTCAAAAGTCGTCAGCCTGCATTTGGTCGTGACTCCCGCAACACAACAATTGCTGAACGCCGAAAAACTGGCGCTAATGCAACCCGGCAGCCTGCTGGTCAACACCTCGCGCTCTGCCCTGGTTGATGGTGCAGCGCTGGTCAAGGCGCTGGAAAAAGGCCAACCCGGTTTTGCCGCACTCGATGTGTTTGACACCGAGCCTATGCCTTCAAGTGACCCGTTGCGCCAACTGCCCAACGTGCTGCTGACCCCGCACCTGGGCTTTGTCACCGAGCCGGTGTACCAGCGTTTTGCCGCAGGCGTGACCGAATGCCTGGAGGCCTGGCTGGCGGGAAAACCGCTGGTGCGGGTGGTAGGTACTACCTAAAACACGCTTTCGACCAATCAATACGGGCGCAAGCAGCTACTGATTTAGGAGCATCCTGATGATGCGTTTTACTCACTCCGGTTACGCATCCAGTCCGCTGTCTGAAAAAACGAGGTATTCAGTCTGGCACGCAGCGCTTCGTCAACACCCGTCTCCACCATCGCCTGATCCATGCAGGCCAGCCACTGGTCGCGCTCTTTAATGCCAATCGAACCACCACCGGTTTGCTGGGGCATGTGGCGCATTCGGAGCATCGGATGTCCAAACCTTTCGGTGTAGTACTGCGGGCCGCCCAGCCAGCCGCACAAGAACCAAAAGGTTTTTTGCCGGGCGTTGTCTAGTGGCCCGGGGTGGGCGGCACGCAAGGCGCTGTAGTTCGCGTCCAAGTCCATCAGGTCATAAAAGCGTTCGACCAGCGCTTTGACTTGTGACTCGCCGCCTATCCATTCAAACGGCGTGTCGAATTTTGGTTTTTCTTGAATTTGCATAGGAAAATTGAGAAAAGAATACGGACAGCCGAACGCAGAAGTCGCGAAGGTTTCGCAAAAATCGCAAAACAAATTCAAGGAAAAAATAACAAAATGTTTTCTGCGACTTTTGCGTAATTTTTGTATTCATTCTGCGTTCGGCTGTTGTGACTTCACATTTACTGAGCCTTGCGCAATGTTTCAACAACAGGCGTGTTCAGCACCGACCGCAAACCCCACCAGCCCGCCGCCAGAGCCAGCGCAGCACCGGCCAGGCTGCCAAACAAAGGCACAGTCCAAGAGCCCGTCCAGGCAAAGTCAAACACGTAGCGAGCCAAGCCCCAGCCGACGGCCAGCGCCACAACAGATGCCAAAAAGCCCGCCAGCAAGCCAACCCCGGCCAGCTCTGCCCGCTGCACTTGCCTGAGCAGTGACGCGCGCGCACCCACAGCCCGCATGATGGCGAACTCTTTGGCGCGCTCTTCGCGCGTGGCGGTAATCGCGGCAAACAGCACCACCAGCCCGGCAGCCAATGTGAAGCCGAATAAAAATTCCACCGCGCGACTGACCTGGTCTAGCACGCGCTGGACTTGTGCCACCGTGCTGGTGGTGTCAATGTTGGTGATGTTGGGGAAGGCTTTGACTAATCGGTTGTCGAAGCTTTGAATCCCCTTGGCTGCTGCGGGTGACGCTTTGAACGCACTGATGTAAGACACCGGCACGTCTGCAACATCAGCCACCGGAAACATCACAAAAAAGTTGACCCGCATGGAACCCCAATCAACCTTGCGCAGGCTGGTGATTTTGGCGCTGCTGATTTGCCCACCAATGTCAAAGCTCAAAGAATCACCCATCTTCAACCCCAGCGTTTTGGCAATGCCTTCTTCAACGCTGATCGCACCTTTTTCTTCTACCGTCCACTGGCCTGCCACGGTTTTGTTGTGTGCAGGCTGCTGGGCGGCGTTGGACAGATTGAACTCACGGTCTACCAGGCGTTTGGCGCGGTCGTCGGTGAAATCGTCAGGTGTGACAGGCTTGTTATTAACAGCCACCAGCCGACCCCGAATCATCGGGTACCAGTCATATTTGGTCACGCCGCCGTCAACCAGCGCTTTTTTAAACGCCTCGCCCTGCTCAGGCTGGATATTGATGATGAAGCGATTCGGCGCATCTGGCGGCGTGGCTTTGCGCCAACTGTCAACCAGATCTGTGCGCAGCAGTACCAGCAACATCAGCGCCAGCAGGCCAACCGCCAATGCGCTGGTTTGAACCACGGCATAGGCGGGCCGGGCTGAGAGCTGGCGCGTGGCCAACACCAGCCAGCGTGGCGGGACATCTTCATTCACGCTGGCTCTTAACAGCTTGACCGCGGCGTAACTGGCGGCGGCAAAGAGCAGCACCGCACCCGCGAAACCTCCCACCGCGATCAGGCCCAGTTTCAAGTCACTGCTGGCCGCGACCAGCAACGCGGCAAAACCCAGCATGCCCACGCCGAGAACAGCGAACGATGCGGGCTTCAAATTACCCACATCACGGCGAATGACCCGCAATGGCGGTACAGAGGCGAGCTGAATCACGGGCGGCAAGCCAAAAGAAAGCATCAGCGTCAGCCCCATGCCCATGCCAAACAGCACCGGCCATACCGTAGCCGCGGGCAGCGCCGTTTCAACCAGCCCGGCCAACAGCAGTACAAAGCCGTAATGCACACCATAGCCAATGGCCACGCCCAGCGCGCTGGCAAACAGGCCGACCAGCACAAATTCAAACGCATAAGCTGCGGCAATGGTGCGCTGCGGCTGGCCCAGCACACGCAACATGGCGCAGTCGTCCAGGTGCTTGGCCGCAAAGCCGCGCGCCACAATCGCCACCGCCACCGCGCTGAGCAGCGCCGCCAGCAATGCCACCAGGTTCAAAAACTTCTCGGCCCGGTCCAGCGTTTGCCGCATTTCAGGACTGCCAGACTCTAATGACTCCAGACGCACGCCGCGAATACCGGATTGCTCAAACGGTTTCTTGATCTCCAGCGTGGCCCACTTGACGTACTCAGCCACGGCCTTGTCGTCACCCGCCACGGCAAAGCGGTAGTTGGTGCGGCTGGCGGGTTGAATCAGGTTGGTGGCGGCCACATCCGCCGTGTTGATCATGGCGCGGGGTGAAAAGCTGATGAAGCCTGCGCCGCGGTCAGGCTCCTGCGTGATGATGCGGGCGACTTTAAAACTCGCATCGCCCATCAGCAAGGTATGGCCGATTTTGAGACCCAGCGCATCAAGCAGCGATGGGTCAACCCACACCGTGCCGGGTGCCGGAATGTCGCGGGTGCTTTGCGCCTTGCCATTTGGCGTGTCAGTCACCATCAAACTGCCACGCAGCGGGTAGCCTGCTGGCACGGCCTTGAATGCTGCCAGCTTGGTCGCACCACCGTCAGCGTCCGTAGCCCGTGCCATGGTCGGAAAGCTCACGCTGGCGGCTGTCTGCAAGCCGAGTGCCCTGGCTTTGGCGATGAAGGCGGCAGGTGTTGCCTCGTCGCTGCGCAGCACGGCATCCCCGCCCAGCAGTTGCCGCGCATCACGCTGCAAACCGCCTTTGAGCCGATCAGCAAAGAAACCTACCGCAGTTAGCGCCGCCACAGCCAGCGTGACGGCAACGATGAGAAGCCGGAGTTCACCCGCCCGCAAATCGCGCCACAAGGTGCGCCAGCCAAGTTTGATGAAAAGTGTGTTCATAAGGCTAGGTTAGCGCAAAGCGTCCGCCCTTATCTGCTCGCTGGACTTTCTGGCGCTGTTGATGGCGTTTGAGGCAATGCGTCTAACCACTGTTCAAGACTCTTGAGCAGGGGACGAATGCTAGAGCCCACCGAAATTTGCGGATTTGAAAACCCGTCGTCCTTGCCCGCGTCAATCTCGCGCTGTTTGATCAGTGGCACGGCATTGGTAAAAGCCTGTTCGAAAGAACGGGTTTTGCGCAACTGCTCGTCAAACAGGGCGCGGCCAAAGTAAGTGAGCTCTGACAAACGGCCACAGCCATAAGACGTATGGGTGGCGTCGGCTGCCGTCATCACCAGCGTGTTGTCATTGGCCAGCGGGGCGACCCAGCCGCCTGAATAGCAGGCCGACACGGTTATCACGCGGTTGCGTATACCCGCTTTGTCGAGAGCGGCACGCAGCAATTGCGGCGTCAGCGGCTCCACATCAAGTGGCCAATGCGACGCGGCCAATTTGAAGTCGCTACCGCCGTGTGACGTGAGGTAGACCACCAGCACATCGTTGTCTTTGTCCATCCGCTCGGCCAGTGCCTGGATGGCACGCTCGGCATTTTGTGGTGCGGCCCACAAATGCGATGGGCTGGTGGCGCCGTGGTTCAGCAAATGCAGCACCCTGCCCTTGGCATCAAAGCGCTGGCTCAAAATATCAGCGACCAGCGTACTTTCACGCTTGAAGACGTCTTCAGTTGCGTAGGGCGCAAAGACCAGGCCGTAAACATCGGTGATGCCATCGCGCTGCGGCGCCAAGGCATTGACTTTGCTTGTCCACAGTGCCTGCTGCGCTTCAAAGGTTTGCTGGCTCAAACGCAGGCGCGGTTTGTCGGCATCTGCTTTGGCTTGGCTTGAATAGTCTTCCTGCCAGGCGCGCTGGTCAAATTGCCAGATGGACATGGCTGTGCAGGCCATCATGGCGGCGACGAACACGGCGGTCTTGACCGTCCAGCCACTGAAGCGCCGGATCAGCAGGATCAGCACGCCGAATGACCAGAACATGAAAATGCCATAAATCGACCAGTACACCCCGGCAGCGGATTGTGCAGTGGGCTTGATCAATCGGTGTGCCAATGCTGCCATGAGCAGCTCATAAAAGACCACGCTGGGAATGGCCGCCAACAGCGACAGGCTAAAACATGCGGCGACACGGCTCGATTTTGAGCTATTCAATAAGTTGCTTTCAGGCGCAGAAAACGCCCACCACGCCATACCCACAAACACCAGTAACGACCACCAGCCCGACAGCCAGGCCTGCGCGTCAAAGCGCGCCGACCCCACAAATACAAGCCGTGACAGGGCGACTTCCAGCGCGAAGTAGATAACGAAGATCAGCAAAACTTGCAGCGGTGAGGGTGATCGCCCTGCCGTGCGTGGCGGCAAAAAGAAACCAGCGCGAAAGCCTTCAACTAGCCAGTCTTTGATCGGCAAAAATGTGGCGGCTGGCGATGGTTGCTGATCAGCTGACGCATTTTTAAGGTTCATGCGCGCATCATGCCATGCGGTCATGCAGCTTTGACGACTTCCGGTTTGATGCCTGCCAGGCCAGGCTCAAGCACCAGGCGCTGGGTGCTGGTGTAGCAAACAAAGCGTTTGTTGGTGGCGCGACCAATAGCGCACAAGCCAACAGATTGCGCCACCTGATGACCCATTTGCGTGATGCCGCTGCGTGAAACAACAACGGGCACGCCCATCTGGGCGGATTTGATGACCATCTCACTGGTTAAGCGGCCTGTGGTGTAAAAAACCCTGTTTGCAGGCTGTGTAGTTTGCATGGACATCCATCCTGCAATGGTGTCGATAGCATTGTGGCGGCCTACATCTTCAACAAAGATCAACATTTCTGGATCGTTACCCGTCGCAGCAAACAACGCGCAAGCGTGTACCGACCCCGCCGACTTGTAGGTGGTTTCTTTCAGGCGGATGGTGTTCACCAGCGCGTAGAGCTGGCTTTGTGTGATGCAGGCGTCAGGCGGCAACCTGATCTGGTCTACCTCGTCCATCAAACCGCCAAACACACTGCCCTGCCCGCAGCCGGTGGTCACCACACGTTTGGAAGTTTTTTCTTCAATATTGGTAATGCCGTGTCGGGTTTTAACGGCTGCTGCGCCAACATCCCAATCGACAGTGATGGACTCAATCTCTTCAATGCTTTTGACCAGGCGCTGGTTGCGCAAGTAACCCAGCACCAGCAGCTCTGGGTGTGCGCCCAGCGTCATCAGCGTGACGAGTTCGCGCTTGTCCACATACACAGTAAGCGCCCGCTCTGCCGGGATGGACACGCTGATGGGTTCACCGAATTCATTGACGGCGGACACCTCACAGGTCAGCGGTGCATGGGCTTGGGTCAAATAGGGAAGCATGGGACTTAAGGCTACAACAAAAAAGCCGACACCTTGCGGGTCGGCTTTGCGGATTTAAACAGAAGATGGTCAGACTTTTTTGGCAGGTGCAGATGCCGGCTTGCTCGCCGTATCTGGCGCCTTGATACCCGGTGGGCTGGCGGCTGTGGCTGTTGGTGAATGCGCGCCTGCTGCTTCAACCGGCTTGGCCGCTACAGGCGGGGCGTAAACAAAAGCGCCGGGGTCAGCGCAGGGTGGCGTAGCAGCCGCCGGCTTGGCATCCTTGCCTGCAGCCTTGGCTGTTTTGTAATAGTTGGCAGCTGCTTTGTCTTGCGACTTGCAGAGCAAATAATTGTCAACCTTGCCAGCCCAAGCGGTCTTGGCGGCTGCCTCGGCTGCCTTGGCTTTGGCTTCATCGCTTGGGGCTGGCAGCTTGGCAAATGCCAGCGATGCGGCAACCATGGCCAATACGGAAATGAGAAGTTTTTTCATAAGGTGTTTCTCAAAGAAATTAAATCTGTACCGTCTGCCCGGGCGCTGCGGGCTCGCTGCGTTGGGTTGGGATTTTGCCTGCCTTGACATCGTCGTACCAATGCTCGTGGTGCTCTTTTGCCCAGGTTTCATCAACATAGCCCGTCTTCATGCCGTCAAGAGCACCCTGCATGCCGATGGTGCCGATGTAGATATGACCCATGAACAAGGCCATCATGAGCACGGTAGTCAGCCCATGAATCATGCTGACGATCTGCATGGTGCTGCGCTCGTAAATCAGGCCGGGTATGAGCTTGTCGAGCACCAAGCCCGACGCCACAACGATGATGCCCAGGAACATTACACCCCCCCAAAACACCAGTTTTTCGCCAGCATTGAAGCGGTGCGAAGGCATTTCATTGCCTTGCAAAATACCGCCGCCTTTGAGCAGCCAGGCCAAATCGCCTTTGCTGGGCATGTTGTCTTTGACAAAGGTGACGAAGACAATGATCAGGGACACTGCAAACAAAGGCCCCGCAAAGTTGTGCAGGTTTTTCAGCGCATAAGTCAGCCAGCCAAACAACGTGCCGCCCATGATCGGCAGCAAAAAGAACTTGCCAAACGCCATGACCACGCCAGAAATGGCCAGCGCCACAAAGGCAGCCGCGTTAGACCAGTGGGCAGCTCGTTCAAAAGGTGTGAACCTCTCTATCTTGCGGCCGGTGTCAGGCGCATGGTTTTTGATCATGCCTTTAGACTTGTAAAAGATACCAATGGCCAGCAACACAATCAGAAGCAGCGAGCCGCCATAGGGGATCAGCCAGTTGTTGCGCACTTGC
Organism: Polaromonas sp.; assembly: GCA_049653085.1. Classification (GTDB taxonomy): domain Bacteria; phylum Pseudomonadota; class Gammaproteobacteria; order Burkholderiales; family Burkholderiaceae_C; genus Polaromonas. The sequence goes on from JBASFP010000002.1 coordinate 9,434, forward strand.
CGCCAGGCTTCACCGGCGTTGGTGAGCTTGACGCCCGGGTATTTGGCCATGGGCTGGATCAGGTTACCGGCTTCAGGCGCTTCTCTTTTTGGCAAGCTGGTATAGCCTGACACACCACTACCGACCTGCCGCCAGATGGGCGCATTGTTGCCGGGCTGCACTTTAGCGCGCTCGGCATTGGTTTGCGCTGCATATTTTGGATCCTGATCAGCGTCGGGTTTGACTTGAAAAATGTTTTGCCCTTGAATGCCACCAGTAGCTGGTGCTGCGGCCGCAGGTGCAGCAACGGGTGCGCTAGCAACCGCAGGAGCTTGCGCATGCACCCAGCCGGCAAGGCAAAAGGTCACAGGAAATGCTATTGAAAATATAGCTAGTTGCGCACGTATCATATGGCCTCCAGCTTTATTTTGTAGCAGTACGGGTGTATTCATTCTGGGTATTCTGGGTTCTGGCCTTCAATGCCTGCTCCCAGCTGGTTTTGTCACCGGCCTTCCAGCCGGGTGCTGCAAACTTGTTGTCGACACCCTGGTAAGGCGCCACATCGCTCTTGACGCCGCCCGCAGACTGCGGCTTGTCGCCGCAGGCTGAGAGCAACACCATTGCGGAAATCACAAGGGTAAAACGCATCATGATTTAGCTCCTGCTGGCGGCTGGCCAGCCTGCTTGGAGCCGTAAGCTGTGCCCCAGCCCCAGACTTCAGCGCCTTTGCCACGTTGAAGCACACGATTGCGGAAAATGTCTGCCACCACATCCCCGTCGCCACCCAGAAGTGCCTTGGTGGAACACATCTCGGCACAGATCGGCAACTTGCCTTCTGCCAGACGATTGCGACCATATTTTTCAAATTCGGCCTCACTGCCATTGGCTTCAGGACCACCCGCGCAGAACGTGCATTTGTCCATCTTCCCGCGCACCCCGAAGGTGCCTGCTGACGGGAATTGCGGTGCGCCAAACGGGCAGGCATAGGAGCAGTAGCCGCAGCCGATGCAAACGTCCTTGTCGTGCAGCACCACACCTTCGTCGGTGCGGTAAAAGCAGTTGACGGGACAAACCGCCATGCAAGGTGCATCGCTGCAATGCATGCAGGCGACCGAGATGGATTTTTCACCCGGAACACCGTCGTTCAAGGTCACCACGCGGCGGCGGTTAACGCCCCACGGCACTTCATGCTCTGCCTTGCAGGCGGTGACGCAGCCATTGCACTCAATGCAACGCTCCGCATCACAAATGAATTTCATTCTTGCCATATCGTTTCCCTTACTTTTTCATCTCAAGCAGCCCGCTCGATTTGACAAACGGTGGTTTTGGTTTCTTGCATCATCGTGACGATGTCGTAACCGTAGGTGGTGATGGTGTTGACAGCTTCACCCCGCACAATCGGTGCCGCGCCGCCGGGGTAATAGGCTTTCATGTCTGCACCCTGCCAATGCCCGGCAAAGTGGTAAGGCATGAAGGCGGTTTCCTTGTCAACCCGCTCAGTCACCAGGGCCATGACCTTGATGCGAGCGCCAGTCGGGCTGGAAACCCATACCTGGTCGCCATTTCGGATGTTGCGGTCGTTGGCAGCCTTTGGATTGATCTCAACGAACATGTCCTGCTGCAATTCTGCAAGATAGCGGTTTGAACGGGTTTCGTCGCCACCACCTTCGTACTCGACCAATCGCCCGCTAGTCAGGATGATCGGAAACTGCTTGCCAATGTCCTTGTTCTTGTCCTGCAGAGACTTGAACAAAATCGGAAGCCGCCACGCCGTTTTGCGGTCATCGTGGGTCGGATACTTGGCAACAAGCTCTGGCCGTGTGGAGTAAATCGGTTCACGATGCTGCGGAATGGGATCCGGGAAGTTCCAGACCACAGCCCGCGCCTTGGCATTGCCAAACGGGTGGCAACCATGGTTTTGCATGAACACGCGGATCATGCTGCCGCTTGGGTCGGTTTTCCAGTTTTTCCCTTCGGCAATTTTTTGCTCAGCCTCGCTCAGCTCGCCCCACCAGCCCAGCTTCTTGAGCAGCATGTGATCAAGCTCAGGGTAGCCTGTTGTGATGTCTGCCCCCTTGGAGTGGGAGCCATCTTCAGCTAGCAAACTTGTGCCGTCGCGCTCAACCCCGAAGTTGGCGCGGAAATTCCCGCCACCGTCCATGACATGTTTGGAGGTGTCATACAGATTGGGCGAGCCAGGGTGCTTCAGCTCAGGTGTGCCGTAGCAGGGCCATGGCAGGCCGAAATAATCGCCATCCAGCTTGTAGCCGGTTGCTTTGTCCACGCCACCCTTGGCTTTAAGCGTATTGACATCAAACACATGCATGTTGCGCATGTGAGCCTGCAAACGCTCCGGGCTTTGCCCGGTGTAGCCAATGGTCCAGACCGCGCGGTTCATTTCGCGAAGGATGTCATCCGGCACGGGCTCATCCATGCCCTTGACCTTCTGCATCTTGTAGTTCTTGACCAGCTCTTTTCCAAAGCCGAGCTTTTGAGCCAACTGGTACATGATCATGTGGTCAGTGCGCGACTCAAAAAGCGGCTCCATGACCTTTTCACGCCATTGCAATGACCGGTTCGAGGCCGTGACAGAGCCACTGGTCTCAAATTGCGTCGTGGCCGGCAGGAGGTACACCGCGCGGTTCGGGTTGACGTCGGTTTTGCCAGGCATGGCGGCCATGGCAGCCGTGGCACTGGGGAAGGGGTCCACCACCACCAGCAAATCGAGCTTGTCCAGCGCAGTCTTCATCTCCAACCCACGGGTTTGCGAATTGGGCGCATGCCCCCAATAGAACAAGCCACGCAGGTTGCTGTCCTGGTCGATGAGTTCGTTTTTCTCCAGTACGCCATCGACCCAGCGCGATACCGTCATGCCGGGCTTGGTCATCATGCCCGGCGCGTAACGGCCTTTCATCCAGTCAAACTCCACGCCCCAATTGGCGGCGTAATGCTTGAATGCGCCTTCAGCCAGGCCGTAATAACCGGGCAAAGAATCCGGGTTGCAACCGATGTCGGTGATGCCCTGCACGTTGTCGTGCCCACGGAAAATGTTGGCACCACCACCGCTCTTGCCGATGTTGCCCAAGGCCAGTTGCAGCAGACACGACGCACGCACCATGGCGTTGCCAATGGTGTGCTGGGTATGACCCACGCACCACACCAGCGTGCTGGGGCGGTTCTCGGCCATGGTTTTGGCCACATTAAAACAAGTAGCTTCATCGACGCCACAGGCTTCCAGCACCTTGTCCGGCGTCCACTTGGCCAACACGTCGTCGCGGACTTTGTCCATGCCCCAAACGCGGTCGTTGATGTACTGTTTGTCTTCCCATCCATTCTTGAAGACGTGCCACATGACGCCAAAGAGAAATGGAATGTCTGAGCCTGACCGAATACGCACGTATTGGTCGGCCCTGGCCGCCGTGCGGGTGAACCGGGGGTCCACCACGATCATTTTTGCGCCTTTTTCCTTCGCGTTCAACATGTGCATCAACGAGACTGGATGTGCTTCGGCTGCATTCGAGCCGATGTACATCGCAGCTTTCGTGTTCTGCATGTCGTTGTACGAGTTGGTCATCGCACCGTATCCCCACGTATTCGCCACACCGGCGACTGTAGTGGAGTGACATATTCGTGCCTGATGGTCGCAGTTATTACTCCCCCACATGCTCATCCACTTGCGCAACAGAAAGCCTTGTTCGTTGTTGTGTTTGCAAGACCCGACCACAAAGATCGAATCCGGACCGCTGGCCTTGCGAAGCTCCAGCATCTTGACGCTGATTTCTTCAAGCGCCTTGTCCCAGGAAATGCGCTGGTACTTGCCATCCACCAGCTTCATGGGGTAACGCAGCCGGAATTCGCCCCGACTGTTGTCGCGTACTGCCGCGCCTTTGGCGCAGTGCGCGCCCAGGTTGATGGGGGAGTCAAACACCGGCTCCTGCCGTACCCAGACACCGTTTTCGACCACGGCATCAATGGCACAACCCACCGAGCAATGCGTACAAACTGTCCGTTTGACTTCAACCTTGGCACCGCCTGACGATGCAGGATCAGCGGCCTCAGCTTTACGAACCAGGGTTAGCTGGGAGACAGCCAAACCCGCCCCCACGCCCAGCCCGGAATTGCGCAGAAACCTGCGCCTGTCCATCGTTGGCATGGAGCGGGACAGCCCCCGTGCCAGACCATCCACCAGCCCCCGATGCGGCGACGCCGCTGCGGGTCTGGCTGACTTTCGAGTCAACAACATAGTGCCTCCTGGTAAAAATTAAACCCGCGCCGTCGCGTAATAACGCTTGACGTGCTCGGTGAGTTGGTAGCCCGTGCCGGGCTCAGAGACTGGAGCGATGGGGCCGGTATTGGCAATGCCTGCAGTCACAGGGTTGCGCTGTGCCAGAGCAATCGATCCAGCCACGAGGGCTCCAACGGACGCAGCGCCACCCAGCCACGTGCGTCGCTTGATGGTTTCGTTTTCTATTTTCATGCTCCAATCTCCTGTGAAGAATGCGTGGGCTTGACCCCAGTGTCGAGAATAAGGTAAGTATGCACACAAATATGATAGCGATGGTGCAGCGCTTGCCTACCTGTCGTTTACCCTTGTTTACCCATTTCGTTAATCACATTCACAGGAAAGTTTCATGATCGTTGGAACCGCCGGACACATTGACCACGGCAAAACATCACTGGTCAAGGCGCTCACCGGTGTGGACACCGACAGGCTGAAGGAGGAAAAAGAGCGCGGCATCACGGTCGATCTCGGGTTCGCCTATTTGTCAAACAACGGCCACCAATCCATCGGTTTTGTTGATGTGCCGGGTCACGAACGCCTGGTGCGCAACATGCTTGCCGGTGCGACGGCCATTGACTACGTTTTGCTGGCGATTGCCGCTGACGATGGTCCCATGCCTCAAACCCGGGAGCATCTGGCGATTCTGGATTTGCTGGGTTTGACGCAGGGCGTTGTGGTACTGACCAAATGCGACCTGGTCGAACACAGCCGCGTTGACGCTGCTCGCAATGAAATAGCAGACATGTTGCGGGACACCTGCCTGGCACAGGCGCCGATTTTTCAGGTGTCATCAGTCACTGGTGATGGCTTGCCTGAATTGAAAGTACACCTTGAAGCCGCACAAGCCGCAGTGGTCAAAAGCCCCACCAGCCTGAACGCGAATTTTCGTTTGTCAATCGACCGGAGTTTTTCACTCGCAGGCGCAGGCACGGTGGTCACCGGTGGCTGTTTTTCAGGCGAGGTGCGCGTGGGTGACCACCTGACGCTTTCCCCCAGCGGCAAAACGGCGCGTGTGCGCGGCATTCACGCGCAAAATCAAAAAGCTGAAACGGGTCATGCCGGGCAACGCCTGGCGATCAACCTGGCGGGCGTGGAACGAGCGGATGTGAATCGCGGGGACTGGTTATTGACAGCATCCCTTCACCTGCCCACCAGTCGCCTGGATGGGCGCATGCGTCTGCTCGCCAGTGAAGCCACCGGACTGGCGCAGTGGACGGCTGTCCATTTGCACATTGGCGCTGAGGATGTGCTGGCTCGCGTGTTGGTACTGGAAGGCGGTGCCGTGCAGCCCGGAGCCCTTGGCCTGATCCAGCTGGAACTGGATCGTCCCATCGCGGCATTGCATGGCGACCGATTTGTGCTGCGTGACGCTTCTGGCCAGCGCACGATAGGCGGCGGCACCATCATCGACGCCCTTGCAACGCCAGCCCGTCGCAAAAAGCCGCAGCGGGTGGCCTTGTTACGCGCGCTTGACAACACCGACCCGGCTCAGGCGCTTGCTGCAGTGCTGGCCTTGCATATGCCAGGGGGGGTGGATCTGGATAAGTTCTTCAAACAACGCAATCTGCATGCCGGGATATCAGCCGACGTTTTGACGTCAGTTCCCCATCAAACGCTGGCAATGGCGGGTGGGTTGTTTGCATTTGCACCGGAGCAAATACAAGTCTTCACTTCATCAACGCTGGAAACCCTCAAGCGCTATCACGCCAGGTCGCCAGACAGCCCCGGGCTTGTGCGCGACCATCTGCATCGACAGGTCAAGGCGCGCCCTTTTGCCCCTTTGTATGACGCTTTTCTTGAGCTGCTCATCCAGCGGCGGGAGATCAAGCGCAGCGGCCCCCACTACAGCCTGGCCAACCATGTGGTTGAACTGCAAGGTGTCGAAAAGCAAATCTGGGAGCGGATCAAACCGTGGCTCGATGAGGACGGCATCCATCCGCCGAAGCTGAGCGATCTGCTGCCACGCGACCGAGCGCTGCGCAAAGACCAGGTTGATCGCACGTTGCAACGCTTGGCCCGCATGGCCAAGGGGCATCTGGTCGGCCAAGAATACTTTATCCAGTCCCGGCACTTTCTGGAACTGGCGCTAAAAGCGCACGAATTGGCCATGGCTGATCCGCATCGCCGCCTTAACGTGAAAGACCTGCGCGAGGCGGTGGGAACCAGCCGGCACTTGTCGATGCCGCTGGTAGAGTATTTCGATCAAATCGGATTGACCCAGCGCGATGAAGTTGGCCGCCATTTCAAGCGCGATCCGCGCAAAATGCTTGGCGGGCAATAACAACCCTGGATCAGGCAAGGGTCAAGTCGGCAATAATACGAAACAAATGGAGGCGGATCGTTCCCCGGTGGGGCGTCCGGTCTACAAAACCGGGTAGGGCTGCCTAGCAGTCCAAGGTGGGTTCGACTCCCATGCGCCTCCGCCATTTTTTAGCGTCAACATTCCAAACCAGCCATGACAGACCGCAGTCGACCAGCGTCAAATAATGATCGGCTTGCAGCTCACCGCCCACCGCAGGTTGACGCATTGATGACCCTGCCCGCAGCGCAAGACCTGATCGAAAAACACGGCCGGGCAGCTACTCTGGGCGAGGTTCGGAAATATTTAGACAACTGGCGTGCAGGCCTTATAAAACGGGCGCAAGCAGCTCCTGAATTTATAGCAGATGAATTCGATACGTCGGCCTGTCTCAAAAACTGCGCGGCCAGCCTCGAAGAGCAAGCTCAACCTTCGCTCCAGCCGGTCTTCAATCTCACGGGCACCGTCCTGCACACCAACCTGGGGCGCGCGGTTTTGGCGCCCGAAGCCATCGCCGCTGCGGTGGCGGCCATGCAGGGTTTCAGCAACCTCGAATTTGACCTGGCTGGCAGTACCCGGGGCGACCGCGACAGCCACGTTGAGAGCCTGCTGATCGAACTCACCGGCTGCGAAGCGGCTACTGTGGTCAACAACAACGCGGCAGCAGTGCTCTTGATACTGGCGGCGCTGGCACCCCGGCAAGAAGTGATCGTCTCGCGCGGTGAATTGATCGAAATCGGTGGCGCGTTTCGCATCCCGGACATCATGCGCCGTGCGGGTTGCAAACTGGTGGAAGTCGGTGCCACCAACCGCTCCCACCTGACGGACTACGAGGAAGCCATCGGCCCGTCTACCGCGCTGGTAATGAAAGTTCACACCAGCAATTACGTGGTGCAGGGTTTCACGTCGAGCGTGTCTGCGCAGGAGCTTGCGCCGCTGTGCGCCGCCCATGGCATTGCCGTGGTGGAAGACCTGGGCAGCGGCACGTTGGTGGACTTGACCCAGTGGGGCCTGCCTTCAGAGCCCACGCCGCAGCAGTCATTGGCCGCCGGGGTGGGTGTCGTGACTTTTAGCGGTGACAAGCTGCTGGGCGGCCCGCAGGCTGGTCTGATTGTGGGCAGCAAGGCCTTGATCGCGAAAATCAAACGCCACCCGCTCAAGCGTTCGCTGCGCTGCGACAAGGCGACTTTGGCGGCACTGGAAGCCACCTTGCGCCTGTACCGTGACCCGGATCGCCTGCCAGAGCGGCTGCCAACGCTGCGCATGCTCACCCGTACGCCTGCGCAAATGCGCCCCGTTGCCAAACGCCTGCAACCACTGCTGGCTGCCGCTTTGGGGCCGGGCGTTGAAGTCAGTATCCAGACCTGCAAAAGTCAAATTGGTGCTGGCTCGTTGCCGGTGGACAGGCTGGAGAGCCTTTGCCTGGCTATTGCTCCGGCTCAGGCAAAAGGCAAAGGCAGCGGCACATTTTGCAAACGTGTGGCGCACGCGCTGCGCGGCTTGCCCATTCCTGTGATTGGCCGTATTGAAGACGGCCAGGTCAAGCTGGATTTGCGCTGCCTGGATGGCGCTGATGCGGTTGACCGCTTCGAGGCGCAGTTGAGCCAACTCGCAAAGGTCTGAGCCGCTCTGGAGAGCTACTTCCAGAACTACTCGATCATGTCGAAACCTTGCGTTTCGACTTCGATAAACGAACGACAAAACCGCGCGACTGCCGCGTATGCCTTGGCATTCTTGCTGGCCTCAACGCCTTCACACAGCGACGTGCCCACCCAGGTTTGAACATGGGCGCGAAAGAACCTGCGCTGCTGCTCCAGATTGCAGATGGACAAATCATCGCCAGCGATCAGGTAGCGCATGACCTCAAACAGAAATGAAACGTGATCCTCGGTTTCGCCCTCGGCCGCACTGCTGGCAAGGCCCAAGGCCGCAATGTCGGCCCGCAACGCCACCAGGGGGCGTTCGTTCAAAGCACCGACAAGGTGGTAGGAGCCGTAGGGAAATACCTCGGCCTTGCCGGTACTGTGAAACAGGGTCTCGAATTCCGCCTGGGCAGCGTCCAAAGTCGTTTCACGCATGGCATGTACCAGCGCCTGCCAGGGTTCTTCTAAAAAAGCGCCTTGCACCGGAGCCTCAGTCACCGCAACGGCAAACTGCTGCAACAACTCTGTATCTGGCGGGCTCAGCCACAGGCGAGCCAGCAGGCCGTAAATCTCGGCGCGTTCAATTTCGGCATCTTCATCAACACCTGAAAACCCCATCGGCACTGCCGTGCCTTGATTCATCGCGTCAGCCATCAGATGTCCTTGATCGTCACTTCGTTCGGGTTGGTGTGCATGTCAATCACACGGCAGTCACTGCACATGCGCAGACGTTGCCCGCCCGCGCCCGCAAACGCCGGGTGGTTGCCAATGCGCGCCAGCATGGCTTCAATGGCGGGCAGAGTCGCAAAAGGTTTGGCGCAGCGTATGCAATGAAAGGGCTTGACTTCATGCAGCACACGCTGTGATTTGCGCGCCTTGCCCTGGTCGGCCAACAAAAGGCGGGGCGCCAACTGCAACGCGCCTTCGGGGCAGGTCGATACACACAGGCCACACTGCACGCAATTTTTTTCTATAAACCGCAATTGGGGAGCGTCGGGGTTGTCGGCCAAGGCAGACGACGGGCAAGCGCCCACGCAACTGTGGCACATGGTGCATTTGTCGCCGTCAACGATCAGGCTGCCCAAGGGGGAAGCTTTGGGCAGCACAATAGCCTCTGGCAAGGCGGCTTTCATCTGCACCGCCTGAGCCGTCAAATGGTCAATCGCTGATTCCAGGCTGGGACGCTTGCCAGGCAACACAGCGGTTGGACAAACCTGCTGAACGGCCCCAGCGGGCGCAAAGCGCAGAGCCGAATCCAATGTGGCGGCATCAGCACCTTCCAGCAAATGAAAATGCACGCCGGCATAACCCAGCCCAGACATCACCGCCTGGCCCACCGCCATTTGCTCAGCCAGCGCCGTGCGGTACTGCGGTGCTTCGTCGCCCGACAACAGCACGGCAATCTGATTGGCGCCCTGCGCCAGCGCTGTCAACCACACCTCCAGGCCGACACTGGCGTTGTGCCAAAGCGCAATCGGCAACATGCGGGCGGGCAACCCACGCAATTTTTTCTGAACCTTCCCCTGAACCTGCACTTGCCGGGCCAGTGCTTCCAGTTGTTGGGTACCGCTGCCATCTGAATGAAACAGCAAAACCGCGCCCTTGCCACCTGCCTGCGCGTAAGTGCGCAGCAGCGTATGCACACGCCGCCCCATGTCCACCGCCGTGGGCAACGCATAGCTGATAGCACCAGTGGGGCAAACCGTAGTACAGGCCCCGCAACCCACACACAGGTGCGGGTCCACCACGATGCCTCCACCCTGGCCCTTGGGGTCGGGCACCGCGTTGGAATAACGGCGCTCTTTGCCCATGGTTTTGCCCTTGAGCTTCGCGTCACTGCGGATTGCCAACGCCGAACAGACCTCAATACAGGCCGAGCAGCCGATTTGCTCGTTGCGGCTGTGAGCGCAGAGGTTGTTTTGATATTTGAAGAACTTCGGCTTTTCAAACACGCCGACCATGCCGCGCAGTTGCAGCACGGCCTGGTTCAGCTTGCCAGCGTCGTTGCCTGCATGCAGATAACCCTGAGGCGGCGCGTGCTGGGTAAATGTTGCGGTGGCTGGGGCTTCACGCAAATCCAGCACCATGTCAAATGTTGCGCTGGTTTCGCGCGCCTCACGGGCAAAATTAATAGCACCTACCGCGTCGCAGGCGGCCACACAGTCGCGGTGGGATTTGCAACGCGACAGATCAATCTGGTAACTCAGATCAATCGCCCCTTCCGGGCAGACCGCAACACAGGCGTTGCAACGGGTACACAGATCCAGGTCAATCGGGTTGGCGCTCGTCCAGGTGGCTTCAAACGCACCCAGTCGCCCTGTGAGCGACAGCAACTGGCCGGTTTGCACTTCGCGCTCGTGCCGCTGGCTGATACCGCCACCTGCGCCCCTGCTGGCTAATGACGGCGCTGTCAACAATATCGTCACCTCGATGCCGTCGCCCAACAGCCCGGCGGCCTGCTCGCAAGCCTCGGGTCCACCAATAACCAGGCAGCGCCCTTCGCTTCGGTATTCGACAGCTGGCACGGGCTCCGGCGGCGGCAAACTGGCTGCTGCAATCAGCGCAGCTATCTTGGGTGTGGCTTGTTTGGCCTCAGCAGACCATCCCGCCATTTCGCGGATGTTCACAAAATGGATAGGGCGCTCTTCAATCGACGCTGCACCTTCAGTGTTCTGGTTCAAATCAAGAAACAGACGGCTTTCCTGCGTGCAGGCCACCAGGAGTGGCTCGCCCGATTTGGCGGCGCGTTGAAACTGCGGCGCTTCACGGCGGCACAAGGCCGTGTAGTGGGCTTCAACCTGGCCTGTGGTCGGGGGCGTCAGCGCCGTGGTCGGGATTCCGTGCAGCGTGGGGTTCTTCGAAGAGTTCAGCGCGGTCAGCAAGGCCGCTGTGTCCAGCGGCATCGTCCCGTTGCAATTGCAGATCAGTGTTTTCATGTGTGAACTTATTATCGTCGGCGGCAGGCGTGGTGGGCAACTCTGGCAACAGGGGTTTATCCTGATCTACCAGTTCATCGTCCAGCAGCCCGAGTGAGCGCGCCTGCACCATTTGACGCATCATGGACTTGGGGATCGGCACGCCCACGCTGTAGTCGTCGATATAAACGTCCAGTCCATCCATCACGTTGAAATGCGGGTCGCCAGCAAACAGTTTGCGCATGGCGGCATTGCGCACCTTGGCGTCAACATGGCGTGCGGCAAACGCAGAATAGTCCGAGTCCCCGGTGAGTTTGGCCACGTCTTCCAGCGTCGGCGGCGCTGTTTTGGCAGGCGCTTCTGTTGGCAAAGCGGATTCAGTGGCGGCAAGGGGTTGGCCAACGGGTGCTTGCGCAACTGCGGCAGCAGGCCTGACAAGCTCGCTTGGCTCATCCGCAGGCAAAGCAGCTTGACGCGCCTGCACCTTGCGCTGCGACCAGCGCCCCAGAAAATTACCAGCGTTCTTTTCTGAATCAGCCATCACATGCGCTCCCACTGCCCTGCACAGGTGCGGCAACGCCCCGTTCGTCCGCTTTCAAAAACGATTGGGCACGCACCTTGCGGGCGCTGTCGGGTTTGAAATGCTGGTTGGTAAATGCCTGCAGCCATTCGCACAACTCTGGCGGCAATGGCACAGATTCAAGATGTTCTTCTGCAAACATGCGGCGGTCGGCTTCGATGTACGACAAGCTGACCGCCGTGACTTCCACTTGGGACGGATCTTGTTCATCTGGCCGCCAGGACACAAACCAGGACGGCTGGCCCGATGTGAGATTCAAAAAATAACCCTTGCATTCATCGGCAAACAATTGCACGCCAAAACCACTGTGCAGCCAGCGCGACTGTTTGCCATCGTCTGCGACCATCGTGTACACCACGGCATCAGACGCATGGGTTGCTGGAACCACGTCCAGCAATTTGAACTGCCAGTCTTCCCAGCGGTTGGGTGCAGCCGTGCGCTGGATCAGCACGGCCACTGGCAAAATTTCAACGCTAGAGGTCATGATGTGTGTGCTGCATACAGTCTGCAATAGTACCGCACGCGCTTGCTGAGCTAAGCCGTGTGAAAGACCGCATCTGTGGCCAATGCGTAGCCCACAGACTGCGCGGGCAACCCACCTGGGCGTACGGCCACCGCGCAGTATTTGAATTCAGGAATTTTGCCGAATGGGTCGAGTGCCGCATTGGTCAGTAAATTGGCCGCAGCTTCGTAATAGGCAAACGGCATGAACACTGCGCCTTGCGGTGTGCCGTCGTCACGACGCAGGTGAATGGCAACTTGCCCACGGCGTGACTGGATGGTGACCACGTCGCCCGCGCTCAAACCCAGTTCATGCAGGTCAGCCCCGCACATGGATGCTGTCGCCATCGGTTCAATCGCGTCCAGCACGCTTGCTCGCCGCGTCATGCTGCCTGTGTGCCAATGCTCAAGTTGCCGCCCGGTAATCAACACAAACGGGTACTCGGCATCGGGTCGTTCATCAGCGGGAATGATGTCTGCAGGGACGAGATTCACGCGGCCATCATGGGTGGGGAAATCGTCGATGAACACGGTCGGTAAGCCTGGATCATCAGCGCTCAGGCAAGGGTAGGTCACGCTTGATTCAAGCTCCAAGCGCTCCCAGGTGATGCCGCTGATGGCTGCGTGCATGGCTAGTCGCATTTCTTCGTACACGGCCGCTACACCTGCGTGCTCGCCTTGGTAGTCCCAGCCGCAACCCAAACGATTGGCTAACTGCTGAATGATCCACAAATCGGGTTTGGCATCACCCGGCGGGTCAATGGCTTGTTTGCCCAGCTGCAGCATGCGGTCGGTGTTGCTGACCGTACCGGTTTTCTCCGGCCAGGCGGTGGCGGGGAGCACCACATCGGCCAGCCAGGCGGTTTCGGTCATGAAGATGTCTTGCACCACCAAATGTTCCAGGCTAGCCAGCGCATGGCGTGCGTGGTTCAAATCCGGGTCGCTCATGGCGGGGTTTTCGCCCATGATGTACATGCCGCGAATTTTGTGCGGGTCACTGTCATCGGCCAGCGCCTTGTGCATGATCTCGACCACGGTGTAACCAGGCTGGTCGTCAAGTTTGACGTTCCAGAAATCCTCAAACCACGCATGGTTGGCTTTGTCATCGACCCGCTGGTAGTTGGGGAACATCATCGGTATCAGCCCCGCGTCGCTGGCGCCCTGCACATTGTTCTGGCCACGCAGCGGGTGCAGGCCAGAGCCGGGCTTGCCGATTTGGCCAGTGACGGTGACGAGTGCTATCAGGCAGCGTGCGTTGTCAGTACCGTGGACATGCTGGCTGATGCCCATGCCCCACAGAATCATCGCGCCTTTGGCCCTGGCAAACTCGCGGGCGACTTCGCGCAGTGTTTGAGCCGGTATGCCGCAAATGGGCTCCATCGCCTCGGGGCTGTAGGACTTGACGTTTTCTTTCAATGCTTCGTAATTGCTAGCACGTTGCGCAACAAATTCATGCGCCACCAGCCCTTCGTCAATCACGGTGTAGATCAGTGCGTTGAGCATGGCGACATCGGTGTCGGCCTTGAACTGTAGGGTACGCCAGGCGTGCTTGCCAATGTCGGTAACGCGTGGGTCAGCCAGCACAATCTTTGCGCCACGCTTGGCGGCGTTTTTCATCCAGGTGGCGGCCACCGGGTGGTTGGCGGTCGGGTTGGAGCCAATGATAAAAATCAGGTCCGAATGCTCAACATCATTGACCTGGTTGCTCACTGCGCCAGAGCCCACGCCTTCAAGCAGCGCCGCCACACTGGACGCATGGCACAGACGGGTGCAGTGGTCCACGTTGTTGCTGCCGAAGCCGGTGCGCACCAGCTTTTGAAACAGATAGGCTTCTTCATTGCTGCCTTTGGCGCTGCCAAAACCAGCGAGTGATTTTTTGCCTTGGGTGTCGCGCAAATTTTTAAGCGCATTGCCGCTGAAGTTGAGTGCGTCTTCCCAAGTTGCTTCACGGAAAACATCAGACCAATCTGCTGAGTTGCGGTTGAGCTTGTTCAGCATGGCCGGGTCTTTGGCAACGCTTGGCTTTCGAATCAATGGCTTGGTCAGACGCTGCGGGCTGGCGGCGTAGTCAAAACCAAAGCGGCCCTTGACGCACAGGCGGCTGTGGTTGGCCGGGCCGTCACGGCCATCAACGCTGACGATGGCGTTGCCCACCACGTTGTAGGTCAGCAGGCAACCGACGCCGCAAAACGGGCAGACTGAATCGACTTTTTTATCCACCACCTGGCTGCCGATTTGCGTCTTGGGCATCAGCGCGCCGGTTGGGCAGGCTTGCACGCACTCACCGCAGGCCACGCAGGTGCTTGCTCCAAAAGCATCGTTCAGGTCAAACACAATTTCGCTGTGCGAGCCGCGCATGGCGTAGCCAATCACGTCGTTGACTTGTTCTTCGCGGCAAGCCCGCACGCAGCGGTTGCACTGAATGCAGGCGTCCAGGTTCACCGCCATGGCAGGGTGCGACAAGTCGGCTTTGGGTTGTTCTCGGCGCAAGGCTTTGAGCTCGGGGCGGACTGTGACGTTAAGGCGGGCTGCCCAGTCGCTGAGCTCGCCGTGCTGACCTGTGGTCATTGATTCGGGGAAGCCCCCATCCCTGCCTTCCCCCGGGAGGGGAAGGGGTAAGTCATCCGTCCACTTGTACCCCACATCCGGCATGTCCGACAGCAGCATCTCAACCACCATCTTCTGGCTTTTGACGGCGCGCTCGCTACTGGCATTGACCTCCATGCCAGGCGTCACATTGCGGCAGCAACTGGGGGCTAAAACACGTTCGCCTTTAACCTCAACCACGCAGGCGCGGCAGTTGCCGTCAGCGCGCATGCCGTCCTTGTAGCAAAGATGCGGAATGTCTAAACCGTGGCGCTGGGCGGCTTTGAGGATGGTTTCGCCTTCATGCGCATCCAGGTGATGACCGTCAAGCTTGAATGAAATCATGCAGCCTGCCCAATTTCGTCGGGGAAATATTTTTGAATACAGCGAATCGGGTTTGGCGCAGCCTGACCCAGCCCGCAAATCGATGCATCGCCCATTACCTCAGCCAGGTCTTCCAGCGTTTGCGCGTCCCACACAGGAGCTTGCATCAGGCGGGCGGCTTTGGCTGTGCCAACACGGCAAGGCGTGCATTGCCCGCAGCTTTCGTGTTCAAAAAACTTCATCACATTCAGCGCAGCATCTCGCGCTTTGTCATGGTGGCCGAGAACGATCACGGCAGCAGAACCGATAAAGCAACCGTAGGGCTGCAGCGTGTCAAAGTCGAGTGGAATGTTGTTCAGGCTGGCTGGCAAGATACCGCCTGATGCACCGCCGGGCAGGTAGGCGTAAAAGTTGTGGCCAACTGCCATGCCGCCGCAATACTCGTCAATCAGCTCCTGCACAGTGATGCCAGCAGGCGCTAACTTCACACCCGGACTTTTCACCCGACCGCTCACGCTAAAACTGCGCAAGCCCTTGCGTCCGTTGCGGCCAAAGCTGCTGAACCGCTCCGAGCCTTTCTCCAGGATGTCGCGCACCCAGTACAGCGTTTCAAAGTTGTGCGCCAGCGTGGGTTTGCCAAACAAACCGACCTCAGCAATGTAGGGCGGGCGCATGCGCGGCTCACCGCGTTTACCTTCAATGCTTTCGATCATGGCGGACTCTTCGCCGCAAATGTAGGCACCCGCGCCGCGCCGCAATTCGATCAACGGCAAGTGGCATGGCGGGTTGGCTTGCAGCTTGGCAATTTCTTGCTCAAACATCTCACGACAGCCGTGGTACTCGTCCCGCAAATACAGGTAGCAGGCATCAATGCCCACGGCTTGCGCGGCGATCAATATGCCTTCCAGAAAACGATGCGGATCACGCTCCAGATAAGTGCGGTCTTTGAACGTCCCCGGCTCGCCTTCGTCAATATTCACAGTCATCACACGCGGTGCGGGCTGCGCTTTAACAATGCGCCACTTTCGTCCGGCGGGAAAGCCTGCACCGCCCAGCCCGCGCAGGCCGGAATCTTCCATGACTTTGATGATGCGCTCAACATCCTCTAGACCATTGACCAAGGCTGCAGCCAGGGTGTAGCCGCCCTTGGCGCGGTACATCTCGTACGTTGTGAGGCCGGGCGTTGCGCCGTTGGCAGGCACAGGAATACTCTTTTCAGCATAATCAGATGCTATAAATTCAATAGCTGCTTGCGCCCGTATTTGTTGGTTAAAACCACTACTTAATACCTCAAAAACAGCTTCTGGCGTGGCAAAAGGCACGGGATACTGGTAAACAAGGGCAGCGGGTGCTTGCTCGCAACGGCCAATGCAGGGCGCTGCAATCACACGCACATCCTGGTTGCCCAACAGCGCTGGCAGCCTGGCCAGCAAACCCTGCGCGCCAGCCAACTCACAAGCCAGACCGTCACACACACGCACCGTCACACCGGGTGCTTTGTCGTCGCCGCGCAGCACCTCAAAGTGGTGATAAAACGTGGCGACTTCATACACCTCTGCCATCGGGATATTCATCTCTTTGGCCAGGGCCACCAGGTGCCTGTCATGCAGGCAGCGGTAAGCGTCGTTCAGTTTGTGAAGGTACTCAATCAGCAAGTCACGCCGGTGCCCGTCAACGGGCATCATGCCAACAAGCTCGCGCACTTCATGTAAAGACGCATCGTCAACCTGGCGGCCTTTGAGCTTGCTCTTTTGACGAATGCGCTGGCGCATATCGTCCAGGCTGGCCAGTGCAACGCCTGTCGCCTGAGCTGTATCAGGTCTGCTCATACGCTTGCCTCAAGTATCTTTTGAGATTTTGATGGTCGGAAATTTGCTTGAAAAGTCTTTGGCCTTGGCTGCCACAGTGATCGCCATTTTGCGGGCAATGGCTTTGTAAATACCTGCCACTTCGCCGTCTGGGTCAGCCACCACGGTAGGCCTGCCGTTGTCTGCCTGCAGCCTGATTTGCATGTCCAGCGGCAGCGCACCCAGGTAATCCATCTTGTAGTCCGCCGCCATTTTTTTGCCGCCATCTGCGCCAAAAATATGCTCGGTGTGGCCGCAGTTGCTGCAAATGTGTACCGCCATGTTTTCAACAATGCCCAAAATCGGCACACCGACTTTTTCAAACATCTTGATGCCTTTTTTGGCGTCCAGCAGGGCAATGTCTTGCGGCGTGGTGACGATCACTGCGCCCGTCATCGGCACGCGCTGGCTCAGGGTGAGCTGAATGTCACCGGTACCGGGCGGCATGTCAACGATCAGATAGTCCAGCTCGCGCCAGTTGGTTTGCCTCAGAAGCTGCTCTAGCGCCTGGGTAGCCATGGGCCCGCGCCAGATCATGGCTTCGTCCTGCGCCACCAAAAAGCCAATCGACATGACCTGAATGCCAAAGTTCTCCATCGGCTCCATGTTTTTGCCATCCACACTTTCGGGCCGGCCTTCAATGCCCATCATCATGGGCTGGCTGGGGCCGTAAATATCAGCATCCAGCAGGCCAACGCTGGCCCCTTCAGCCGCCAGTGCCAGGGCCAGGTTGACGGCGGTGGTACTTTTGCCCACACCGCCCTTGCCTGATGCGACAGCAATGATGTTTTTGACATTGGGCAGCAACTGCACGCCGCGCTGCACGGCGTGGCTGGCAATTTTGACGCTCAGATTGACAGAGACATTGCTGACGCCCGCGACCCCTTTGGCGGCGGCAATCAGGTTTTTGCGAAAGGCTGCAAACTGGCTTTTGGCGGGGTAGCCCAGCTCGACATCAAACGCCACATCACCGCCCGCGATTTGCAGGTTTTTAATGGATTTGCTGGTAACAAAATCTTTGCCCGTGTTCGGGTCAATAACGGTGGCGAGTGCCTGGAGCAGTTGGTCTTGGGTGGGCATGCGGGGATTTCCTTTTAGGTTGCCAGTGTAGCCAAGGCACTTAAAATAGTGGATTCCCCCTATAAAAGCACTACTGATGTCCCGCCAACTTTTCGTCACCACCGCCCTGCCCTACGCCAATGGCAAGTTCCACATTGGCCACATCATGGAATACATCCAGGCTGACATCTGGGTGCGGTTTCAGCGCATGCAGGGCAACCAGGTGAATTTTGTAGGCGCAGACGACGCGCACGGCGCGCCCATCATGATTGCGGCTGAGAAAGCAGGCGTTACGCCGCAGCAGTTTGTGGCCGATATTGCGGCGGGCCGCAAAGAATACCTGGACGGTTTTCACATCAGCTTTGACAACTGGAGCTCGACCGACTCACCCGAAAACCATGAGCTGGCCCGGCAGATCTACCGTGATTTGAAGACCAACGATTTGATTGACGTCAAAACGATTGAACAGTTCTTTGACCCCGAAAAGAACATGTTTTTGCCCGACCGCTACATCAAAGGCACCTGCCCCAAGTGCGCAACCAAAGACCAGTACGGCGACAACTGCGAAAACTGCGGCGCGGTGTATGCGCCGACGGATTTGATCAACCCGTACTCGGCTCTATCTGGTGCAACGCCCATCCTTAAAAGCTCAGAGCATTTTTTCTTTAAATTGTCAGATCCGCGATGCGTGGAGTTTTTGCAGGAATGGACGCAAGACGGCAAACTGCAACCCGAAGTGGCGAACAAAGTCAAAGAGTGGTTCAGCGTTAGAACCAACCCAGACGGCAGCAAGAGCGAAGGCCTGGGCGACTGGGATATCAGCCGGGACGCGCCTTACTTTGGCATTGAAATCCCCGATGCGCCAGACAAGTATTTTTATGTGTGGCTGGACGCGCCTGTGGGCTATTTGGCATCTCTGAAGGACTGGTTCAATAAAGGCGGTCCGCAAAAAAGCTATGGTGAAACGCGCAGCTTCGATGAATATATCGCCAAGGATTCACCAGTCGAGCAGCACCACTTCATCGGCAAAGATATCGTGACCTTTCACACGCTGTTCTGGCCCGCGATGCTCGAATTCAGTGGACGTAAAACCCCGAAAGCAGTTCACGTTCACGGCTTTTTGACGGTGAACAACGGCGAGAAGATGAGCAAAAGCCGCGGGACGGGGCTTGACCCGCTCAAGTACCTGAGCCTGGGCATGAACCCGGAATGGCTGCGGTACTACCTGGCTGCCAAGTTGAATGCGAAGAATGAAGACATTGACTTCAATGCTGATGACTTTATGGCGCGGGTGAATTCAGATTTGATTGGCAAGTATGTGAATATTGCTAGTCGAGCTGCGGGATTTATTGCAAAACGTTTTCAAGGGAAATTAGGACATATCAGCCGGGATGGCGAATTACTGATCGGTGAACTAAAACTTGAAGATGTGAGCATTAAAGACTCCTATGACAAGCGAGAGTTTGCAAAGGCTATGCGCCAAGTAATGGCGCTTACAGACCTAGTTAACGCTTACGTCGATGCAAATAAGCCTTGGGAGATTGCGAAAGATCCAACAAAAATCGAGCGACTGCATGACGTTTGTTCCGCTTGTATGGAAGCATTTCGTTTATTGAGTCTTTATTTAAAACCAGTACTTCCAGCACTAATAGCGAACGCCGAGAATTTTTTAAAAATTGAACCCTTGGAGTGGGCAGACGCACAAAACTCTCTGAGCGCCGGTCATCAAATCGGAGACTACGCGCACCTCATGCAACGAGTCACCCCCGAACAACTCGATGCCCTGTTCGAAGCCCCAGCAACCCCTGAGCCTGAAATACTCATCCCCGGCGGCGAGGAACTCGCCCCCACCATCACGATTGACGATTTCGCCAAAATCGACCTTCGCATCGCCAAGATCGTCAATTGCGAAGCGGTGGAAGGCTCAGTCAAGCTGCTGCGGCTGACGCTGGATGTGGGTGAAGGCAAGACGCGCAACGTCTTCAGCGGCATCGCCAGCGCCTACAAACCCGAAGACCTGATCGGCAAGCACACGGTGATGGTCGCCAACCTGGCACCGCGCAAGATGAAGTTCGGCGTCAGCGAAGGCATGGTGCTAGCCGCCAGCCGTGGCGACGAAAAGGCGCAGCCTGGTATTTATGTATTGGAGCCGCTGCCGGGTGCTATGCCGGGTATGCGTGTAAGGTAAGCTGGAGATTGATTTTCGACAAGGAGCATTTATGTCGGCAAACACTAAAGCAACTGCAATCATCAGACGTAATGGTCGTATCACTTTGCCAATTGAACTGCGCAGACAGATGGGCATAACTGGGGGTACGAAATTCACTGCTACATCTGATGGGAAAAGCATATTTCTGGATATCAAGAACTCGGATTCTGGTTTAACAGACAAGCAACCAAATCAAAGAATAACGATATGCCCCGACGACTAAGCAATATCTGACTTAGCGCCATTCACCTCAACCGTAACCAGCCCCATGCACCCCCTGATTCACGGCTGGACTGACATCAACAACCGCACGGTACAAACCAACACGCGCCTGGGCGCTGTGCTGGCCTTTGTGGCGGGTGCCACCAATGCAGGCGGCTTTTTGGCAGTGGGCACTTACACGTCACATATGACAGGGGTGGTGTCTTCGATGGCAGACAACCTGGTGCTGGGCGAGCTGGCCTTGGTTGCAGCCAGCCTGGGGGCCTTGGCGGCCTTTTTGTTCGGTGCCATGACAACAGCCTGGCTGGTCAATTGGGGGTTGCGCGAAAAGCTGGCAAGTAGCTACGGATTGCCGCTGCTGCTCGAATCTGCGTTGCTGCTGATTTTTGGCATCTTCGGGGCGGCCATCAGCGTGTGGTCGCATTTTTTCGTGCCACTCACAGTGCTGCTTTTGTGCTTCATCATGGGTCTGCAAAACGCCGTCATCACCAAAATATCAAAAGCAGAAATCCGCACCACCCACCTCACCGGGCTGGTCACGGACCTGGGGATTGAACTGGGCAAGCTGCTGTACATCAACCGCAGCCAGCTCAGCCCGACCGAGCCCGTGCGGGCCAACCGAGTCAAACTGCGCCTGCACCTGATTCTGATCAGCAGCTTTTTTGTGGGCGCGCTGGTGGGTGCGCTGGGTTTCAAGCATGTGGGCTACGTCACAACAGTACCGCTGGCATTGGCACTTTTATTGCTGATCATGCGGCCCATTGCACATGATGTTCAAACGCATTTGCCGCATCTGCGCTAGACCAAACGATCACCAGCCCCATGCAATTACCACCCTATCTGGCACCGTTTCACCCCCGCCTGTTGTCTGCACTGGCAGGCTACACCAAAGACCGGTTTTTCAAAGACGCAGGCGCGGGTTTGACCGTTGGCATCGTCGCCCTGCCTTTGGCCATGGCGTTTGCAATTGCCAGCGGCCTGAAACCTGAAGCAGGCATTTGGACGGCCATCATTGCCGGGGCACTGGTGGCCAGCCTGGGCGGCTCGTCAGTGCAGATTGCCGGGCCAGCGGGCGCATTCATCGTCATTGTTTACGGTATTGTGGAGCGCTATGGCGTGGCCAACCTGCTGATCTCCACCGCCTGCGCTGGGGTGCTGCTGTTTTTGCTGGGGTTATTTAAGCTGGGCACGCTGGTGCGCTATGTGCCGGTCAGCATTGTGGTGGGCTTTACCAACGGCATTGCGGTGCTGGTGGTGCTGTCGCAGCTCAAGGACTTGCTGGGTTTGCAGATTGCCAAAATGCCAGGCGATTTTTTCTCGCAGATCAGCGTCATCAGCAGTCACATCACAACAACCAACTTTTACGCCCTGGGCATGGGCCTGGTGTGCCTACTGGGGCTTTTTGTGTGGCCCCGGCTTTTCGGCGCCGGGGCGGGCGATACCAATGCGGTAACGCGCAGCCTGCTGAAGATGATGCACGCCAGCGAAGGTGCGCCGCTGCGGCGTGCCACGCGGCTGGCTGCGCGCATGCCGGGGCCGATTGTGGCGCTGGTCACGCTCACGCTGTTTGCTTATTTTTTGCATTTGACAGTTGAAACGATTGGTTCACGCTTTGGTGGCATCCCGCGCGGCTTGCCTGTGTTTGCATTGCCTGATTTTTCGTGGGAAACCGTGCGTTTGCTGATTGCCCCCACTGTCACGATTGCGCTGCTGGGCGCGGTTGAATCGCTGCTGTGCGCGCGGGTGGCCGACCAGATATCGGGCCTACCCCGCCATGACCCGAACCAGGAGCTGATGGCTCAAGGCATCGCCAATTGTGTAGTGCCGTTTTTTGGCGGCATGCCCGCCACTGGCACGATTGCCCGCACCGTGACCAATGTGCGTTCAGGCGCCACGTCGCCCGTCTCTGGCCTGGTGCATTGCGCCACGCTGGTGGGCGTGGTGCTGCTGGCCGCGCCGCTGGCCGTGCATGTGCCCCTTAGTGTGCTGGCGGGCATTTTGCTGTACGTGGCGTGGAACATGGGTGAGTGGCACGAGTTTGCAAGCCTGAAAAAAAACAGCCGTCACCACGGCTTCATCATGCTGGGTACGTTTTTACTCACGGTCATTTTTGACCTGACGGTGGCCCTGCAAGTCGGGCTGATGCTGGCCTGCGTGCTGTTTGTGCGGCGCATGAGCACGCTGTTTCAGGTAGTTGAGGTAGCGCGCAGCCCTGAGGGCGCGACGTTTCAGCTCTATGGGTCGCTGTTTTTTGGCGCGGTGGCCAAAGTTGACCCGATTTTGACGCTGGTCGAAAGCGCACCGCAGGGCCTGGTGATTCGGCTTGACGTGCAGTCACTCCAGTCGCTTGACACCTCGGGCCTGGACGTGCTGGAGCAATTGCGCAAGGCGATTGTGCTGCGCGGGGGCACCCTGGTGATTGCCGGGCTGAACGCCCAACCCAAGATCGCCATGGCTCGCTGCGGGTTTCTGGACAAGGTGACAACCCAATAGCGCAACAAAACCGCTATTAAACCAATAGCTGCTTGCACCCGTATTCATTGGCTTAAAAGCCAATTTAACGCTTAAAAAGGGCCCGAAAATCCTAAAAAAACCTTCAAAGCACGCCAAACCAGCTCAAAACAACCAAAACCGCTATGGCCCACGCGGATTCGCCAGCTCTTCAATCACCGAAGCAGTGCTCAACACCTTCAAGTCCCGGTCAAAAACCACGGTAAAAATCGTGGCAGTGGTGGGCGGATTCAGGTAACGCCAGTCGTGGTGAGTGGTTTGCTGCAAGGCATAAGGCGTGATTTTCATCGGTTTGCCGAGCATTTTGCGCACTGCTTCCATCGACATGCCGGGCAGAATCTGGGCGAAATTTTGCGGGCTCAAGACCTGGCGCAGCGCGCTCATTTTGCCATCTGGGCCAATCGTGATCATGTAATTGACGTTGCCTGAGGGTTGGCGGTTGTACTCAAAGGTTCGCGCGCCTGGTGCTGCAACTACTCCGGGCTGGGGAAGACTGGCCATGTCGGTTGCGTCCCAAATCTTCTCAGGCTCGCCAAAGCGCGCGCGCACATCAGCTTCAGTCGCCACGCCTTCTTCCAGCTCGGCAATGCGCTGCGGGTCACAGCCCACCACGCCAAGTAATACAGACAACAAGCCCATGGTCATCATCGCTTTCTTGAAAAATTGAAGAGTCACAGCAGTCCCCCGGTAAAATCAGCCGACTATACGACCTCACCAAAGCAGTCCATGAATCTTCTGTCCATTTTTCGCCGCGCCGACTACACCTCAGACACCACCCAGTTCATTGACAAGCTCAAGGCTGACAAACCGACGCTGGAGGCCGAGCAACGCGCAGGACGTGCCCTGCTGTGGGATAAAAACCTGAAAATTGCCGATCAGGCGGACTTTTTGGACGCCACGGTGGCGCAAAAGTCTTATGTTTACGCTACAGCCAACCACCCAAACGCCAAATAGCGCCTGTTCAGGCTGTTTTTATATATCAAATAGGCCTCTAGACCAATAAATACGGGCGCAAGCAGCTCATAAATCAGTAGCATTTTTTTGACCACAGAACTCGTCCCCACGGCCACCCCCAGCCCCGACATGCCCGCCGTGGTTGACCAGGTTGCACTGGCGCGGCTGTACGGCGAGCCGCTGTTTGCCATGCCGCGCGATTTGTACATTCCGCCCGATGCACTGCAGGTGTTTTTAGAAGCGTTTGAAGGTCCGCTGGACTTGCTGCTGTACCTGATACGCAAGCAAAATTTCAACATTCTTGACATCCCGATGGCTGCGGTGACGCGCCAGTACCTGGTGTACGTAGACGAAATCCGCGCCACCAATTTAGAGCTGGCGGCTGAATATTTGCTGATGGCCGCGATGCTGATTGAAATCAAGTCGCGCATGCTGCTGCCACCGAAAAAGGTGGCTGATGGCCAGGAGGCCGAAGACCCGCGCGCCGAGCTGGTGCGCCGCCTGCTGGAGTACGAGCAGATCAAACTCGCCGCCCATCAACTCAACGCCATGCCGCAGTTTGGCCGCGACTTTTTAAGGGCGCAGGTGTATGTCGAGCAAGCACTTGCCCCGCGCTTTCCCGATGTGCATGTGGTTGATTTGCAAGATGCCTGGAGTGACATCGTCAAACGCGCCCGGCTGGTGCAACACCACGTCATCAGCCGTGAAGAGCTGTCGGTACGTGAACACATGAGCATCGTGCTGCGCAAACTGCAAGGCCGCAAATTCCTGGAGTTTGAAGACCTGTTCGAAGCCGCACGCGGCATGCCGGTGTTAGTGGTCACTTTCATCGCCATGCTTGAACTGTCAAAAGAAGGCCTGCTGGAAGTAACTCAGGCCGAGGCGTATGCGCCGATTTATGTGCGCTTGGCTTATACGCCAACCTGATCGCTCTGTTCGACACACAAGCCAGTCAGCCAATCGCCACTTTGAAAAATACGGCGTAATCATTGAACTGCGATTCAGTTGATTTATTACAAATCCACACAGTCACGTCCTACATCTTTTGACAAGGCTCAGGGACACCATGAAGTACAACTTCAGGTGCCCCATCATGATAAAAAAAAATCGGCCAAAGTCCAGCAGCAACACGAGCCTCTCGTCAGCGCCTCATGCCCTTCAGCTTAACTTAACACCAGCACCCGCTTTTCTGACTAAAAGGGCACTGCCCTTGGCGCTGCTGGCGTTGAGCCAGGGTGTTTTTGCCCAGCAACCACCCACCGCTGGCTCACAGCTTCAGCAAATACCAGCAGCCCCGCAACTGCAAAAAGCGCCGCCTGAAATCCGCATAGAACGCGGCACAGCACCAGCAACAGCCGGCGTTGATGAGGCGAAAATCCTGGTTAGCAGTCTGCGCATCACTGGTGCAAAGGCCTACACCGAGGCCGAGCTGATCGCCATCATGGGCTTCACGCCGGGCACTGAGCTCACGCTCACCGAGTTGAAAGCCATGGCGTCGAAGATCACGACGCACTATGCAAAGAACGGTTATTTTGTGGGTCGGGCTTACCTGCCGGCGCAGCAAATCCAGGACGGCGTCGTCACCATGGAGGTGAGCGAAGGCAAATACGGCAAGATCGTCCTTCGCAACCAGACCCGTCTCGCCGATGCGCAGGCCAATGCCTTGCTTGACGGCCTGAACAGCGGCGACCCCATCACCAACGACCCGCTGGAAAGCCGCCTGCTGCTGCTGTCTGACGTTCCCGGCGTGAATGTCAAGTCAACGCTGGTGCCAGGCGACGCGCCCGGAACCTCAGACCTGCTGGTTGACCTGACACCCGGCAAACGGGTCAGCGGCAGCATTGACGCGGACAACGGGGGCAATTACTACACTGGCGAGTACCGCGTCGGCGCAACCGTCAACCTGAACAATCCACTGGGACTCGGTGACGTGGCCAGTGTGCGTCTGGTCACATCGGGCACGGGGATGAACTATGGCCGTGTGTCGTACCAGCTACCCGTTGGCAAAGCAACCATTGGCATCTCATACAGTCGTCTTGAATATGAACTGGGCCAGGAATTCAAACCCCTGCAGGCCAACGGCACGGCAGAAGTGGCCAGCATCTACGGCATTTATCCGCTCACCCGTTCACGCAATGACAACCTCAACGTCCGCCTGGCTTATGAAGCCAGGACCTTTCATGACAGGATCGACGCCATCCCGTCAGTGACCGACAGGAAGGCAGACGTTTTGATGGCCAGCCTGTATGGCAATCACCGCGACAACCTGGGCGGCGGCGGCATCAGTGCTTATTCACTGACCGTGTCGGCAGGTGACCTCGACATCAAGACACCAGCGGCGCTGGATGCGGACGCGCTGAGCGCCCGCACCAACGGCTCATACGGCAAGATTGAATTCACCGCCACACGATTGCAGCGCGTCACCGATATTGTGTCTGTCTACGCCTCCATCAGCGGTCAGGTGGCCTCGAAAAATCTCGATTCCTCGGAGAAGATGGCACTTGGCGGCATGAACGGCGTGAGAGCCTATCCACAGGGCGAGGCCAATGGCGACGAGGGCTACCTGGTCAATCTTGAAACCAGGCTACTGCTTCCCAAGCCTGCGCCCAGCTTTCCTGGACAGGCGCACCTGATCGGCTTCATTGATGCAGGCAGTGTCAAGATTCACAAAACCCCCTGGTTTTCCGGGTCGAACCAGAGAAATCTGGCCGCCTACGGTCTTGGCGTCAGTTGGAGCGAACCTGGCAACTTCCTGCTCAGGGCTTATTACGCCCGCAAGCTCGGCAATGAAAACGCGATTTCAGCGCCCGACAAATCAGGCCGGTTCTGGATTCAGGCCATCAAATACTTTTGATCACGGTCTGCATGCAAGAGCCTCACACAACCCCAAGGACACCTCATGAACCATATTCACCACTCTGTCTGGAACGACAGCACCGGCACATTCGTTGCCGTGTCTGAGAACGTCTCAGGCGCTGGCAAAAAATCCTCGTGTACGCCAAGTCGCGCGCGCGCGGCATGCTTTGCCATCAGCGCCCTGTCAGCCTGCCTGATGCTCGGGTTTGGAGCGCCCGCCCTGGCTTTGCCGGCTGGCGGCGTGGTGGCGGCTGGCGGTGCCAGTATCTCCAGCAGTGGGGCGACCACAACCATCAACCAAACCACTGCCAGGGCAGTGATCAACTGGCAGAGCTTTGGGATTGCAGCAGGTCAGACGGTGCAGTTTGTGCAACCCGACAGCGGTTCGGTGGCATTGAACCGCGTCCTCGGCGCCGACCCGTCAAGAATCATGGGCGATCTGTCAGCCAACGGCAAAGTTTTTCTACTGAACCCGAACGGCATATTGTTCGGCAGCGGTGCATCGGTCAACGTTGGCGGCCTGGTCGCATCGACCTTGAGCATCACCGATGCCAACTTTATGGCAGGCCGATACGCCTTCACCGACGCAGGCAGCGGATCGGTCATCAACCAGGGCAGAATCACCGCGAGCGATGGCGGCTATGTCGCCATGATGGGCAAAAGCGTCAGCAACCAGGGCATTATTTCGGCCAGACTGGGCACGGTGGCGCTGGCTGCCGGCAACGCCATCACCATGGATGTGGGCGGCGATGGTTTGCTCAATGTGTCCATCCCGCAAGGCGCGGTTAACGCGCTGGTTGAGAACGGCGGCCTGGTACGAGCAGATGGCGGGAAGGTTTTAATGACCGCCCAGGCTGCAGGCAGCCTGCTGCATACCGTGGTCAACAACACCGGGGTGATTCAGGCGCAAACCATTGGCAACCGCAATGGTGCGATCTATCTGCTGGGTGACATGCAAACGGGCACCATGAACGTGGGCGGCACACTGGATGCCAGCGCACCCAGTGGCGGCAACGGCGGCTTTATTGAAACCTCAGCGGCACGGGTCAGCATACGCGACGATGTGCGCGTGACCACCGTGGCTCCGCAGGGCCAGATGGGCACCTGGCTGATAGACCCACAGGACTTCATCATTGGCGCTGGAGGAAATATCGCAGGTGCCACGCTGTCCGCACAACTGGTCAACAGCAGCATCAACATCACTACCGCCGCAGGTCCCGGCAACGGCGATATTTTTGTCAACCAGGCGGTGAGCTGGACCGCTGCTGGTGCGCCAACCACTCTGACCCTGAACGCCAACCGGGACATCAACATCAACGCAGCCGTGACTGCCGTGGACGGCAATTTTGTCGCATGCTGCGGGCGTGACATCAATGTGAACGCGCCCATTACAGCGACACGCGGCAGCGTTTTACTGGGCGCAGGCCGTAACCTGACCCAAAATGCCGCTATCACAGTGACCGATGGCAACCTGATGATGTGCGCCGCCAATGATGTCAGCATCAACGCTGCGCTGACCCTGACGCGTGGGACGTCCATCGCAACCCGCAGTCTGGGTCTTCCGCTGGGCCTGACGTTGAGTGCCGACACCGACGGCACGGGGCCAGGCGTTGCAGGCGGCACCGTCATCATCAATGCACTGGCGCCACCTGTTACTGTCACTGGGCCAAATGCGCCGGCCAACATCAACTACAACCCCGCGTCTTATGCCGCGCCCACCGATTACGCGCCAAGATTTACCCTGACGGGTGGCGCTACGCTGACCCAGCGGATGCTGGTGTTCCCCGAGGCCACCAAATTCTTCGATGGCACGACGACAGCATTCCTGACAACCCTGAAAGGGGCACCAGCGGGCGTCACCCTGATTGCAGGCGCAGGCAGCAGCGCCACTTTTGACACAGCAACCGCAGGCATCAACCGGACCGTCTCGTTTACAGGCTACACACTGGGCGGTCCCAACGCTGCCTTGTACGCCTTTGCGTCCAACTGCTGCGGACCGATTACCCAAAAAACGACAGCAACTATCCGCCCAGCAGCAGTCGCGTCGGTTAACCGGGGGTTCATCACAGATGTTGAACAATATTCTGACTATTTCGAACTTGCAACCCCGGCGCTCGCCAGTTTTGCTGTCTATCGTCCAGGGTTGATGCCCACCTACACGTCTGATGCTGGCGATGTTTATCTCGCCATCAAAGAAGAAGCGCCCATCGTGGTGGCGCCTGCGGTCATCCCGTTTAAACCGCCCGCACCGTATGTGGCGCCGCGCTACGTACCCAAACCGGCACGCAACTGACCCTGATGCGGCCAGATCCCGACCCCATGACAAAGCTGCAACTGTTATTACCTCCTGACCCGACACCAAGCCAGGACACGATCGTCATTTGCAGGATGCTGGCATTGATGCTGGCTGGCTTCGCACTGCAACCAGCGTGGGCAGAGCATGACGCCGGCACGACTGTCTACAGCAGCCCGGCAGGACACGGTCGCATCGATCAGGAGAAAATAACTTCAGAGGCGTCTAAAGTGGTGGACTGGGTGGTTGATTCAGCAGACAACGCAGGCATGCCCTTCATGATCATCGACAAGACAAACGCAAGGGTGATGATGTTTGATGCCACTGGCCGGCTGCAAGGCTCAACACCTGCTCTGCTTGGCCTTGCAAAGGGGGATGACTCTACGCCGGGCATAGGCCAGCGAAGGCTCTCGACCATTCGCCCGGAAGAACGCACCACGCCCGCAGGCCGGTTTGTCGCATCTCTGGCAAAAGACATACATGATCAAGAAATACTTTGGGTGGACTACGACACCGCCCTTTCCCTGCACCGCGTTGCCAAGGGAACCGTCGCTGAAAAGCGCAGCCAACGCCTGGACAGCGCGACGCCGGATGACAACCGCATTTCGTACGGCTGCATCAATGTGCCGGTCAAGTTTTACGAAATGCTGGTCAGCCCGGCTTTTAGCCACACCAATGGCATCGTTTACATCCTGCCAGAAACTAGGACAGCCAAGGAAGTCTTCGGGTCTTATGAAGTTGGCGAACCGGTCAATGTTGCGAAAACCCCTGATAACCGCTCATCAGGTTTGACCGACCCTCAAGATAAATAGGTTGTGTGGCGGTAGTTTTAGTTCAGCCCAAGAATTTCACAAACTTTGGACAAATCGCACCCCGTATAGGTTGGTTCAGGGCCGATGGCCTCACAAGGCAACCCCTGGCGATTGACCCACAGGGTTGTAAAGCCGAACCAGGTGGCACCCAGCGCATCCCAGGCGTTGCTGGACACAAACAGAATGTCGCACTTGTCATGCGGCATGTGTTTTTGCACCAGGCCGTAGCTCTCGGGTGATGTTTTAAAGAGCCGGATAGCGTCCACAGACAGGCAATGATCCAGCAAGTGGCTCATGCCCGCATTGGCAATGGCTGATTCGAGCATCTCTGGGCTGCCGTTGGACAAAATGGCCGTGGCCAAGCCTGCTTTTTTCAGACTTTCAAGAACCGGCAGATTTTCAGGAAAAGGGCTCAGGCGTGCGTACTGCGCCATCAGCTCATCAACCGCACTGCCCTGACGATCAAGCTTTAACCGGTCCAGCGTGTATTGCAATGCCCGCTGGGTGACGTCCCAAAACGGCAGGTAATACTGGCTGCCAGTGGCTTGGTGCGGGTCTGATTGCGTGATCAGGCGGGTGTATTCAATCTGTTTGTCGCGCCACATCACGGCAATGGCTGCGCCCTGACCAGGATAAAACTCCTCCGCCAGGGCTTGTATTGAATACACATCAAACAAGGTGCCGTAGGCATCAAACACCACTGCTTTGATGGTCATGCTGGACACCGCTTTCAAGCTCCAGCGGGTTTTAACCGCTCGTTCGACGGAAAAAGCATCTTGCGCGCATCGTCGTCTACCTCGGTTTTGAAGGTGAATTTTGTTTTCAGTGCCTCGGCGCGCTGCGCCGCCGGGCGGGCATTGATCTCGTCCAGCAGGCGCTTGACATGGGGCAGCTTGGCCCAGGCATCAGCGCCCAAAACAAACGGAATCACCCGAGCCCAGCCCCAAACCGACATGTCCACCAAGCTGTAGTCATTGCCCAGCATGTAAGGCCGTGTTGCCAGGTGGTCGTTGATGATCTGCCAGTGGCGCCAGGCTTCAAAGTCGTAACGGTTGACAGCGTAGTCCTTGGGCTCAGGTGCGAAATGCTTGAAATGGACCGCCTGCCCGCAGTACGGGCCAATACCGGTGGCCACAAACATCAGCCATGACAACATTTCAGCCTTGTTGGCCGGGGTGTTGGGCGGCACAAATTTGCCAACTTTTTCAGCCAGGTAAATCAGCATGGCATTGCTGTCAAACACACGCACATCGCCGTCCAGCATGGCGGGTGTTTTGGCATTCGGGTTGATGGCCTTGAAGGCGTCTGAATGCTGATCGCCCTTGCGGGTGTCGATGGCAACCAGCTCATAAGGCTCACCGGTTTCTTCAAGATACAAGGCAATCTTGAGTGGGTTGGGCGACGGGTGGAAGTAAAACTTGATCATCAATGGACTCCGTGCAAAGTGGGCAAAAAAATATCATAGCCTTTAAAAAATGTCGTTAGACTGCCCACATCTTTCAGGAACGCTACATGACTCAAGCTGACACCCCCGGCCCAACACCCGCCCCAGCATCCGCTAATCTGCCCGCCAGCCCCTACGGTACATTGAGCCCAACATCCACGCCGTCTGCCCGCAAACCCATCAGCCTGCCGCGCCTGCGCGAAATGCATGCCGCTGGTGAAAAAATCACCATGCTCACGGCGTATGACGCAACCTTTGCAGCAGTGGCTGATGCCGCAGGTGTTGAATGCATTCTGGTCGGCGACTCGCTCGGCATGGTCTGCCAAGGCTTGACCAGCACTGTTGGCGTGACGCTGGAGACCATGCGCCACCACACCGAATGCGTGGCCAACGGCCTGCGCCGCTCACAAGCCACAGCCTGGCTGATTGGCGACTTGCCGTTTGGCAGCTACCACGAGTCCAAAGAACAAGCCCTGCGCAGCGCAGCGGTGCTGATGCAGGCGGGCGCGCACATGGTCAAGCTGGAAGGTGGCGGCTGGACGACCGAGGTGGTGCATTTTCTGGTCGAGCGCGGCATTCCGGTGTGCGCGCATTTGGGTCTGACGCCACAAACCGTGCATGCGCTCGGTGGCTACCGGGTGCAGGGCAAAACTGACGAATCCGCCGCTAAACTAAAACGCGAAGCCAGCGCTCTGCAAGACGCGGGCGCAGCCATGCTGGTGCTGGAAATGGTGCCCGAGGTGCTGGCTACGGCGCTGACCACAACATTGACTAGCTGCCCCACCATCGGCATAGGCGCAGGCAACGGCTGCGCTGGCCAGGTGCTGGTGCTGCACGACATGCTGGGCATGAACCTGGGCAAAATGCCGAAGTTTGTACGCAACTTTATGGCCGATGCTGGCAGTGTGCGCGGGGCGATGGAATCTTATGTGGCTGCTGTTAAAACGGGCAGCTTTCCTGAAAATGCACTACACGCCTGGTGATCCCATTGCAGATAAAAGTCACTTTGCAGACAGCCAAAGACCAGTTTCCAACGCAAAGACGCAAAAGCGCAAAGAACGCAAAGTGAAGATCTTCATTGATTTCTTCGCGGCCTTTGCATCTTTGCGCCTTTGCGTTGGAAACTGAATTTAATCGTCTGATTGAATCATCAAAAAATTCGAGGAGAAACACATGCACATCGTCCACACCATCGCCGACCTGAGGGGCAAACTCAGCAGCTACAAATGTCCGGCTTTCGTCCCCACCATGGGCAACCTGCACGACGGGCACATTGCCCTTGTCAAGCAAGCCAAACCACTGGGCGACGTCACCGTGTCCAGCATCTTTGTGAACCGACTGCAGTTTGCGCCGCATGAAGACTTTGACAGCTACCCGCGCACGCTGGATGCCGATGCCCAGCGACTTGAGGCCGCAGGCTGCAATGTGCTGTTTGCCCCGCGAGAAAAAGAGCTCTACCCCGAGCCGCAAACCTACAAAGTTCACCCGGCAACCGACCTGGGTGATATTTTGGAAGGCCATTTCAGGCCCGGTTTTTTTATTGGTGTCAGCACGGTGGTTTTGAAACTGTTTTCATGCGTTTTTGCGGGTATGCCGGGCGGCGTCGCGGCCTTTGGCAAAAAGGACTACCAGCAGGTCATGGTGGTGCGCCGCATGGTGCAGCAGTTTGCACTGCCGATTGAGATTCTGGCGGGCGAAACCCAGCGCGCAAGCGATGGCCTGGCGCTGTCGTCACGCAACAGTTATTTGAAAGACCCCGAGCGACTGGAAGCAGTTGAACTATCAAAAGCCCTTCAAACGCTGGGCGCAGCCGCCAAAGCAAGTACGCCCCAAGACCTTCCAGCGCTAGAAGCCCAGGCCATGCAAGCATTAGCCCGACGCGGCTGGAAGCCCGACTACCTGACAGTGCGCCGCCGCTCCGACCTGATGCCGCCGTGGGGTGATGTGGCCAGCCAGCCGCTGGTGGTGCTGGGCGCGGCCAAGCTGGGGAATACGCGGCTGATTGATAACCTGGAGATTTGAGGCTGGTGAGTTGAAGTGAGTTCTTTTTGAATCCGGTTTGTGAAGTCGCGCGTATATTGCAAAGTTATCCCCTCCATTTCAAAAGAAAGACGATCATGACCACCTCTTCATTCAAACGCCTCAGCTTTGCCACCATCACCATCGCCAGCTTGGCCGCCTGCACCACCATGACACCTGAGCCAGAAGGCGCTGAGCGCGCTGAAAAGGCGGTGGCTGTGACGGCCTCCAACAAGCTGCTCAAATTCAATGCAGGTCGTCCTGGCCGCGTTCTGGCCACCCTCAACATCACCGGCTTGCAGGCAGGCGAAACCTTGTTGGGCATTGATTACCGGGTGGCCAAAGACCAGCTTTATGCGCTGGGCAGCAGCGGTCGGCTGTACACCATCAATGAAGACACCGCAGCGGCCACCGTCGTGGGCATGCCGTTCGCCGTCAAGCTTGAAGGCACGCAGTTTGGTTTTGACTTCAACCCAACGGTTGACCGGATTCGCGTGGTCAGCAACACCGGGCAAAACCTGCGCTTGCACCCTGATACCGGCGCTGTTGTTGACAGCAACCCGGCCGTTGAAGGCGTGCAGACCGATGGCAAATTAGGCTATGCAGCAGGCGATGTGAACTTTGGCAAATCACCCATGACGGTGGGTGCGGCTTACAGCTACAACAAGGCCGACACCAAGATCACCACCAACTTTGCCCTTGATGCAACCGCTGGCACGCTGGTCACGCAAGGCTCGCGTGAAGGCGTGCAGCCAGCGGTATCGCCCAACACGGGTCAGCTATTCACCATCGGCAGCCTGGGCATGGCTTTTAACAACGCCTCATTTGACATTCAGGCGCTGAGCGACGTAGCGTTTGCGGCTTTGAACAGCGATGGCATGGCCAGCCGCTGGGTCATGATTGATTTGAAAACCGGTGCCGCCAAATCACTGGGTACGGTGGGCGGGGGTGAGCGGGTGGTCGGTATTGCGATGGAGCCTTGAACACCGGCCCTTGTCGCCCGTCAAAGCGCCTCGGTCGTCGCCTCGCGCCCCATCAGCGCTGCCACAGCCTGCTTTGGCGCGATGCGTCCGTCCAGCAGGGCGACAACCCCTTGTGAAATGGGCATGTCAACGCCCAAACCTATTGCGCGCTGCACCACGGTGCGGGCGCAGTAAACGCCTTCAGCCACGTGGCCGAGGGCGGCAACGGCCTCAGCCAGGGTTTTGCCCTGCGCCATTGCCAGGCCAACCTTGCGGTTACGGCTCAAGTCGCCCGTGGCCGTCAGCACCAAATCGCCCAGGCCTGACAGGCCGGTAAAGGTTTCAGGTTTTGCGCCCAACGCTATGCCCAGCCGCGTCATTTCAGCCAGGCCGCGTGTGATCAAAGCGGCTCGGGCGTTTAGCCCCAGCCCAAGACCGTCGCACAGCCCCGTGGCAATCGCCAGCACGTTTTTAACAGCTCCACCGACTTCAACCCCCACAATGTCGTCATTGGCGTAAACACGCAGCGTGGGGCTGTGAAAAGCTTCCACCAGTGCATCACGCACAGCGGCGTGATCGCTGGCGGCAACCAGTGCGGTTGGCTGGCCACGTGCCACTTCTTGTGCAAAGCTCGGGCCACTCAAAACACCCGCTATTAAATCAGGAGCTGCTTGCGCCCGTATTTCATGGGCCAGAAGGCCAAATGATGCCTGAAAATCACCTTTTTGAGGCGTTTCAAAGCCTTTACAAAGCCAAGCGACCGGGGTTTTGATGTGTTTGACCGCTTGAAGCATCTCACGCAAGCCCGACATGGGCGTGGCAACGATCAGGAGGTCTTGGCCCGCAACAACATTGCCAAATTGATCTGAGCCGCCAACCAGTTGCAAACCCGCAGGCAATTCAATCTCGGGCAGATAGCGGGCGTTGGCACGGTCGCTCGCCAAGGCTTGAGCTTGGGCCTTATCACGCGCCCACAATGTGACCTGGTGGCTCGCAGCCGCATTGACTGCAAGTGCCGTGCCCCAGGCACCTGCCCCAAGCACAGCGATTTTCATGGCCTAGCCAACAATAGCTTGTCATTGCGGGCCCAACCAGACATGAAGGCCGCAATCCATGACCCAGAATCCGAATTCGCAGTCATAGATCCCGGATCAAGTCCGGGATGACAGGGTAGAGCCATCAAGCAACGATTTGCGGCGCAGCAGCCGCTGCCGCCATCGCTTCAGCCTGCTGCTGCTCGTACATGGCCTGAAAGTTGATTTCAGCCAGATGCACAGGCGGAAAACCACCACGTTGCACCACATCGGCCACATTGCCGCGCAGATAGGGGTACACGATTTGTGGGCAAGCGATGCCGAGGATCGCACCTAACTGCTCTTGCGGCATGTTGCGCAGCTCAAAAATACCGGCTTGCTTGGCCTCGACCAAAAACACAGTTTTGTCAGCTATCTTGGCCTGAACTTTGGCGGTGACGGTGACTTCAAACAAGCCATCCGCCACGGGGGCGGCTTCAACGCCAAGCTGAATGTCAACGCCAGGCTGCTCCTGATTCAGCAAAATTTCGGGGGAATTGGGCTGCTCCAAGGACATGTCTTTGAGGTAAACGCGCTGGATTTGGAAGACGGGGTCAAGATTGGCTTCGGCCATGAATTGCTTTCAGTTGCAGTTAAAAAGTAAAGGGATTATGCGTTTAACAGGGGCAGCAAACCGCCCTTTCCGTCCAGCGCCACCAGGTCATCACAGCCGCCCACATGGGTATCGCCGATGAAAATTTGCGGCACAGTGCGGCGCTGGGTCAGCGTCATCATTTTGTCGCGCTCACCCGCGATTTGGTCAACCCGAATTTCGTTCAGCTCGGTCACGCCGCGCTTGGCCAGCAACTGTTTGGCAGCGATGCAGTAAGGGCAAGTACCCGTGGTGTAAATTTTGACGGTTTGCATCTCAAGCCTGCGCTTTCTCAATCGGCAGGTTGGCGTCACGCCAGGCTTTCAGGCCTCCAGCTAACGACTGCGCCTGCTCGTAGCCGAGCTTTTTGGCCACCGCTACCGCACGGTTGGCACGCGCGCCTGTGGGGCAAACCAGAATCAGCGGCAGCGCCTTGTTTTTGACGGCGTTTGCCAGCTTGTCCTCCAGCTCGCTGAAAGGGATGTTTTTGGCGCCACCGACATGGCCAGACGCGAATTCTTCAATTTCGCCCACATCCACCACCACCGCTTTTTCGCGGTTGATGAGTGTTACCGCGCCGCTGGCCGTCAGTGCGCCAGCGTTCATGCCGCCGGCAATCATGGGCCACACCAGCATGCCGCCAGAGGCCAGGGCGATGGACAGCAGCATCCAGTTATCAATCAAAAATTTCACGTTGAGCCTTTGGGGAAATAAGTAGCGAAGCCCATGATTTTAGAATGAGGCAGCAACCCCGCCCTACGGGTATCTTTTTAAGCCTTCTAAAAACTCCTTTTTATGCACAAACTTGTACTGATACGCCACGGCGAATCCACCTGGAATCTGGAAAACCGCTTCACCGGCTGGGCTGATGTACCGCTGACCGACACCGGCATTGCCCAAGCCAAAAACGCTGGCAAACTGCTGGCAGATGCGGGCTATGACTTCGATGTGGCCTACACCAGCATGCTCAAGCGCGCCACCCACACGTTGTGGCACACGCTGGACGCGATGGATCGCACCTGGCTGCCGGTGGTCAACAGTTGGCGTCTCAATGAGCGGCATTACGGCGACTTGCAGGGGCTGAACAAGGCCGAGACGGCCAAAAAATTTGGTGATGCGCAGGTTTTGCTGTGGCGGCGCAGCTACGACGTGCCGCCGCCTGCCATGGATGCCAGTGACGAGCGCAGTGAGCGCGCCGACCGCCGCTATGCCAAGCTGCTGCCCGGCCAGGTGCCCTTGACCGAATGCCTGAAAGACACCGTCGAGCGGGTGCTGCCATTCTGGAACGACGCCATCGCCCCAGCCATGAAGGCGGGCAAACGGGTGGTGGTGGCCGCACATGGCAATTCGATACGCGCGATGGTCAAGTACCTGGACAACATTTCAGACGCAGATATCGTGGGCCTGAACATCCCGAACGGCGTACCGCTGGTGTATGAGCTGGATGCGGATTTGAAGCCAATCCGGCACTATTACCTGAGCACCGTGTAAATACCAAGTAAATAAGGCAAACCAGCGCGGAACTGATTCGCAAGGCTTTTGTCGTAGGTGTATATTGCTTTCATTGTTTTTTGGCAGTTTTTCTTCAAGGTGCTCTCATGGGTCAAAAGCTCAAAATCGCTGGCTGGGTTTCAATTGGTGTCGTGGCCGGTGCGCTGACCACCGTCCAGCTACAGGCCGTGGCGCGCGGCGGGCTGGCGCCCCTGCCGCTGG
Organism: Polaromonas sp.; assembly: GCA_049653085.1. GTDB lineage: Bacteria > Pseudomonadota > Gammaproteobacteria > Burkholderiales > Burkholderiaceae_C > Polaromonas. The sequence goes on from JBASFP010000002.1 coordinate 47,109, forward strand.
AAGAGCTGCAACAACTGGCCAATGTGTTTGGCATGGTCAAGTCCGATTACGTCGAACCAGTTGACGAGAAAAAACTCATTTCAGATGCCATCACTGGCATGGTCGCCAGCCTGGACCCACATTCGGCTTACTTTGACAAAAAGTCTTTTAAAGAATTCCGCGAAGGCACGAGTGGCAGGTTTGTGGGTGTGGGCATTGAGATCAGCCAGGAAGACGGCTTGGTCAAGGTTGTGTCGCCGATTGAAGGCTCGCCCGCAGACCGTGCAGGCCTCAAACCCAATGATTTGATTACCCGCATTGATGACACCGCAGTCAAAGGATTGAGCCTGAACGATGCCGTTAAAAAAATGCGCGGGGAGCCCAAGAGCAAAGTCGTGTTGACCATCTTCCGCAAGGACGAAAACCGCAGCTTCCCTGTCACCATCATCCGTGAAGAAATTCGCACCCAGTCGGTGCGCGGCAAAGTCATTGAACCTGGTTATGCCTGGGTGCGTCTGAGCCAGTTTCAGGACCGGACTGTCGACGATTTTGTGACCCGGGTCGATGCCATCTACAAGCAAGAGCCCAACCTGAAAGGTCTGGTGCTGGACTTGCGCAATGACCCGGGCGGTTTGCTCGATGCCGCCGTGGCCATTTCTGCCGCTTTTTTGCCAGAAAATGTCACGGTTGTTTCCACCAACGGCCAGTTGCCTGAAAGCAAGTTTGTCTACAAGGCAGCGCCAGAGTTTTACCAGCGCCGTTCAGGCAATGACCCGCTCAAACGCTTGCCTGCCGCCCTGAAAACCGTGCCTCTGGTGGTGCTGGTCAACGAAGGCTCGGCATCCGCCAGCGAGATCGTGGCTGGCGCCCTGCAAGACCACAAGCGTGCCACCATCATGGGCAACCAGACCTTTGGTAAAGGCTCGGTGCAAACCGTGCGCCCGCTGGGCCCGGACACTGGCATCAAACTGACCACCGCCCGCTACTACACGCCAAGCGGCAAATCAATTCAGGCCAAAGGCATCATCCCGGATGTGATGATTGACGAAACACTTGAAGGCAGCCCGTTTGCAGCCCTGCGCACCCGCGAGTCTGATCTTGAAAAGCATTTGGGCAGTGGCCAAGGCTCTGAAGTCAAAGATGCCAACCGCGAAAAAGCCCGTGAGTTGGCACTCAAACGACTCGAAGAAGATGCCAAGAAAACACCTGAACAGCGCCGCCCGCCCGAGCTGGGCAGCGACAAGGACTTCCCGCTGCTCCAGGCCATCAACCAGCTCAAAGGCCGGCCGGTGATTGTCAGCAAGACGGCTGTGGTTGAGAACAAAGAAGAGAAGAAACAGAACTGAAATGTCATCCCGGGCTGTTTATGTGTCATCCCGGGCTTGACCCGGAATCCATGACTTCAGCGATGCCACCAAAAAACGGGTTCATGGATTGCGGGTCGAGCCCGCAATGACAATCTGTATATGAACGACTCGCAACTGCTGCGCTACTCGCGCCACATTCTTTTAGACGAACTTGGTATTGAAGGCCAGCAAAAACTGCTGGCGTCGCACGCCCTGATCATCGGCGCTGGCGGATTGGGTTCACCCGTGGCGTTGTATCTTGGCAGTGCTGGTGTCGGTCACATCACCGTGGCAGACCACGACACGGTGGATGCCACCAATCTGCAGCGGCAAATTGCCCACACACTGGCTGATGTGGGGCAACCCAAAGCGCAGTCGATTCAACAGTCCATCGCGGCGATTAACCCGGACGTTCAAGTTACCGTCATCACCCGGCGTGCAGATGACGAATTGCTCGATGACCTGGTGCAACACGCTGATGTGGTGCTCGACTGCACCGACAACTTTGCCACCCGACACGCCATCAATCGCGCCTGCGTCAAGCACGGCAAACCACTGGTGTCAGGTGCGGCGATTCGCTTTGATGGGCAAGTTACGGTATATGACCCACGCGATGCAAAGTCGCCTTGCTATGCCTGCGTATTTCCTGAAACAGCCACGCTAGAAGAAGCTCAGTGCGCCACCATGGGCGTGTTTGCGCCGCTGGTTGGCATCATTGGCAGCGTACAGGCTGCCGAAGCGCTCAAGCTGTTGATGGGCGTCGGCCAGACCCTGACCGGACGGCTGCTGATGCTGGACGCACGCAGCATGTCCTGGTCTGAAATCACCATGCCACACAATGTTGATTGCAGCGTGTGCGGCCATCACTGAGCAGGTGTTTTAACCGGCGCTGCTTTGGCTTTAGGGTTGGCGGCTATACCCAAGGCTGCTGAACAATCCGCATCCTGACCAGGCCCGGTTTCAATGGTTGCCAGCAGCGCCAGCAAAGGGTTGATCACGCCGAGTGCAATCGCCAGACCTGCACGACCAGCCAGCGCCACCTTGTCGGGCCCGGCAGTTGGCGCAGCAAAAGTGCCCCCAATTTTGAGCGGCGAACGCAGGCTCAAAATGCTTTGATCCTTGGGTTCGGGCTTGAGAACAAGATTTAAAGTTTCGTTGGCCAGACTGATCTGCCCGCTGCCGTTGATCACGGTGTCGCTGGTGTCCAGCAAAATCACTTTGCTGGACATCAGGCCCTGCTTGACCTCGAACGCCGCTGCCGCATAGCGCAGTTGTACATTGCGGTCGCCGCTGAAAATGAACTTGATGATTTCACCACCGTCCAGCCCCATGTACTCCAGCAAAATATTGCTCAGCTCGCCCTTGCCCATCAGCACCGCCACGTCGCCCGACGCAGAGCCCAGCATTTGCGCCATCGAGTTGCCGCGCCCCTGCAAGCCGACCTGGCCGCTGACTTTGCCATAACTGCTTTTGGTGTTCTCTATTTTTGGGAACAACTTGTTGAGCTGAACGGCTTTCAGGTCAAACCGGGTATCAAACGCAGCCGGCACAACGTTCGCATCAATGGTGATTTTCCCGGCGAGTGAGCCGCCAGCCAAGCCAAGTGCCAGTGGCTCAAGCCGCAAAACACCGCTTTTCAACCTGACATGCACGCTGCCTTTGTCCAGCGGCAGTTCCTCCACATGACGAATGTCCAGAGCGCTGTAAATCACGTCCGCATTCATCGCCTTGAGTCTGACCAAATCCAGTGTGGCCGTTGGCAACACCTTGCGGGACGCACTGGCGGGCACTGTGTTTTGTGCGCGGGCGGTGCGGAGGTTTGACGATTTTTTGGCATCGCCAGAAGCAGGCTTCAAAGGCAAGCCAATCACAGGCCTCAAATCATCAAAATCAAGCAGCTTTGAGCGCACCTTGCCTGTGAGCAGCGGCACTTTTTGTGAGGTGTCAAAACTCAACTCTCCTGCCAGATCGCTCTTGCCCAAAACACCCTGGATTTGCGTCGCATCCCACACCTGGCCGCGCTTGCTCAATTGGCCGCGCAGCTTGTAGGGTGGCGTTGAAGGCAGCACCACGCCAGCCAGTTTGTAGAGCTCGTCCAGGTTTCTGCCCTGAATATCGAAAGTGGCATTCAGGCCTGAAAACGCTTGCAGATTTTCAACCGCGCCTTTGGCCTTGAGTGTGGTTTTGCCAGACTGGGCGTTGACTTCTATCGGAAACGATTGCGCCTGATCACGGCTGAGCTGCAAAACGCCGCCAGTGCGCCCGTTGGCTGTAAACGACTCGTTGTTCCACTTGCCTGCCAGCTTGTAACTCAGCGGCAACTGCGCGCTTGCAGCTTGCGCATCGGTTGACTCAGGGTTCAAAGTAAAGAGCGCCATCATGTCAGCTCCCTGGCTGGCGGCCAGGTATTTCAAAGTGCCGCGATCCACCGTCAATGCGCCGATGTTGGGCGTTGCGCTGGCATCTGTCGTGTCACGCGACAGCGCCCAGGTGCGCCTGCCGTCAGGCTCGATTTGCAAACCAATCTGGGGTTCAAACAAGGCAATCCTTGGCAAATCAAGCTTGCCAAATAACAAGGGCAATAATTTGATGTCAAATTCCGCGGCTTTGGCTTTGACCAGATACGGCTCGCGTGCCCATTCAGGATTGGCAAACTCAAGCCCGTCCAGCCTGACAGTGGTGGTGCGGCCAAGTTTGACTGACAGGCGCTCAGTGATTTCAAAGCGCCGACCCAACTCGTTCGATACATAGCGGTTGATAGGGCCGCGCAACATGTCCCACGGAAAGAAGACAACGACCACAACCAGCACCAGCATCAGAGCTGCAAAACCAGCCAGCCATCGCTTGAAAAGAGTTGATCTGAAAAATGTGGATGTCATGTGTCAGTGCTGAAAAAACCATTTTCTGTCGGCATGTCACACGCCATCGTGGTCAAGGACGATGCATATTTGTGGGCACTTGCCTACACTGACGCAACAGTAGGAAACATCCTACAGAGATATGTGAGCATCAAGTGCAAAATACAGCCAGCTTGGCTAAACAACAAAATCACTTACCCGGATTCCCGCTGTGCGACTGAAAACCTATCTTGTTGAGGACAATCCCACGATTCGTGCCAACCTGATTGCGACACTTGAAGAATTGGCCGATATTGATGCCGTTGGCACCTCAGACAGCGAGAACGAAGCCAAAGCCTGGCTGCAAGACAATACCGACGAATGGGACTTGGCGATTCTTGATCTGTTTTTAAAGCAGGGCAGCGGCCTGGGTGTGCTGGCCGCCTGCCGTGACAGAAAACCGTCGCAAAAAGTGGTGGTGCTCAGCAACTACGCCACAGCAGACATTCGCCAGCGTTGCGCCCAGATGGGCGTGGATGCGGTGTTTGACAAGTCCAACGAAATCGATGCGCTGGTTGAGTTTTGCCTGCAGCAAAGCAGTGCGCCAGCAGTGTGAAAAAGATGCCAGCCGTTTTCACCACAGCCAGCCATCCAAGTGCATCAGTCAATCAGTTTGTTTTTCAGCGCGTAGTAGGTCAGGTCGCTGTTGGAGGAAAGACTCATCTTTTCCATCACACGGGTACGGTAGGTGCTGACAGTTTTAACACTCAGCGACAAGGCCTTGGCAATATCACCCGCCGTTTCACCTTTGGCCAGTTTCAAAAACACCTGAAATTCGCGCTCGGACAATTGCTCGTGCGAGGCCATGTCCTGCGGGCGGTTCAGTTGCTGGGCCAGCAGCTCTGCAACACTTGGCGTGATGTAACGCTTGCCCAGCGAGATAACCCGAATCGCATCCACAATTTCAGCCGGGTCGCACTCTTTGTTGAGGTAGCCACTCGCGCCCTGGCGAATCAGGTTCACCGCGTAATGCTCCTCGGGGTAGCCACTCAAAATCAAAATGCCCACATCAGGTGCCTTGGCGCGAATCATGGCCAGTGCATCAATGCCGCTTTGCCCGGGCATGGATAAGTCCATGACCAATATGTCCAGCTCCACATTTCGCACCAGGTCAATGGCTTCACGGCCACTGGCAGCCTCCCCTGCCACACGCAAGTCAACATGCTCAGAAAAGAACTGCTTGAGCCCCGAACGCACGATGGCGTGGTCATCAACGATGCCGATTTTGATCATGTTATTTTTCTCCGTAGATTCCAGTTGACAAGCAAAGCGGGCAAACCCACTATCTAAAACGATTTTGAATTTTGATTATTGACGACATAGGCCGTAATGCCTGTAGGAGAATTTCCCGTGAATTTTTTAAAAGCACCCAAGATGGTCATCAGCCTGCCTTTGGCAATATTGGCTGTTGCCGGGCTGATTTTTATCAATGAAGTCAGCTTTCGCAGCTCGACAGATGCGGTGGCAGACATGGAGGAAGCGCAACTGACGCGCGGTGCGTTGAACAATCTGATCCAGACCATTCTGGATGCCGAAACCGGCCAGCGCGGTTATTTGCTCACGGGTGATGAGCGCTATCTTGAGCCCTACAACGGAGCGATCAACCAGATCAACCAGCAGCTGGACTTGCTCAGGCAAATATTTACTCCCTACAAAGAGCATCTGGGTGAATTTGGTCTCTTGTCCAGACACATTTCGCGCAAGCTGGCTGAACTGGATTTGTCCGTTCGGATGCGGCGCGAGAACAAAGAAGAAGCCTGGCGCTTTGTCTTGACCACCGATGTCGGCAAAGAGCAGATGCAGGCGATTCGTGAACAAACCGCAAAGCTGGCTGCCGCCAGCATCAGCAACATGGCGCAAGGGCAAGCCCAGATCAGGCAAACCTTGCTGCTGTCGCGCATTGGTGTGTCGATCCTGGCAATCGTCGGCTTGCTGGCTTTTTACATGTACCTGTTGCAAACCAAGGCGCTGCTCAATTCGGGCATTCGGGAGCAAGAGTCCCTCAAACGCGAGCGTGACCAGCTCGATTTACAGGTGCGTGAACGCACCGCCAACCTGGCCGAGCTGGCAACCCACCTGCAAAATGTGCGCGAAGACGAGCGGGGTCACCTGGCGCGTGAGTTGCATGACGAACTGGGCGCTCTGCTAACAGCCGCCAAGCTCGATGTTGCACGGCTCAAGTCCCGCCTGGGTACGTCCCAGCCTGAAGCCATTGAGCGCCTGGCACACCTGACGAGCACACTGAACAGCGGCATTGCGCTAAAACGCCGGATTGTGGAAGACCTGCGGCCTTCGTCGCTGTCGCACCTGGGTCTGGTGACCTCGCTGGAAATCCTGGCGCGCGAGTTTGAAGAGCGTGCCGACCTGTCGATCACCACCGACCTGGAAAATGTTGACCTGGGCGGCTCTGCGCAACTGACGGTTTATCGGCTGGTACAAGAGTCCTTGACCAACATCGGCAAGTACGCTGAAGCCACACAAATCGTTATCAGTCTGCATGGCATGAACGGCTATGTCACCGTTGAGGTGCGCGACAACGGCAAGGGATTTGACGCCGATGCCGTCAGCACCACCAGTCACGGCCTGAGTGGCATGCGCCACCGTGTAGAAGCTGCTGGCGGCCGCTTCACTGTCAGCACCAGCCCGGATGCTGGCACCAAAATTACCGCCGTCTTGCCAAAAGACCACTGACTCCGCGTGGCGGTGCATCGGCCAGCAGACCGCTCGAATCGCCTTGTGGGCAGCCTCCTACGTCCAGTGGTCTGTAGCACTGACAAAAGCGTAGGACGAAAGCCGATGATGCAAAACATGCATTGGCAATAAGCTTTCAGCATGCGCTTGAGGCGTGCCTGACTACAGGTTTTTCCTCAGGTCAATTCAACACCATCGGTCAAAACCAAGGAGCTGTTCATGCTGCACTATTCCGTCATTTTTCTGGTCGTCGCACTGGTTGCGGCTCTTTTCGGCTTTGGCGGCATCGCCGCTGGTGCGGTTGAAATCGCCAAGATTCTGTTCTTCATTTTCGCCATCATGGCCATCGTCACATTTGTTGTCAGCCTGGTTAAAAAGAGCTAGTCCAGCATTTGTTATTTCAGTTTTTAATCCGCATTTTTAACCCCCAAGGAAACACCATGATCACCTCTGCCAACACCCAACAAAATGCCCGCCAGGCGATGGACGGCCTGGCCAACTCTGCCGACAAGGCCATTGACTCCACCCGCAACTATGCCAACCATGCGCTGGACGTGGCCGATGAAAAAATCCACGCCTTAAGCAGCGGTGTCAAGCCTGCGCTGGAAAAGCTTTCACGCAAGGCCGAAGAGTATGCGCATCAGGGCATGGACATGGCGGTACATGCCAAAGACAAGGCGCGTGAATCGCTGTCGCACTACGGTGCTGCCACCACCCGCTACGTGGCCGACAAGCCCGTGCAGTCGGTGTTGATTGCAGCTGCTGTCGGTGCGGCGGTTGCTTTGCTGGTTTCTTCAGCGCGCAACCGCAACCACTATTGATCCACCACCAACGCTGGCAAAACCTCTTAAACCATCACCTTACCGACACATGCTGCACCCGCTTTTTTCAACGCTGATACAGCGACCCGATTTGCTGGTGGAGCATGTCTCTGCTTACAGTGCGCTGTTTCACCAGGAGGCCACGCAGGCAGGCTCGCAACTGGTCGGCCGCTACATGGCGTGGGGTGTGGCGGCAATTTGCGGCCTGGTGTTTGTGCTGTTTGCAGGTATGGCGTTGATGATGGGCATGCTGCACAACCAGTTTCACTGGGTGTTGCTGGCCGTGCCAGGCCTAGCACTGCTGCTGATGTTGATCGCCATCGCCAAAGCCAAAACCCCGTTGGTCGAAGCACGCTTTACAGAATTGAAAGCACAAATCGACAGCGACATTCAGGCGCTAAGAGCCGTGTCTTGAAACGAAACCCATGACAGCCACACCTGACTCACCCCAAGCCCGGCTAACGGCGTCACGCAAGGCGCTGGTTCGGCAGATGTCGCGTACCGACGGACACCCTGACAACGACTTGCAGACTCGCCTGCATGAATCTTCAGACGCATCAACGCCAGCAAACCAGAATGCTGACCACAACAGCAGCACCTGGCAGGTCTTCACACACGCTGTGATGGCCTGGTGGCGGCACCACCCGGTGCAGATGGCCGTTGACATTGGCAGGCCGTTTTTAAACAACTATGCGCGGGACAAACCCGTGCAGTTGCTGGGCATGGCAGCCGCCGCAGGCGCTGCACTGGTGTTGGTCAAACCCTGGCGTCTGGTGTCTATCACCGGGCTGGCACTGGCTGCCATCAAGTCGACCAACTTGCCCGGCACGCTGCTTTCAATGGTGACAGGCGTCAAGCCAAGACCCGATGCCAGACGCCAACCAACCCCATGAAAGACACACGATGAAAACACCCCAAAAGAACATGACTGAACAACTGACGATTGATGAAGAGGGTTTGAAGGCCGCGCGCAAAAGTCTGGACGATGGGGCAGTCACGCCCGCCTACGGCCCGCACCGTGAAGCCATCATCAAGTTGCTCAATGGCTCCCTGGCCACCGAGCTGGTGTGCGTGCTGCGCTACAAGCGCCACCACTTCATGGCCAGCGGTTTGGCATCGCCCAAAATTGCTGAAGAGTTCATGGTGCATGCCAATGAAGAGTCTGCCCATGCTGACCGCATTGCCAAGCGTATTGTTCAGTTGGGTGGCGAGCCTGATTTTTCGCCCAGCACGTTGCTGGCGCGCAGCCATGCCGACTACGACGAATCCAACGATCTGAAAACCATGATTCGTGTGAATCTGATTGCCGAACGTGTTGCGGTTGAGACCTATCGCCAGATGATTGCATTGATCAGCAACCACGACAGCACCACCCGCCGCATGCTGGAAGACATTCTGGCTGACGAAGAAGAGCACGCAGACGAGCTGGCCGACTGGCTGGAAGACTGACACTGACCAACTTTTTTGCATGCCGTCAGCGTGGTGCCGCTGGCGGGCAGGCTTTTTAAACTTTGCACCAATGTCAACAAACCAACTCTAGAGGAACTCACCATGAACTCCAATTGCACCCTTCGCACCACCGCACTTGTTTGTGCATTTGCCGCCCTGGCTGGCATGACTGTTTTGACCACCGGCTGCGCTGTTGTGCGTGGTCAGGAAACAGCCGGCGCCTATGTTGATGACGCAGCCATCACCACATCCGTCAAAGCCCGGATGGTTGAAGACAAAACCGTGTCGGCTGCTGCCATCAATGTTGAAACGCTCAATGGCACGGTTCAGTTGTCGGGCTTTGCCAAGTCGGGCGCTGAAAAAGCCCAGGCTGAAAACATTGCGCGCAACGTCAAGAATGTTCGCGCTGTGCGCAATGACATCGTTATTCGTCCTTGATCAGGCGCTTCATATCGGCTCAACCGATATGAAACACCCATAAAAAAACCTCCTGAAGGAGGTTTTTTTATGTCTCGGTAATGTTGCAGTAGTCTCAGCAAAAGCTGATCTGTTAACTGCCTTTAACCGTCAGCTTGTTGCTGACAGAGGCCACGCCCTTGATGCTTTTGGCCAAGGTGGTGGCCTTGTCGCGCGCCGCCGCTGTGGGTGCTGGGCCATACAGTGTGACGTTGCCGTCTTTGGTGTCCACATCAATTTTGATGGCGCTCAAGTCAGCGTCTTTGGCAAACTCGGATGAGATAGATGCCGTGATGGCTGCATCATCGGCTTTGCCCGCCATCGACTGCGCTGTTTTTGCACCCGAAGCTTCTGCTTTTTGCGTGGCGTCTTTCATCGCGTCACCAGCTCTGGCCATGGCGGCCTCAGCGTTGGCTTTGGCCTGTGCAGCCGCTTGTTCGGTACTGGCCACAGCTGAGTCAATTTTTTGACCGGCGGTTTGGCTGTCGTCAGTTTTGCCGCAGGCAGACAGTGCCGCCAGGGCAACGATGGACAGCGCCAAAGCTGCTGACTTGAGGTTGTGCGGCGCAGTCAAGGGTTGATTCAATGTCATAAAAACTCCGGGGAAAAGATGGATAAACCTCAAATCAGTCTGGCGACTTAAAGCTTGTCGATGACCTTCCTGGCCTTGTCTTTCACGTTTTCTTTGGCATCGCCATAACCTGCCTGTACTTTGCCTTTGACCTGCTCGGCTGCGCCCTCGGCTTGCAGGCGCTCATTGCCCACCAGCTTGCCGGCCGCTTCTTTGACTTTGCCACTGGTTTGCTCGACTCGGCCTTTGACTTGATCTTTGTTCATGATGCTTCCTTGAAGGGTTAAAAATGATTCAGCACTGAGCCTTAAAGCCTTAAAAGCCTGGGCGTGCCACAGGCTGAAATAACCTGCTCCATCAATTTAGCTGCCCACGGTGCAAGCGGCGGTCAGACGTGACCGCTTTTTATGTAGGACAAACTGGTTTTACCGTGACCGCCGGCAAGAGCCATGCCGCCTTCTGAACAGCCGGGGCTCTTCTGCCGGCCCGCCGCTGAACACACCCCGCCGCGCGGCCTGCGCCTGGGCAAATTCATCGGCATACAGTACACGTCTGGCGCGGTAGCTGTAGACCCAGGCATGGCCCTGCGCCACCTGCCAGCGGCCCATGTCCTGGCCTTGCAAATGCACGCTGCCAATGGTGCGGCCATAGTCGTCATGCGCACCAGACGTGACGGTGACGCTTTGACCCAGCACCTGGCCTTTGAGCGCATCACGCGCCTGGTCGCCGCCAGGCTGGCAGATTTCTGGTGCATCAATACCCTGAATTCGCACCTTCAGCGGCTGCTGGCTGGCGCTGGTTTTAACCCACAGCGTATCGCCATCGACCACCCGCGTGACCGTGCCCACCTGCGCCTGCCGTGTTGCCGCTGTAGCCTGGAACGACATTAGCATCAACAATACAAACGCTATTAATTCAGGAGCTGCTTGCGCCCGTATCCATTGGGCTAGAGGCCTAAAATACATATAAAAACAGTGCTTTTTGATCATTTTCAAGGGTTTTCAGGGCTGAAAGCAGTTGGTATTGACGCGCTGGCAGGCAACTCACTATACTGTATTTATAAACAGGTATTTTGACGCGCCCCGCCATGCTCCGCAGCCTTTTCGTTGACTTCAATTCCTACTTTGCCTCGGTTGAACAGCAGGTCAAGCCGCACCTGCGCGGCAAACCTGTCGGCGTGCTGCCCGTCATGGCGCATGGCACCAGTTGCATTGCCGCCAGCATTGAGGCCAAGGCTTACGGCGTTAAAACCGGCACGTCAGTAGAAGACGCCAAACGATTGTGCCCAGAGATTGTTTTTGTGGAGGCCAGGCACGAGATTTATGTCGATTTTCATCACCGCGCGGTTGCCGCTGTGGAGCGTATGGCACCGGTGCGCCAGGTGCTGTCGATTGACGAGATGGAGTGCGAGCTGACCGGCAGCTGGCGTGAACGCAGCAAGGCTGAAGACATCGCCCGCAGCATTAAAAAAGAGGTGCTGAGCAGCGTGGGCATTTGCCTGCGCTGCTCAGTTGGCATTGCGCCCAACACCATGCTGGCCAAGCTGGCGTCAGACATGCAAAAGCCCGACGGCCTGGTGGTGATTGAGCAAGCCGAGTTGCCCGAGCGGCTTTACCCCCTCAAACTGCAAGACGTGCAGGGCATTGGCAAACGCATGTTGCAGCGGCTGCAAGTGGCGGGTATTTTCAGCATGGCCGAGCTGTGCGCCGCGCCGCGTGACGTGCTGCACACGGTGTGGGGCGGCATTGCAGGCACGGAGATGCACGACATGCTGCGCGGCCAGTGGTACGGCCCGCGCACCACCACCGCGCGTTCACTCGGCCACTCACATGTGCTGCCACCCGAGCTGCGCAACCCCGATGGCGCACTGGGCGTGCTGATGCGCCTGACCCAAAAGGCCGCCATGCGCTTGCGCAAGCAGGGCTTTTACGCCACGGCGATGTCGATCAGCGTACGCTGCGGCTACCGCGGTCAGGCTCTGCCAGGCGGGGGCCGCGACGCCCAGTTTGGGCAAATGCAGGACACCGGGTTTTTCTTGAATGTGCTGCAAAAACTGTGGGGCAGTGGCCTGCAAGAATTGCAGTACCCCAAGGCGGTGAATGTGACGATGCACGGCCTGGTGCTGGCAGGGCAGCACACGCCCGATCTGTTTGATTTTCCGGCAGCACCCGAAGCGCTGGTACCCGCACCCCGCGACAGAACAAAGCTCGACGCTGCGATGGACAAACTCAACAAAACCTACGGCAAAAACACGCTGTACTTTGCAGCCTCGCACGACGCAAAAGACACCGCGCCGATGCGCATTGCGTTTAACCGGATACCGGATGTGGAGACCGAGGTTTGACGACACACATCACCTGTCTGTGCATTGCCAGTCAATTCATCGGCTGCTAATATCACGTCATGACCACCTCGCCTATTGACCTCACAGCTCTGCGCAAAGCTCTCGCACAGCTGCGCGAGGCCGTCAGTTTTTGGCAAGAGCGCGCGCCTGCTGACCCACTAAAACCCCATTTGCGGTCTGCCGTCATTCAAAGTTTTGAATTTACTTATGAGTTGGCAGTACGCAGCACGCGCCGGGTGCTAATTGAGAGGGCTGAATCCGCCGACCTGATACGTGACTTGAGCTTTAACGACCTGCTGCGGCGCGCAATGGATGCAGGGCTGCCCATGCAGCTGGACACCTGGCGGCGCTGGCGCGACATGCGAAACGGCACAGCGCACGCCTACGACGAAGAACGCGCGCTTGAGGTAGCACTGGCGGCCAGCGCCTTTGTGACTGACGTAGACGCCCTGCTTGCACATCTTGACTCGCTAACCAGCTCTTGACGAGATCAGCATGACGATTGACCTGACGCCAGCCCAAAGCCAAGAGGTCTGCAACATTTTGCGCAAAACACTGGCATCTCAAAGCACAGCGCAGCCCCTGCAAGCCTGGGTTTTTGGCTCGCGTGCTACGGGGCACGCGCGGCCGTTTTCAGATCTTGACATCTTGATTACCAAGCCCACAACATTAGGCTGGCGTGAAAGAGCCGACTTGACAGACGCACTAGAGGCCAGCGACCTGCCCTTTCGGGTTGACGTGGTGGAGGCCGCACGCCTGAGCCAAAACATGACCCCCAGAGTCATGGCAGAGCGGAAAATATTGCTCTGAAGGTGACAAATTGGCTTCTAGACCAATAAATACGGGCGCAAGCAGCTACTAAATTTATAGTAGTTATCAAACCTGGCAAGCTCCCACCACTACAACCAGCTAGATTAATGGCCCCGCACACCCACTGGCGGCGGACAAAACAAACAATCCGCAGCACCAAACTGCTCCAGCACTGCCGCAACTCAGTATTTACCCGCATTTTCTGCTTCATCCCCCATTTGGGGGATGACAAGCTCTACCCCCCAGCACGATCAGTGCCATGTTGAAACAATTTTTCACAAAATTCGCTCCCGTGTGCGCAAACCTGCAGCTAGCCTTGCTTGCGTTGTTCATGCCTGCTTCACCAACAGCACAGGCGCAAGCCGCACCAACTGAAATCATGCTGACCAACAAAGCGGGCTGCAAGCTCTTTCATCCAGTCGGGTCGGGTGTCATTGATGCCCAACTGCTAAACGCGGCCGGTAATTGTGTTGATGGGTTTTTTGAAGGCGCTGTGCTTTACGGTGTCAGTTGGTCTATTGACATCACTAACCGGCCCAGCAGGCAAATTGCTGGCGTGCGCGCAGCCGTCATGCAACAAGGGCGCATTGACGGTGTGCATCTGTTCATGAACCCCACTGGCATTGTTGGCCTGCGCGCCATAAATCAACCCGTCACCCATAGCGCTGTAAAAAACAGCGCCGATTACAGCTTGCCGCAGCTGTTGTCAGCCATTAACACTGAAGTTGCCAAGGCCAGCGGCCAAGACGCAAATGCACTGCGCGCCCACCTAGTGCGTCAACATGCAAGTTTAGAAACATAATGGCGGCTCATTTTTCGGTCTGCATCTTGCCGCGTGAACTTCCACTCGATGGTTCTGTGGTCGGTGTTTCGTGCTTGCTGCCAAGCATCG
>JBASFP010000003.1:0-18816 GCA_049653085.1 Polaromonas sp.
AGACCTGCTTGGAACTGGATTCGGTTCATTGCCATGGTGATACCTCTGTTAATAACTGTGTATATATACAGTATTAAACATCTCTCAAGCAATGTCAAGTTTGTCTGAGGCAGGTATCTAATCAGGTGATTTGATAGGTAAAAATGGCCATTTCGAAGGCAATAACAGAGGTGAAGTGCCTATAAAATGACCAGATGCTAAGTTTTCAAGACATCATCCTCACCCTCCAAAGCTACTGGGCCAAACAGGGCTGCGCACTGCTCCAGCCGTACGACATGGAAGTCGGCGCAGGCACATCGCATACCGCCACATTCCTGCGCGCCCTAGGCCCCGAGCCCTGGAAGGCCGCTTACGTGCAGCCCAGCCGCCGCCCCAAAGACGGGCGGTATGGCGACAACCCGAATCGCTTGCAACATTACTACCAGTACCAGGTCGTGCTCAAACCCGCACCCGCCAACATTCTGGAGCTGTATTTAGGCAGTCTTGAAGCGCTGGGGTTCGACCTGAAGCAAAACGACATCCGCTTTGTAGAAGACGATTGGGAAAACCCGACGCTGGGCGCGTGGGGCCTGGGCTGGGAGGTCTGGCTCAACGGCATGGAAGTCACCCAGTTCACCTACTTCCAGCAAGTCGGCGGCATTGACTGCAAGCCCATCACGGGCGAGATCACCTACGGCCTGGAGCGCCTGGCCATGTACCTGCAAGGGGTGGACAACGTCTACAACCTCAAGTGGACTGAGGGACTCAGTTACGGTGACGTGTACAAGCAAAACGAGGTTGAGCAATCAACCTATAACTTCGAGCATTCAGATGCCGACTTCCTGTTCACTGCCTTCACCGCGCATGAAAAGCAGGCCAAACACCTGATAGACGTGCAACTGGCGCTGCCCGCCTACGAGCAAGTATTAAAAGCCGCGCACAGCTTCAATTTGCTGGACGCCCGCGGCGCGATCAGCGTCACCGAACGCGCTGCCTACATCGGTCGCATCCGCAACCTGGCGCGCAGCGTGGCGCAAAGCTATTTCGAGAGTCGCGAACGCCTGGGTTTCCCCATGGCGCCTCGCGAGTGGGTCGAGCAGATGACGAAGAAGGCCGCTTGAACGGCCAGAAAGTCAGACGCTGAATCTCAACTAGAATGTAGATACATGGCTCTACTTGGGCTTTAACGGGTGGCTTTATGGGTAAACGCGATTTGACGGGTATTGACGGATTGGACTTGAATGTGGGGCGCTGGGGCAATAGCCTGGCCGTACGTTTGCCGATTGAATTGGCGCGGCAACTGGGTATTGCTGAAGGTGCAACGCTGCATGCGACACGTGAAAAGGACAACAGCCTGCGTTTGTCTGCCAGACCAGTTAAAAAGAAAATGACTCAAGCGGAATGGTTGATCAGCGCTAAAAAACACCTGGCTACCATGCCGCGATCAGAGTCTGTCATTCGCGAAATGCGCGACGGCGCACGCTACTGATGCGTTGCGATCTTGTTTAAGCTAGATGCCAAAAAAATCTCACACGTATATCGACACCAGTGTTTGGTGCGCCTATTGTTTTAATGAGCAAGGCAGCGAACGCGCCATTGATTGGCTGGGCGGCGCAGACCTGTCACTGATGGGAACATCGTGGTGGACGGAATCTGAATTTGCCAGCGCCATGGGCATACAGTGCCGAAAAAAGGCCCTGACAGCGCATCAAGCGCGTTTGGCGCATGCCCGCTTTTCAGACTTGCTGGCAATGGTTACGCGCTTGAATGTGCTTGAGCAAGACTATTTGCTAGCCAGTGAATATTGCATTGACTCTGCGCACGGTTTGCGTGGGGGCGATGCGCTTCACTTGGCAATAGCCAAGCGCCACGGCTGCACGACTGTGGCAACACTCGACAAAGACATGCAGGCAAACGCCAAGCATCTCGGTTTGAAATTGATTGAATTGAAATGACAACAAAGAATTTATTGGTTGAACTGTTTGTAGAAGAGCTGCCGCCCAAGGCATTGAAGAAACTGGGTGATGCGTTTGCGGGTGTGCTGTTTGAACAGCTCAAGTTGCAGGGGCTGGCTACCGTTGAATCTGCCTTGACCTCATTTGCTTCACCACGCCGACTGGCTGCGCATGTGACTTATGTTTTGCCACAAGCGGCTGACAAAGCCGTGTCGCAAAAGCTGATGCCGGTGGCAGTGGGGTTGGATGCGTCGGGCAACGCGACGCCTGCACTGCTTAAAAAATTGGCGGCGCTGGGTGCTGATGCCTCCAGCGTTGCAGGTTTGAAGCGCGCCCCTGATGGCAAGGCCGAGGCGCTGTTTTACGACAGCCTTGTCAAAGGTGCCACGCTGGCTGAAGGCTTGCAAAAAGCGCTGCTTGACGCGATTGCCAAGTTGCCGATTCCCAAAGTCATGACGTATCAATTGGCCGACGGCTGGAGCGACGTGAAGTTTGTCCGGCCTGCGCATGGCTTGGTGGCTTTGCATGGCAGCGACGTGGTGGCGACTGAGGCGCTGGGCTTGAAAGCTGGCAACACCACCCACGGCCACCGCTTTGAAGCAGCAGTTGACCCTGTGGTTTTGCAGCATGCTGACAGCTACGCGGATACGCTGGCAAAAGATGGTGCCGTGATTGCCAGCTTTGCAGATCGGCGCGCCGAGATTGTCCGTCAGCTCGATGCTGCGGCTGCCAAGGTGGGTAACTGCAAACCGATTGAAGACGACGCGCTGCTGGACGAAGTGACCGCTCTGGTCGAGCGGCCCAACGTGCTGGTCTGCGAGTTTGAAAAAGAATTTTTAGATGTGCCGCAAGAGTGTTTGATTTTGACCATGAAGGCGAATCAAAAATATTTTCCCTTGCTTGACTCAAGCGGCAAGCTGACAAACAAGTTTTTGGTCGTCAGCAACATCAGCCCGAAAGACGCGAGCTTCGTCATCGGCGGTAACGAGCGTGTGGTACGCCCGCGCCTGGCCGACGCCAAGTTCTTTTTTGACCAGGATCGCAAGAAGACATTACAGTCGCGGGTGGAAGGCCTGGGCAAGGTGGTGTATCACAACAAGCTGGGCTCGCAAGGCGAACGTGTTGAGCGTGTGCGCGCCATTGCCAGGGCGATTGGCCAGCAACTGGGCGGTGACGTGCTGGCGAAAAAAGCGGACCAGGCCGCGCAACTTGCCAAGACCGACCTGGTCACCGACATGGTGGGCGAATTCCCCGAGCTGCAAGGCACGATGGGCAGGTATTACGCCCTCAACGATGGCCTGAGTGCCGATGTGGCCGACGCGATTGAAGACCATTACAAACCACGCTTTGCGGGCGACGAGCTGCCGCGCAATGACGTTGGCGTGGTGGTGGCACTGGCCGACAAGCTGGAAACTCTGGTGGGCATGTTTGGTATTGGCAATCTGCCGACAGGGGATAAAGACCCGTTTGCATTGCGAAGGCATGCGCTGGGTGTGGCGCGCATGCTGGTCGAGCGTGATTCAACGCTGCAATTTCAGGAGTTGACCCGGGCTGCTTTTGCGGTGTTTCCTGCCGGACTTTTGCAAGACCAAAGTACCGCACTGGACGAGTTTCTGATTGAGCGACTAAAGGGCTACCTGAAAGACAGCGGCTACTCAGCAACTGAGGTGGACGCCGCAATTTATGCGCAAAAGCTAGGGTCGTGGTTTTCAATTCCAAAACGCCTGGCCGCAGTCCGCGTCTTCGCTGCCCTACCCGAAGCCCCAGCCCTGGCCGCCGCCAATAAGCGCATCAGCAACATCCTGAAAAAAGGCGATGCAGTAGACGCTCACGTCAGCGAGGTGTTGCTGCTAGAGGCCGCTGAAATCGCACTGCACAAAGCCATGAGCGAGGTGGTGCCCAAGGCCAACGCCCAGTTTGAATCAGGCGACTACACCGCATCGCTGCAAACCCTGGCGGCACTGCGCGCACCCGTTGATGACTTTTTCAATGGCGTGATGGTCAATGCCGAGCAAATGGACTTGCGGCTAAACCGCCTGGGCCTGCTGGCCATGCTGCACAACGCCATGAACCGCGTGGCGGATTTGTCGAAGTTGGCGACTTAACTGCTCATTCTCATAATCAAGCCATGAATCGGCAACTTCAAATAAACCACTTCGTTGCGCAGGCGCACCAGCTTGCGCTGCAGCGCTTGCGCGAGAATCCTGCGCGAATGGCTGAACCAAAAGCGCAGTTGGCTCGCTGGCGCGCGATGTCTGGCTCAACGCGATCCGAGATTTACTGGAATGAGTGGGATGACTTGCTGGCCGGCACTGTAGATGCATTGGCTACTGCCGTGTGCGCCGACACCGACCACGCCACTGTATTGCGCAGCGTCTCGCCCATGTCGGTGCTGATCACGCAAGCTGAAAGAGCGCAGTTGATCGATCAGTCAAGGCGCTTGGCATGAAGCGTTCTCAACTTGAGCATGTGCTTCGCGCCGCCGCCGCTATTGCACAGGAAAGCACTTTCGTTGTGGTTGGTAGCCAGGCTATTTTGATGACTTTCCCGCACGCACCCGACGAGTTGCTGGTGTCATGTGAGATTGATTTGTACCCTGCTTTGCATCCTGAAAAGTCAGATCTGATTGAGGGGGCTATCGGTGCTATGTCGAGCTTTGACCAGACCTTTGGTTACTATGCCGACGGCGTTGGTCCAGAAACTGCCGTCATGCCTGATGATTGGCATACACGTGAAAAGTTGTATTACATCGGCGATGTGACCGTTATTTGCCCTGAAGTCCATGACCTGGCTGTATCCAAGTGCGTTGCAAGCCGCGACAAAGATGCAGACTTTATTCGCGCATTGTTTCGACACGCGATGATTGAATTGCCAGTCATGATTGAGCGTATCGCTCAGCTCGATCCTGGCAAACATAATTTGCAGCACATCACCCAATGGACACAGCGCCGCGCACAGGAGGCTTCCGAATGAAACTCGTCATCCTCGACCGCGACGGCACCATCAACTCTGACAGTGACGACTATGTCAAATCGCCAGAAGAATGGCAACCGTTGCCGGGCGCGCTGGAGGCGATTGCGCGGTTGAATCAGGCGGGCTGGCATGTGGTGGTGGCTACCAACCAGTCGGGCCTGGGGCGCGGGCTGTTTGATGTGGCGTCGCTCAACGCCATGCACGCCAAAATGCACAAGATGCTGGCTGCTGTGGGGGGCAGGATTGACGCTGTTTTTTATTGCCCGCACGCACCTGAAGAAAGCTGCAATTGCCGCAAGCCGCTGCCAGGCTTGTTTGAGCAAATCGGCAGCCGCTTTGGTGTACCACTCAAGGGTGTGCCTACGGCGGGCGACACGGTGCGTGACTTGCAGGCGGGCAGTAGCGCAGGTTGCGAGCCACACCTGGTGTTGACCGGTAAATCAGAGCGCTACCGCAGCGGTGGCCAGCCTGACGGCTTGCCTGCTGGCACGCTGTTTCATACCGACTTGTCGGCCTTTGTTGACCATATTCTTCAGCGCAGTGCTGTTGCCGCATAAAGTCTTTATGAACCTGATTCGCTCCATCCTTCACATGCTGTGGATGATCATCACTGTGGTGCCCTGGGCCATCGCAGTTTTGATTTTTTCACTCTTCGGCAGCAGCACGCAGGTGTACTGGCTGTGCGCTGGCTGGCTGCGGCTGGCGGTGACGGGTGGCACGGTGATTTTGGGCATTCAAAACCGAGTGAGCGGGATGGAAAACCTGCCCAGCACCGAGCTGGGCAGTTGCGTGCTGCTGGTCAAGCACCAGAGCACCTGGGAAACCTTCTCGATGGTCACCCTCATGCCGCACCCGCTGGCGTTTGTGTTTAAAAAAGAGCTGCTGTACGTGCCGTTTTTCGGCTGGGCCATGTCGCGCATGGACATGATTCACATTGACCGCAGCCAGCGCGCCCAGGCTTTTAACAAGGTGGTCGCACAAGGCAAGCGCCTGATGGCGCAGGGCGTTTGGGTCATCATGTTCCCTGAAGGTACGCGGATTGACCGTGGTCAAAAAGGGGTCTACAAATCGGGCGGCACGCGGCTGGCGATTGAAACCGGTGCGCCGGTGATTCCGGTGGCGGTGACGTCTGCCAAATGTTGGCCACGCAAAGCCTTCATCAAAAAGCCGGGTATCGTGGACATTTCAATCGGCAAGCCCATCCCCAGTGCAGGCCGCCAGCCCGATGAGCTGATGCGCGAGGTTGAAGCCTGGATTGAAGCTGAGATGCGCAGGCTGGATCCTGAAGCCTACGTACAGTAAATGGCCATGATGCAAAAGCTGTTGCAGTTCACGCTTGATTTGTTCGAGCCAGCGCCTGAAAAACCAGTTAAAAGTATTGAAAAAGCCGACTTTCAAGTATCAAATCAGCCTCCAGGCCAACAAATACGGGCGCGACCAGCTCCTGATAACGTAGCAGATGATGCGGCACTGCCAACGCAAACATTGCAGCAGGCGTTGGCTCCGGCCACCTTTGCCCACCCACGTGCCAGCCGCGACACGCTGCTGGACGGCATTGCAGTAGCCTATGAATTCAAACGCGGCAAACGCCGCACGATTGGCTTTTCAGTCGGCGCACAAGGCCTGACGGTGAGCGCGCCCAAATGGGTGCCGCTGTATGAAATTGACAAGGCCGTGCTCGAAAAGCAAAGCTGGATCATCAAAAAACTACAAGAAACCCGTGCCCGGCATGACCGCCTGGAGTCCGCCCGCATTGACTGGAAAGACGGCACGACCCTTCCCTTTCTGGGCGAACAAGTCATTGTGGTGCTCGACCCGCGCCATGCCTTTGGCGGCGTAGGGGCGGAGCTGAAAAGCAGCACCGATACTTTGCCTGGGGTCACGCACCTCACGCTGCACGTCGGCCTGCCCCACACCGCCACACCCGACCAGATAAAAGACGCGGTGCAAGCCTGGTTGATGCGCCAGGCCAAGCGCATTTTTACCGAGCGCCTGAACCATTTCGCCCCCACACTGAAGGTGCAGTGGCGCAAACTGAGTTTGAGCAGCGCAGGCACCCGTTGGGGCAGCGCCAGCGCCGACGGCTCAATTCGCCTGAACTGGCGGCTGATTCACTTCAAGCAGTCCGTCATTGACTACGTGGTGGTGCATGAGCTGAGCCACCTGCGCGTGATGGATCACAGCCCGCGCTTTTGGGACACCGTGCGGGCCGTGGTACCTGACTATGCGGCGCTACGCAGTCAGCTCAAGGACGAAGGCGCGCCGCGTTGGTGATTTCGTTTTTTGTCATCCCGGACTCGATCCGGGATCCATGTCTGCGAATTTGAGTGGGGTTGAGGTACGGGTTCATGGATTGCGGATCGAGTCCGCAATGACAGCACTGAACCGATAAATCCCGTCCCCATCCAGCCGCCGCTGCAGCTTCCCCTCAAACCACAGCATGTGCAAGTGCGCCAACGCCTCGCCCATGGCAAATGTGGTCTGGTGCAAATCAAGTTCGCGCTTGAACATGATCGGCAAAATATCTGCCGCGCTGCACGGGCTTAAAGCGCAGGCGACCATCACCTCGGCCAGTCTGTCGCGGTGGTGGTCATGCAGTTGTTGAATGCGCGTGTGCAAGCCGCGAAACGGTTTGCCGTGCGATGGCAGCGTCAGCGTGCCTTCTGGCAGCGGCTTGTACTTGTCAATCGAATCCAAAAAAAGCCGCAGCGCGTTGGCCTCTGGCTCCAGGTCGTACACGCTCACATTGGTCGAGATGCGCGGCAAAATCATGTCGCCGCTGATCAAAATAGGGGGCGACTGCAGGGCCGCCCCAAAGTCGACCGCGCCCCCTCGGGGGGCAGGCACTGCAAGTGCCGTGGGGGCTCGGTACAGGGCGATGTGCTCTGGTGCATGGCCGTAGCCGCTGATGCAGCGCCAGTCGTGGCGGTTTGCGCCAACACCTATCGCAACGGTTTTGCCATCCATCAGCCGCACATAACTCTTGGGCACATCGGGCACCATGCCGGGGTAGTAGCCGGTGCGCGCCCTGATTTTGGCAACTGAATCGGGGTCGGTCAGGCCGTGTGATGCAAAAAAAAGTGCCGCGCTGTCACCACCAAATCCGGTGGTGGACTGCGAACCGATGCGAGCCGCGTTGTAGTCTGTGGCGCTGACCCACAGGCGGCAGACATGAGTCGGCGTCGTCCACTTCTCACACAGCCAGTGCGCCAGGCCAATGTGGTCCGGGTGCATGTGGGTGACGATGACGCGCAAAATGGGCAGGCCTTCAAGCTGCGTGGCAAAAATGGTGTCCCACTGCGCTTTAGACTCAGCCCGGCTGATGCAGCAGTCCACCACTGTCCAGCCTTGCAGCTTTTCGCCATGTCTGTGCGGGTCGTCCATCTCATCTCGCAGCAGCCACAGGTTGATGTGGTTCAGCGCAAAGGGCAGCACCATGCGAATCCATTTGATGCCCGTTGCTACTTCGATGGCGCCGCCCTCATCGGGCAAAACATCTCCCAGCGGGTAATTGAGTTGTTGTTCTAAAAGGTTCATGTACTATTCGGTCTGTTTGAGGTTGACGTTGACGTAAACGTAAGCGTAAGCGTCATGGTAAACCTGTTCTCTCATTTCATGCGGCCACGAGTGTCGCCAACGCATAGCTTTCGACCATCATGGCCACAACAACTGCTTCTTACACCATCAGCGATCTGGCCAAAGAGTTCGACCTGACCACCCGCGCCATGCGCTTTTATGAAGACATGGGCTTGCTGCAACCGCAGCGTGAAGGCGCGGGTGGCCGCAACCGGGTATACACCGCACGAGACCGCACGCGCCTCAAGCTCACGCTGCGTGCCAAGCGCCTGGGCTTCTCGCTGGTCGAGGCCAAAGAGATCATTGACTCCTACGACAGCCCGCGCGACACCGCTCCGCAAATGCGCAAGTTTTTAAAGGTGCTGACGGACCATCGCATCAAGCTGGAGGCGCAGCTGATTGACTTGCAAGCCAATCTGGCGGAGATCCGTACGCACGAAAAAGAAGCCAAGGCGCTGCTGGCCAAGTCGGAAAAAACCGCTCCAAAGATGAAATAAGGGATAATTGACGTTTACGTAAACGTCAACTAAAAACCATGACCGTTCCCAATCCTGATGAGCTTTACAGGCGCATAGAAACAAGTTTTTTGCGCCAGGGCATGATGCAAAACCTGGGAGCCAAACTGCTGCGGGTAGAGCCCGGTTTGTGTGAAGTGTCGCTACCCCATTCGGAGCGCGTGTCCCAGCAGCAGGGCAGCTTTCATGGTGGGGCCATGGGCACGCTGGCCGACATTGCGGGCGGCTATGCAGCCTTGACTGCTGCACCACCTGATATGGAAGTCACTACAGTCGAGTACAAAATCAACTTTCTGGCCAGCTTTACCGGCGGCGAGTTGCGCGCCATTGGCCGCGTCGTCAAGGCGGGCAAGCGCATCATCGTCACCACGGCTGAAGTGACGCATGTGGATGCCGGTGGCAAACAAACGCCATGTGCCGTGATGCAGCAAACCATTGTTCCTGTTACCAAAACATATTGAACTGAAAGCAACAACATGACTGACTTGCCTGGCCTGAACTTTCAACTCGGTGAAGACATTGATGCGCTGCGCGATGCCGTGCGCGATTTTGCCCAAAGCGAAATCGCCCCACGCGCCGCAGAGATCGACAAAAACGACCTGTTCCCCGCCGACCTGTGGCAAAAAATGGGCGCACTCGGCGTGCTGGGCATTACGGTGAGCGAAGAATATGGCGGCGCAGGCATGGGCTACCTCGCGCACATGATCGCAATGGAGGAAATCAGCCGCGCCAGCGCCTCGGTGGGTTTGAGCTACGGCGCACACAGTAACCTGTGCGTCAACCAGATCAAGCGTAACGGCACAGACGCACAGCGCCAAAAATACCTGCCCAAACTCATATCAGGCGAGCATGTGGGCGCGCTGGCCATGAGCGAGCCGGGCGCTGGCAGCGACGTGATCAGCATGAAGCTCAAAGCTGAAGACAAGGGCGGTTACTACCTGCTCAACGGCACCAAGATGTGGATTACCAACGGCCCGGACGCCGACACGCTGGTGGTGTATGCCAAAACTGAACCTGAACTGGGTGCGCGCGGCGTCACGGCATTCCTGATTGAAAAAAGCATGAAAGGCTTTTCATGCGCGCAAAAGCTCGACAAGCTGGGCATGCGCGGCAGCCACACCGGTGAGCTGGTCTTCAACAATGTTGAAGTACCCGCCAGCCAGATTCTCGGCGGCCTGAATGGCGGTGCCAAAGTGCTGATGAGCGGTCTGGACTACGAGCGTGCCGTACTCGCCGCCGGGCCCATCGGCATCATGCAGTCGGTCATGGACAACGTCGTGCCCTACATCCATGACCGCAAACAGTTCGGCCAAAGCATTGGCGAGTTTCAATTGATACAAGGCAAAGTCGCCGACATGTACACCGTGCTGCAGGCGGGCCGGGCCTTCTGCTACACCGTGGGTAAAAACTTGGACATGCTGGGCACCGAACACGTACGACAGGTACGCAAGGACTGCGCATCTGTCATCTTGTGGTGTGCCGAAAAAGCCACTTGGATGGCTGGCGAAGGCGTGCAGATCTTCGGCGGCAACGGCTACATCAACGACTACCCGCTGGGCCGTTTGTGGCGCGATGCGAAGCTGTATGAGATTGGCGCGGGGACGTCAGAGATTCGCCGCATGTTGATTGGGCGAGAGCTGTTTGCGGAGACCTGTTAATTTGCGGGAAAGACCAGCGTACATGAAGCGAAGCGAAATGCGCTGCTCTGTCCCCAAACTGATCAACTCCCCGATTCGTACAACACAAGACAATACGGTTATGTCCTCCACACAAGATCTCTTTGCCCACAACCGCGCCTGGGCTGCGCAAATGAAGGCCGAGCGGCCTGGCTTTTTTACCGGGCTTGAATCACAGCAAAGCCCCAAGTACATGTGGATTGGCTGCTCCGACAGCCGCGTGCCTGCCAACCAGATCACCGGACTGGAGCCTGGCGAGGTTTTCGTACACCGCAACGTGGGCAATGTGGTCGTGCCGACTGATTTGAACTGCCTGTCCACCATTCAATACGCAGTGGACCAATTGCATGTCAATGACTTGATGGTGGTGGGGCACTACGGCTGCGGCGGTGTACTGGCAGCGTTGCAGGGTATTCGCATCGGTCTGGCCGACAATTGGCTGCGTCATATCAAAGACGTGCGAGACCGCCACCGTGCGCTGATTGATGCTGCACCACAGCATGCCCAGCAAGACGTGTTGTGCGAGCTCAATGCCATTGAGCAAGTCATGAACGTGGCGCACACCACCGTCGTGCAAGATGCGTGGCAGAGGGGCCAACCGCTGACGCTGCATGGCTGGGTTTATGGTTTAAAAGACGGCTTGCTGATTGATTTGAAGATGACAGTGTCTTGCAAGGATGATTTGTCACGCGCTTACAAGAGTGCCATTGACGCTGTAGCCCAATCAAATCGGGCGCAAAAAGCTATAAAATTAGTAGCGTGATGATGTTCCCACAGCGCCTTGACTCCTCCGTTGCCTACGACATTGCCAAAGCCATGATGGACGGCTTTAACCGTCACTACCAGCTGTTTCGTACCGAATCAGCGCGCGCCAAGCACCGGTTTGAAACGGCAGACTGGCACGGCCAGCAGCGCGCCCAGCGTGAGCGGATCGAGTTTTACGACTTGCGTGTGCGTGAGGCATCCATGCGGCTGGAGCGCGAGTTCAAGGGCGGCGAGCAAACCATGGACGTGTGGCAGCAGGTCAAGCTGCACTACATCGGCCTCTTGGTCAACCACCAGCAGCCCGAGCTGGCCGAGACGTTTTTCAATTCGGTCACCACCAAAATTTTGCACCGCAGTTATTTTCAGAATGACTTTATTTTTGTGCGGCCCGCCGTCAGCACCGAGTACATCGAAAACGAAGAACCCACCGCCGACCCGACTTACCGCGCTTACTACCCCAGCCTTGACAATTTGCAGGCCAACGTCGTCAAGCTGGTGCAAGACTTTGGTCTGCGACTTGAATTTGAAGACCTGGCGCGTGATGCGGGCTATGTGGTTGACGCCCTGCAAAAGCGCCTGGGCGATGTGAAGCTGCGTGCCAACTTTCAGATCCAGGTGCTGTCCAGCCTGTTTTACCGCAACAAGGGCGCTTACGTTGTCGGCAAAATCATCAACGGTTTTACCGAGAACCCTTTCGCGCTACCGCTGCTGCACAACAAAGATGGAAAGCTGGTGATTGACGCGGCGCTTTTTGGTGAAGACGACCTGCTGATTTTGTTCAGCTTTGCGCGCGCCTACTTCATGGTGGACATGGGCATACCGTCGGCTTACGTACAGTTTTTGCGCAGCATGATGCCGCGCATGCCGCGTGCTGAAATTTACAACGCACTGGGCCTGGCCAAGCAGGGCAAGACGCTTTTTTACCGCGACTTTTTGTACCACCTGCGGCATTCAACTGACAAGTTTCGAATCGCGCCCGGCATCAAGGGCATGGTCATGCTGGTGTTTGACTTGCCCAGTTTCCCGTACGTGTTTAAGGTCATCAAAGACTACTACCCGCCGCAAAAAGACACCACCCGTGAGCAGATCAAGGGCAAGTATTTGCTGGTCAAGCAGCACGACCGCGTTGGCCGCATGGCCGACACGCAAGAGTACAGCGAGGTGGCTTTCCCTCGCGAACGGTTTGACGATGAGCTGATTGCCGAGATTGAAAAATTCGCGCCCAGCCAGTTGGAGATATCAGACCGCGACGGCGACGGCAACATTGAGGTCATCATCAAGCACGTCTACATTGAGCGCCGCATGATCCCGCTGAACATCTATTTGCAGGAAGCCTTTGATGCGGGTGTCGAAGAGCCGTTTGCCAAGGGTCAGATTGAGCGCGCGGTGGTGGAGTACGGCAACGCGATTAAAGATTTGGTGGCCGCCAATATCTTTCCCGGTGACATGCTGTGGAAAAACTTTGGCATCACGCGCCATGGCAAGGTCGTGTTTTACGACTACGACGAGATTGAATACATCACCGACTGCAAGTTCAGAAAAGTGCCCACGCCACGCAATGAAGAAGACGAAATGAGCGGCGAGATCTGGTATTCCGTCGGGCCGAAAGACGTGTTCCCTGAAACCTTTGGCCCGTTCCTGCTGGGCAACGATGCGGTCAAAGGTGTGTTCATGCAGCACCACGCCGACTTGCTGGACGCCGCCTTCTGGCAAAACCATCAGTCACGCATCCAGGCGGGGCATGTGTTTGACGTGTTCCCATATGAGCAGGACAAGCGGTTTGCGCAGGCCAATAATATTTCGGTAGATTGATTCAAAGTTATTCACAAAGGAAAAACCATGCAAAACCCCATCGTCATCCTCGGCGCAGCACGCACCCCCATGGGCGCTTTTCAGGGCGACTTCGCGAGCCTTAGCGCACACGACCTGGGCGGGGCGGCCATCAAGGCTGCGGTTGAGCGCTCAGGCATTGCTGCCGACAAGGTCGATGAAGTGCTATTTGGCAACTGCCTGATGGCGGGGCAGGGCCAGGCACCTGCGCGGCAAGCGGGCTTCAAGGGCGGCTTGCCAGCCAGTGCGGGCGCGGTCACGCTGTCAAAAATGTGCGGCTCAGGCATGGAGGCCACGCTGCTGGCGCATGACCAGCTGGTGGCCGGCAGCCGCGACGTGATGGTGGTCGGCGGCATGGAAAGCATGACCAACGCGCCGCACCTGTTGCTCAAGTCTAGAGCCGGCATTCGCATTGGGCATGACCGTATTTATGACCACATGATGCTCGACGGCCTGGAAGACGCCTACGAGCCCGGCCGCGCCATGGGCACGTTTGGCGAGCAGTGCGCTGACAAATACAAATTTACCCGCGAAGCACAAGACGCGTTTGCCACCACCAGCGTGAACCGCGCCAAAGCAGCCACCGCATCAGGCGCGTTTGCGGCTGAGATCACCCCCGTCACCGTTAAAACCCGTGCAGGCGACGTGGTGGTGTCCATCGACGAAGGCCCAGGCAAAGTCAAGCTCGACAAGATTGCGGGACTCAAACCTGCGTTTAAAAAAGACGGCACGATTACCGCTGCGTCCAGCTCTTCCATCAACGACGGCGCAGCGGCACTGGTTTTGAGCCGTGAATCCACAGCCAAAGAATTGGGCGCAAAACCCATCGCCCGCATCGTCGGCCACGCCACCTTTGCGCAAGCGCCCGAATGGTTTACCACCGCACCGGTGGGCGCCGTTAACAAGCTGCTCAAAAAAATCGGCTGGACGGTCAAAGACGTTGACCTGTGGGAAGTCAATGAAGCTTTTGCCGTGGTACCGATGGCTGCGATGACCGAGTTGGGCATCAGCCACGACATCGTGAACGTCAACGGCGGCGCCTGCGCATTGGGCCACCCGATTGGTGCCAGCGGTGCGCGCATCATCGTGACGCTGATGTATGCGCTGAAGGCGCGGGGCTTGAAAAAGGGCATTGCCACGCTGTGCATTGGCGGCGGTGAAGGTACCGCACTGGCCATTGAAATACTCTGATTTCAATAGCTGCTTGCGCCCGTATTTATTGGTCTGGAGGCTGTTTTGATACTGAATAATGAGCAAAATCAGGTGCGTGAAGCCGTTCGCGACTTTGCAACCCAAGAACTCTGGCCCAACGCCGCCAAATGGGACAAAGCGCACACCTTCCCTACTGAAGCGCACAAAGGCCTGGCCGCGCTGGGCGCTTACGGCATCTGCGTGCCTGACGAGCTAGGCGGTGCGGGGCTGGACTATATGACGCTCGCTGTGGTGATTGAAGAAATCGCCGCTGGCGACGGCGGCACCAGCACCGCCATCAGCGTGACCAACTGCCCGGTCAACGCGATTCTGATGCGCTACGGCAACCCGCAGCAGCAAAAGCAGTGGCTCACGCCGCTGGCGCAGGGCCAGATGCTGGGTGCTTTTTGTTTAACCGAGCCGCATGCGGGCAGCGATGCGTCGTCGCTCAAAACCACGGCGACCAAAGACGCTGACGGTTACGTGATCAACGGCGTCAAACAGTTCATCACCAGCGGCAAAAACGGCCACGTCGCCATCGTCATTGCCGTGACCGACAAAACCGCAGGCAAAAAAGGCATGAGCGCTTTCATCGTGCCGACCAGCAGCCCCGGCTACCGCGCCGACCGGCTCGAAGACAAGCTGGGTCAACACTCCAGTGACACCGCGCAAGTTAGTTTTGACAACTGCCGTGTGCCGCATGAGAACCTGATTGGCAATGAAGGCGAAGGCTACAAAATTGCCCTGAGCGCACTTGAAGGCGGGCGCATTGGCATCGCAGCCCAAAGCATTGGCATGGCGCGCAGCGCGTTTGATGTGGCCCTGGCCTACGCCAAAGACCGCACCGCATTTGGCAGTGCCATCATCAACCACCAGGCGGTCGGCTTCAGGCTGGCTGATTGCGCTACTCAAATCGAAGCGGCCCGTCAACTGACATGGCACGCCGCCGCCTTGCGCGATGCCGGTTTGCCCTGCCTGAAAGAAGCCGCCATGGCCAAGCTGTTTGCCAGCGAGATGGCCGAACAGGTCTGCAGCGCCGCCCTGCAAACCCTGGGCGGCTATGGTTATGTGAGCGACTTCCCCATCGAGCGCATTTACCGCGACGTGCGCGTGTGCCAGATTTATGAAGGCACGTCGGACGTGCAGAAGATCATCATTGGCCGTGCGTTGGCTTGAAATCTATCAAAAGTATCTGAAACGCCCTTTCGACTGCTTTTTCAAGTAACTACTCAGCACGGGTATTTAAAGCCGGACAGCCGAACGCAGAAATCGCAAAACTGACGCAAAAGTCGCAAAAGTCGCAAAAAACATCATCAAAAGATATGTTTGGATGTTTTTTCTGCGAAACCTCTGCGTTCGGCTGTCCGATTTATCTGGCGAGCTGAGTAGTTACTTTTTCAAGCATGTTTTAGGTGTTTTGACCAATAAAAACGGGCGCAAACAGCTCCTTAAAATATAGTGAGCAGGCATTGTTTTTCTCACTGAAAACCCAGTCACTCACAAAACTCCTGAGCGTGCTAATCTTGCAGCCCGAGTTTTAAAACCACACAAGAGACACACCATGCCCGGACTCCTGCCCCACGTTGACCCTGACGGCCTGCTCGAATTCTCGGTCGTCTACACCGACCGCTCGCTCAACCACATGTCCAAAAGTTTTCAGCATGTGATGACCGATATATCCAGCATGCTCAAAGAGGTGTACCACGCCCCATCCGCCGTGCTGGTGCCCGGCAGCGGCACTTACGGCATGGAAGCCGTGGCCCGGCAGTTTGCCGCTGGCAAACATGTCATGGTCATCCGCAACGGCTGGTTCAGCTACCGCTGGACGCAAATCTTTGACATGGGCAACATCCCCGCATCGCACACCGTATTCAAAGCGCGGCAGGCCAGTAAAGGCGCGCAAGAGCCGTGGGCACCCGCACCGATTGCCGAAGTGCAAGCCGCCATCGTGAAGGAAAAGCCAGCGCTGGTTTTTGCCCCGCACGTAGAAACCTCCGCCGGCATGATGCTGCCAGACGGCTACCTGCGTGCTGTGGCTGACGCCGTTCATGCTGTGGGCGGTTTGTTTGTGCTCGACTGCATTGCATCAGGCGCGATGTGGGTAGACATGCAGGCCACCGGCGTTGACGTGCTGATATCCGCCCCACAAAAAGGCTGGAGCAGCTCCCCCTGCTGCGCCATGGTCATGCTGAGCGAACGCGCACGCACGGCGATTGACTCTACCGTCAGTTCCAGCTTTGCCTGTGACTTGAAAAAATGGCTGCAGATCATGGAAACGTACGAAAAAGGCGGCCACGCCTACCACGCCACCTTGCCCACCGACGCCTTGACCCGGCTGCGCGACGTGATGAAAGAGACCCAAACCTACGGCTTTGCCAAAGTGCGCGCCGAGCAAATGGCGCTGGGCAGCCAGGTGCGCGAGCTGTTTGAAGGCCGCGGTTTGAAAAGCGTGGCGGCTGAAGGCTTCAAAGCCCCAGGCGTCGTCGTCAGCTACACCACCGACCCGGATATCCAGTCCAGTAAAAAGTTTTTAGCCCAAGGCCTGCAAACCGCCGCTGGCGTGCCCCTGCAATGCGACGAAGGCGCAGATTTCATGACCTTCCGCGTCGGCCTGTTTGGGCTGGACAAGTGGCACAACGTGGACAAGACGGTGGCTAATCTGGCTGGGGCGCTGGATCGGATTGGGGTGACGGAGCCTGCAATTGAAGAAGTGAGCTGAATTTAATAGACTGAGCCCAATCCGCTTCAAAAGCCCAATCGCAAGCTTGTCATTGCGGCCTTGAGCCGCAATCCATGAACTCGAATCCTTGCTTGAAAGTTGCCCCTTGTATCGCTAAGTGATACAATGATGGCGTGATCAAATCATTTCGCCACAAAGGGCTACAAGCGTTTTTTGAAAAAGGTAGCAAGGCGGGCATCCAACCCCATCACGCTGACAAGCTCAATCGCCAACTGGCAGCCTTGAACCAAGCCGCAACGTCCGAGCAGATGGATATTCCGGGCTGGCGGCTTCATTCTTTGTCTGGTGGTTTGAATGGTCACTGGTCTGTTTGGGTCAACGGTAGCTGGCGGTTGACTTTTATGTTTGTTGGCCAAGACGCCGTGCTGGTTAACTACCAGGATTACCACTAGATTATTTGAAAGCTAATGATGACGATGCATAACCCAACTCACCCGGGCCTCATCATTCGTGATGATGTTCTGCCTGAACTGCAACTGAGCGTGAACGAAGCAGCAGAGCAGTTAGGCGTGTCGCGCGTCACGTTGTCACGTGTCATCAATGGCCGCTCGGCAATTACAGCTGAGATGGCTCTACGTGTTGGCAAGTGGGTCGGCAACGGCCCTGAGATATGGCTTCGTATGCAGGGGCAGTATGACCTTTGGCAGGCCAAGAAAAAGGGTGAGCCGAAGGTCAAGAAGGCGAAACGGCCTGTGGTCATGTCTACCTTACCTGCGTGAAAGTTTTAAGGCTTGCAAATGCGGGATTCTGAAATCGACATCATTAAGCAGAACCTGCTGCCCATTCATACGGAAGCGGACTATGACCGCACCGTCAAAATGATGAATGCGCTGCTGGACGTGGCTGGTGACGATGAAGATCATCCACTTTCAAGCCTGCTAAATCTAACGTCTGACTTGGTGTCGAGCTACGAACAGGAGCATCACCGGATAACTGACGTTGGTCACCAATCATGTGGGAAACGGGATACCTGAGCCTATGACTGTGCCTAGCAGGATGCACGAGTGCGGCTGTTGAGGCATTATTCGAAGTGATCTAAAAAAAGCGGCCACTGATTTCTGAAGACTGCGATCCGGTCTAGCGTTTGAGAGTTTTGCTCTCACAAAGCGGCATCGTGTAGATGGAGCTACCTCTTACCTCGTCCAACACCAGCGTTGTGCCCATGGTGTAAGCACTAAAACAGCATCGGTTTGATTCCTTGACCATCCAGAGGTTACCTTGCGCTTGCCCTGCAGAACACGCACCAGCAATTAGCCGATAGGCCCCTTCGGACTTTTGGGTCGTTGGCGGTATATCTTTGCCGTCCTTCTTCTTTTGGACATAGCTGTAGACAAAGTCATTTTTCCCGGAGAACGTCAGCGCTTCGTTGCTTTTGCTGCCGCTTACCTGCCATGTTCCTGTCAGTGTTGCTTCTGTCAGTGGCTGGAGCTGTGCGTGGCTTGCAAAAGCCGTTGACAAAATGCAGGAGACCAGTATTGCCTTTAACATGACCTAGTGCGTCAACATGCAAGTTTAGAAACATAATGGCGGCTCATTTTTCGGTCTGCATCTTGCCGCGTGAACTTCCACTCGATGGTTCTGTGGTCGGTGTTTCGTGCTTGCTGCCAAGCATCGAC
>JBASFP010000004.1:0-24890 GCA_049653085.1 Polaromonas sp.
CAACTCGTGTAATCTTGCTCATGGGACTTCTCCTTTTAAAGGTTTCAGATTGAATTTAACAACCCGATCTTGGCACTTTGATGCCGTTACCAAAAAGTGGGAAGTCCCTTCGTATTCAAATACGGGCGTAAGCAGCTCCTTAATTAATAGCAAACAAAACAACTCACCTTCACATGCGTCGCCTCAGCCAAGCCCCGAATATTGCGATAGCGACGCTGTGGGCTGACACCTTGCAGCAGGCGGGCTTTTCGGCCACCGTGCAGCGTTACTTTTTAAGCGGCATTGCCGGAGAGTTGCCGCCCGACCAGTGCCTGCCCGAGGTGTGGCTGACGCACGACGATGAAGAGCCACGCGCCAAAGCCATGCTGGATACGCTGCAAAACCTGCCGCAGCGGCGTTGGTTGTGCAGCTGTGGCGAGCTGGTGGAGGGCGGTTTTGAGGCGTGCTGGAAGTGCGGTACGCAGATGCCTAGCTAGACTCTTTTTGCCAGTTCGGCAGCCATACCGACATAGCTGCCGGGCGTCATGGCCAGCAAGCGTGTTTTCTCCGCCTCAGGGATCTCCAGCGAGGCAATTAACGCATGCAAATCAGCGGCCTCAACCGTTTTGCCGCGTGTCACTTCTTTGAGTTTTTCATACGCGCCCTGCACGCCGTAGCGGCGCATCACGGTTTGAATCGGCTCGGCCAGCACTTCCCACGAGTTGCTCAGGTCGTCGTCAAGCGCATCGGCATTCAGCTCCAGCTTGCCCAAACCGACATTCAGAGAGTTGTACGCCAGCACCGCGTAGCCAACGGCCACGCCCATGTTGCGCAGCACCGTGCTGTCGGTCAAATCGCGTTGCCAGCGGCTGATCGGCAACTTCTCGCTCAAGTGCTTGAGCAGCGCATTGGCCAGGCCCAGGTTGCCCTCAGCATTTTCAAAATCAATCGGGTTGACCTTGTGCGGCATGGTCGATGAGCCAATCTCGCCCGCCTTCAAACGCTGTTTGAAGTAGCCAACGCTGACGTAGCCCCACACATCGCGTGACCAGTCAATCAGGATGGTGTTGGTACGCGCTATCGCATCAAACAGCTCAGCCATATAGTCATGCGGCTCAATCTGGATGCTGTAGGGCTGAAAAGTGAGCCCTAACCCCAGCGGCTCTGGCGTTTCGATCACCTTGCGGCTGAAGGCTTCCCAATCGTGTTCGGGCCAGGCCGCCAGATGCGCGTTGTAGTTACCGACGGCACCGTTCATTTTGGCCATCAGTGGCACGGCGGCGATTTTGGCGCGCGCATTGACCAGGCGCACCACCACGTTGGCAATTTCTTTGCCCACGGTGGTCGGGCTGGCGGTTTGGCCGTGGGTGCGGCTCAGCATGGGTTGGCCTGCAAAGGCGTGCGCCATGTCGCGCATTTTGGCAATCACTTTGTCTAGGGCAGGCAGCAAGACCAATTCGCGGCTGCCTTTGAGTTGCAAAGCGTGGCTGGTGTTGTTGATGTCTTCACTGGTGCAGGCAAAGTGAACAAACTCACTCACCGCCATCAGCTCAGGCCGGGCATCAAACTTGGACTTGATCCAGTATTCAACCGCCTTCACATCGTGGTTGGTGGTTTTTTCAATCTCTTTGATGGCCAGGGCATCAGCTTCAGAAAAGTTTTTGACCAGCCCCAGCAAGTAAGTACGTGCTCCGGGGCTGAGGGGCTTGAATTCTGCAAAACCAGCGTCTGATAGCGCAATAAACCAGGCAATCTCCACCTGCACCCGGCGGTGCATGTAGCCTTGCTCACTCATCAAAGGCCGCAGGGTGGCCAGTTTCGAGGCATAACGGCCATCGAGTGGCGACAAGGCGTTGATGGGGGACAGCGGTGCGGGTGTTGTAGGAGAGGAACTCATGCCTGAATTGTAGGTGCGTAACTCGATAGAATGCACCTTTCCAGTCCCACAGCGCTCAAACACATTTATGAAACTTATCGGTTCCCCCGCCAGCCCCTATGCCCGCAAAGTACGCGTGGTGATGGCTGAAAAAAAGCTTGATTACAACTATGTGATTGAGGACGTGTGGGCGGTAGATTCAACCATCACCCAGTCCAACCCGCTGGGCAAAGTGCCTTGTTTGGTGATGGAAGGCGGCGAAGCGGTGTTTGACTCCCGCGTGATTGTGGAATACTTGGACACGCTGTCACCGGTAGGCAAACTCATCCCCGCCCAGGGCCGCGAGCGGGCTGAAGTCAAAACCTGGGAGGCGCTGGCCGACGGCCTGATGGACGCAGCTCTTGCGGCGCGCATGGAAACCATTTTCAAAGGCCGCACCAAGGCGCAGCGCAGCCAGCCGTGGATAGACCGCCAAATGGGCAAAATCGACGCCGTGCTCGAAGCCATGAGCACCGGTTTGGCCGACAAACCGCATTGCAGCGGCGTACATTTCAGCCTGTCAGACGTGGCCGTGGGTTGTGCGCTGGGGTATTTGGACTACCGCTTCCCAGAAGTCACCTGGCGCGTCAGCTACCCCAATTTGGCCAGGCTGCAAGACAAACTGGCGCTGCGGCCCAGTTTTATCGAAACTGCGCCTAAATAGGCACTTTTGAGTATTTTTTGGCCGTTTTATGGGGTCAAATCAGGCTCTAGCCCAATGAATACGGGCGCAAACAGCTCCTGATTCAGGAGCATGTCGGCGTACTTTCAAATCGCCACCAACTGCCGAATTCCCTTGCTTTGCATCTCGCTGCCCGTGCCTCTAGCGATCACCTCGCCGCGCTGCATCACCAGGTAGTCGTCGGCCAGTTCCTGAGCAAAGTCGTAGTACTGCTCGCACAGCACAATCGCCATGTCACCCCTGTCGGCCAGCATGCGGATGACGCGGCCAATGTCTTTGATGATGCTGGGCTGAATGCCTTCGGTGGGCTCGTCCAGTATCAAGAGCTTGGGTTTGGCGGCCAGCGCTCGTGCAATGGCGAGCTGCTGCTGCTGCCCGCCTGACAAGTCGCCACCGCGCCGCGAAATCATCTGCTTGAGCACCGGGAACAGCTCAAACAACTCCGCCGGGATGGGCGTCGATGCGCTTTTGTAGGCCAGGCCCATCAGCAAGTTGTCTTCAACCGTCAGGCGCGCAAAAATCTCACGGCCTTGCGGCACAAAGCCGATACCAACCCGGGCACGCTCGTACGGCGTGGCTTTTTCTATGGGTTTGCCGTCAAACTCAATGCTGCCAGAGCGGATCGGCACCAAGCCCATCAGCGATTTGAGCAGCGTGGTTTTGCCGACGCCGTTGCGACCCAGCAGCACCGTGACTTTGCCCAGGCGCGCCTGAAGGCTAACGCCGCGCAAGATGTGCGAGCCGCCGTAGTATTGGTTGATGTCTTTGACTTGAAGAATAGGTGTGGTCACGTTATCTGCCAAGATACACCTCGATCACTTTTTCGTTATTTTGGACCTGAGCTAGCGTGCCTTCAGCTAGAACGCTTCCCTCATGCAGCACTGTCACCTTCTCAGAAATGCGCTCAATAAAGCTCATGTCATGCTCCACCACAATCAGGCTGTGGTGCTTTTTAAGCGAGACAAACAACTCTGCTGTGCGCACGGTTTCTTCGTCGGTCATGCCCGCCACGGGCTCGTCGAGCAGCAGCAGTTTGGGGTCTTGCATGAGCAGCATGCCGATCTCCAGCCATTGTTTTTGGCCATGGCTCAGGTTGCCAGCCATGCGGCGTGCGTCGCTGGCCAGATGAATGGTTTGCAGCACTTGGGCCAGGCGGTCACTCTGAGCGGAATCAAGCTTGAAGAACATCGCGCTTTTCACGGCTTTGCTGGTTTTGAGCGCCAGCTCCAAGTTTTCAAACACGCTGAGTTGCTCAAACACGGTGGGCTTTTGAAACTTGCGGCCAATGCCCATTTGTGCGATTTCAAATTCGTTGTAGCGCAGCAGGTCAATGGTAGAGCCGAAAAACACCGTGCCGCTGTTGGGCCGGGTTTTACCGGTGATGATGTCCATCATGGTGGTTTTGCCCGCACCGTTGGGGCCGATGATGCAGCGCAGCTCGCCGGGGGCGATGTCGAGTGACAAATTGTTGATGGCTTTGAAGCCGTCAAAGCTGACGTTGACATTTTCGAGGTACAAAATGCGGCCATGGGCGGTGTCTACCTCGCCCGCATGGGCGATACGAGAAAACCCCGCTTGCCGCCCACCTGATTCTGTACTGCCACTGGTCTTGGGCTCGCCCAAGGCTTGCAGGCGTTTGGCGCCCTGCTCCATCAAATCGGGCGTCATGATTTGCTCCCGCCTGAATTGCCCAAAATTTTGCGGACTAAGCCCACTATGCCTTGTGGCAAGTACAACGTCACCGCAATAAAGATAGCACCCAAAAAGTACAGCCAATACTCTGGGAAAGCCGCGGTAAACCAGCTCTTGGCACCATTGACCGCAAACGCGCCCACAATCGGCCCAATCAGCGTGGCGCGACCACCCACTGCCGCCCAAATCGCCATTTCGATCGAATTGGCCGGGCTCATTTCACCGGGGTTGATGATGCCGACCTGCGGCACGTACAGTGCGCCAGCAATGCCGCACATGATGGCGGAGATCACCCAGACCGTGAGCTTGTAGGCCACCGGGTTGTAGCCCGAGAACATGACGCGGCTTTCGGCATCACGAATGGCTTGCAGTACGCGGCCAAACTTGCTTTGCACCAACCAGCGCGAGAACAGATAAAACCCCAGCAGCGTCAGCCCCGTCAACACAAACAGCACCATGCGCGTGCTGGGCTGGGCAATAGGGATGTCCAGAATGCGCTTGAAGTCGGTAAAGCCGTTGTTACCACCAAAGCCGGTTTCATTGCGGAAAAACAGCAGCATGGCGGCAAAGGTCAGCGCCTGCGTGATGATGGAAAAGTACACGCCTTTGATGCGCGAGCGAAAGGCAAAAAAGCCGAATACCAGCGCCAGCAAGCCGGGAGCCAGCACCACCATCGCCATTTGAAAGGCGAACGATGCACTGCCCAGCCAGTGCCACGGCAGGGTTTTCCAATCGAGGAACACCATGAAGTCAGGCAGGTCGCTTTTGTAGTTGCCGTCCACCCCAATTTGCCGCATCAGGTACATGCCCATCGCGTAGCCGCCGAGGGCAAAAAACAGGCCGTGCCCCAAACTCAAAATCCCGGTGTAGCCCCAGATCAAGTCCATCGCCAGCGCGCAGATGGCATAGCACATGATTTTGCCGATCAGGCTGATGGCGAAATCGCTCAGATGAAAAGCACTGCCCACGGGTATCACCAGATTGAGCAGGGGCGCGAGCATGCACACAGTGATCAAGGCGACGAGAAAAGTAGCCCAGCCGGTTCGGCTCATCAAGGGTGCCGCTTGGGGCAACTCAAGTTGTTGGGTGTGATCAGTCATGCTTCTGCACTCCGGCCTTTGAGGGCAAAAATACCCTGGGGTCGCTTTTGAATAAAGATGATGATGAAGACCAGCACCGCGATTTTGGCCAGGACAGCGCCCTGCCAACCTTCCAGAAATTTGTTCAGCACGCCCAGCCCAAGCGCTGCATACACCGTGCCTGCCAGTTGCCCCACGCCGCCCAGCACCACCACCATGAATGAATCCACAATGTAGTTTTGTCCGAGGTCCGGCCCGACATTGCCGACCTGACTGAGCGCAGAACCGGCCAGCCCGGCGATGCCTGAGCCCAGCGAAAACGCATAGGTGTCAATGCGCGCCGTATTCACACCCATGCAGGCGGCAATCTGGCGGTTTTGCGTCACGCCGCGCACAAACAAACCCAGGCGCGTTTTGCTGATCACCAGTGCCACGCCGATCAGCACCAGCATGGCGAACACCACAATCATCATTCGGTTGTAGGGCAACGACAGATTGGGCAACAGTGCAAAGCTGCCGCTCATCCACGACGGGTTTTCAACCCCGACGTTTTGCGCACCAAACAGCGTGCGCACCGACTGCATCAGGATCAAACTGATGCCCCAGGTGGCCAGCAGCGTTTCAAGCGGGCGGCCATATAAAAAACGAATCACGCTGCGCTCCATGGCTGCGCCCACCAGGGCTGATGCCATGAACGCGACGGGAATGGCGGCGATCAAATACCAGTCAAAGGCACCAGGAAAGTATTGCCTGAAAATGGTTTGCACCACATAGGTCGCATAAGCGCCGATCATGATCAACTCGCCATGCGCCATGTTGATCACGCCCATCAAGCCGTAAGTAATCGCCAGACCAAGTGCTGCCAGCAGCAAGATAGAACCCAGGCTGATGCCGGTGAACACCACGCCCAGCGTTTCACCCAGGCCCAGCGACGATTTGATTTTGGCCAGCGATGCTTGTAGTTGGCCTTTGACCTCAGCGTCGTCCTCCAACTTGAGGCGCTCGTTGAGCAACAACTGGGTGGCGGGCTCTTTGCTCTCGGCCAGTGCCTTGGCGGCTGCCAAGCGTTTGGCTTTGTCGCTGCTGCCCAGCAATGCGGCGGCACGTGCCAAGCCAAGCTTGGCTTTTAAATCAGGATCAGCCTCTGCTGCCAGTGCCTTGTCAAGCAGGGCGAGTTTGGACTCGTCCGGGTCTTTGAGCAGTGATGCAATCGCCCGGCCACGCAGCGTGTCATCTTTTGAAAACAGTTTCAACACCGCCTGCGCACCGTCCAGTTCGCCGCGCATGCGGTTGTTGCTGATCACGTCTTCAGCGCCGTCGGGCAGGCTCACGGCCTGACCCGACACAGGGTCGGTGGCGTTGCCATCACGGACGATAAAAACCTTGTCTCCAGCGGTTTTAACCGCGTCGTCAGCCAGGGCCTGAATGAACGCAGCCGTTTTATCGTCCGCAGCAACGATGGCCTTGTTCAGCGCCGCAATTCGCGCATCAGAATCGCCCACCGCCATGCCCTGCGCCTCTTGCTGCGTTAGCGCCAATACGGGCGTTGTAAACAGCAACCCCAGGCACAGCCCGATGGTAGAAATTATTTTTTGAATCATGAAAAACCTGAAAACATGAAAGGCAGCCGAGGCTGCCTTTCATGGACTAAAACACGATGGAATTAGAAAAAGAAAGTGCGATCAAGCCTTCTTGGCTGGCTCGTCCGGCTTCTTGTCGTTGCCTTCAATGAACGGTGACCATGGCTTGGCTTTGACGGGGCCGGGCGTCTTCCACACCACATTGAACTGGCCGTCGGCCTTGATCTCGCCGATGAACACGCTCTTGTGCAGGTGGTGGTTTTTTTCGTCCATCTTGCTGGTGATGCCCGACGGTGCCTTGAAGGTCTGGCCCGCCATGGCGGCAATGACCTTGTCAACATCCACAGACTTGGCCTTTTCAACCGCCTGCTTCCACATGTTGATGCCGATGTAGGTGGCTTCCATCGGGTCGTTGGTGAGTGGCTTGTCTTTGTGGCCAGCAATACCTTTGGCTTTGGCGTAGGTGCTCCACTTTTTGATGAACTCGTCGTTGGCTGGGTTCTTGATCGACTGGAAATAGTTCCACGCTGCCAAATGGCCGACCAGCGGCTTGGTGTCAACACCGCGCAGCTCTTCTTCGCCCACCGAAAACGCCACCACTGGCACGTCTTTGGCTTTCAGGCCGGCGTTGCCCAGCTCTTTGTAAAACGGCACATTGGAGTCACCGTTGATGGTGGACACCACAGCGGTTTTGCCGCCAGCGGCAAACTTTTTGACATCCGCCACGATGGTCTGGTAGTCCGAATGACCGAACGGGGTGTATTTTTCGTCGATGTCTTTGTCTGCCACGCCTTTGGACTTGAGGTAAGCGCGCAAAATTTTGTTGGTGGTACGTGGGTACACATAGTCAGTGCCCAGCAAGACCCAGCGCTTGGCGCCGCCGCCGTCTTTGCTCATGAGGTAGTCAACCGCAGGAATGGCTTGCTGGTTCGGAGCTGCGCCTGTGTAAAAGACGTTTTTGGACAGTTCCTCACCTTCGTACTGCACGGGGTAAAACAGCAGGCCATTGAGTTCTTCAACCACTGGCAACACCGACTTGCGCGACACCGAAGTCCAGCAGCCGAAGATGACCGACACCTTGTCCTGCGTCAGCAACTGTTTGGTTTTTTCTGCAAACAAAGGCCAGTTGGAAGCGGGGTCTACCACCACAGCTTCGAGCTTTTTACCCAAAACACCGCCCTTGGCATTGATCTCGTCAATC
Organism: Polaromonas sp.; assembly: GCA_049653085.1. Lineage (GTDB taxonomy): Bacteria > Pseudomonadota > Gammaproteobacteria > Burkholderiales > Burkholderiaceae_C > Polaromonas. The sequence goes on from JBASFP010000004.1 coordinate 8,129, forward strand.
GCCATCATCACCGTGTCTTTGAGCACGGTCTCAGAAATAGCCATGGTGCCCGACAGGCTGTGCAAAATACCAACCTTGATGGTGTTGCCAGCTTGTGCCAGTGCCCGGCCAGATGCGCCCGTCATGGCGATGGCTGCGGCTGCGCTCAGTGATTTCAGTGTACTTCTGCGGTCCATTGAACTTCTCCTCATTTAAAAATAATCGACATTGATCGAAGTTCTAAATGCAAAGCTCGTGCCAAGACTGCAAGTCATAACGCACCAGGGACAGGCTGATTAACGCACCAAAACAAAGCGCCAACGAATAAAGTCGACAGTTTGGTGCAGCCAGCGCCCTGTCAAAGCCCGGTAAATTTACGAATCACCGGAAAGTACAGCAGTGGCGGCAGCAGCGCCAGTGCCTTCATGAAATATGTGAAGCGCTTGGGAAAGTGGATTTCAAACTCGCCTTTGGCCCAGCCGCGCAAGATTTCTTCAGCGGCTTTTTCGGGTTTGATGAGGCCGGGCATGGTGAATTTGTTTTGTGCGGTGAGTGGTGTTTCAACAAATCCAGGGCAAATCAGGCTGACGCTGATGTTGCTGTCTTTCAGGTCCACATGCAGGGTTTCGGCCAGGTTGATCAGTGCGGCCTTGGTCGGGCCATAGGCCAGGCTTTGCGGTAAGCCTCGATAGCCCGCCACGCTGCTGACCAGGCTGATGTGCCCAGCTTTGCGCGCCAAGAAATGTGGCAAGACCGCGGCCAGCAAATACAAAGCGCCGACGTAGTTGACCTGCTGGTGGCGCAGCATTTGGTTTAAATCAAATTCGGTAGCGCGCTGCTCTTTGTAGTAACCCGCGCAGTACAACACCAGATCCAGCGGGCCTCCAGCTAGCACGTTTTCCAGCACGGTTTGCGCGGCAGATTCAACGGATGCGGCGTCAGCAGCATCCAGGGCCAGCACCGCGGCGCCGGGGTGCTCGGCGGCAAAGGCGTCGAGCGCCGCCTGACTGCGTGCTGAGACGATGACTTTTGCCCCCTGCGCATGCAGTGCGTGGGCGGTGGCGCGGCCAATGCCGCTGGACGCACCGACGAGCCACACGGTTTTGCCGCGCCAGTCATGGATGGGAAGGTTATGGGGCATGATGAGGACTTGTATTTACTATTAATTCAGGAGCTGCTTAAGCCCGTATTCATTGAGTTAAAGGCCAATTTGATATATAAAAGAGGCTCAAAAAACATGGTTTTCAGCGTTTAACGAAGGTCAGCGTGACTTCACCCAGCTTGAAGCCAAACTTGCTCATGTCTGCCTTGTTGATCATGATCTTGTCGTTCATCAGGTACATCCAGTCGTCAAACTGCACTTCTATTGTTTTGCCGTCAACCGGCAGCAACAACGTGTAGCCCCAGCGAAAGGCGTTGCCTTTGACTTCGCCGTTGGCCACGCCCAGCACGTCGCCCGCAGTACCGGTGTATTTGCCGTCAGCGCCGCGCTTGAGCGTCCAGACGCGGCGGTCTTTGGTGCCGTCTGAATAGGTGAAGTCTTCATCGAGCACACCTACCTCTTGGCCGGGTGCGCCAGTCCAGGTACAGATCATCTCGACCGTGAAGCGCTTGACGACCTTGCCTGATCGGTCGGTGAAGACACCGTAGGCATCAATCGTCCCTGTGAAGTATTGACGCAGGTCTAGAACTGGTTTTTCTGCTGCGTAATCGTTGATTTGCGGCCCGGCGCAGCCTGCCAGCAAAGCGCTGCTAACGGCCAATGCGCACATCAAACTGCGTGCGGATGTTTTAAAGAAAGTCATGCGGGGGCTCCAACGGGTTTGGAAGAGGGTTGAATGATGAAGAAATACAAAGCAGCGCTGGCGGCCAGTTTCAAAACGCAAGGCAGCACGCAGTAAGCGATGACCAGGGCTTGCAATGCCTCGGGGCTGCGCACACCGGGCGCGTAGCCAAACACGCCCAGCAGCGGCAAAGCCAGGCCAGCGGCCAGTGCCAGGTTGAGCTTGATGGCAAAGTTCCACCAGCCAAAGTACGCGCCTTCAGATTTGCCGGAGTCACCATTGTTTTGAATCACACCCGCCAGCATGGCACCGGGCAGCGCCAGGTCTGTGCCCAAAGCCACGCCAGACAGCGCGCAAATGACCAAAAATGCTGTGGTGTCACCACTGCCGATTTGCGTGGCCCAGCTGAAGACGGCAATGCTGAGCGCCATGCCGCACAGCCACGCCTTTGCCAGGCCGATGCGTTTGACGATGGCCAGCCAGAGCGGAATCGACACCGCCGCCGCCAGAAAATAGCCCCCCAAAAAGGCAGGCTCCATGCTGCTGGGCGCTTGCAGCCGGTCCTGAATAAAAAACAGCACCAGCGTGGCCGGTACAGCGCTGGCCGTGCCATTGAGCATGAAAACCAGCAGCAAGCGCTTGAAGTTGCTGTGTTTGAAAGGCAGCCAGATGGCACCCGGTGCAAGTGGTAGGTCTTTTTTGGCAACAGGCTGCACAGCGCGCGTCCAGGCCAGCCAGCCGACGATGAGCGCTACAAAAAATATAGCTGTTGTCGCAGACATTCCCAACGCAACAGGGGTGACGGATGCCAGCACCACGCCCACCAGACCCAGCGCCTCACGCCAGGCCACGATGCGGCTGCGCTCGGCTTCGTTGCCACCCAGCATCGCACCCCACGACTGGTGCGACACGCTTAAAAAACTGTAAGCCGCGTAAGTCACCATCAGCATGACAGTGGCCCAGACGATCAGCGCGTTGGGGGCTTTGACTTGAGGGAAAAACAGCAACGCGAAACCTGCAGCCAGCACAACGGCTGCCAGCAAACCCGCTTGCAGAACCGCACCGCTGGAGCGCTTGAACAATCGGTCGCTCAGCTTGCCGAGCAGCGGGTCAATGAACGCATCAAACAGCCGAGCACCCAACAAAATTGCGCCAAGAATGGCCAGCGGCACGCCAAACTCTTTGGCATAGTAGTTGGGCAAGATCACATAAAGTGGCAATGCGACAAAGGCCAGCGGCAAGCCCAGCAGGCCGTAGGCCACGCCGTTAAGTTTGCCAAACGCTTGCATGGCTAGCCCTTGCCTGCCAGTAAAGCCGCCCGCATTTTGGGCTCAGAGGTTTTGGCCGACAGCCAGATGCCGAAAAACAGGCGGGCAAATTCTGCGTCGCGAATCTCGCCAGACGGTTTGCCGTTGGCCAAAAATTGGGCGCCAATGCCAGGACGGTTCAGCCCCAGTACACGGTCGCCTTTTTTGATGTCGGGTATCACGCGCAGCATGTCGCTGATCCAGATTTTGGCTTGCTCCTCGCTGATGGTTGCCGAACGCCGCATCTCTGTGATGGAACGCTCAGCAATTTCTTTGCTGCTGAAGTCGCGCAGGTAGGTCAGTTCCAGCGCAAACGGCTGGGATGCAAAATTGTCAGCACTAAACCCCACCAGGCCCCACAGCCTCGCGTCATAAACCTGAAAGCCCCAAACGGTGAGCCTGGTTTTACCAATCAGGCGGTGCTGCGTCAGCAGCGTGCCCAGCTCGACTCTGGCATCGTCCGCATTGGGTGCGGTTTGAGCCCAGGCCTTTTGAGTCAGAGCGGCAAGCAGCAAACTGCTGGTGAATGTGCGCCGCGCAATCATGATGGTTTCCTCAAGGTGTACTGCACCACGTCGGTGTTGGACTCTAAAAACGCCGCTTCACAATAGCTGAGGTAAAACTCCCAGATGCGGATAAACCGCTCGTCAAACCCCAGCTGCAACACATGGGCATGCTGCGCGGCAAATTGTTCGCGCCACAGCTGCAGGGTGTGGGCGTAATCCAGGCCAAAAGAAAATTCATCCACCAGCTCCAGACCCGCAGCGGCGACTTGCGCCCGAAACGCTTTGGGGCAAGGCAGGCAACCACCGGGGAAAACATACTGCTGGATAAAGTCAGTTGACGTGAGATAGCGCTCAAACAGATCATCTGCAATCACGATGCTTTGAATGCAGGCGTGGCCACCCGGCTTGAGCAGGCGATGCACCGTTTGAAAATACTCAGGCCAGTATTCACGACCCACCGCTTCGACCATTTCAATGGAGCAGATGGCATCAAACGGTTCGTCCGGAGTGGTTTTGCCGATGTCGCGGTAGTCTTGCAAACGCAAATCAGCTTTCTCGGCAACGCCCTTGGCCTGCATACGTTTTTGCGCCCACTCCAGTTGCTCGGTACTCAGCGTCACGCCCACCACCGATGCATCAAACTCTTTGGTGGCTTTTTCAGCCAGCGCACCCCAGCCGCAACCGATCTCCAGCACGCGGTCACCCGGTTTGACCTGTGCCATGCGCAGCGCACGACGCACTTTGGCATGTTGCGCGTCTTTCATCGACGTTTCAGGCGTTTCAAAAATGGCCGATGAGTAGTTCATCGTGCCGTCCAGCCACAACTCATAAAACGCATTGCCCAAGTCGTAGTGGGCGTGGATATTTTTCTGGCTGTTGGCTTTGGTATTGCGGTTCAGCAAATGCTTGATGCGGTAAGCAAATCGACCCAGCCAGGTGCCGTAAATCACGTCTTCCACTTCTTTGCGGTTGACGATGAAAACCTGCAGCAAGTCGGTCAAATGCGGGGTTGTCCAGTCGCCTGCGATGTAGCTTTCAGCAAAGCCAATATCGCCAGACTTGAGGGCTGCACCACACACATTCCAGTTCAGCAAATGCAGGCTGGCTTGTGGAGCTTGCCCGTTGCCGAAGCGCTGCACCGAACCGTCGGGCAACTTCACGGTCAGCGTGCCGTGCTTTAAGCGCAGCAGCAGCTTGAGCGTGGCACGCGCAGCAGATGGCGCACCTGCGGGCAAAGTAAAAGCGCTGGATGTCGTATTGCTGGTGGTCATCGCGTCACAAATATTTCTGGGGTCTTGGGTTTGGGAACAAAAGGCACGCGCTTAAGCCACAGCTTGAGGGCCTGCCAGTGGATGCGCGCCACCACACCAAATGTCATGGCGGGGTAACGCCACAATGCCTTGCGCAAGGCGGCATTTGTCACGGGCTCCAGCGTGCCGCTCACGCTGGTTTCTATCAACGGGCCTGCTGCATCGTCATAGTCAATCCGGGCCACGGTTTTTTCAATGCCACCCGAGTTGCTGCGCATAAAGCGAAAGCGGTAGCTGCCTTCAAGCGTGCAAAAAGGAGAAACGTGAAACACCTTGTCGGCTGTCAGTTCATGCCCGTACTGCGGCTTGTCCAGCAAGTAGCAATGCCGCTCGCCAAAGGTGTTATTGACCTCCACCACGATGGCGCGCAATTCGCCATCCAGGGCGTGGCAATACCAAAAGCTGACCGGCTTGAAAGTGAAGCCCAAGACGCGCGGGTAGGTGTGCAGCCAGATTTCGCCTTGCGCATCTTCAACGCCTTCGCGCAGCAAGAGCTCGTCAATCCACGTCACTGAATTGGCGCGGCCATCGCCGTGGTCGCGGTCAAAAAAACTTAGCAAACCCCTTCGGTTGTGGGCCAACGCATGCGCTTTGCCGGCCTGCATGGCGCGCATCGGCAACATTAAAAAATAAGTGGGATAAGTGAAAGCGTTTTTGGCGGGTTTTAGCCTTGCGTGACGCACCTGGCCAAAACCCAGGAGTGGCTGCGCAGTCATGCCGCAACTTTCAAAATCTGTTCAGCAACATTCAAGCCCGACTTCAAACCATCTTCATGAAAACCATAACCCGTCCAGGCACCGCAGAAGTAAGTGTTGTGCTGGTCTTGCAAAGCCGCAATTTTGCTTTGCGCACGAATGGCGGCAAGGTCAAACACTGGATGCGCGTAGTCATATTCAGCCATGATGTGTTTACGCGCAATGTCCTTGATCGGATTCAGTGACACGATCACACTTTGACTAAAAGGCAGCGGCTGCAGCATATTAAGCAGGTAATGCAGACAGACCTGACTGGACTCACGATTCGTTTGCGCCGCGCGCTCGTAGTTCCAGGCCGCCCAGGCAATTTTATTTTGCGGCAGCACCGACGTGTCGGTGTGTAGCACGGCACGATTGGGCTGGTAGCAGATAGCGCCCAAGGCTTGCTTCTCGGCTGCGCTGGGCGCTTCCAGCATGGCCAATGACTGGTCAGAATGGGTGGCCAGCACGACTTTGTCGAACTGTTCAGTACCTGCCTCGGTGCTGACATGTACACCCGCTGCGTCGCGCCTGATTTTTTTGACTGGCGTGTTTAAACGCTTGTCAGGAATATTGGCAATGATCTTCTCAACATAGTGTTTTGCTCCACCCTTGACCGTCCACCACTGTGGGCGGTTGGCGACCTGGATCAGCCCGTGGTTGTAGCAAAAACGGATCATGGTGGCGACCGGGAATTGCAGCATCTGATCCGTCGGGCAAGACCAGATGCAACCCATCATGGGCAGAAAATACCAGTCGCGGAATTCGTCGGAGAATTTTTGGTCTTTCAAAAATTCGCCCAGCGGCTGCATCATGGCCGCATCCAGATTGGCGTTGGCTATCTCCGTCGTGATGCGATTAAACCGAAAAATGTCGCGCAACATGCGCAAAAATTGTGGATTGAAAAGGTTTTTGCGCTGTGCAAAAACGCTGCCTAACGACGAACCACTCCATTCAAGCTGCTGGCCGCCATCGCGCGGCACCTGGACTGAAAACGACATGTCTGATTTGGCAGTTTCTACCTTCAGATCAGCAAACAGCTTGATCAGGTTCGGGTAGGTGCGCTCGTTAAAGACTAAAAAACCGGTATCAACACCGTGGGTTACAGGCCCCTGAGTACCGGGCAACGTCACATCAACCGTGTGCGTGTGGCCGCCAAAATAATCAGCCGCTTCAAACAGGGTGATACTGGCTTGGCCTTGTAGCGTATGAGCCACTGCCAGCCCCGAAATACCGGAGCCAACAATGGCGATGCGGGCGGGCGCGCTGGTGGTCATCAGCGTGCGGAAGATAAAAATGTTGCGAAGCGCCCCGAAGCGAACAAGGGAGGGAGGGAGGAGGAGAACCGCTCCGGGATTGCGTCAAAAGCCAAACGGCCCAGACGACTTCGCAACAATGAAACTGTGATGCCGCAATTGCTTGAGGCAAGTGGTTGTGTGAGTTCAGCGTCCATGACAAAGTTCCCGTGCATTGGCGCACTGCACGCGTAAACTTTTGTTAAGAAGGTTGATTCCATGCTTCAGTATAACCCGAAAAATACCAGTCAGTCAAATAATGACCGATTGGTATTTGCCTACCCCAATTAGCGGCAACGGTTACTTGACGGCCAATTGTTTTTCAATTTCCCGCACAAAAGATTTGCTTTTGGGGTCGGCCATGGAGTTGAAGCTTTCGACGTTCTGGCCGTTGCGGCTGATCACATATTTGTAAAAATTCCACTTCGGCGCAGTGCCCGATTTGGCGCTGAGCTGCTTGAACAGCGGGCTGGCATCCTTGCCTGCCACGCTGGTTTTGGTGAACATCGGGAATTTCACGCCGAAAGTGTTTTCGCAAAACTCGGCAATCTGTTTGTTGCTACCAGTTTCTTGTGAAAAGTCATTGGACGGGAAACCCAGCACCACCAGGCCTTGATCCTTGTACTTGGTATGCAGCGCCTCCAGGCCTTCATACTGCGAGGTAAAACCGCAAAAACTGGCGGTGTTGACGACCACCACCACCTTACCAGCGTACTGGCACAAAGACTGCGGCTTTTCGTCTTGCAGGCGCAAGACGTTTTGCTGCAACAGAAGAGGGCAGGCGCTGGCCGCAGGCGTAGCGGTGCTGGCTAATGAGACGCTGCAAAGCCCTACAGACAAAACAGCCGATCTGAACAGCGATTTGAGGGAAAAAGAGCGCATGATGGTCTCAATGTGTAAAAAGTGAACGGAATATGCCGCTGTCGTGATGATTTATACGCTGGATTCAAAGGTGAAGATTCAAGGCGGCAGACTTGCAATACCCCTTTGTGGGGTCATTTGTCATATAAGCCGCATAAAATTGTGACAGCATCCGAGGCGGCATGTTCTGCGTATTACACCCAGATGCGTGACAGAGTACGAAGGAATTCATATGCTTTATCCAGAATTGTTCAAACAGCTTGAATCCGTCCGCTGGGACATGGACAAGGACATTCCGTGGGACAGTTTTGATGCGTCCCAACTGACGGACGAGCAGGCGCAAACCATCAAAATGAACGCTATCACCGAATGGTCGGCTCTGCCTGCCACTGAAATGTTTTTGCGTGACAACAAAAACGACAGCGACTTTTCAGCCTTTATGTCGATCTGGTTTTTTGAAGAACAAAAGCATTCACTGGTGTTGATGGAATACCTGCGGCGCTTCAGGCCAGACCTGGCGCCGACCGAGAAAGAACTGCATGAGGTGCGTTTTGAGTTTGAACCCGCACCACCGCTTGAAACTTTGATGCTGCACTTTTGCGGTGAGATTCGTTTGAACCACTGGTATCGCCGTGCCAGTGAATGGCATACCGAGCCGGTGATTAAAAAAATCTACACCCAATTGAGTCAGGACGAAGCGCGCCACGGTGGCGCTTACCTGCGTTACATGAAGCGCGCCATCAACAATGTGGGCAATGATGCACGCGCCGCCTTCACCAAAGTCGGTGTGCTGATGGCCAGCGCCCGGCGTACCGCGCAGGCGCTGCACCCCACCAACCTGCATGTCAATAAAAATCTGTTCCCGCGTGACACCATCCAGTCACGCCTGCCCAACCCGGATTGGCTGGAGCACTGGCTGGACAAGCAAATCAACTTTGATTCAGTTTGGGAAGGCAAAGTGGTTGAGCGCATCTTGCACAACATGAGCCTGTTGATGAATCAGAGCTTTAAGACCGTGCAGGAGCTCAATCGTTACCGCAAAGAGCTGGGTCGCGAGATTGCTGACGCTATCGCCATTGCGCCAGCAGCAACCGACATCAAACCGCAACCCGTGTGACCACCACCGGGTTGTTAACCAAACTGGCTTCGCGCGATGAAGCGCTGGAGCGCGTCGCCGCACTGCCCAGACCTGTGGTGTTTACCAATGGCGTTTTTGATGTGCTGCACAGGGGCCATGTCACCTATCTTGAACAGGCGCGCGCCTTGGGCGGTAGCCTGGTGGTGGCACTCAATACCGATGCGTCAAGCAGGCGTTTGGGCAAAGGCGCTGACAGGCCACTGAACAAAGAGCTGGATCGCGCCGTCGTGATCGCAGCGCTCGAATCCGTCAGCCTGGTCACCTGGTTTGATGAGGACACACCTTTAAAGCTCATCAGCCAGCTCAAGCCTGATGTGCTGGTCAAAGGCGGGGACTATGACATGCGCCAGCTGCCTGAAACGGCAGTTGTTGAAGCGTATGGTGGCCGGGCAGTGGCCATTGGTTTTGTCGATGGCTACTCGACTACTGCGCTGGTTAGCAAAATAAGAAACTCAGCTTAAACTGATTTTGCAATCAGCACTGCGTTGGAGCCCCCAAACGCAAACGAGTTGGACATCACGGCGCGCAGGTTTTTCACGCTGCGTGCCTGCACGGGGATGTAGTCCAAGTCGCAACGCTCATCGGGCGTTTGCAAAAAAGCGGTGGGTGCCAATTGACCAGACCGCAAGCTCATCACGCTGGCCACAAACTCCATCGCACCCGCTGCGCCCATCGCATGACCATGCACGGCCTTGGTCGAGCTGATCGGCAAGCTGCCAGCCTGATTTTCAAACGCCTGCTTGATGGCGTTGGTTTCGACCACATCACCCACTTCAGTCGCCGTGCCGTGCGCGTTCAGGTAGCCAATGTCGCTGCTGTTCAAGCCCGCATCTCTGAGCGCCAGCGTCATGGCAGCGGCCTGGCCTTGGGCTTCAGGCTGGGTCAGGTGATGCGCATCGGTGGTCGATGCATAGCCTGCCAACTCGGCCAAAATAGTTGCACCCCGGCGCTTGGCGCTGTCCCAGTCTTCAAGTACCAGCATGGCCGAGCCTTCAGACAGCACCAGACCCGAGCGATCTTTTGAAAACGGCCTGCATGAGGCCTCTGCACCATCGGCGTGCGGCTTGGCCAGCGTGTGCATGGCTTGCCAGGCTTTGATTGTGCCGTGGGTCAACAGCGCATCTGAGCCGCCGACCAGCATGGCATCGGCATAGCCATGACGGATCTGGCGAAAAGCATCGCCGATGGCGGTGGCTGACGAGGCGCAGGCGTTGGACACGGTGCTGCTCGGGCCTTTCAAGCCAAACTCCATCGACAAATGGGCAGCGATGGCGTTGTTCATGCCCAGCACGACCGTCATCGGGCGCAGCCGCGCTACTTTTTGTTCCAGTAATGCGTAATAAGCAGCCTCGATGGAGGTCGCTCCGCCGCTGCCTGTGCCTACAGACACACCGAAGCGCTCTGGTTGCATGCCGATGATTTCATTGGTTAGCCCGGCTTGTGCCATAGCTTCACGCGCCGCAACCAGTGCAAACTGACTGACGCGATCCAAGGTCAGGAGTTTGGCTTTGGCAAAGTGCGCTTCGGGTTGAAAGTCAATACACCCCGTCAGCACCTGTTCAGGGCCAGTGGGAAAATTGACCATGCGTGAGCTGATGCCCGAGCGTGCCGCCAGCAGGGCTTCAAAAAAAATGGCGCTGTGTGCGCCAACCGGAGAAACAACGCCCAACCCCGTGATGGCAACGCGGCGCATCACTCAAAAACTCAGGCAGCTGCAGCCGCGTTGCCCGGCATGCCTTGTTGCAGGTTGTTTGGCAAGTTTTTGGGCATCAGGGGCTCAATCAGTTGCACCATTTCATCCAGCGTGCGGGGCGGACTGGCTTGGTCCGGTATCTGGATATGGAACTGATCCTCAATCTGAAACAAGAACTCAATCACCGCCAGAGAATCCAGCCCCAGACTTTCGAGCGTGGCACCCGGCAACAGCTTGTCTTCGGCAATCCCGAAGGTTTCAGCAAAAAGATTAATCAGATCAGAATTCATTGCATCAACACAAACAAAAGTTGCTTCCCAAAAGTCACCCAAAAACGAGCCGTAAGCTTAACATTTCTTTACACAACTTTGATGACCTGGAGCCACCGTTACACAAGGGTTAACTAGAGGTGATCACGGCGTGTACATCTGCCTGACTGCATCTGACAGGCTGAATGTCCCCAGCAAATCACCCAAATAGCTGACAGGCGCAGGGGCTGTCGCCAACGTGCCAATTTCAGCCTCTAATCTTGCATTGCTGAAGACAGCATCGGCTGTCAAAAAGGGTAAGTAAGGTTGCAAGGCCGCAAACATCCAGCGCTGGCGCGCAAAACTGGGGACCGGCACATAGTCACGACCCCGCATGACCAGTTTTTTAATGCCTGGCATGGTCAACACCAATTCGTCGGCCAGTGCCTGAAACGTCATCGACGCTTCGCCTGTTGAGACGTGATAACAATCGTGGGCGAAGTCATTTTTCAGGAGCATTTCGGCAAACGCACCGGCGATAAAGTCCACTGGCGCAAAATCCAGCCGGGCTGAAGAATCCAGCGGCACATCGCCCAGCTCGGCCATCACCGGTATCGCCCACAGCATGTTGCGCGCCAGTTTGGCGTCGTCAATCCCGCGCGACAGCACAATGCCGGGGCGCAGACTGACAAACGGCGCGCCGGTTGCGCGCAGCAGCGTTTCAGCATCGCGCTTGGAGCGGATGTAGTCATTGGCATAACCCGCAAAAGGCATGTCTTCCGTGATCACGCCGCGCGGCTCCATGGTGACGGCCGCCGTGCCGACAAAAAAGCCGCGTTGCGAGGGTTTGAGGTTTTTTAAAATGCCGCCAAAATTAGTCGCGGCCTTGATGTTGACCGGGTACACACCCGCGTCAGGCTTGAAGGACGTGCTGGCGGCTGAATGCAAGATCACATCGGCGGACTGCAACACGCTGGCTTTGAGGCCAAAGTCGGGCGACTCAATGTCGCCAGCAGCAGCGGATACAAACTCGTCAAATTCGGGTTTGTAAAGTACGCTTTTTTGCAGGCGCTCCATCAAGCGGATTTTGGCTTTGGCATCGTCGGGCGCCCGCACAACGGCTGTGCTGTGAATGCCTCGGGCTGCCAAAATGAGCATCAGCTCGCCGCCAATCAGGCCCGTTGCGCCCGAAAGCAGGATGCGTTTTTGCATGTTTATCAAGTCAGTCAGGAAAGTCTTGCATTATAAAACGGGGGCTTGCAACTGCTGCGCCGCTGGCTTGGGTTTGCGCCTGAAGAGACGAGCCAGCCCAGCTTCAATGTCGTCCATAAAGGTAAACACTGCAGGCACCACCAGCAAACTGAGGAAGGTCGAGGTGATCAGACCGCCAATGACAGCGACTGCCATCGGGCTGCGAAAGCTGCTGTCAGCCGCGCCCCAACCAAAGGCAATTGGCATCATGCCAGCGCCCATCGCGATGGTGGTCATGACAATCGGGCGGGCGCGCTTGTGGCAAGCGTCGAGCAGCGCGTCGAGTCTACTCATGGGCTTGATCAGCCAAGCTTCATTGTCGCTAACCGCCCGATCGTCCTGAGCTTGTCGAAGGGTACCGCGCCGCGCCACAATGGCATATTCCACCAGCAAAATCGAATTTTTGGTTGCCACCCCCATCAGCATGATCAGGCCAATCAGCGACGGCATTGAAAAACTCTTGTCAGCCACCAGCAGCCCAACAAACGCACCGCCCAATGACAACGGCAGCGCCGCCAAAATCGTGACCGGGTGCAAAAAGTCCTTGAACAGCAACACCAGCACGATGTAGATACACAGCACGGCCGTCAGCATGGCCAGGCCAAAACTGGCAAACAACTCGGTCATGATTTCAGCATCGCCGATGCTGACCTGTTTCACGTCGGCGGGCATGTTAACAATGGCTGGCAGCTGGTTGACCAGCACGGTCACATCGCCCAGCGCCAAACCAGACAGCTCAACTTCAAACTGTACGTTGCGCGAGCGGTTGAACCGGTTGATCACTGCCGGGCCTCCCGACAGCTCCAGTGTGGCGACTTGGCCCAGCATGACCGGACCCTTGGCACCGGGCACCATCAGGCGCTGAAGCGTTGGCAAGTCGGCTCTGGCATCGTCTGCCAGCCGCACCACAATCGGGACCTGCCGCTGGGACAAATTGAGCTTGGGCAAATTTGCATCGAAGTCGCCCACCGTTGCAATGCGCAGGGTTTCGCCAATGGCGGCACTGGTCACACCCAGGTCAGCCATGCGGGCAAAGTCAGGGCGTACCGTCAATTCAGACTGCACCAGCGATGCACTGGACGCAATCGACCCCAGGCCGGGGATGGTGCGCAGGTCTTTTTCAAGCGCCGCAGCAGCGCCCGCCAGTGAGGCCGGGTTTTCACTTGTCAGCGCCAGCACCAGCGCCTCGCCTGAGCCGCCCAGACCCACCTTGTGGCGCACACCGGGCAGTTCTTGCAGCGCTTTGCGGATGTTGTTTTCAATCACTTGCTTGCGTGGGCGCGTGCCACGCTCAGCCAGCAAAATCGTCAGTGTCGCTTTGCGGGTTTCTGCCGCACCACCCGCTGCAAACGGGTCGCCGCCAGCCGAGCCCCCGCCCACCGTGGTGTAGACCGACTTGACATGCTCGACCTTCATCAACATCTGGCGAGCGGCTTCAGCGGCTTGCTTTGTATCAGCCAGTTTGGTGCCGGGTGCGAGTTCGAGGTAGACCTGCGTCTGGCTGTTGTCATCCGGCGGTATAAAGCCGGTGGGCAACAGCGGGATCAACGTCAAAGAGCCCACAAAAAAAGCGATGGCTGCAGCGCCTGTCCACCAGCGGTGCAGCAGGCACCAGCGGCTGGCGCGCATGTACCAGCGCATCACCGGGCCGTCTTTTTCAACATAGTCAACGATCGGCTTGAGCAGGTACGCCGACATCATGGGTGTGAGCATGCGCGCCACCACCAATGACGCAAACACCGCCAGCGACGCCGTCCAGCCAAACTGCTTGAAGAACTTGCCGACAATGCCGCTCATGAAAGCCGTGGGTAAAAACACCGCAATCAGCGTGAATGTGGTGGCAATCACGGCCAGGCCAATTTCGTCGGCGGCTTCCATCGCCGCCTGGTAGGGCGTTTTGCCCATGCGCAAGTGGCGCACGATGTTTTCAACCTCGACAATCGCGTCGTCAACCAAAATACCAATCACCAGACTGAGCGCCAGCAGCGTCACCACGTTGATGGAAAAGCCCAGATAATTCATGCCGATAAACGCCGGTATCACCGACAGCGGCAGCGCCACCGCCGTGACAAACGTCGCACGCCAGTCGCGCAAAAACAGCCACACCACCAGCACTGCCAGCAGCGCACCCTCGGCCAGCAACGTCAGCGATGCCTCGTACTCTTCCTGTACGGGAGTCACAAAGTCAAAAGCTTCGACCAGTTCCATGTCGGGATGGGTGATTTTGAGCTGCGCCAATGCGGCACGCACGCCGCGCCCGACTTCAATTTCACTCGACCCCTTGGCGCGCGAAATTTCAAACCCCACGACCGGCACGCCGTTTAACAAGGCGGCGGAGCGCTGCTCAGCAATCGTGTCCTGCACGTCGGCGATCTGCCCGAGTGTGGCTTTGCGGCCGCCCCCTTGTCCGCTATCCAGATTGAGTTCCAGATTTGCCAGCTCAGCCGCAGACTTGACAGAAGCCAGCGTGCGCACCGGCTGCTCACTGGTGCCCAAATCTACCCGCCCACCCGCCGTTTCTATTTGCACCTGGCGCAATTGCTGCGACACCGCCGCTGCCGTCACCCCAAGCGCCTGCATTTTGGCGCTGTCCAAGGCAATGCGTACCTCGCGCGTGACGCCGCCCACCCGCGTGACCGAACCGACACCGCGCACTGCCAGCAGGCTGCGGGTCAGCGTGTCGTCGACAAACCAGCTCAGTGCCTCGTCGTCCAGCGCTTTGCTGCGGATGGTGTAGGCCAGCACGGGCGCACCTGCAATGTTGATTTTGCTGACCACCGGGTCGCGCAAGTCAGCCGGCAAGTCACCGCGCACCTGCTGCACTGCCGAGCGGGTTTCGTCCAGCGCCTCCTGGGTCGGCTTTTCCATGCGGAACTCCGCCGTGATGGTGACCACGCCGTCTTGCACCTTGGTGTAAATGTTTTTCAGCCCTTGCAGCGACGCAATCGCGTTTTCAATCTTGCGGCCGACTTCGGTCTCCAACTGGGCGGGCGAGCCACCGGGCAGGCTGGCCGTGATGATGATGTTGGGCACATCCAGATCAGGAAAGTTTTGCACCTTCATGTTCTGATAACCCAGCATGCCCGCAAAGCAGAGCATGACAAAAAACATGATGGCGGCAATCGGGTTTTTGATGCACCAGGCGGAGACGTTCATAAATACTGATTCCTGTTTGCTATATATTCAGTAGCTGTTTACGCCCGTATTTATTGGGCTAGAGGCCAATTTGATAGGTAAAAAGAGCTTTTTTAAGCCGTTTTTATGTTTAAAACACGAAAAATCAGTCTGCACCATCTTGCGTCTCCAACAGATCCAATTGCGCGGCCAATGCTTCAATGCTGGGCAGACTGTTCATCACCTCTGCTGGCAGTGCGGTACGAAAGGTCGATACGCCCATTGGCGTTTCAACGCCTCGCAGTGCGTACTCAACCATGGTTTTCTTTTTGCTTTTGCAAAGAATCATGCCAATCGTGGGCGCATCCACTGCCGCGTCGCGCACCAGGTCGTCTACGGCGGCCAGATAGCCGTTGAGCTGGCCTGTGTATTCAAATTTGAACTCGGTGTTTTTGAGTTCTATCACCACGTAGCAGTGCAGCTTGGTGTGATAAAAAAGCAAATCGATATAAAACTCGTCGCCTTCAATGTCCAGCTTGTATTGACTACCTACAAACGCAAAACCAACCCCCAGTTCGATTAAAAAATCACGCAAGTGGTTGATCAGGGCTTTTTCGATGCTTCTCTCGTTCACGGCATCCGTCAGGCCTAAAAAGTCAAAGGCATACGGGTCTTTGACCAAGTCGCGCGCCAGCTCGGACTGCGGGGCGGGCAGAGTTCGCTCAAAGTTGTTTTGCGCCTGACCCAAGCGGGTGTGCAATTGGGTTTCGATTTGGTATTCCAGCGCGGCGCGACTCCAGCCGTTTTCGATGGTCTGCTTCATGTACCAAATACGCAACTCAGTGCTTTTGACTTGCTCCAAAATCAGGCAGTTGTGCCGCCACGGCAATTGGCCACCAAGCTGGTGGCCAATTGAGCCGTCCTGCCAGCTATCGGCATAAACACGCATGTACTTGAGGTTGCTGCGAGACAAACCCTTCATGTCTGGAAACTCGCTGCGCAGGTCGTTGGCGAGTTGCTCAATCACTTTGGCACCCCAACCTTGCTGTGCTTGCCGCGCAATGATTTCACTGCCGATGCGCCAATAAAGTATCACCAGCTCGCGGTTAACAGCCAGACTGGCTTTGACGCGCGATGTGCGAATGAGCGTTTTAAGCTCAGCCAGCCACTGGATGTAGTCGGTGGGCGAGGGAATTGATGGGACCATGACTGCCATATTTAATTACTATAAATTTAGTAGCTGCTTGCGCACGTATTCATTGGCCAAATGACCTATTTGACAAGAAAAAACAGCTGTTTTTAAACAGTATTGGTGCTTTTTGGAAGAGGGCAGACCATGAATGTACTCGACGGGATGTTAATGTGTTATCGCCGATACAGTATTGCGCCACCCTGCCAACTTGTAACTGCGCCACCCTAGTGCGTCAACATGCAAGTTTAGAAACATAATGGCGGCTCATTTTTCGGTCTGCATCTTGCCGCGTGAACTTCCACTCGATGGTTCTGTGGTCGGTGTTTCGTGCTTGCTGCCAAGCATCGACT
>JBASFP010000005.1:0-33724 GCA_049653085.1 Polaromonas sp.
AGTCGATGCTTGGCAGCAAGCACGAAACACCGACCACAGAACCATCGAGTGGAAGTTCACGCGGCAAGATGCAGACCGAAAAATGAGCCGCCATTATGTTTCTAAACTTGCATGTTGACGCACTAGGAGCGGGTTCATGGAGCCCGGCTCGAGGCCGGGATGACAGATTGCATGGCGGGATGACAGTGACGAGACTTCGCACTGTTTTGCATTCAAGCCGCTGGGGGTGTCCGACTCTGGCAGCGCCTACAAAAACCTCACGCACTGCCCCGCGCCAACATCACCAGCACCCCAATCAGCAGAAAAACCAGCCACGACAGATGCTTGCCCCGCGTGAAGTAAAGCGGAAAAGCCGCTGAAACCAGCGCAACAACACCAATCACGCCCAGCACTTGGTCTTTAGAAACAGCGCCACCAGCGGCAATCAAAATCAGCCAGGCCAAGCCCCACCATGCCACGGTGGTCAAATGCCATACAAACCGCAGGGTGCCGGTGGTAAACGCCGTGCTGCCAAAGATTTTGGGCAGGTCGTCCCGTTTGAACAGGCGAATCAGGATGTAGCGCTCCCCCAGGTACGAATGCGCGATACCCGTGACAAACATCAAAACGGCGGCGAGGATTAGCACGTTGTACCCTCAAGTTAGTGCGTGCGGCAGATGCCGCAACAGTTGATTCACTATTGATTCTATAGCTGCTTGCGCCCGTATTTATTGGCTTATAGGCCAATTAGATACCTAAAAATACCCTTTAAAATCACCTTTTCACGCCTTTAAACCATAAAAACACATGTCAACAGCCAAAACCAGTTCTACCCGCCCCGCCAACACCGCCCTCACGCCCCTGCCATTGGCTGATCGCTCCTTCGGCTTCAACGACCACGCCTCACTCTGGCTCAGCTTGGGCGTTGGCCTGCTGGTGATGCAGGTTGGGGCTTATCTGGTGCCTTCCGTGGGGCCGCAGCAGGCGGCACTTGTCATTGTTTTGGGGTCAATTTTGGGGGCGGGCATGCTGGCGTGGACGGCCAAGCTGGGTTGTGACACGGGTTTGTCCAGCTCGGGGCTGATGCATGCGACTTACGGGTCGAGCTTTGCCAAACTGCCGGTGCTGCTGAACATTGTGCAACTCATCGGCTGGACAACCTTTGAGCTGGTGGTGATGCGGGACGGGACGGTGGCCATTGCCCGGCAATCTGGCGGCTTTACTGCCAACTGGTGGCCTGTGTTGGTGACGCTGCTGTGGGGCGCGGTGCTGATTGCGCTGATATCTGGCAGCATGGTCAAACTGGTGCGCAAGTTCATTGGGCGCTTTGGTTTGCCGCTGGTGATTTTGTCGCTGCTGTGGCTGACCTGGCAGTTTGTGGGCAAGGCCAGTTCGCAGGGCCTGAGCGCCATCTGGAACAAACCCGGCACAGGCGGCATGAGCACCATGCAGGCGCTTGACCTGGTAATTGCCATGCCGATATCGTGGCTGCCGCTGGTGGCTGACTTTGCGCGCCACGGCCTGAGCGGCCGCAGCACCCTGCGCAGCACATGGCTGGGCTATGCAGTGGCCAACATCTGGTGTTACAGCCTGGGCATGCTGATTGCCATCACCACGCCGAGTACCAACTTGGTAGCCGCATTGCTGCTGGCCCAGGGCGGCCTGATTGCACTCGGTTTAATTTTGATTGACGAGATGGACAACGCTTACGGCGATGTGTATTCAGGCGCGGTGGCTGGCCACAGCTTAAAGCCAAGCTGGTCGGTGCGCCATGTCGGCATGGGCTTTGCCGCAGTGTGTACCGCCCTAGCGCTGGTGCTACCGATGCATGCGCTGGAGCCGTTTTTGCTGATGCTGAGCTCGGTATTCATCCCGCTGTACGGCGTGATATTGGCGCGACTGGTGGGTAAAACCAATGTGGCGGCGCTGGTGACTGAGCGGCCTGTCAACTACACGGCGGTGCTGATCTGGTTAAGCGGCGTGGTGTTTTATCACCTCATGTCGAAGTACGCACCCGCCTGGGGTGCTGCCATACCGACACTGGTGTTGACGTTTGTGCTGGCAAAGCTGATGCGCGACTCCGCCAAAAAATAACAGCCAGTGACTCAGCCGGGTGGTCACGCTCTTGCAAATCGCCAATTCCAGCCCAAGATCCAGACATTGGAATTACCCGCCAAGCATTTACCCTCAACCGCAAGCGCACACCCAGGACCCCATCCATGAGCACCCCAGCAACCACCACACCATCGGCAGCCCCTGCTAACGAGCTGATCGACAAACTCAACTGGCGTTACGCCACCAAAGGCATGACTGCTGGCAAGGTGGTGCCGGATGACAAAGTGGAGCGCATTTTGGAGGCGGCTCGCCTGGAACCTACATCCAGCGGCTTGCAGCCATTCGAGATCATTCTTGTCAAGAACGCGGCCGTGCGCGAGCAGATCAAACTCATCGCCTGGAACCAGGCCCAGATCACCGACGGCTCGCACCTGCTGGTGTTTGCCGCGTGGGACAACTACACGGCAGAACGCATCAACATGATGTTTGACCTGACCAACGAGATACGCGGCTTCAAAAACGAAGGTTGGGAAAGCTACCGCCAGATGCTGCTGTCCAGCTACCCCCAGAAAGACGCCGAGGTCAACTACCAGCACGCCGCCCGCCAGGCCTACATTGGCCTGGGTGCGGCTCTGATTGCTGCCGCATTCGAAGGCGTAGATGCCACGCCCATGGAAGGGTTTGACGCCGACGCGCTGGACAAAATACTCAAGCTGCGCGAGCGAGGTTTGCGCAGCGTGGTCATCATGCCGATTGGCTACCGCCTGGAGGACAAGGATTGGCTGGTGAACCTGAAAAAAGTGCGCCGCCCCCGGGAACAGTTTGTGACTGAGGTGTGAAGGTGTCTCAATGTCCGTTCGGGTTGAGCCTGTCGAAACCCTTCGACGAGCTCAGGGCAATCGGTTCATAGTTCTCAAGAGCCGATCAATCATTGACCCAAGGCACAAGCCGCATCACCTGCGGCGCAAAGCCGTGGTTGAGTGGGCCACCACCCTGCCCGGTTTTAACACTTGCACCTGCTGCCAGCGCGCCACGCACATAGGCGCGCGCGGCCTCCACCGCATCCACCAGCGAATAGTCCAGCGCCAAGTAAGCCGCAATTGATGATGACAAAGTGCAACCCGTGCCATGCGTGTTGACGGTGGCAATGCGCGGGGCGCGCATCCAGTGGGGTGCTGCACTCGCAACCTGCAGCAAATCACTGACCACATCGCCCGCCAGATGCCCGCCTTTGATCAACACGGCTCGTGCGCCTTTGGCCAGCAGCTCGTGTGCGGCGGTTTGCATGTCGTCTTCACTCGTCAACGGGCGGCCCACCAGCAATGATGCTTCGTCCAGATTGGGTGTGACCAGCGCCGCGCGCCCAAACAGCTCACGCACCAGGCTGGCAATCGCCGGGTTGTCGATCAGCACCGCGCCGCTGGTGGCCACCATCACGGGGTCCAGAACCACATGCGGCAAGGCATGCCTGTCAATCGCATCGGCCACAGCTTGCACAATGTCCGGCGAATGCAGCATGCCAATCTTGACCGCGTCCACGCCAATGTCTTCTACCACCGCGTCAATCTGGTCACGCAGCATGTCAGGTGGCACACCATGAATGGCTCGTACACCGGTGGTGTTTTGCGCCGTCAGTGCGGTGATGGCCGACATGCCGAAGCAGCCTAAGGCCGAGAATGTCTTCAGGTCAGCTTGAATGCCTGCACCGCCGCCGCTGTCTGAGCCGGCAATGGTCAACAGGCGTGGGTACTGGTGTGTGAAAGCGGGATTTGAAGTCGGTTGTGCCATGGATGGGATGGTATCCAAAAGTGCTGGGCCGAAAAACCTTGCCGACTTTTACAGCTTGCTGTGCGGGGGCAAAACGCCAGGGCTGCCACAGCGCCTCAATTGCTATTAAATCAGGAGCTGCTTGCGCCCGTATTGATTGGGCTATAGGCCAATTTGATAACTTTTTAGAGCGTTTTTAGGGCTAAAATAGCATCCTGAGCCTTTTTACCGGGCTTTTGCAGCCGCCCTACACTCTTGCCCTATGACCTCTGAACGCGCCAAAGCCAAAAGCCCCAAATCCCTGTCTGGCCTTGTGCCATTTCTTCGCCCCTACAAGGGCCGCATTGCACTGGCGGGGTTTTTCCTGGTGATGGCGGCGGTAGCCACGCTGGTGTTTCCGCTGGCGCTGCGCAGTTTGATTGACGGCGGGCTGGTCAATGCGGACACCAGCGCGACTGGCAAGGGCGAGCAATTGCTGCTGTTGCGCACGCATTTCTTTGAGCTGTTTGGCGTGGCCGCAGCATTGGGGCTGTTTTCAGCCGGGCGGTTTTACATGGTGAGCTGGCTGGGCGAGCGCGTGACCGCCGACTTGCGCAACGCCGTGTATGGCCATGTGCTCAAGCAGAGCCCGCAGTTTTTTGAAACGACTCAAACGGGCGAGGTCTTGAGCCGCCTGACAGGCGACACCACGCTGGTACAAACCGTGGTGGGGTCGTCCCTCAGTATGGGGCTGCGCAACCTGGTGATGGGCGTGGGTGCGATTGGCATGCTGGTCTACACCAACCCGTATCTGATGCTGCAAATCGCGGCTGGCCTGGCTCTTGTGGTGCTGCCATCGGTTATTTTTGGCCGGCGTGTGCGAAAGCTCTCACGCGCCAGCCAGGACCGCGTGGCGGATTCCAGCGCCATTGCGGCTGAAGTGCTCAACGCCATTCCCATTGTGCAAAGCTACGCGGCCGAGGGGCGTGAGGCCACACGCTTTAATGAGTCGTCCACCAACGCTTTCAATGTGGCCATACGCCGCTCCAAAGCGCGCACTGTGCTGGTGGCTTTCATCATCATCGCCACGTCTGCGGGGTTGCTGTGGGGCTTGTACCAGGGCACGCAAGCGGTCATGAATGGTGCCATCACAGCGGGCCACCTGGGGCAAACCGTGGTGTATGTGATCATTTTGGCCAGCGCGTCTGCCGTGCTGGGCGAAACCTACGGCGACCTGCTGCGCGCTGCGGGCGCAACCGAGCGGCTGATGGAGCTGCTGGAGACCCGGTCACCTATTTTTTCGCCTGAAAATCCGATCCCAGCACCCATGATTCGGGCGGGAAGCGCTATTGAATTTGAAGCAGTCAACTTCAATTACCCGTCGCGGCCGTTGCAGGCAGCGCTTGACAACTTCAGCATGAAAGTCGCGCCTGGCGAAACAGTCGCCATCGTCGGGCCCAGTGGTGCGGGCAAAAGCACGGTGTTCCAGTTGTTGCTGCGCTTTTATGACCCGCAATCTGGCCGCATCGTGCTGGATGGCGTGGCGACAAAAGACATGTCGCTCACTGACCTGCGCCAGCGCGTGGGTATCGTGCCGCAAGACGCGGTGATTTTCTCCACCACCGCACTGGAAAACATCCGCTACGGCAAGCCCGAGGCGACGGACGATGAGGCCAAGGCCGCAGCCAAAGCCGCCTTTGCTGACGAGTTCATCATGCTGCTGCCTGAAGGGTATGACACCTTTTTAGGCGAGCGCGGCGTGCGCCTGTCTGGTGGGCAACGCCAGCGTATCGCCATTGCGCGGGCGATGCTTAAAAACTCGCCGCTCCTGTTGCTGGACGAAGCCACCAGCGCACTGGATGCAGAGAGCGAACGCATGGTGCAAGCCGCGCTCGAGTCCGCCATGAAAGACCGCACCACGCTGGTTGTGGCGCACCGACTGGCAACCGTGCAGCAAGCCGATCGCATATTGGTGCTGGACCACGGCCACCTGGTCGAGCAAGGCACACACCACGAGCTGGTGGCCAAGGGTGGCGTGTACGCGCGGCTGGCGGCGCTGCAGTTCACGAGTTGAGGCAACGCCACGCATTGTCATAGCTATGCATTTTTTGCATAGCGTCACTTAAAGCTGGCCTTGGACAGATCACCTGCAAGCTCCTAAAGTGCAGGCTGGTTCACAAAATATCCAACCTGGAGTTTTCAATGTCACAAGTATCCGCTCCCGCAGCAGCCGTCGACCACAGCGCGCATCCCCTGCCGTCTTATCTGGACGCCAGTAACCTGGGCCCCTGGGGCAATTACTTGCAGCAGGTTGACCGCGTCATTCCACACTTGGGCAATCTGGCGCGCTGGGCTGAAACGCTCAAGCGCCCCAAGCGGGTGCTTATTGTGGACGTGCCGATTCACATGGACGATGGCACAGTGGCGCACTTTGAAGGCTACCGCGTGCAGCACAACGTGTCGCGCGGACCCGGCAAGGGTGGCGTGCGTTTTCATCAGGACGTGACACTGTCAGAAGTGATGGCGCTGTCGGCCTGGATGTCGGTCAAGAACGCAGCGGTGAATGTGCCCTACGGCGGCGCCAAAGGCGGCATTCGTGTCGACCCGAAAAAACTCTCGCACGGCGAGCTGGAGCGCATGACGCGCCGCTACACCAGCGAGATCGGCATCATCATTGGGCCTAACAAAGACATCCCCGCGCCTGACGTGAACACCAACGAGCAGATCATGGCCTGGATGATGGACACCTATTCGATGAACACCGGCTCAACTTCCACCGGCGTCGTGACTGGCAAGCCGGTCGATTTGGGCGGTTCGTTAGGACGGCGTGAGGCTACCGGGCGCGGCGTTTTTACTGTGGGCTGTGAGGCAGCGCAACACATTGGCCTGGAGATCAAAGGCGCACGCATTGCTGTGCAGGGGTTTGGCAATGTGGGCGGTGTGGCGGGCAAGCTGTTTGCTGAGGCCGGCGCAAAGGTTGTGGCGGTGCAGGACCACAGCGGCACGATTTACAAAGAAGCGGGCTTGGATGTGCCAGCCCTGCTGCAACACGTGGCAGAAACAGGCGGCGTGGGTGGCTATGCTGGCGCTGAGGTGCTGGCCAACGACAGCTTCTGGGATGTGGATTGCGACATTTTGATCCCCGCAGCGCTGGAGCAGCAAATCACCGCTACCAACGCGCACCGCATCAAAGCCCGCATGGTGATTGAAGGTGCCAACGGCCCCACCACCCCAGCGGCTGATGATATTTTGCAGTCGCGCAACATTCTGGTATTGCCCGATGTGATTGCCAATGCAGGCGGCGTGACGGTGAGTTACTTTGAATGGGTGCAGGACTTTTCAAGCTTCTTCTGGGACGAAGAAGAGATCAACGCACGGCTGGTCAAAATCATGAAGCACGCTTTTGCTGGCGTGTGGGACGTGGCTCAAGACCGCAAAGTCAGCCTGCGCACCGCCACCTTCATCGTGGCCTGCAAACGCATCTTGCATACCCGCGAGCTGCGCGGTTTGTATCCTTGATGGTTTGAGCTGTTTGAGCTCTTTTTGGAGTGCCTGAGAGGCGTAAAATGCGCTTTTCAGGCATCAAATACAGTCAAAAACCAATAAATACGAGCGCAAGCAGCTACTCATTTAATAGCTGTGAAAACCTTATTGAAGCGTTTCTTTTAATGCCGCTGGCATCGGCAAAGCCATCACATCAATGCCCTCTTCAATCAGCTCGACCGCTTCGCGCTGCGTGGCCTGGCCGCGAATGCTGCGCGGCTCAGCGTCGCCGTAATGCATGGCTCTGGCCTGGTTGGCAAATTTGTCACCCACATCTTCGGTGTTGGCCAGCACATGGCGTACCGCGTTTAGAAATGCCGCCTGTTGCTCAGGGCTGGGGCTGCTTTGGACTGGCTGGTCAGCAGTCGTGGTCAATTCCGTGGATGGCGATGCATCTGATACAGCAACCTCCGTACCCGACTTTGATGAGGAACTGGCCGTTTCGGCCGGTGAGCTGGGTGGGGTGTGACCGCCAAAGTTAAGCCGGGGCGCACTTGGCATTTTGACCACTGCCTTGTCGGCACACATCGGGCATTCAACCAGACCACGCACCAATTGGGACTGAAAGTCTTCCTCAGAGCCAAACCAGCCTTCAAAAGAATGCCGCTGGCCGCATTGAAGATCAAGAACTTTCATGGCGCAACGGTGGCCAGGGCGGCACTAGCTGCCCAGCGTCTTGACGATGCTGTTGATCGACTGTGTACACAGGGTCATCAAGCCGCCGGGCATGATGCCCAGAATCAAAATCAATGCACCGTTGATTGTCAAAACCACTCGCGCATCGGCAGGTGCAGTGATGGGATGTACCGGGCTGACAGGCGCATCAAAGTACATGACCTTGATGATGCGCAAATAGTAAAACGCGCCGACCAGTGACATCAGCACCGCAAAGATGGCCAGCACCAGATAGCTGGTTTGCTGCGATGAGATCAGAGCCTGCAAGACCGACAGCTTGGCATAAAAACCCACCAGTGGCGGCAAGCCGGCCAGCGACAACATGACCACAGCCATGACACCCGCGTACAGCGGGCTGCGCTGGTTCAATCCCGCGAAGTCGCTGATCTCTTCAGACTCATGACCAGCCCGCGCCAGTAACATGATGACACCGAAGGCCGCCAGCGTGGTCAGCACATAAGTGATGGCGTAAAACATGGCGGCGCTGTAAGCTGACTCTGTGTTGAGCTGGTTGCCATTGACAACGCCTGACAACATGCCCAGTAGCAAAAAGCCCATTTGCGAAATGGTTGAAAACGCCAACATGCGCTTGAGGTTGGTTTGTGCAATGGCGGCCAGATTACCGACCAGCAGCGAACCAATGGCCATGACTGCCAGCATCTGCTGCCAGTCAAACGCCAGAGGCAGCAAACCTTCAACCAGCAAACGCAAGACAATGGCAAAGGCAGCAAGCTGTGGTGCGCCACCAATCAATAGCGTGACGGCAGTCGGTGCGCCCTGGTACACATCAGGCAGCCACATGTGAAACGGCACAGCACCCAGTTTGAAGGCCAGACCCGCCACGATGAACACCAGACCAAACACCAGCACCTGGTGCTTGACTTGCCGGCTGGCAATCGCGTTAAACACTTCGTTCAAGTCAAGCGAGCCGGTCGCGCCATACAGCATTGATAAGCCGTAAAGCAAAAAGCCTGAAGCCAATGCACCGAGCACAAAGTATTTCATGGCGGCTTCAGTGGCCACGGCGTTGTCCCGTCGCAATGCCACCAGCGCATAGCTGCACAGCGTGAGCAACTCCAGCCCCATGTAGATGACCAAAAAGTTGTGACCTGAAATCATCACGAACATGCCCAGCAGCGCAAACAGGCTGAGGGTGAAAAACTCGCCGCCACGCAGCATGTCACGGTCATAGGCGTAGGGTCTGCCGTACACCAGCGACACCATCAGGGCAATGGCTGAAAAACATTTGAGCCAGCTGCCCATCGGGTCAACCACTACCATCTTGCCAAATCCGTAGAAGGTCTGGCCACCCAGGGCATAAGCCGCTGTAACAGCAGCCACCACTCCCAGCGTGAGCACCGTGAGCACATAGGTCAACGTGCGCATGGGCGATTTGACCCACAAATCGACCAGCAAAATAACGCAGCCCATCACGAGCAAAATAATCTCGGGGTAAACCGCGATCCAGGAGAGTTTGTCAATCATTGCTGAATTCTTTTGCGGTTAGTTCAGTTTGGAGACTGCAACGTGTTTGAGCAGATCAACCACAGAGCTGTTCATCACATCGGTAAACGGCTTGGGGTACAGGCCCATGTACAGCGTGGCAACGGCCAGCATGGCCAGCATCAAAAATTCACGTGCATTGATGTCTGTCAGATTTTTGACATCGTCATTGGTGACAGGGCCAAGGTAGACGCGCTTGTACATCCACAAGGTGTAAGCGGCGCCAAAAATCAACGCGGTCGCAGACGCAAAACCAATCCAGAAGTTAAATTTGACTGCGCCCAAAATCACCATCCACTCGCCGACAAAACCAGCCGTGGCTGGCAAGCCGCAATTGGCCATGGCAAAAAACAGGGCAAAGACTGCGAACTTGGGCATGGTGCTGACCACCCCGCCATAACTGGCAATCTCACGCGAATGAACCCGGTCATACAGCACGCCAATGCACAAGAACATCGCGCCCGACACAAAGCCGTGGGCAATCATTTGCACAATGCCGCCAGACACACCCAGGTCGTTGAATATAAAAAAGCCCAGCGTGACAAAACCCATGTGCGCAACAGATGAATACGCCACCAGCTTCTTCATATCCTGCTGCACCAGTGCGACCAGGCCCACATAGATGACGGCGGTGAGCGACAAGGCAATCATTAGCCAGGCCCATTCACGCGACGCATCAGGCACTATCGGCAGTGAAAACCGCAAGAAGCCGTAAGCACCCAGCTTGAGCATGATGGCAGCCAGCACAGCCGAGCCGCCTGTGGGCGCCTCAACGTGGACATCGGGCAGCCAGGTGTGAACGGGCCACATCGGCACCTTGACAGCAAACGCTGCAAAGAAAGCAAAGAACAGCAGCGTTTGAATTGTTGTGCCCAGCGGCAGCTTGTGCCAGGTCAAAATATCAAAACTGCCGCCCGATTTGTTGTACAGGTAAATCAATGCCACCAGCATCAAAAGCGAGCCGAGCAGCGTGTACAAAAAGAACTTGAATGCCGCGTAAATCTTGTTCGGCCCACCCCAGATGCCGATGATGAGGTACATCGGAATCAGCGTGGCCTCAAAAAACACGTAAAACAGCAGGCCGTCCAGCGCTGTGAAAACGCCAATCATCAAGCCGCTCAGAATCAAAAACGACGCCATGTACTGGTTGACGCGGGTGGTGATGGACTCCCAACTCGCAATGATGACCACCACATTGATAAACGCGGTGAGCAGCACAAACCAGAGCGAAATACCATCCACACCCAGGGAATAGTTGACGTTGAAACGGGCAATCCAGCTGGCCTTTTCAACAAACTGCATGGCCGATGTGTCAAGCTTGAAGCCTGCATACAAAGGCAGCGTGACCAGAAAACTGACAACAGCGCCGATCAGCGCGAACCAGCGCACGCTGCGCGCTTGGTCGTCACGACCCAGTGCCAACAGCACAACACCAAAAAATATTGGCGTCCAAATTGCAAGACTGAGCAAACCCATTGAAGTTATTCCTGCTTCTTATTGTTAATGAATGACGCTCAGCGATTCAGCCAGACGAAATACGTCATCAGCACAAACACACCCAGGATCATGCCGAAAGCGTAATGGTAGATAAAGCCCGACTGCAAGCGGCGCACGATGCCAGAGATCCAGCCCACAACCTTCCACGAGCCATTGACCAGCACGCCATCAATCAGTTTTTGATCGCCGAATTTCCACAAGCCCATGCCGAGCATGCGTGTACCCCGTGCCAGCACGTTTTCATTGAACCAGTCGATGTAGTATTTATTTTCGAGCAGGGTGTACAGCGGCTGACATTTACTTTGGATAGCCGCGGGCAAGGCCGGATTACGCATGTACATGTACCAGGCTGTGACCACACCCGCCAGAGCCAACCAGAACGGTGCTGCGGTCAAGCCGTGCAGAGCCATTTGCACCGGCCCATGGAACAGCTTGGCCAGCACTTCCATGGCGGGGTGCTTTTCAAGATTTACTGTAATCACGCTTTTGAAAAAATCACCAAACAGCATGGGCTGAATGGTCATGAAGCCAATCACAACCGAAGGAATCGCCAGCGAAACCAGCGGCACGGTCACAACCCAAGGCGACTCGTGCGGTTTGTGGTGGTCATCATGCGCACCATGATGGTCGTCATGATGCGCGTCAGGATTCTGGTCGTAACGCTCTTTGCCATGGAAAACCAGAAAATACAAACGGAACGAATAAAACGCAGTGATGAAGACGCCTGCCAGCACGGCAAAGTAGGCAAAGCCAGCGCCGGCCAAAGTGCTTTCGTGAACGGCCTCGATGATGCTGTCTTTGGAGTAAAAGCCCGACATCAACGGCGTACCAATCAACGCCATAGAACCCAGTAAAAACGTGATCCAAGTGATTGGCATGTACTTGCGCACATTACCCATCCAGCGAATGTCCTGGTTGTGGTGCATACCCATGATGACTGAACCTGCCGCCAAAAAGAGCAGCGCCTTGAAGAACGCATGGGTCATCAAATGAAACACAGCCACTGAATAGGCCGATGCACCCAAAGCGACAGTCATGTAACCAAGCTGAGACAGCGTTGAATAAGCCACGACACGTTTGATGTCGTTTTGAATGATGCCCAAAAAGCCCATGAACAGCGCTGTGATGCCGCCAATCACCATGATGAAGCTCAGGGCAGTATCACTTAGCTCGAACAAGGGCGACATGCGCGCCACCATGAAGATTCCCGCCGTCACCATCGTCGCCGCATGAATCAAGGCAGAAATGGGCGTAGGACCCTCCATCGAGTCAGGCAACCACACATGCAACGGGAATTGGGCTGACTTGCCCATCGCACCGATAAACAGGCAAATACAAATCACCGTGATCAGCATCCAGCTCGTGCCTGGCAGCGTCAGTTTGGCAAGATCATCCCCCTTGGCAAAGGCTTCGCCGTAGTTCAGCGTACCTGCATAAGCGGCAATCAGGCCAATGCCCAAGATAAAACCAAAGTCACCCACACGGTTGACCAAGAACGCCTTCATATTGGCATGGGTGGCGCTGGGTTTGTTGTAATAAAAACCAATCAGCAGATAAGACACCAAGCCCACGGCTTCCCAGCCAAAAAAGAGCTGGAGCATGTTGTTGCTCATGACCAGCATCAGCATGGCGAAAGTAAACAGAGAAATATAGCCAAAGAAGCGGTTGTAGCCCTCGTCTTCTTCCATGTAGCCAATGGTGTAGATGTGAACCATCAAAGAGACGAATGTGACAACGCACATCATCATGGCCGACAAGCCATCGATCAGAAAACCGACTTCCATTTTCAAGCCACCCACAACCATCCAGGTGTAGAGCGTTTCATTAAAGCGTGCGCCGTCCATGGCCACGCTTTTGAGCGTCATCGCCGACAAAATGAAGGCCAGCAATACACTCAGAATCGTCAGCGTGTGCGACAGGCGACGGCCTATCCAGTTACCACCGAAAACCGTGCCAAACACGCCCGCCAGCACAGCGCCAGCCAGAGGCAACAGAGGAACAGCTAAAAGCGTAGAGACGGAAAGGGTTTGCGACATATTCACCCTTTCAAGGTATTGAGTTCATCAACATTGATGCTGGACTTATTGCGGAACAAGAGCACCAAAATAGCCAGGCCGATAGCCGATTCAGCAGCGGCAACCGTCAGAATAAAAAACACGAAAATCTGACCCGCCATGTCGTTCAGGTAGTACGAGAAGGCAACAAAATTCATGTTGACCGCCAACAGCATCAGCTCAATGGCCATCAGCAAAATGATCAGGTTTTTGCGGTTCAGAAAAATACCGATCACCGACAAGGCAAACAGCATCGCGCCCAGCGAAAGGAAATGACCGAGAGTGAGTGTCATGCCTTTTTCTCCTCAGCAACCGGTGCCATGGGCTCTGGCATGACGGACTTCATCTTGACCAGCGTCACGCGGTCAGCGCGTTTGACCCTCACCTGTTCCGACGGGTTTTGTGATTTGGAGTCCTTGCGCTCGCGCAATGTCAGGGCGATGGCGGCAATGATGGCGACCAGCAGAATGACCGCAGCAATTTCCAGCGGGTAAATGTATTCAGAGTACAGCACCTTGCCGAGTTCCTTGGTGTTGGACACCTGCGCCCCGATCTGCCCAACAGCATTGGCAGCCTTGGGCGGTTCACGAAAACCGCCCATCAGAACATACGACATTTCAAGCGCGATGATCGCGCCTACCGTGCCGGCCAGCGGAAAGTGTTTCCAGAAGCCCTGACGCATGCTGTCAATGTTGATGTCCAGCATCATCACCACAAACAAAAACAGCACCATCACGGCACCGACGTAAACCAGTACCAAGGTAATGGCCAAAAATTCCGCTTTGAGCAAAATCCAGATGGCAGCCGCCTGGAAAAACGCCAGCACCAGGTAAAGCGCAGCATGCACCGGGTTGCGTGCGGTGATGACCTTGAATGCCGCAAACAGCATCAAGGCAGCAAAGACATAAAAAAGACCTGTTTTAGCGTCCATGTTGCTTTCTTATTGTTCTAGATGTTTACCGAAACTTGGCATCAGCCGCACGGCTGGCAGCGATTTCGGTTTCATAACGGTCACCGACGGCCAGCAGCATGTCTTTGGTGAAGTACAAGTCACCACGCTTTTCGCCGTGGTATTCAAAAATATGGGTCTCCACAATCGAATCGACCGGACAGCTTTCTTCACAGAATCCGCAAAAAATACATTTGGTCAAATCAATGTCGTAGCGTGATGTGCGGCGGCTGCCGTCTTCGCGCACATCTGACTCAATCGTGATGGCCATGGCCGGGCACACCGCCTCACAAAGTTTGCAGGCAATACAGCGCTCTTCGCCATTTTCATAGCGGCGAAGGGCGTGCAAGCCACGAAAACGAGGGCTTTGTGGCGTTTTTTCTTCAGGGAACTGAACCGTGATCTTGCGCTTGAACATGTACTTGCCAGTCAGGGCCATGCCCTTGAACAGCTCGGTGAGCATGAAGCTTGAAGCGAAATCTTTGATGGAGGCGACGGTGCTCATCTCATTTCCAAATGTTGTACGAGGTCTGCATCCAGCCGCCAACTACGACGAGCCAAACCAGAGTCACAGGGATAAATATTTTCCAGCCCAAACGCATGATCTGGTCATAGCGAAAGCGCGGGAAAGTTGCGCGCACCCAGAGAAACATCGTCACGATCACAAATGTCTTTGCGCCCAGCCAAATCCAGCCTGGTACCCAGTTGAACAGCGCACTGTCAATCGGCGGCAACCAGCCACCCAGGAACAGCAGCACGGCGAGGATGGCAACCAGCCACATATTCGCATACTCAGCCAAAAAGAACATGGCAAATGACATGCCCGAATACTCGACCATGTGGCCTGCAACAATTTCGGACTCGCCCTCCACCACGTCAAACGGGTGGCGGTTGGTTTCGGCCAGGCTGGAGATGAAATACACGACAAAAATCGGCAGCAAAGGCAGCCAGTTCCAGGACAGGAAATTCAAACCATTTTCAGCACCCATGCCTTTGGCTTGCCCCATCACGATGTCGGTCATGTTCAGGCTGCCCGACACCATCAGCACCACCACCAGGCAAAAGCCCATGGCGATTTCATAACTGACCATTTGCGCTGAGGCGCGCATGGCACCCAAAAAAGCGTACTTGGAGTTTGAAGCCCAACCAGCAATGATCACGCCATAAACTTCAAGTGACGTGATAGCCATCAAGAAAAGCAAGCCCGCATTGATGTTGGCCAACGCCACATCAGGCCCAAACGGAATGACAGCCCATGCGGCCAGCGCTGGCATGATGGTCATGATGGGGCCGAGCACAAACAAACCCTTGCTGGCTGCAGTCGGGATGATGATTTCTTTGGTCAGCAGTTTGAGCGCATCGGCAATCGGCTGCAGCAAACCAAAAGGGCCAACGCGATTGGGACCAAGACGAATTTGCGTAAAACCAATCGCCTTGCGCTCCCACAGCGTCAGGTAGGCCACGCAACCCATCAGTGGCAACAGGACACAAACAATTTTGATCAGCGTCCAGAGCACGGGCCACACGGTGCCTGGCCAGATGCCGCCAGCCAAACCTTGCCCAAAAGCGTGAATCGCATCAATCATGCTGCCACCTCTTCGGCTGTGATCTGAACCCGCGGTACCGATCGTGCATCGGCAGTAAGCTGCAAAGACGTGGCACGCCTGACCAGGCTGTCCAGCTGGTAAATGCTGGCCACTACTGGAGCGGCGTGGTTTGCGCCTGAAAGCACGATGGCGGCGTTGGATGAGTTACTCAACTTGTCAGAAAGAACATGATCGCCAGAGATGCCCTGAATCTGCTCGAGTACATCTTGCGAGGACTCAAAGTCAAAACCTGGCAAGCCGAGCAAGTTGGCCAGCACGCGCAGCACTTTCCATGCCGGACGCGCGTCACCCAATGGCTTGACAACAGCGTGAAAGCTCTGCACACGACCCTCGGCGTTAACAAAGCTACCGGGCGTTTCAGTAAAGGGTGCAATGGGCAGCAGCACATCGCTGATGTTCATGTTGGCTTTGAAAGGGCTGAGGGTGACGACCATTTGCGCAGTGTTCAGTGCCGCCATGGCTTTTGCACCGGGTGCTGAGTCAAACTCAGGCTCGGTGTTGAGCAAAACAACCGCCTTGAGTTGGCCATTCAACATTTGCCCAGCATTCAAGCCTTTGCCTTGGGGCATCGCGCCTGCCACTTGCGCGCCAATAGTATTGGCGGCTTCCGTCAAATAACCAACGCTTGCACCTGTTTGCTCGCCAATCCAATTCGCAAGCGCCAGCAGGCTGGATGCGTTGGCATGATGCGCAGCCGCATTGCCCAGCAAGATAGCTTTGCGCTCACCACCCAGCAAAGATTTGGCGGTGGCTTTGGCTGCATCGGTTGCAGTGCCTGTAGCCGGAGCAGAAACGCCTTTTTCAAGCGCAATGGCTGATACGACATCTGCCAAAGACTGCGCCCATGCGCCCGAGCCACCCATCACCACATTGGCAATCGGCATCGCCCAGGCATCCGGGGTACACAGCTCAGATATTGAATTGATAGCACTTACCGCACATCCCTTGCGGGCAGCTTGGCGAATTCGCTGCGCAAACAGCGGGTGATCCTTGCGCAGATTAGAACCGACGATCAAAACGCGCTGAAGCTCAGAAAGTGATGCAATTGATCTACCCAACCAGCGCACACCCGAACCCTTGGCAAACTCTGAATTGCGCATACGGTAGTCAATGTTGTCACTGCCGATACCGCGCATCAACGACGCAGCCAAGTACAGCTCTTCAAGCGTGCTGTGCGGGCTAACCAATGTACCGACGCTCTCAGCACCGTGATCCGCCTTGATTTGCTTCAAGCCATTTGCGACATACTCCAGCGCGGTTTGCCAATCGACGGTTTTCCATTCACCGCCCTGCTTGATCATCGGGCTTGTCAAACGCTCAGCGCTGTCCAAGGCTTCATACGAAAAACGGTCGCGGTCAGCAATCCAGCATTCGTTAACGTCTTCATTTTCCAGCGGCACAACGCGCATCACTTTGTTGGCCTTGACCTGAACAATCAAATTTGAACCGGTTGAATCATGCGGGCTGATGGATTTGCGGCGCGACAGCTCCCAGGTGCGGGCGCTGTAGCGGAAAGGTTTGCTGGTCAGCGCACCGACCGGGCAAATGTCAATCATGTTGCCCGAAAGTTCCGAGTCCACCGACATGCCGACAAAGGTTTCAATCTCGGCATGCTCGCCACGGTGCGACATGCCCAACTCCATTACGCCAGCAACTTCCTGCCCAAAGCGCACGCAGCGGGTGCAATGAATGCAGCGGCTCATCTCCTGCATCGACACCAGTGGACCCACGTCTTTGTAGGCCACCGTGCGTTTTTCTTCGTCGTAACGCGAACCACTGCCGCCATAGCCCACAGCCAAATCCTGCAACTGGCATTCACCACCCTGGTCGCAGATCGGGCAATCCAGCGGGTGGTTGATCAGCAAAAACTCCATCACGCCTTTTTGGGCTTTGATGGCCTTGTCGTTCTTGGTGTACACCACCATGCCTTGCGACACAGGTGTGGCACACGCTGGCATGGGCTTGGGTGCTTTTTCAACATCGACCAGGCACATGCGGCAGTTGGCCGCAATGCTCAACTTCTTGTGATAGCAAAAATGCGGGATGTAGGTCCCGGCTTTTTCAGCCGCATGCATGATGGTGCTGCCTTCGAGCACGTCAACCTTTTGGCCGTCTAACTGGATTTCAATCATGCTGGTATGTGCTCCAAGCTTTTTACGGATGCAGCCGTGATCATGGCTTCAAACTCATGCCTGAAATGCTTGATCATGGCGCGTACCGGCATGGCCGCGGCATCACCCAGCGCGCAAATCGTGCGACCCTGGATGTTGTCAGCCACTGAGTTCAGCAAGTCCAGATCCGTCGGCTTGCCTTTGCCCGTATGAATGCGATCCACCATGCGCCAGAGCCAGCCTGTGCCTTCGCGGCACGGTGTGCATTGGCCGCATGATTCATGCATGTAGAAATATGACAAGCGTTTGAGCGATTCGACCATACAGCGGGTGTCGTCCATGACAATGACTGCGCCAGAGCCGAGCATCGAGCCGGCTTTGGCAATCGAGTCGTAATCCATCGTGCATTCCATCATGATGGCCGCGGGCAACACAGGGGCTGACGAGCCACCAGGAATCACGGCTTTCAGAGTACGCCCTTTCCGCACGCCGCCTGCTAATTCCAGCAGCTTGGCAAACGGTGTACCCAGCGGCACTTCATAGTTGCCCGGCCACTCCACATCACCTGAGACTGAATAAATCTTGGTGCCGCCATTGTTTGGCTTGCCGCATTCCAGATACGCCTGGCCACCGTTGCGAATCAGCCAAGGCACGGCGGCAAAGGTTTCGGTGTTGTTGATGGTGGTGGGCTTGCCGTACAAGCCAAAGCTGGCCGGGAACGGCGGCTTGAATCTGGGCTGGCCTTTTTTGCCTTCGAGTGATTCGAGCAAAGCGGTTTCTTCACCGCAAATGTAGGCACCAAAACCGTGTGAGGCGTGCAACTGAAAACTGAAGTTGCTGCCAAGAATTTTGTCGCCCAAGAAGCCAGCAGCGCGGGCTTCTTCAAGCGCTTCTTCAAAGCGCTGGTAAGTCGCAAAAATCTCGCCGTGAATGTAGTTGTAGCCAACTGTGATGCCCATGGCATATGCAGCGATGGCCATGCCTTCAATCACACTGTGCGGGTTGAACTGCATGATGTCGCGGTCTTTGCAAGTGCCCGGCTCGCCTTCGTCAGAATTGCAAACCAGATACTTTTGACCCGGAAACTGACGCGGCATGAAGCTCCACTTCAATCCCGTCGGAAAACCTGCACCACCGCGCCCGCGCAAACCACCGAGCTTGACATCAGCAATGACCTGATCCTGCGTCATGCCCACGCCCTCTCCTTGGGCAAGTATCTTGCGCAAAGCGGCATATCCACCGCGCGCCTCGTAGTCTTTCAAGCGCCAGTTACTGCCATTCAAGTCCGCCATGATTTGCGGGTTGATGTGGCGACCATGAAAGCTGGTTTGAACACCGGTTGCCGCAAACTGCGACAGCACGCTTTTAGCTTCTGAAGTGATTCCTGAATTTACAGAAACTGTCATGATGTTTTTGCCTCAGCGGATTGCAGACCAGCAATCAACTGATCGAGTTTTTCATTGCTCATGAAGCTGCACATCGTTAAATCGTTAACCAGCATGACCGGTGAGTCAGCGCAAGCGCCCAGGCATTCGGACTGTTGCAGAGTAAACAGGCCGTCAGCCGTAGTGCCGCCCATAGCAATACCCAATTTATGCTCCAGATGCTTGAGTGCCACGACACCGTTGCGCAACTGGCACGGTAGATTTGTACAGACGTTCAGCTTGTACTTGCCCACAGGCTGCTGGTTATACATGTTGTAGAAGGTGGTGACTTCATGCACCGCAATCGGCGCCATGCCCAGATAGTCAGCGACGAGCTTTTCGCTGTCAGCACTGACATAGCCCTGCTCTTCTTGAACGATCGTCAGGCAGGCCATCACAGCTGACTGCTTTTGGTCAGCCGGGTATTTGGCGACTTCGCGCGCGAATCTCGATTTGGCTTGTTCAGAAATCATGTTTATCAATACTCGGATTAACGGTCAATTTCACCGAAAACAATATCCATCGTGCCAATCACAGCCACCGCATCAGCAATCATGTGGCCGCGTGACATTTCGTCCATGGCAGCCAGGTGTGAAAAGCCTGGTGGGCGAATTTTCAAACGGTAGGGCTTGTTCGCGCCATCGCTGACGATGTAAATGCCAAACTCACCTTTGGGGTGCTCAACCGCTGCGTAAGCCTCGCCTTCAGGCACATGAAAACCTTCGGTGAAAAGTTTGAAGTGGTGAATCAGCTCTTCCATGTTGGACTTCATGGATTCGCGATCAGGCGGAGCTACTTTGTGGTTACTGGTGATGACCGAGCCAGGATTCACGCGAAGCCAGGCAATGCACTGCTGGATGATGCGATTCGACTGGCGCATCTCTTCGATGCGAACCAGGTAACGGTCATAGCAGTCGCCGGTTTTGCCGACCGGAATGTCAAAATCCATCTTGCTGTACACGTCATACGGTTGCTGCTTGCGCAAGTCCCATGCAAAGCCTGAACCGCGCAGCATCGGGCCAGTAAAGCCGAGTGCCAGGGCGCGCTCTGGCGACACCACACCGACACCTACCGTGCGCTGTTTCCAGATGCGGTTGTCAGTCAAGAGTGTTTCGTACTCGTCAACATAACCCGGGAATTTGTTGCAGAAGTCCTCAATGAAATCAAGCAAGGAGCCTTGACGGTTTTCATTCAGCGCTTCAATCGCTTTGGCGTTTTTGACTTTGCTGACTTTGTACTGCGGCATGGTCTCTGGCAGGTCGCGGTACACGCCGCCTGGCCTGAAGTACGCCGCATGCATGCGCGCGCCTGACACTGCTTCATACATGTCAAACAGTGATTCACGCTCTCGGAAGCAGTAAATCAGGATGTTCATCGCACCGCAGTCAAACCCATGTGCGCCCAGCCACAACAGGTGGTTCAGCAGGCGCGTGATTTCGGCGTACATCACGCGGATGTACTGCGCGCGCTCTGGCACATCCACACCCAACAGCTTTTCAATCGCCAGGCAGTAGGCCTGCTCGTTAGACATCATCGACACATAGTCGAGCCTGTCCATGTACGGCAATGACTGGATGTAGGTTTTGCTCTCGGCCAGTTTTTCAGTGGCGCGGTGCAGCAGACCAATGTGTGGGTCAGCGCGCTGGATGACTTCGCCATCTAACTCCAGCACGAGGCGCAACACGCCGTGAGCCGCGGGATGCTGCGGGCCAAAATTGAGGGTGTAGTTCTTGATCTCAGCCATGCTTGACACCACCGTAGTTCTCTTCGCGGATCACGCGCGGCGTGATCTCACGCATCTCGATGGTCACAGGCTGGTAAATCACGCGCTTTTGCTCCGGGTCATAACGCATTTCAACGTTACCGGTGGTCGGGAAGTCTTTGCGGAAGGGATGGCCTATAAAGCCGTAATCCGTCAAGATGCGGCGCAGGTCGTTGTGGCCTTCAAAAATGATGCCGAACAAGTCGAATGCTTCACGCTCAAACCAGTTGGCGGCGTTCCAGATGTCATTCACGGAGTCAACCACGGGAAAATCGTCATCCGCACAAAACACCTTTAAACGCAGACGCTGATTGAGGCTGACCGACAGCAAATGTGTCGCCACGCAGTAACGCAAACCGTCGTACTGGCCATCTTTGTATTCTGAATAATCAATGCCGCACAGGTCAATCAGTTGCTCAAACTTGCAACCTGTTGCATCGCGAAGCAGCGTAGCGGCAGCCAGGTAATCTTTGGCCGCAACCGTTGCGGTGACTTCACCAAACGCAATACTGATGCTCTTGAGCTTGTCGCCCAAGGCGAGCGTCACGGTGTCGCTGATTTGCTGAGGTGTTGCTGGTTGCATCACGCTCTCGCAATCGTGTTGGTGCGGCGGATTTTCTGCTGCAACTGGATGATGCCGTACATCAGCGCTTCAGCCGTTGGCGGGCATCCGGGAACATACACATCAACCGGCACGATACGGTCACAGCCGCGCACCACTGAATAACTGTAGTGATAGTAGCCACCGCCATTGGCGCACGAGCCCATCGACAGCACCCAGCGCGGCTCAGACATCTGGTCATATACCTTGCGCAAGGCGGGGCCCATTTTGTTGCACAGCGTACCAGCCACAATCATCAGGTCAGACTGGCGCGGGCTGGGGCGAAACAGCATGCCGAAACGATCCAGGTCATAGCGCGCAGCACCGGCATGCATCATCTCTACAGCGCAGCAGGCCAGGCCAAACGTCATCGGCCAGAGCGAGCCCGTCTTGGCCCAATTGACCACCGAGTCGTAGCTCGTGGTCATGAAACCTTCGTTAAAAACACCTTCGAGTGACATACAAAAATACCTTTGTGTCGATCTTCAAGTCGCCTGAACCGTCATTCCCAGTCCAGCGCGCCTTTTTTCCACTCGTAAATAAAACCCACAACCAAAATGGCCAGGAAAACCATGACAGACCAGAAACCCACCGCGCCGATTTCCTTCAGCGCCACGGCCCACGGGAAGAGGAAAGCAATTTCAAGGTCAAAAAGAATGAACAGGATGGCGACCAGGTAGTAGCGCACATCAAACTTCATGCGGGCGTCTTCAAAAGCCTCGAAGCCGCATTCATAAGGAGAATTTTTTTCAGCGTCAGGCCGTACGGGCCCCAGCAAACGCCCCAGCACCTGCGGCACAACACCGACACCGACGCCAACCAGGATGAACAACAAAACGGGAAGGTACTGGTCGAGGTTCATGTGTGGATCAACGAATGAAAACCAGTTTGCGAATGATTTGTTTGCATGTTTGCCTGACGGCTCGAAAGCCGAAAAGCATAATTTTGGTGCGGACGGCGAGACTCGAACTCGCACACCTTTCGGCACTACCCCCTCAAGATAGCGTGTCTACCAATTTCACCACGTCCGCGGTTTTTAGTGTCTGAATCGCATGAGGAAACCGGATGGTTTTTAGCTGTTCAGACAACGTCAGAGTTTACCCTGAATTTTTGCTTGACCCCAGCGAAAGGGCTCTCAAAGCAAGCTTATTTCGTCGGGATTTGACCCGCGCCAGAAGATGGCCGCGCAGGGGCTGCCGGTGCATTGACGCTGTTACTGACTGGCACGCTTGTCCCCGGTATTTGCGCAGCACCCGTTGCCGCCGATGCGGCGGGCGCAGGTGCCACAACAGCAGCACCTTCCAGCACGCTGCTGCCGGTTGCGCGAGGCTGAATATTGCCGAAATAAGCCAGCGCCAAGGTGCAGGCAAAAAACACCGCCGCCAAAACGCCTGTCGTACGCGACAAAAAGTTGGCGCTGCCGCTGGCACCAAACAGACTGCCCGAGCCACCACTGCCAAAAGCCGCACCCATATCAGCACCTTTGCCGTGCTGCACAAGTACCAAACCTATCATGACGATGGCCGTTAGCAACTGCACGGCGAGGACGATGGTTAATATCACGTTCATGTTTATTTACTCCTGATTTAGTAGCTTTGTACGCCCGTATTTATTGGGCTGTAGCGATAATTGACAAGAAATCAGCAGCTTTGAGCGAGGCACCACCGATCAGGCCGCCATCAATGTCGGGTTGTGACAAAAGGCTGGCTGCGTTGGCAGCATTCATGCTGCCGCCATACAAAATTTTGATACGAGCAGATTGATCTGTCGCCGCTTTTAACTGGGAGCGCAACACGGCATGCACCGCTTGCGCCTCTTCGGGTGATGCCGTTTTGCCGGTGCCAATCGCCCAGACCGGCTCGTATGCCACCACAATTTCACTGATGCAATGACCGTTGGTGTGGATGACCGCTGCGAGTTGGCGTTTGACAACTTCCTCGGTACGGCCTGCTTCGCGTTCGGCCAGCGTTTCACCCACACACACGATGGGCGTGATGCCAGCGGCCAGGGCGGCTTTGGCTTTGTCCGCCACCAGTGCATTGGTTTCACCATGGTATTGGCGGCGCTCTGAATGGCCGACGATGGCGTAACGTGCGCCGAAATCTTTCAGCATAGCCGCGCTGACTTCACCTGTGTAGGCGCCTGAGGCCTGAGCTGATACATCTTGCGATCCCAGATCAATGGCGGCGATTTTTAAAGACTTAACTTGCGCAAAATAAGGCGCAGGCACGCAAACCGCTACGTCGCAAGCGGGCTTGGCATTCAAGCCCTGAGCCAGCGCCGCCAGCAAAGCCTCGTTAGCCGCCAGGTTGCCGTTCATCTTCCAGTTGCCTGCAATCAGTTTTTTCATACGGCATCCCAGGTCAAAACAATTTTTCCGATGTGCTGGTTAGACTCCATCAGCGTATGCGCTTTGGCTGCGTCACCAGCAGCAAACGTGCTGTGAATCACCGGCTTGATCGCGCCACTTTCCAGTAACGGCCAGACTTTTTCTTTGAGCGCTTTGGAAATAGCTGTTTTAAATTCAATCGAACGAGGGCGCAGCGTTGACCCAGTGATCGTCAAACGCTTGCGAAGCACCAGACCCGCATTGAACTCGGCCTTGACGCCGCCCTGCACGGCGATGATGACCAGTCGGCCGTCTTCTGCCATGCATTCGACTTCACGCGCGACATAAGTGCCCGCCACCATGTCCAGAATGACGTTGACGCCCTTGCCGTTGGTCAGCTTCTTGACCTCTTCTGCAAAGTCAGTCGCTTTGTAATTGATGGCATGGTCTGCGCCCAGTGCAAGGCAAGCCGCGCATTTTTCATCGCTGCCAGCGGTAACGATGACGGTCGCGCCCAGCGCTTTGGCGATTTGAATGGCTGTCACACCAATGCCACTTGAGCCGCCCTGAATCAGCAGCGTTTCGCCTTTGGCCAGGTAAGCACGCTCAAACACATTGCTCCACACCGTGAAGAAGGTTTCGGGCAGCGATGCCGCTTCAATATCGGTCAACCCTTTGGGCACTGGCAAGGATTGACCAACAGGTGCAACACACAGCTCAGCGTAACCGCCACCAGCAACCAGCGCGCAAACGCGGTCGCCGACTTTGAAGCCACCAGCGGCCATGGCTGCCTCGTCACCTGAAACGATCACGCCAGCCACTTCAAGCCCCGGAATGTCGGATGCACCAGGCGGCACGGGGTAGTTGCCAGTGCGCTGCAACACGTCAGGCCGGTTGACCCCCGAAGCGCTCACGCGAATCAGCAGCTCGCCCACGCCCGCAACGGGCGCAGGGCGTTCGGCCAACCGCAGAACATCAGGGGCACCAAAGGCGGTTATTTCGACAGTTTTCATGCTGTTTTATGCATCATTTATGCCACCAGCCCAATAAAATCGGGCGCAAGCAGCTATAAAATATGTAGCAATTCAGATTAACCGCGATCCTGATCCTGAGCCGGGCGATCCAGCAGCGCTTTCATCGAAAGCTTGACGCGACCCTTTTCGTCGGTTTCCATGACCTTGACTTTGACGATCTGGCCTTCTTTCAGGTAGTCCTGCACGCGCTCCACACGCTCATGCGCGATCTGGCTGATGTGCAGCAAACCGTCTTTGCCTGGCAGCAGGTTGATGAGTGCGCCGAAGTCCAGAATCTTGGTGACCGGGCCTTCGTAAATCTTGCCAATTTCGACTTCAGCGGTGATCTCAGCGATGCGGCGCTTGGCCTCGTCTGCCTTGGCGCTGTCGTTCGATGCGATGGTGATGGTGCCATCTTCCTCGATGTTGATCTGCGTGCCGGTTTCCTCGGTCAGCGCGCGAATCACCGCGCCGCCCTTGCCGATCACGTCACGGATTTTCTCAGGGTTGATCTTCATCACGTACAAGCGTGGCGCGAAGTCAGACACTTCGGTTTTGGCAGCGCCCATGGCTTCCTGCATCTTGCCGAGGATGTGCATACGGGCTTCTTTGGCCTGGGCCAAAGCGACCTGCATGATTTCTTTGGTGATGCCCTGGATTTTGATGTCCATTTGCAGCGCGGTGATACCGAAAGTCGTACCAGCCACCTTGAAGTCCATGTCACCCAGATGATCTTCGTCACCCAGGATGTCGGTCAACACCGCAAAGCGGTTGTCGTCCTTGATCAAACCCATGGCAATACCGGCCACGTGGGCTTTCATTGGCACGCCAGCGTCCATCAGGCTCAGGCAGCCACCACAGACCGAAGCCATTGACGATGAACCGTTGGACTCGGTGATCTCAGACACCACGCGCATGGTGTATGGGAACTCTTCTTTTGAAGGCAACACAGCAATCAGTGCGCGCTTGGCCAGACGGCCGTGGCCAATCTCGCGTCGCTTTGGTGAGCCAACACGACCCGTCTCACCCGTGGCGAACGGAGGCATGTTGTAGTGCAGCATGAAGCGATCTTCGTAGTCGCCGCTCAATGCGTCGATGCGCTGGGCATCGCGCTCAGTGCCCAATGTGGTCACCACCAGCGCCTGGGTTTCGCCGCGTGTGAACAGGGCTGAACCGTGGGTGCGTGGCAGCACAGAGTTGCGAATTTCAATCGCACGCACGGTGCGGGTGTCGCGGCCGTCGATGCGCGGCTCGCCTGCCAGGATCTGGCTGCGAACGATTTTGGCTTCGATGTCAAACAGCATGCCTTCAACAGCAACGTGGTCAAACGCAACGCCATCGGC
The DNA here is from genome assembly GCA_049653085.1 of Polaromonas sp. Classification (GTDB taxonomy): domain Bacteria; phylum Pseudomonadota; class Gammaproteobacteria; order Burkholderiales; family Burkholderiaceae_C; genus Polaromonas. The sequence continues at coordinate 26,192 of JBASFP010000005.1, forward strand.
TTTCAAAGCGGCCATGACTTCCGTGGTCACGTCACGGCAAGCGTGGGTACGGGCTTGCTTGGCGCGGATTTGGTACGCGGCTTGCAATTTAGCCTGAGCCAAGGCGCCGACTTTGGCGATCAGTGGCTCGTCTTTTGCAGGTGCTTTCCAGTCCCAGACAGGTTTGCCAGCGTCACGCACCAGATCGTGAATCGCATTGATGGCGATATTGCCTTGCTCGTGGCCGTAAACGATGGCGGCCAGCATCAACTCTTCACTCAACTGGCTGGCTTCAGACTCCACCATCAGCACAGCGGCTTCGGTACCGGCTACCACCAGGTCCATTTTGGAATCTTTGAGCTGGGTTTTGCCTGGGTTCAGCACGTACTGGCCGTCAATGTAGGCCACGCGAGCCGCGCCGATCGGGCCATTGAATGGAATGCCAGAAATGGCCAGCGCAGCGCTGGATGCGATCAGCGCAGGGATGTCGCCTTCGACTTCAGGGTTGAGCGACAACACATGAATCACAACCTGCACTTCATTGAAGAAACCTTCAGGAAACAGCGGGCGAATCGGGCGGTCGATCAGGCGTGACGTCAGCGTTTCAAACTCGCTGGGGCGGCCTTCGCGCTTGAAAAAGCTGCCGGGGATGCGGCCAGCAGCATAGGTTTTTTCCAGGTAGTCAACCGTCAGCGGGAAGAAATCTTGGCCTGGCTTGGCATCTTTTTTGGCGACAACCGTAGCCAGCACGACGGTGCCGTCCATGTCGAGCTTGACGGCGCCGCCCGATTGGCGGGCAATTTCACCGGTCTCCATCGTGACCGTGTGCTGGCCCCACTGGAAGGTTTTGGTAACTTTGTTAAAAATGCTCATGAAATATCTCCATCAGTTTCAAGCACTTGAGGCAGTGCAAAAGGCCCGGAATGTTGACTTATGGAAACTTTGCCATTCCAGAAACCTTGTGTTGGCTTTTGGAATGACACAGCTCGAATCCGTTTTGTCGTTGTTCCGAATGTTTTAAAGTAAAAAACGCCTGAGCTAGGTGACTAACTCAGGCGTTTTCAATAAATTTACAACTTACTTGCGCAGGCCAAGTTTGGCGATCAGTGCGGTGTAGCGGCCAGCGTCTTTGGACTTCAAATAATCCAGCAGCTTGCGGCGGCGGCTGACCATGCGCAACAAACCACGGCGACCGTGGTGGTCTTTGGCGTTGGCCTTGAAATGGGGCGTGAGTTCATTGATGCGGCCAGTCAGCAGCGCCACTTGAACTTCAGGACTGCCCGTGTCGCCAGCGGCACGTGCGTTGGACTGAACGATTTCAGCCTTGATTGATTTTGCAATCATGGGTTTCTTTCTCGCACCTGGGTGCAACTTGCGAGCGACACAGTTTTCTCACCATGAGATTTAACCGTCTGTCGTCGTGTATCACCCAGCGATGTACTAAGCGAAGCCTATGATTATAGCCAGCTTTTCAGGCGCTGCACGCCCTGCTCAAGGCGCCCCAAGTCCTGGCTGGCAAAGCACCAGCGCAGCCAGCCTTGTGCGTCGGCCCCAGGGTTGACCATGAATGCGTTGCCGGGCGCCAGCCCCAGCCCGGCCTCCAGCACCAGGCGCTTGGCCACTTGTAACGAATCGCCGTATTTTGTTTGGTCTTCCAGCCTGAAAAACGCATACATACCGCCTTTGGCTGGCGCGACCTGCACACCCGGTACTGCTTGCAACAGCGGGATCAGCGTGTCCCGGCAGGTTTTCAGGTGCGCCACCACACGCGGCGTCACATCCAGCGTGCGTTCAATCGCCACCAAACCCGCACGCTGGATAAACACCGGTGTGCAGGACGTGTTGAACTCAATCAGCTTGCCCATTTGCGCCGTCATCGCAGGTGGCATCACCAGCCAGCCCAGCCGCCAGCCGGTCATCAAAAAGCTTTTGGAAAAGCTGTTGACCACAACCAGCCGGTCATTGGGCTGGGCAATGTCCAGAAAACTGGGGGCGCAGCCGTTGGCAGTCGGTTCATGCACGCCGCCGGGCCGCCCCAAGGCGGGCGCCCCCTGGGGGGAGGCGCGAAGCGCTTCGGGGGGGTCGTCGTAATACAGACGCTCGTACACCTCATCGGCCAAAATCCAGGTGCCTGTTTCGCGGCAATGCGCCAGGATGGTTTCCTGTTCAGCCCGCGACAGTGTCCAGCCTGTCGGGTTGTTGGGTGCGTTCAGCGTCAAAAGCTTTGTTTTCGGCGTGACAGCCGCCAGCAGTTCTGCCATGTCCAGTTGCCACTGCCCAGCCACAGGTTTGAGGCTGACGGACTTGACCACTGCGCCCATGATGGCGGGCTGCCCAGTCAAATTGGGCCAGACGGGCGTGACCACCACGACCTCATCGCCACTGTCCACCAGCGCCTGCACTGCCAGCATCAGCGCATTCACGCCGCCAGATGTGACGGCAATCCGATCTGCTCCTATTTTTGCAGCGCCTTGCACCCGTATTGATTGGGCATAACCCGCAATAGCCTCGCGCAGCTCGGGCAGACCCAGATTTTGCGCATAAAAGGTTTCACCCTGCTGCATCGACTCAGCTGCCGCGTCGCGGATGAACTGTGGCGTGACTTCATCGCTCTCGCCAAACCAGAACTTCAGCACATCGCTGCGCCCCATGCCCGCGTTGGCAACCTGGCGGATCATGGACTCTTCAAGGTTTAAAACGGCATGTCTCATTGCATCACCTGTTTATTAACCGACGATTTTCAGTTTCCAACGCAAAGTCGCAAAGAACGCCAAGGTCGCCAAGTTACAGTAATTCATCGACTACTTTGCGTCCTTTGCATCTTTGCGCCTTTGCGATGGAAACTCACGGTCTAACCATTTTGCAACTCGTCGGCATGGCCGCCTTGTCAGCCGCAATCGTCTTGATCACCCGAAAACCATAACCCGAACCTTCGACATCAAACTTCACGCCCGCGTCCCCCAGCTTGCCCATTTGCGCAACCAGTAAAGGCTGCTGAAATTGGTGATCGCTGGCGCGCATCGTGCCCGTTTGCCCGGCCATGGTGACAACGGCCTTTTCCATCTGCGCAGCCACTGCGCCCGCTTCAATCGAGGCGGCTTTTTCAATGCTCTGGGCCAGTGCTTCAATCACCATTTGCATGCGCATGTGGACGTAATCGTCCTTGGGTGCCGGAAATCGCTGGCGAAACGACTGGTAAAAAGCTTCTGACGGTGCGCCAACGGCGTTGGGAAACCATTCGGCCACCGCAATGACTTTGCCCAAACCCGCCTCGCCAATCGCAGCCGGCGCGCCCAGTGCGTTGCCGTAAAAGGTGTAAAACTTGCCCTCATAACCCACATCTTTGGCGGCCTTGATCAGCAGCGTCAGGTCATTGCCCCAGTTGCCTGTCAGCACCGCCTGCGCACCACTGGCCTTGATTTTGGCAGCGTAGGGAATAAAGTCTTTGACACGGCCCAGCGGATGCAGCTCGTCGCCGACGATTTGCACATCGGGACGCTGGGCGGTGATTTGCCTCTTTGCTTCTTTGAGCACCGACTGGCCAAAGCTGTAGTCCTGACCAATCAGGTAGATGCTTTTGGTCGTTTTATCGCCAGCAAAAACATCCATCAATGCTGTCATGCGCATGTCCGCATGCGCATCAAACCTGAAGTGCCAGTAGCTGCATTTTTCATTCGTGAGTGTGGGGTCAACCGCTGAGTAATTTAAAAACAGCACCCGCTTGGCGGGTTCACGCTCGTTGTGTTTGTTGATGGCGTCAATCAGCACGGCGGCGGTGGCAGACGAATTGCCTTGGGCGATCACCGTCACGCCGTCGTCAATCGCCGCGCGCAAAGCGCTCAGCGCTTCTTCGTTTTGACCTTTGCTGTCGTAGCGCTCCATCAGCAATGGCCGCGAGCCGCCCGGCAGCTTGACGCCGCCGCGTGCGTTGACGCGCTCGGTGGCCCACACCAGGTTGCGGAACACCGCTTCACCCGTGTTGGCAAACGAGCCTGACAGGCTTTCAATCAGCGCGACTTTGATGGGTATGGGCTGGGCAACAGCAGACAGTGAAACAACAAACGCAAAGGCCAGTACAAATTTTTTAAACATCAGATGAATTGAAATTACTATTATTTTAGGAGCTGCTTGCGCCCGTATTGATTGGGCTAGAGCCATATTTGATGCTTTTTTCAGGGCTATTTTTGACTGATTTCAGACAAACCCCACCTAGGCAAAACGTCGAAAGTGTAGCTGCCTTGCATACTTTCAAGCCCCGCCTGCAACCGCATGCCAGCGGCCAAAGCAATCATCGCGCCGTTGTCGGTACACAAATGCAGCTCCGGGTAGTGAACGCGAATAGGCACGCGAATACTGCGTTTGGCACAGGCCGCGTTCAGTTCGCTTCGCAAAAGCGCATTCGCGCCCACGCCGCCAGCCACCACCAAACGATTCAAACCGGTTTGCGCCATCGCAGCCATTGATTTTTTAACCAGCACATCAACAATGGCCGCTTGTGTCGATGCGGCCAAATCAGCTTTTCGCGCCTCCAGCTCATCACCCAGCTTTTTGGCCTGCGTCATCACCGCTGTTTTCAGCCCCGCAAATGAAAAGTCCAGGTTGCCGCTGTGCAGCAACGGGCGTGGCAGTTTGAAAGCCGTGCTGTCACCCTGCTCTGCCAGCTTGGCCAGATGCGGCCCGCCTGGGTAGGGCAGCCCCATCAGTTTGGCCGACTTGTCAAACGCCTCGCCAGCCGCGTCGTCAATGCTTTCGCCCAGCAGCTCGTAGCTGCCCACGCGGTCCACCCGCATCAGCTGCGTGTGGCCACCCGACACCAGCAGCGCAACAAACGGAAACTCGGGTGGGTCTGCGCTTAAAAAAGGCGACATCAAGTGCCCCTCCAAATGGTGTACGCCCATCACAGGCTTGCCCAGCGCTGCGGCCATGGCACAGGCCACACCCGCCCCCACCAGCAGCGCGCCCGCAAGACCTGGGCCGCGCGTGTAGGCCACCACGTCAACGTCTTTTAAGGTGCGGCCCGCCTCAGCCATGACCTGTTCGGTCAAAGGCAGCACCCGGCGAATATGGTCGCGGCTGGCCAGCTCGGGCACCACCCCGCCATAGGCCTGGTGCATGTCGATCTGGCTGAAAAGCGCGTGTGCCAGCAGTCGCGGCACGCCTTCGCCTGATGCATCAACCAAAGCCACACCTGTTTCATCACAACTAGACTCAAAGCCCAAAATAATCATGGGGGAAGTGTAAGGTTTGCCCTGGCAAACCGCCTTTTTCGACGGGCAGCCCCTAGGAAAAAACGCCCCCTCGGGGGGCAGGAAGCTACGCGAAGCGAGCGACCGTGGGGGTTTATCTCTTTTGGCTTGAATCTTGCATTTACACCGCATGACCCCGTCCCAGTCGCTACGCCTAGTTGTTATTGCACCCGATCTGGCTGAATCCGATGCCCGTGACGAACGCGGCCACGCGCTGGCTGAGCGCTCGCGCCAGTTGCGCATTGGCCTGCTGGAAAACAACTACAACCTGATTGCGGTGCTGCCTGCCGACAGCTTTTTGACGGAACGGCTGGCGCAACTGCAGCCCGACATGATCATTGTGGACGCCGAAAGCGACGCGCGTGACAGCCTGGAGCACGTGGTGATGGCCACCCGCGATGCGCGCCGCCCTATCGTGCTTTTTACCAACGACAACGACACCACCCATGTCAAAGACGCGGTGGCCGCTGGCGTGTCGGCGTACATTGTGGCGGGTTTGTCGCCCGACCGGATTCGCCCCATTCTGGACGTGGCGATGGCGCGGTTTGAGCACGAACAAGGCCTGCGTCAAGAGCTCGCCCAGGCAAAAACTGAACTGCTAGACCGAAAAGTCATCGACCGCGCCAAGGGCCTGTTGATGCAGCGCCAGTCATTGACTGAAGAAGCCGCGTTTGTAAAACTCCGCAAAGCCGCAATGGACAAAGGCCTGCGCATGGGTGAGGTCGCCCAGCGCATGCTGGACGCGGCTGATTTGCTTGGCTAACTTCAGGCCAGCGCCTCACGCGGCCTGAGCCCAGCGTCCTACGCCGTGCAAAGGATGCACAAACTAAAACTCTGGTGTGACCAACTACAACACCCAGAGGGTATTACATGACACACCTACAAAAAATCCGCCGACTGCTGTTGACTGCACTTTCAGTGAGCTTCATGGCCACCTTGCCGCAGCTTGTACACGCGCAGTCCAATTACCGGGTTGCGCCGCAAATCAACAACTTCACCATCAATGCTGAGCAGCCGCTTGACCCCGGCAATGACATCAGTTTCAGCCTTGAAGGCACACCCCGTGGGCAAGCCAGCGTGCGCATCAATGGCATCAACAAAAACATCAACCTGCGTGAGGTCAGCGCGGGCGTCTACCAAGGTGCTTACACATTGAACCGTCGCGACCGACTGGGCAAGCAGCCCACCGCACGCGCCACCCTGCGCCTGCGCGGCATCAGCACCATTCGCAGTCAGGCTTTCAGCCCCACGGTGGCCAGTGTGCCGCAGTATGGCCAGCCTGTGATTGAGCGGTTTGGCGTGACGCCAGTCGCCCGCATAGAGCCCGGTGCCGAGCTGCGTTTTGGAGCCACGGGCTCGCCCGGTGGTCGTGCATTGTTGACGATTGACGGTGTGGTGCAGAACGTGGCCATGCCAGAAGTGCGGCCCGGCCGATACGAAGGCGCATACACGATTCGGCGCAACGACAACTTCCCGGCATCGCTGAACATTCGATGGCACTCGAAGCCAATGGTCAGGTGGTGCGCTCCAGGCTCAACCAGGCTTTGCTGGTGGACGCGCGTCCGCCAACCATCAAGAACCTTGCGCCGCGTAACAACGAAGTCGTTGGCGGCAACCCGGTCTCGGTGTCGGCCACCTTTGACGACCTGGGCGGCGTAGGGGTTGACCCCAAAACGGTCAAGCTGCTGATTGGTGGCCAAGACCAGACCCGCAACGCTGGCATCACTGCGCAATACCTGACCTGGCGCGGTGAGTTGCCAGCAGGCACTTACCCGGTAGAAGTCACGGCGGCTGACAACGCCGGTAACGCCGTGCGCCAGAACTGGACGTTTGTTGTCGCTGGCCCGCAAACGCCAGCCGCAGCGGCTGTGTTCCCGCTGGACATCACCAACCACGCCAACAACGCGCAAGTGCCCGCTGGCGTGATTGAAGTGCGTGGCCGCACGGTGCCTGACGCAAAAGTAGATGTCCAGGTTCAAGCCATCGCCGCGTTGGCGGGCATCTTTGGCATCAACCAGCAAATCTTCAATCAGTCCATACGTTCAGACGCCGCTGGCAACTTTGCCTTCAGCTTTCAGCCACAAATTCCGCTGCCGGGTGCCCGCTATGAAGCCACCATCACCGCCAGCCGTGGTGACCAGAGCCGGGAAGTGCGTCTGGTGCTGTTTCAGCAGCGTTAGGAGCCTAGTACATTGACACATAAATAACGAAACCTTATTAAACTCTAGGTATCGCCATCCGGCATACAAAGGAGTGGTCATGCGTCAGACGGAACTCACCTTGAGCGAAGAAGATCGCTTGGTCATCG
>JBASFP010000006.1:0-20036 GCA_049653085.1 Polaromonas sp.
GGTTTAACAGGCGATTTGACTTGGCAGCCATGGTGCCTCGACTGCTTCGCGCTGCTGTGACTACAAAACCTCTTCCTCTGAGCATCCTACGCCTGTCTGAGGCAGGTATCTAATCAGGTCAAATCGGCCTTCAGGCCAATGGATATATGCGCGAGCAGCTCCTGATTTAATAGCGCCCCAGAACTTGCCTAAAGCGCCGGGTTTTGAAACTCTGGCCGCAGCCAGCTCAAGCCCGTAGGCTTGATCTCTATATAATCCTTGTCGTGCCCAAGCAATCATCATCATCCAATTTGCCTTTGTGGAGGCGCGTCGCCGCTTTCCTGAGCTTTTTGGCGGTGTTGTCGGCACTGATTGCACCGGCGTCGATGCTGGCCGAAGAGGTGCGCACTGGCAAGCTGGGCGGGATTTGCCTGGTGAACACAGCAAGCAACGCTGCTGGTGATGCCATGCCAGCGGGATCGCACTGCGACATGTGCGGCTCGTTTGCTCTGGTTTTACCGTCTTTCACGGCGCAAACCTTGCCCAGCCAGCCTGGCCAGCAGGTCGCTGGCGTTGATTTACCGTTTGATTTAGCCGCGCGTATCAGCGGTCTGCCGCCCAGTCGCGGCCCTCCTGCACTTTGAACTGAAACCGCTCGGGCTCCCAGGTTATTGGGCTTGAGTCTCCTGCGTTCAGGCTTGATAGCCCGAGCGCTGATCATTTCATTTTCAAAGTGCAAATTTCATGAAAACCAGAGACGCTTCTGTCTTTCCCTTGAGCGCATTGGCTGCGGCCATGCTCACCAGCCTGCAGGCGCTGGCCCAATCACCAGTGACTGCCCCGGTTGATGCACCCGTTAAATCACTCGGGATCATCACCATCAACAGCGGCCAGCCCACGTCCCTGCCCACACAAATCCCCACCACCATCGAGGGCGTGACCAAAGAGCAGATTGAGCAGACCATCAACGCCACAGACAGCCAAGACGCGCTCAAGTACTTCCCTAGCCTGCTTGTACGCAAACGCTACATCGGCGACTACAACCACGCCATTTTGTCGAGCCGTGCGTCCGGCACAGGCAACTCCGCCCGGTCTATGGTGTACGCCGACGGCATTTTGCTGTCGAACTACCTGGGCAATGGCATCGCCAATGGCACCAACTATGCGCCCCGCTGGGGTCTGGTGACACCCGAAGAAATTGAGCGGGTTGACGTCCTGTACGGCCCATTTTCTGCCGCGTATGCAGGCAACTCGGTCGGTGCTGTGGTTGACTATGTGACTCGCATGCCTAAGCAGTTTGAAGCGCACGCCAAGCTCAGCGGCTTCACACAAAACTTCAAGCTTTACGGTACAGACAGCCACTACGGTGGCACGCAAGCCAGTGCCTCGCTGGGCAATAAAAACGGCGATTGGTCCTGGTTTGTCAACGTCAACCGTACGACAAGTAATAGCCAGCCTTTGACGTTTGCCACACGACTTGTCAGTCAGGGCACAGCACCTGCTGCCAATGCGCAGCGCGTGACGGGCGCTGTCCAGGGGCTGAGCACCACCAACGCGCCATGGCTTCTTCTGGGTGGTGCAACCCAATACAAAACCACGCAAGACCATGCCAAGGTCAAGCTGGCGTATGACTTTTCACCGACGGTTCGGGCCAGCTATACCCTGGGTTATTGGCAAAACACGTCGGAGAACCGCTCGCAAAGTTATTTGCGCAATGCCGCTGGCAACCTGGTGTACAGCGGCAACATCAGCATCAACGGCCGGGGCTACGCGCTGGCAGCCAGTGACTTTGGCGTGAGCAATGACGTGCTCGAACATGTCATGCACGGGCTGTCGGTCAAGTCCAACACGCAAGGCGTTTTTGACTGGGAAGTTGCCGCCAGCATGTACAACTACAGCAAGGACCAGGTCAGATCAGCCACCACCGCCCAGCCTAATTCACTGGCAGGTGGCGCAGGCACATTGACAGACCAAAATGGCACCGGCTGGAACACGCTGGCACTCAAAGGCATCTGGCGGCCTGATGGGGTGAAGGGCGCGCATATCGTTGATTTTGGCTATCAGCAAGACAGCTACAAGCTGCGAATTCTGCGCTCCAACATAACGGGTAATTGGCTCAGTGACGGGGCAGGTACTGTGGCTAACGATGTGGGTGGCAAGACGCAATTGCGTAGCCTTTACGCGCAAGATGTCTGGGCCTTTGCGCCCAATTGGAAAACAGTGCTGGGCGCGCGGCTTGAGAACTGGACGGCCAGCAGTGGCTTTACCACCTTCGGCGCGGCTAATCCTGCTAACGCAGCTTATGCGGCACGCAGTTTGAATGGGGTATCACCCAAGGCGGCGCTGTCATACCAATTGTCAAGCGATACGGTGCTGAAAGCCTCGACCGGACGGGCGCTGCGCTTTCCTACTGTTGGCGAGCTGTATGGTGCAACCGCCACCATCAATTCGCGATTCATCAATGACCCGAATCTGCGCCCAGAAAAATCCTGGACCACAGAGTTGTCGGCTGAAAAGGACCTGGGCAATGGCTTGCTGCGCCTGACATTTTTTACTGAAAACACGCGGGATGCGTTGTATTCACAAACCACGTTTGACTCGGTAGCCAACGCCAATATCAGCCGCGTGCAAAACGTGGGCCGGATTCAAACCAACGGGTTGGAGATGGCCTACAACGGCAACGATGTGTTGGCAATAGGGCTCGACTTGAGCGGCAGCGTGACCTATGCCGACTCACGCATCAAGGAAAACGCCGGCTTTGTCACCGTACCCGGTGATACCGTGGGAAAGTATCAGCCTCGCGTGCCTGTGTGGCGCGCTACCGGTTTGGTTAGCTACCGGTTTGACCCGCAATGGACCGCCAGCCTGGGCGTGCGTTTCAGCGGCGCGCAATTCAGCAGCTTGAACAACGCCGATGTGAACGGCTTTGCCTACCAAGGCGTTAGCAGGTACTTTACGGCGGATGTGCGGGCGCGTTACCAGCTCAACAAACAGGTCAGCATGGCTGTGGGCATCGACAACCTGAACAACTACCAGTACTGGAACTTTCACCCGTACCCACAGCGCACCTTCATCACCGAACTCAAATTTGCTTTGTAAACAACTGAAAGATACATCTGATGAAATTTCTAAGTACTACAAAATTAATAGCTGCTTGCGCATGTATTTACTGGCCTGCGGCTTCGTTTGCACATGTGGTTTTGCAAGAACGTAGCGCTACTGCATTAAGTAGCTATAAAGCTGTATTTCTGGTAGGTCACGGCTGCGATGGCTCTTCGACCAACCAGATCAAAGTCTCGCTACCTGCCGGCTTGCAAGGCGTCAAGCCAATGCCTAAACCGGGCTGGACGTTGTCTACCAAGTTGGGCAAACTGGCCGTACCTTATGACAACGGCCATGGCGGCATGGTGACAGAAGGCGTGACAGAAGTGACCTGGGCTGCCAACACCAAAGACAGTTTTTTGGCTGACGCACACTACGACGAGTTTGTGCTCAGAGGCCGCCTGCCCAAGGAAACCGGACCGGTATGGTTTAAAGTTTTTCAAGGCTGCGAAAAAGGCAGTACCAACTGGGCTGAAATACCCACCAGCGGAACCTCCACCAAGGGTCTAAAAACCCCTGCTGCGCTGCTTGAAATACTTCCTGCAAAATAAGTTTGATTTTCTTCATGTGAAAGGCCGCATCATGAATTTTTTTAACATGAACTTCAAGCGTCTTAAAGGCGTGCGCCCCGTTGTTGCTGTTGGTGTTTTGCTGTTGTCAATCTCCAGCCAGGCCTGTGATTCTGACGAAATGATTGCGCAAATGCGAACGGCCTGCAACGAAATGGTGGCAGGCTATCAGAAGGCGGTTGGCAAGCCGCTTGCCTCAACTGCAGGGCAGAGCCACCTGAACAAAGCCAGGTTGCACTGCCAGGCGCTGGAGTTTGACAAAGCAGGGATGACATTGGCCATGGCTTCGCGGCCATTAACAGTCACAAAGTAATTTTTAACGTTAGCTTTTAGAAAGAATTCAATGAAATCAATCACTTTTACTTCTATCGTACTGTCTGCCTTGACTCTGGCCGCTGTATCTGCACAAGCTCAAAGCATCGATGTCAAGGACGCCTGGGTGCGCAGCACCGTGCCAGGTCAAAAGGGTACTGGCGGTTTTATGAAAATCACGTCCAAAGACGGCGCGAAACTGGTGGGTGTGTCATCTCCGGTAGCTGGCGTGGGTGAGGTGCATGAGATGAAGATGGAGGGAGATGTCATGAAAATGCGTGCTGTCCCCTCGGTTGATTTGCCAGCGGGCAAAGCCGTTGAGCTCAAACCCGGTGGTTATCACGTCATGCTGATGGACTTGAAGCAGCCGCTGGCCAAAGACAGCAAAGTCCCATTGACGCTGGTGTTCAAGGACGCCAAAGGCGTTGAAAGCAAGATGGAGCTGAGCGTCCCGGTCAGCGCCACAGCGCCAGGAGCCCCTGCTACGGGTGGCGCTGCCCCCATGCACAAACATTGATTGAACTTGGCAGACCTACAGCCATTGAAGTAACGGAGTTTTAAATGCGTAAATTCTTCATCAATACGATACGTCGGGGTTTTTTGTTCGCGGCTCTGACAGCCACAATGTCAGGCGCATGGGCCCATACCGACGCAAAAACTGCCCCCATGCAGATCAAGGCAGTCATCGGCAAAACCTTTGACAAGCCAGGCAATGTTGTGGATACCTCGCCCGTGGTGGTGGTCGACAACTATGCTGTTGCGGGCTGGACGCAGGCAAAAATGGGCGGAAGAGCGCTCCTGCGCCTGAACAAGGGTGCTTGGGAGATCATCGCCTGTGGTGGCGAGGACTTCAAAAAACTGGGTGGCCTCAAGCTTGCTGGAGTTGCGGAGCCTACGGCTATCAAACTGGTTGCTCAAATAGAAAAAGCGGAGCAGTCCGTCAGCCCGGAGCGCATCAAACGCTTTGATTCTTTTGGGCCCCCCGTTGATTTGAAGTCGACAGGTTCACACGCTGCACCGCATCACAAGCATTGAGCTTATCCAGCAACAGTTTCGCGCAATTTATTTAGTGATATTGATGTTTCTTGGTACCGTCAAACGGCAACTGAGCTGCTGGCTGGTCTGTTTAGCCTTGCTGCTCGCAGCGATTGCCCCCAGCATGTCGCAAGCGATCGGCGCTGCGCGTGCGAGCAGCGATTGGGTTGAAGTGTGTACCACGCTTGGGGTTAAATTTTTGCGCGTTGGTGGTGCTGACACGCAGCAGCCCTTACCTGAAAATTCGGCAACACACGCGCGCACGCATTGCCCCTATTGCGTACATCATGTCACTGGGCTGGAGCTTCCACCGGTCTCCCCACTCTTTGCAATACCGCATTTGCCTCCTGGAGACGTGTCCGAACTGCGAATGCAGGCAGTTCCAAAGCTTGCAGTCTGGCAGGCTTTTCGACCTCGCGGACCACCTGACTTCTTTTGACTTGAGCCTTTCTCAGGGGGGTTGATATCCCCTGAATCTTTTGTCAAACGCACAACGCTGTAGCCGTGCATCAGGAGTTTTCATGTCTTTGCCAAAGCGCGTCTTGCGCATACTTACCCATATCAATATCGGTGCCACGCTCGGCATTGCGGCCTGGCTTGTCTGGTCTAGCGCTGCCGTGGCTTTTGCGCCATCGCTCAAAAATACGGAGGGTGCAAACCAACAACCGATACAGTTTCGTCCCATCAGCGAACCTCCATGTAACTGTAGCCGTAGCCAGCCACGCCTGCAGGTCAGCGCAGATGACGTTCACTTTGCCCATATCAGTGAATCAGCCGAGGTCAAGCGATGAATGATGCTGTCTACTGGAATGAACTGAGTCTGACTCTGCGGCCCATGGTCGGTGCTGCGGTTGTCCTGGCCGCTTTTTGTGCGGCATCCATGACTTTATTGGGCGCTTCATCACCCCTGAGTGGCATGAGCAGTGCGTCGAGCATGCGCATACCTTTTGAGGTTTGCTACAAGCCAGTAGCCCCTCAAGCTGTACCTCCATCTGCTTCGCCAGTTCGTTAAATCGGGGAAAACTGTCATGGATTTAGCCGTTGGCCTGCTGCTGGTCACTTTTGTCGTGTCTTTTGTGGCGCTGATCGTTTTCATCTGGTCAATGTCCAAAGGACTTTTTGGACCCGGCGAGGATGTAGCGCGCGAGATTTTTGCCACGCGCGAAGAGGGCCGGGTGGAAGACCCGGCCTCCAACCCTGCGCAGCGAGCCGCCTTGCAGATGGCTATGACTGGCGATGTAAGCGATGCCCCAGACGCATCCCAAGCCGAGTTAGCTGAGCGCTTGCGAATTGACCGTTCCAGTGCTGGCCCGGCTTTGGTATGTCTTAGTCTGGCGATTGTCTGGCTTGTCTGGGGGTCATTTGCTGGCGTGATTTCTTCCATCAAGCTGCATGCGCCAGATTGGTGGGTTGGGGCATCCTGGATCACGTTTGGTCGAATTCGCCCGGTTCACCTCAACATCGTGGCATACGGCTGGTGTTCGTTTGCGGGTGTTGGCATCGCTTTGTGGATGATTCCGCGTCTACTGAAAACCGAGCTGGTCGGTGCGCGTTATGCCTATTGGGGTGCGCTGCTGTGGCATTTGGGTGTGTCGCTTGGCGTTGCTGCAATTTTTGCAGGCCTGTCTGACGGAATGGAGTGGCTGGAGTTCCCATGGCAAATTGATATTTTGCTTTTTCTGGGTGGCGCACTTATGGGTGTCCCCCTAGCGCTGACCTTGCTTAACCGTAAGTCGCATCATTTATATGTATCGGTCTGGTACATGGCGGCTGGGCTGTTGTGGTTTCCGATTCTGTTCGCTGTGGCAAATGTGCCTGGTATCCATTTCGGTGTTCAGCAAGCAACCATGAACTGGTGGTACGGCCACAATGCGCTCGGACTGTGGTTTTCACCTTTGGGGTTGGCGGCAGCCTACTACTTTATTCCCAAGGTACTGGGTAAGCCTATTCATTCGTATAACCTGTCGCTGCTAGGATTTTGGGGGCTGGCGTTCTTTTACAGCCAGGTCGGGGGGCATCACCTTATCGGCGGGCCAGTGCCCTCGTGGTTTATCACCATGAGCATTGTGCAGAGCATGATGATGTTCATTCCAGTGCTGGCGGTGGCCATCAATCAGCACATGACCGTGCTAGGCAGCTTCAGTGCGCTTCGTTATTCACCCACACTTCGTTTTATTGTGCTGGGTACCATGATGTACACACTGGCCTCGGTGCAGGGCTCACTTGAAGCGTTGCGCTCGGTCAACACAGTGACCCACTTCACGCACTACACCATTGCCCATGCACACTTGGGCTTGTACGGTTTTTTCTCTTTCGTGATGTTTGGTTCGATTTATTTTGTCATGCCCCGTATCACCAACTGGGAGTGGCCCTACCCCAAGCTGATATCAGTGCATTTTTGGCTTGTCACATTGGGCTTGGGTATTTATGTGGTGTGGCTTTCTATTGGCGGCTGGCTTCAGGGTCTGCTGATGCTGGATGCGGCGCGACCCTTTATGGATTCAGTCGCTGTGACCTTGCCATATTTGAAAGCACGCTCTGTCGGCGGTTCATTGATGACCCTGGGTCATTTGGTTTTTGCAGGACACTTTGCAGCCATGGTGTTGCGCTATGGGCCTGGCAGGCTAGGAGCGGCGGCGTTTGATGAAATTGGTTGGGTCAAAAAAGGACTTGTGGCAAGACTGTTGTCTAAAAACAAGGGGGCAGCAGCATGAAGGACCAGATTGATGAGCTGAAACTGGTTGCGGGATCAATGGTTATTCTGGCGCTGGCCACTTCACTGATGGTCGTGGTACCGTGGATATTGCTGGATCGTGCCCATCCGTCGGGCATCGCGCTACAGCCCTACACACCGCAGCAACTGCTCGGTAGGCAGCAATACATTGCCAACGGCTGTGTGTATTGCCATTCACAACAACCGCGTGACCCGAAACAGGCACCCGATATGGCACGTGGCTGGGGCAGACCATCGGTGGCGGTTGACTACTACTACGACAACCCGCATCTGCTGGGCACCATGCGAACTGGTCCTGATTTGCTCAATATAGGTGCGCGCCAGCCCAGCCGTGACTGGCAATTGGGCCATCTTTACCAGCCGCGTGCCTATACGCCTGGCTCTATCATGCCGGCCTACCCGTTCCTGTTTGAAGAGCGCAGACCCGATGCCGTGGGAACTAACGATGTGGTGATCAACTTGCCCGAAGCCTTTGCCATACCAGGAAAACAGGTTGTCGCGAGCAAGGAGGCGCTAGACTTGGTGGCGTATTTATTGGCACTTGACCGCACTTATCCAGTCTTGGAGCGGCCCAAACCGCCAGCCTCTGCCGCCGTATCTGCGGTTAGCGGAGCCAAGCCATGAGTCGAAAAAAACCACAAGCCCCCAATCGCGCCCAGCAGCGCGAAGGTCCAGACCCGGATGAAAACAACCCACCACTACCCTGGTACCTGATCATGTTTTTAGGTGCGATGGCGATGTGGGGCGCTTTTTATATCTACGAAACGCCAAGTGGTACCGACACGCTATGGGGCGACCAGCGAAGCGTTGAAGCCCTGATGGCACCAGCCCCAGCTGGTGAAGGGGGTGCTGCCGTGGATGGTGCGGCGGTTTTTGGTGCCAAATGCGCCGCTTGCCACCAAGGCAATGGCATGGGTGTGCCAGGTGTGTTTCCCCCACTGGCTGGCGCAGATTGGGTAACTGGCAGCGATAAACGGCTGATACAAATATTACTTCATGGTATTACGGGCGAGATTGAAGTCAAGGGCGTTGTTTACAAAGGTGCCATGCCAGCATTTAACAATTTGAGTGATGCTGAAATTGCTGCCGTAACGACGCACATCCGCAGCCAATGGGGCAATACCGGTTCAGTTATCAAAAGTGAACTTGTTAGCCAACAGCGCGAAGCAACCAAGACACGTGCAACACCGTATGCCGGTGGAGCCGAGCTCAAAACGGTTGAATAAATTTTCATCGCAACTGTCATTGATCTTGAGACCGGCTTTTAAATCCGTAGTTTCGTTTGCGCTGGTTTTGTGCGCGGGCTGCGTGGCCCTCGCATGGGTCACCGATGGTTTTACTGTTCTAACAGCCGAGTCGGCGCGGCAGAACGCGGTTGCCAAACAGCCCATGGATTTGTCGGTATTGAACGTACGTGACCAAGCGGGTCAACCATCCGTCTGGCCGCAAGCACTGGTCGAAGATGGGCGTATCAGCATCGTCACATTCATTTACACCAGGTGTAAGTCCATCTGTTCGGTGCTGAATGCGCAGTACCGTCAGATGCAGGAGGAACTGAAACGTAGCGGATTACAAAACCGTGTGCGTCTCTTAACGGTCACTTTTGACCCTGCTAGAGATACGCTGACAGTACTCGCTGAGCATGCCCGTGCATTGAATATCGATGAGCAAGTTTGGCACATCGTCCGTCCAGAGCTTGATGGCGAGCTAGCTGTGACTCTGAAGCGATTCGGTATTGTTACGGTGCTTGATGAGAACGGGGAGTATCAACACAACGCCGCCTGGCATGTGGTCGATCAGCGAGGGAAACTGGTTGGAATTTTCCCGGTAGATCAGCCAGAACGTGCATTGCAGCACGCTCTGGTGCTGTCTTCATCTTTAACACCATGACCCGCAGCCTGCGCTGTGCCTTTGTAGGCGTTGGCTTATTGGCATTCTTGGCATCACCGCCTGTACGTCATTTGTTAGAGACCAGCATGACGCTGCACATGGGGGTTCAATTACCCTTACTTTTTTTGTGCGGCTGCATGTGTGTTTGGCCCTCGCGCTCCGCTTGTGCAAAGCGATTTCAGGACTGGAATGTAGCTGGCTTGCCAGGACTTGCTTTGGCCATGGCCCTTGCCATGGTCTGGATGATTCCGCTGGCGCTGGATGCAGCAGTGGCAAACCACCTAGTCGAGGTTGCTAAGTTTGCTTGCCTTGTATTCGCCGGCATGGTGGCATGTCTGTCATGGTGCGGCGCGCCCATTGTGGCTCAAGGTTTTGTGGTGGGCAATGTGGTGTGGATGGGTTGCGTGATTGGCATGCTTTACCAGGATACTCCGCAAAGGCTTTGCAATTCCTATCTGGAAGGTGACCAGCAAAGGGCGGGTCAACTTGTCGTTATCAACGCCTTGATTTTGGGTTGTATCTGGTTTTATTGCAGGCTTCGTCGATAAATTCTGCGCCTATGAAGGTGCCGCAGTTGACTTTATTTGGTCGACACCTCAAAGAGCTGGCTTTGCGGCATCGCAAACACAGCTTCAAACCGCTGTTTGGCTGATTTCCCCGGGTTCATTTTTGCCAGCGTTTCAATCATGCTGCTGGGGACGCGGTAGGTAGCCGTTGCGCCTGTGGCGCGGTTTTTGACCTCAATGACTGCAAGATAGGCAGCGTCTTGGGACTTGGCGTTTACTGTCAATGTTTTTTGTCCGGGTGATGCAGACGTGGCCACGACCAGCCCGTCTGCCACGCAGGCGCATGGGGCGTTTTTCCCCTCTGTCACGCTGACATCCACCTCGCGGCGCTTGGCGTTCAGTCGGTGCAGCGCATCCTGGCCAATTCTGATGCCCAAAGCGATGTGCGACCCAAAACCCCCATGGACCGTCTCGCCCAAGGCAATCCATTCGTCTGGACTGCGGTCAGTGTCTTTGGCGCTGATGTCGTGGGCCTGTGCGGAGAAGACAAGAAGAGCCAGGCTGGCAGTGACGATTGAATGGCGATGAAGGGAATGCATGAGGTTCTAAGTGTGCAAGATGTGTTGAAATTTTAAGCACTTCTAGCGCTCTTGCTGTTGCCCAACCGTCTGTAAACCGTCGCGCGGCTGATGCCCAGGGCTTTGGCTGCCCGCATGACATTGCCGCGCGCATCGTCAACAGCTTTGCGAATCAGGGCGGTCTCAATGTCTTTCAAGGGTGGTGGTGCGTCTGTTGCTACTGTCGGGTGCGAAGCAACTGGTATAGCCTGACCCATCCGCATGGGCATGGCGTGCAGCCGCAAGCCTGTCCACAGCGGTACTTCCAGCGCGTCCATTTGCCGGGGCTTGCGTGCTGCGTCAAACAGCATGTCGGGGGATATAGCAAACAGGTCGCTGGCGTGGAGTGGCTGCTGTGCGGACTGGGGCATAAGCTGCGGCACCATGAGCCGCGCCATCTGGTTGGCCGCCGTCACAAGGCCATCGGCATTCAGGCAAACCAAGCCATCGGTTTCGTCACCCAGGCTGCGGCCTGGCCAGTTCAGGCGAACCAGCAGGTCCTGCGCGCTTTTGAGGTGACTCAGGGTGAGGGCGTTTTCAATGCTGCGCGCCGACTGCGCCACCAGATGCTTCAGCTCGGGCCGCTCGGCGGCTTCAATGCCCGTCAAGTCCAGCATGCCGATGCAGGCACCATCAGGGCCAAACAGCGGTGCACCGGCGCAGCTGTAGACTGAGTTGGCTGTAAAAAAGTGCTCGCCCCGGTGTAGCCACACGGGTTGCAGCTCAGTCAATGCCGCGCTGATGGCGGTGGTGGCAATGGCGTGCTCAGACAAGTCCGTGCCGATGCGTGTCACGAGATCAGCCCGGCGGTCACTGCGATCAATCGCGCCGTGTGCGTCAATCACCACGCCTTGTGCGTTGGTCAAAATAGCAAAGTAGCGCGTACTGGCTATTGCCTTGGTCAAACTCTGGAGCACAGGCCGCGCGGTGTGCAGCAGGTCATGGTGGCTGTCCACCAGTCGCCGCATGGCAGTTGGCGCAACCATGCCGAAACTGACTTTTTCATCGGGTCTTTTGCCGTTGGCCAAGCAGCGCTGCCAGGAGCGTTCAATCCACGCTTGCGTACCGGTGCGTGACATGCTTTTGCCA
Organism: Polaromonas sp.; assembly: GCA_049653085.1. Lineage (GTDB taxonomy): Bacteria > Pseudomonadota > Gammaproteobacteria > Burkholderiales > Burkholderiaceae_C > Polaromonas. The sequence continues at coordinate 11,834 of JBASFP010000006.1, forward strand.
TCATGCAAAACCGCCTGGCGTGCCAATGCAATTTGCTGCAGGCGCGGGTCGGGTGCGTGATGAGTCACTGATGACATGGTTGAAATCATTTTGTAGCAAGACGTTTGACAGACTGTTGCATTTTGAGAATATCCTCTGGCTTGCGCAATCTGACAAGGGTTTAACCTAGGACGACAAGGGTGTGCTGAACAAATAATGTTTGTTGATCTCGTTCAGCCAATTTTCAGCCAAGTTCCAGTTCAATCAATACCAACAGGAGACAAACCGATGCAAGTTCAGTTCACCGTCAATGGCAAAGCCGCCAACATTGACATGCCCGACAACACGCTGCTGGTGCAAGCCCTGCGTGACAAGTTATTGCTCACCGGTACGCATGTGGGCTGCGACACCGCCCAATGCGGCGCGTGTACGGTCATCATGAATGGCCGGGCTGTGAAGTCGTGCAACATGCTGGCCGCGCAGGCGCAGGGCGCAGACATCACCACCATCGAAGGCCTGGCCGCCAAAGACGGCACCATGCACCCCATGCAGGCGGCTTTCAAGGAATGCCACGGCCTGCAATGCGGGTTTTGCACCACCGGCATGGTGATGAGTGCGGTGGACTTGTGCCAGCACCACCCCAAAGCCAGCGAGCTTGAAATCCGTGAGCACCTGGAAGGCAATATTTGCCGCTGCACGGGTTACCAGAACATCGTCAAAGCCGTCCGCACTGGCGCTGCCGCCATGGCCGCTTAACTTATTTACACACATCAGGAGCAATCTCATGGGCGCACCCGACTTCGTTAATTTGCCAAACATTGGCGTTCCAGTACGTCGTAAAGAGGACTACCGCTTTCTGACCGGCGGTGGCCAGTACACCGACGACATCACCCTGGCCAACCAGAGCTACGCTGTGTTTGTGCGTTCTCCGCATGCACACGCCAACATCAAGAGCATCAACCTCACCGCGGCCAAAGCTGCGCCGGGCGTGCTCGATATTTTTGTGGGCACCGATGTTGCCAACGACAAAATCAACGGCTTGCCATGCGGCTGGGGCATCACCAGTACCGACGGCAACCCGATGAAAGAGCCGCCGCACCCCATCCTGGCGCAAGGCAAGGTGCGTTATGTGGGCGACCATGTCGCCATGGTGGTGGCTGAAACACTCGAACAGGCCAAAAACGCCGCAGAGCTGGTGGAGGTGGACTACGACGTATTGACCGCTGTGGTCAACGTGACCAAAGCCAAAACAGCCGCTGCGCTGCATGAGGCCGCGCCTGACAACCATTGCTACAAATGGGCGATTGGCGACAAGGCGCTGGTGGACGCGGCTTTCACGACTGCCGCGCACGTGACCAAAATTGACCTGACCAACAACCGCCTGGTGCCCAATGCAATGGAGCCGCGTTCTGCCATCGGTTCCTACAGCCGTGCCAATGACGACTACACCCTGTACGTGGCCAACCAGAACCCGCACGTTGAACGGCTGCTGTTGACTGCCTTTGTGATGGGCCTGCCAGAGCACAAGGTGCGCGTGATTGCGCCAGACGTTGGCGGCGGTTTTGGCTCCAAAATTTACCTTTACGCTGAAGACGTGTGCCTGGTTTGGGCGTCCAAAAAGCTCAACCGCAACATCAAATGGACTGCCGACCGCAGCGAAGCGTTTGTGAGCGACGCCCATGGCCGAGACCATTCAAGCCACGCGGAACTGGCACTCGACAAAGACGGAAAATTCTTGGCCTTGCGCGTGCATACCGATGCCAACATGGGTGCTTACTTGTCAACCTTTGCACCGGCCGTGCCGACCATTTTGTACGCCACGCTGCTGGCTGGCCAGTACAGCACGCCGCTGATTTACTGCGAGGTCGATGCGTGGTTTACCAACACCGCGCCGGTTGATGCCTACCGGGGTGCGGGTCGGCCAGAAGCGACGTATTTGCTGGAGCGCATTGTTTCGCGCGCAGGCTGGGAGATGGGTCTCAGCCAGGACGAAATCCGCCGCCGCAACTTCATCCAGGAGTTTCCGTACCAGACACCCGTGGCGCTGCAATACGACGTGGGCGACTTTGCGTCGCTGCTCAAGCGTGCCAATGAGCTGGCTGATATAGCTGGCCTGCCTGCGCGTCAGGCAGCATCCAAAGCCAAGGGCTTGCTGCGCGGCATTGGTTATTCCAGCTACATCGAGGCCTGCGGCCTAGCCCCTAGCAACATTGCAGGTGCATTGGGCGCACGGGCGGGCTTGTTTGAATGTGGTGAAGTGCGCGTCCACCCCACTGGCAGCGTGACGGTGTTTACCGGCTCACACAGCCACGGCCAGGGGCATGAAACGACGTTTGCACAAGTGGTGGCGGCGCGTCTGGGTATTGCGGTCGATGCGGTAGACATCGTGCACGGCGACACGGGGCGTGTACCGTTCGGCATGGGCACCTACGGTTCGCGTTCGATGTCGGTGGGCGGTACGGCCATCATGAAGGCGCTAGACAAAATCGAGACCAAAGCCAAGAAAATTGCGGCGCATTTGATGGAAGCCAGCGACGCCGACGTCGAGTTTGCCAACGGCGAATTCACCATCAAAGGTACCGACAAAAAAGTAACCTTTGGCCAGGTGGCACTGACGGCTTATGTGCCGCACAACTACCCGCTCGACAAGCTGGAGCCCGGCCTGAACGAAACCGCGTTTTACGACCCGACCAACTTCACCTTCCCATCAGGCACTTATATTTGCGAGGTTGAAGTAGACCCGGCTACAGGCACAGTCAAAGTCGAGCGCTTCACAGCTGTTGATGACTTTGGCAACATCATCAACCCGATGATTGTTGAGGGCCAGGTACACGGCGGGCTGGTGCAGGGCATCGGCCAGGCGCTGCTTGAAAATTGTGTGTACGACGAAGAAACCGGGCAGCTACTGACCGGCTCGATGATGGACTACACCATGCCGCGTGCTGACGACATGCCCAACTTCACATTGGGTACGCTTTGCACACCGTGCAGCCACAACCCGCTGGGTGCCAAGGGCTGCGGCGAGGCAGGCGCGATCGGCTCACCGCCAGCCGTCATCAACGCGGTGCTCGATGCCCTCAAACCGCTGGGCGTGGTGGACTTCGACATGCCTGCCACCCCCGGCCGCGTGTGGGAAGCCATTCAGTCTGCAAAACATTAATTCGCCAAAGGAGCAAACACCATGTACGCATTTACATTAGAGCGCCCCGCGACTGTGCAGGACGCAGCCAAACTGGCCGCCAGCGGTTCAAAACCACTGGCAGGTGGCCAAACCCTGCTGGCATCCATGAAGCTGCGCCTGTCAAGCCCAGACAAACTGGCTGATTTGAGTGGCATCAAAGACATGAGCAGTATCAAACGTGATGGCAACAGCATCGTGATAGGTGCGATGGCGCGCCATGCTGATGTGGCCATCAACGCCGATGTGCTGGCGGCCATTCCGGCGCTGGCGCATCTGGCAGGCAACATTGGCGACCGCCAGGTGCGTGCCATGGGTACGATGGGTGGCTCAGTCGCCAACAACGATCCTTCTGCCTGCTACCCCAGCGCGGTACTGGCGCTGGGTGCAACCATTCACACCACAGCTCGCAAAATTGAAGCGAAGGATTACTTTCAGGGCATGTTCACCACCGCCTTGAATGACGGCGAGTTGATCACCGCCATCAGCTTTCCCATCCCCAAACGCGCTGCGTACATGAAGTTCAAGCAACAAGCCTCCCGCTTTGCAATGGTCGGCGTGTTTGTGGCGCAGTTTGATGGCGATGTGCGTGTGGCAGTGACGGGTGCATCTAGCGGCGGCGTGTTTCGCCATGCTGGGTTGGAGGCTGCTTTAAACAAAAGCTTCACACCCGAGGCTGCGGCAGCGGTCAAGATTGATGCGACGGATTTGAACCACGACATTCACGCCACAGCGGCCTACCGTGCCAACATCATCAGCGTGCAAACGCAACGTGGTGTGGCGGTGGCGCTGGGTTGATAGCTGCGTAACCTCTTACTCCTTCCCCTTCCGGGGGAAGGTTGGGATGGGGGCACGCACGATGGCCAGCTTAAGTTCTGCGCTTGCCCCCACCCTAACCCTCCCCCAGAAGGGGAGGGAATAAGAAAATATCTCTATTTCAGGCATGTTTTAGTGCTATAGCCCAATGAATACGGGCGCAAGCAGATCCTAAATTAATAGTGAATGATATCCTTCCCAACCATTGACGCACTCACTGCTGCGCTGCAAAGCGCTGGCTATTTTGCAGACCGCCGCCTGGCAACCGCTGTTTTTTTGGCCCTCAAGCTCCAGCGCCCACTGCTGCTGGAGGGCGAGCCCGGTGTGGGCAAAACCGAGCTGGCCAAGGCTCTGGGCAAAGCGTTGCAGCGGCAACTGATTCGCCTGCAATGCTATGACGGGCTGGAGCAGCGGGAGGCGTTGTACGAGTGGAATTACGCCGCCCAGCTTTTGCATATGAAGGCCGCCGAGGGCAAAGGATCAACATCAGATGTCGAAAGCGAGGTCTACCAGGACCGCTACCTGATTCGCCGCCCGCTGCTGCAAGCCCTGCAAGCGCCCGCGCCCGGCGCGGTGCTGTTGATTGACGAGGTAGACCGCGCTGACGAACCATTTGAGGCGTTTTTGCTTGAATACCTGGGCGAGTACCAGGTCAGCATTCCTGAAATTGGCACCATCAAAGCTGTCAGCCCACCGGTGACGATTTTGACCAGTAACCGCACCCGCGAGTTGAATGATGCCGTCAAGCGCCGCTGCCTGTACCACTGGCTGGACTACCCCGAGCGCGAGCGTGAACTGGCGATTGTGCGGGCGCAGGTGCCGCAAGCGGGCGACACGCTGTCGGCGCAGGTGGCCGCATTTGTTGACAAGCTGCGCCGCTCACCGTTTGGCAATGCGTTTCAGCGCGCGCCCGGCATTGCCGAAAGCGTGGAATGGGCCAAGGCGCTGGTGGCACTGGACACGCTGGTGATTGACCCGGAAGTGGTGATGGACACCGCCGGTATTTTGTTCAAGCAGCGTGAGGATGTCACGGCACTGACGCAGGAGATGGCGGCTTTGCTACTTGCGCCTGAGGAATCAGATTGAGCGCGTGCCCCCATCCCAACCTTCCCCCGGAAGGGGAAGGAGCCAATCGGGGAAGCTTTGGTTTCAACTCCTTCCCTTCTTGGGGGAAGGCTGGGATGGGGGCCTCCCCATGCAGCTAGGTGACGCCAGAGCGGGCAAGCTGGCAGACAACATCACCGGTTTTGGCCGTGCCCTGCGCCGCGCAGGCGTCAAAATTGACAGCCACCGCATCGCACTGGCGCATGATGCAGCTAGCCACGTCGGCATCACTGAAAAAGAGGATCTGAGTGCCGCGTTTGAAGCCGTGATGATCAGCCGCGAGCAAGACCGTGGGGTTTTCCGCGAGTTGTTTGACGTGTATTTCCAAGACCCGAAAGTCGCCAACAAGCTGCTGGCCCAACTGTTACCCAGTGCTGAAGGCAAGGCTGAGCCCAGCAAACGTCGCCCACGGGTACGAGAGGCCTTGGCGCCGCAAAAAAAGTTTGGTCAGCAAGCCAAGCCGGCGGCTGAAGACCAGAAAGTTGACTTTGACGCCGCCATGACCGCCAGCGACATCCAGCGGCTGCAGCATGCCGATTTCAATGCGCTGTCGGCCACTGAATACCGCCTGGTGGAGCGCCTGGCGCGTGACATCAAGCTGCCGCTGCCGCAATTTGCGTCGCGCCGCACCCGCCCTGCTGCACAGGGTGGGCGCATGCACTGGCCAGGCGTGATGGCAGGGGCCGCACGCACGGGTGGCGAGTTGCTGCACTTGCCCCGGCTGGCACGCCAGCAAAAGCATTTGCCGCTGCTGGTACTGGTCGATGTGTCGGGTTCGATGGAGCGTTATGCACGCCTGTTGCTGGCGTTTTTACACGCTGCCACGCGCCGCCATCCACAGCGTGATGTGTTTGCGTTTGGCATGGGCCTGACAGATTTAACTCAGGCCTTCAAGCAGGCTGACACTGACGACATGCTGGCCCATGCCAGCTTGGCGATTGAAGATTTTGCGGGCGGTACGCAGTTGGGCGCGTCGCTGGCCAGCTTGCGCACGCAGCACGCACGCCGACTGGTCGGTCGGCGTACCATCGTGCTCATGATTACCGACGGGCTGGACACGGGTGAGCCTGCTGAGCTGGCGCAAGAACTGTGCTGGCTGCGCCACCGAAGTCGCCGTGTGCTGTGGCTCAACCCGCTGCTGCGCTTTGATGGTTATGCACCATTGGCGCAAGGCGCTGCGGTGTTGCATCAACATGCACACGGTATGCTGGCGGTTCACAATTTAAGCAAGCTTGAGGAACTGGCGGCCAGTCTGGCAGCTCTGATGAAAAAGTAACTGACGATATAAAAAAGGAAAAATAACATGGACATGCAAGGCGCACGGCAATTGGCCATCACTCAACAGCAAGCCTGGGACGCACTCAATGACCCGGCAGTCCTCAAAGCCTGCATACCGGGCTGCGACAAGGTGGAGTCGTCGGGTGACAACCAGTACAGCATTGGCATGAGCCTGAAAATCGGCCCGGTCTCAGCCAAGTTCAGCGGCAAGATCACGCTCAGCGACATTAACCCGCCCAGCAGCTACAAAATTAATTTTGAAGGGCAGGGCGGCCCAGCCGGTTTTGGCAAAGGTGACTCGGCGGTCACACTCACGCCGAATGCGGGCGGCTGCGAGCTGGCTTACACCGTGCATGCATCCGTAGGCGGCAAAATTGCCCAGCTTGGCCAGCGCTTGATTGACGGCGCAGCCAAGTCGATGGCGGAGGATTTCTTCAAACGCTTTGACCTTGAAATGCAGCGCCAGCACCCGGATGCCTACGCCGCCAAAATGGTGATGGGCGACGTGAGCACCACCTACGGCAGCCTGGAAGAAAAAGCAGATGCGTCCAGTGTGAAATGGGTCATCGGCGCGGCTGTAGCCTTTGCTGTGGTTTTTGCGCTGTGGCTTTACGTTAAATAAAAACGATGGAAAATCTTGACGTGATGGTTCTGCGTACCCTGCGCGATTGGCGCTTGGCAGGCAAGCGCGCATTGCTGGCCACTGTTGTGCGTACCTGGGGCTCATCGCCCCGCCCGGTCGGCTCCATCATGGCGCTGTGTGAAACAGGTGCGGTGGTCGGCTCGGTGTCGGGCGGCTGCATTGAAGACGATTTGATTTACCAGTTCACACAAGCGTATTCAGGCAAAGAATCGAACAAGGCCATCCCCTCTGGCCCGCCGACGTTCATCAAATACGGCATCACCGCTGACGAAGCCCACCGCTTTGGTTTGCCCTGCGGCGGCACGCTGGAACTGCTGCTTGAATATGACCCGGATGCAAACGCGCTGAGCGAACTTGTTGCAGCGCTTGGTGCAGGCCAGCTCATGCAGCGCTGCGTGAATTTAAATGATGGCTCAGTCACTTTAAGCACCAGCACCTCACCTGCTGAACTCGTGTTGACCAAGTCAGAACTCGTCAACACCTTCGGCCCGGAGTACCGCATGTTGCTCATTGGTGCAGGCCAGTTGACGGAATACCTGGCCACCATGGCGCAGTTCAGCGGCTTTGCCGTCACGGTTTGTGACCCGCGTGAAGAATACCGCAGCGCCTGGTCTGTACCCGGTGTGACGGTTCAAAGCGACATGCCCGACGACGTGGTGACCGCCTTCAAACCCGACCGCCGCAGTTGCGTGATTGCCCTGACGCATGACCCGAAGCTGGATGATCTGGCTCTGCTGGAAGCGTTGACCACCGATGCGTTTTACGTCGGTGCGATTGGCTCACGCCGCAACAACGAGGTGCGCCACCAGCGCATGGCAGAACACTTTAGCGTTAGTGAGAAAGACTTGGCCAGACTACGCGGTCCGATCGGCATTTACATTGGCAGCAAAACCCCGCCGGAAATTGCAGTGAGTGTGATGGCCGAGGTGCTGGCGGTTAAAAACGGTGTGGTGCTGCCGCGTGAAATGGAAGTTGCGCTGGCTAAAAATGAGCGCGCTGTGCCAGAAAACGATGTCAGTGACTTGGTGTGTGGTGTGAATCACTCGTTGTTGAGGGTTTGACCCAGTCCAGTTATTCTATTTCCAAAACATTAGCACAATAATATAAGCCATCAAAACTGATGGAGAAAGTCATGGCGCGACCGTTCACTGGGAATAACGAGACGATTGAGACTGCGCAGATAGCGATCTCGCAAGCCACAACGC
>JBASFP010000007.1:0-45429 GCA_049653085.1 Polaromonas sp.
GTCGATGCTTGGCAGCAAGCACGAAACACCGACCACAGAACCATCGAGTGGAAGTTCACGCGGCAAGATGCAGACCGAAAAATGAGCCGCCATTATGTTTCTAAACTTGCATGTTGACGCACTAGGCGCTCACTGACAATGGGTACTAACTCCTAAAAAATCAAACATCCTTATGCGTTCCATCATTGTTCCTTTCGCCCTGCTGCTTTGTGGTGTTGCAGGCGCAGCAGACAATTCTGCGTTAATCCTTCAAATGTCGGAAAGTGAGCTAGCGGCCGAGATGAAAGCAGGGGTCAGCATATTTAACAAGGAACTTCCGATGCGGGTGAATGCCAGTACTGTTTTACAAAGTGTCTCGTACACTTTATTCGACAAGGTTTACATGTACCGCTACGCGACAACCCATCCAATGGACAATAACGCGCAGCGAGCAGCAATAGTTAAACAGCAGTGTGCATCGCCCAATCTGTCTGCCTTTATGAAGCGGGGCATAACGCTACGGAGTCTTTACTTCGGTCCCAACCAGAAAATGACGGACATCGAAGTGCGGATCATTGATTGCGCCAAGTAATCTCTACGAAAAGGCTTGAACGTCGAGCACGTAGCCAGCTGTCGTCAAATGCTCGTCGACACTAGGCGAAATAAACGCCTATGTCCAGGTAGCAAAGAAGAAAGCCCCAAAAGATGACCTTTTTCGTAGCCTTGAATTAAATGTCCTTCGACTCAGCAGTCGATTTTTTCTTTCCGCTCACAGCGAGCCGATAGGAAAAAAAGACGAGAGCGCAGCTAAGGGATGCAAGGAAGAGTCCGGCGGGCGTTTGCAACGTGCGAGCGTTGAACGGAAAGAAGCCAATGCCCAAGAAGAGAAGGATTAGAGCTCCGAAGATACGCATACTAACTCTCTATGTTGGGAATATTGGCAAAGTGTACTCCCGTACCGTCTGGCTGTGACTCGATTCCGAAGCCTACAGATCGCCTTGAGGCTGGATGTTGCTGTGTCAAGCAACATCCTTCTTTGTCATTAAATTTCTCCACGAAGAAATTCGGGGTCAAGGAGAGAAAACGGGGTCAGATACCGTCTTGCAAACAAACAATTCTTTGATCAACATCCGCCGCATCACAGGAGCCACAAGTACCCTCAACTCACTATCAATAAAGTAGCTGCTCGCGCACGAATCTATTGGCCTGGAGGCACTTTTCATACCTAAAAATGACGATTTTTGAGTCGTTTCGGGCATTCCCACGGTAATTTGAACCAGCCACAGCTCAAAAGCCCTTTCTTAACCCGATTTCAGCTATCTTTTAGGCCTTTAGCCCAATGAATACGTGCGCAAGCAGCTATATAAATCATAGCGTTTGAATGGCAGACACCTCAAGAATCCAGCGCCACCCGAATCTTTGCCAGGAAGTTGTGCTCCACGCCAGCCACTTTGTCACGCGGACGCCTTGAGTGGTAGCAGACGTTAAAAAACACAAGAATCGTACAAAGACATCAGGCTGTAGCCAAGGCTTTTGCCAATACCTTTGGCGAATGCATCGCTACCTTGATCAAGGTATTGGCTGCACCACTGGGCTGGGTGCGGCCTTGTTCCCAGTTTTGCAGGGTTTTGATAGAGACGCCCAGCAGCTCGGCAAAGCCTGTTTGTGAGAGACCAGATTTGATGCGAGCTTGCGCTGCGGCGGTGAGCTCTACGCGATGCACACGGCCAACGCGGCCAGCCTTCATGTCGCGCACGGACTGAAGTAAATCGGCTTGGAATTGCTGCATTTCAGGGTCTATTTTTTTCTTAATCATCAAATAACTCCTTCTTCAGTGCCACGAGGAAATCCGCAGGCAGGTTGTCGAACTTGGTTTTGGTGTACGCCATCAAGAGCCAGATTTCTTCATCGGGCAAGATGCAATAAGTGATTACTCGCATGCCGCCACTTTTGCCGCGCCCCGGCAAGCCCCAACGCACCTTGCGCAAACCGCCCGTGCCTTTGATGACATCGCCCGCCAACGGATTCATCGCAATCCAGTTGATGAACGCTTGGCGCGTATCGTCATCCAGGAAATCAGCCGTTTTGTTCAGAAAAAACGGTGACTCAATGACGGTATACATGGTGAAATTATACGCTTAAAGCGTATTCGTGGAAAAGTGGTTCAGGCCGCATATCAAGAATCCAGCGCCCCCCGAATCTCTGCCAAGAAGTCGTGCGCCACGCCTGCCACCTTGTCACGCGGCGCGTTCTCAATCAGCTGGATGATCTTGCTGCCAATCACCACCGCGTCGGCTACCTTGCCAACCGCCTTGGCCGTAGCCGCGTCGCGTATGCCAAAGCCTACCCCGACCGGAATGCTGACGTGCTGGCGGATTCTGGGCAGCATGGCTTCGACTGCGCCTGTGTCGAGGTTGCCTGCGCCTGTCACGCCTTTGAGTGACACGTAGTACACGTAGCCGCTGGCGACTCTAGCGACTTGCGCCATGCGCTCGTCTGTGCTGGTGGGGGCCAGCAAAAAGATCAGGTCCATGTTGTGGGCGCTTAAGGAGGCGGCGAAGGCTTCGCATTCTTCGGGCGGGTAATCGACGATCAGCATGCCGTCTACGCCCGCGGTCGATGCGTTTTTTATAAAGCTGCCCGCGCCGTTTTTGATCTCGTAGCGCTCGACCGGGTTGGCGTAGCCCATCAGCACAACGGGCGTGGTTTTGTCTTGCGTTCTGAAGGCGGTGACCATGTCTAGCACCTTGGCCAGGCCAATACCCAGAGCCAAGGCTTTTTCACCGGCTTTTTGAATCACTGGGCCGTCGGCGCTGGGGTCTGAAAAAGGGATGCCGAGTTCAATCACGTCGGCCCCGGCTTTGACCATGCCGTGCATCAGGTCGGGGGTGACATCGGCATACGGAAAGCCGGCCATGACGTACGGGATCAGCGCGGTTTTGTTTTGCGCTTTCAGCTTTGAAAAGGTGGTTTGGATGCGGCTCATTTTGCAAACTCAATCGCGTGTTCATTGCCTTTGACCGATTGGCCTTTGCAGCTTGGGCGGCAATAAAAATCGGCGTTGCTCAAGTCAGCTACGGTGCCAATGTCTTTGTCGCCACGCCCTGACAGGTTGACCAGAATCGACTGGTCAGTGCGCATGGTTTTGGCCAGCTTCATGGCATAGGCAACGGCGTGGCTTGATTCAAGCGCGGGAATAATGCCTTCGGTGCGACACAGGTAGTGAAAGGCATCGAGTGCTTCCTTGTCAGTAATGCCGACATATTCAGCCCGGCCAATGTCTTTCAAAAATGCGTGCTCTGGGCCCACGCCAGGATAGTCCAGGCCTGCGCTGATGCTGTGGGTCTCAGTCACCTGGCCGTCTTCGTCTTGCAGCACGTAGGTGCGGTTGCCGTGCAGCACGCCGGGCAGGCCGCGCTGCAATGATGCCGAATGTTTGCCACTGTCCATGCCCTCGCCAGCCGCTTCAACGCCAATCAACCGGGTGTTTTCATAACCAATGTAAGGGTGAAAAATGCCCATCGCGTTGCTGCCACCGCCGACGCAGGCAATCACGGCATCGGGTTGCAGGCCACCTGTCATCTCGGGCATTTGCGTGATGCATTCGTTGCCAATCACGCTTTGAAAGTCCCGCACCATCATCGGGTAAGGGTGCGGCCCGGCCACGGTACCGATGATGTAGAAGGTGTTGTCGACATTGGCCACCCAGTCGCGCATGGCTTCGTTCAGCGCGTCTTTCAGTGTTTTGCTGCCAGATTCCACCGGCACCACGGTTGCGCCCAGCAACTTCATGCGGTACACATTCGGGCTTTGGCGCTTGACGTCTTCACTGCCCATGTACACCACACATTCCAGCCCGTAGCGGGCGCAAATGGTGGCGGTGGCCACGCCGTGTTGGCCAGCGCCGGTTTCGGCTATCACGCGCGGTTTGCCCATGCGTTTGGCCAGCATCGCTTGGCCGATGGTGTTGTTGATTTTGTGCGCGCCGGTGTGGTTCAGGTCTTCGCGCTTGAGGTAAATCTGCGCGCCGCCTTGTTCACGGCTCATGCGGGCAGCATGGTAAATCGGGGAGGGGCGGCCTACAAAATGCGCCAGCTCGTACTGAAATTCTTTTAAAAATTCAGGCTCGTACTGGTATTTTGCGTAGGCTTCTTTGAGTTCGGTTAATGCGTGGGTGAGCGTTTCAGATACAAAACTGCCGCCGTAAACGCCGAAATGACCCGATACGTCAGGTTGTTGGTACTCGTACATGTTCAAAAGCTTTCTCTGCAAGTTGTAAGTCAGCAGCGCGAACGGCTGCGACAAATTGATTGATCAACTCGGGGCTTTTGATGCCTTTACGGGGTGACCCGTTGGGGTGTTGCTCTTCAACGCCCGAGCTCACATCGACAGCCAGCGTTTTACCGCGCGGCCGGACTTGCAAAATGCCGCCTGCCACGTTTGCAGGTGTGAGTCCACCAGACAAAACGAGGTGAGCATTGACGCTTGGAGGAAGCAGTGACCAATTGAATGTTTTTCCGCCGCCACCAAAACCTTCGACGTGCGCGTCTAAAAGGATGGCTTGAGCTTGGTTGAAATCTTCCGCGTATTTTACGAGATCGAAATTGAGTGGGGCGTTTGGGGTTTCTGCATGGATGGGGATACGCGCCGCGCGCATGAACGGGCGGGCGATCTCAAGGCAAATTTGAGGCGTTTCATCACCATGAAATTGCACTGTAGCGCCCTGAATACGGGCGCAAGCAGCTATTATTTCAGTAGCGGGTGCGTTGACGAAAAGCAGGACTGGGGTGATGAAAGGCGGGAGCCGGGCGGCCAGCTCTGCGGCACGTTCAGGGCTGACGTAACGCGCGCTGGGCTCGTACAGCACAAAGCCTACCGCATCAGCGCCAGCGGCCACGGCAGCGTCAACGTCTTGTTCGCGGGTCAGGCCGCAGATTTTGATTCTTGTTCGTACTTGGTTCATGGCAGCCAATCATATGACGCTGCTTTAGTTGGCAAATCGTATTTGGATTCATATACCGGCCCGAGAAAGTACAGACCATCTGGCGAAAAGGTAGGCGCTGCTGCATCACGCCTTTTTGCCGCCAGAACCTCGGCCATCCACTCAGGCCTTTCAAACCCCTGTCCGACCGCCACCAGGCAGCCCATGATGTTGCGAATCATGTGGTGCAAAAAGGCGTTGGCTTGAAATTCAAAACGCCAGTAGCATGAGCCGAGTTTCTGCACAATCTCAATGTGTTGAATGTTTTTGACAGGTGATTTGGCCTGGCACTGCGCCGCGCGAAAAGAGCTGAAGTCATGTTCGCCCAGCAAGTACGCTGCGGCACGGCGCATGTTGTCGCCATCGAGCGGGCGGTACACCCAGCCAACCCGGCCCGCTTCAACACTTGGCCTGACTGGTGACTCCAGCACCACATATGCATAGCGGCGGGCAATAGCGCTGCCGCGTGAGTGAAACTCATCTGGAACAACTCTTGCCCACTGCACAGCAATGTCTGTCGGTAAAAAGGCGTTGGTACCGCGCACCCAGGATGCGGTTTCGCGTTCAAGTGGGGTGTCAAAATGCACGACCTGCATCAGGCCGTGAACGCCGGCATCGGTGCGACCAGCGCAATTAACGCGCACCGGCTGGTTGCAAAATTTGGCCAGTGCCAGCTCCAGCTTGTCCTGAACGGTGTTGCCCGAGAGCTGGCTTTGCCAGCCCTCATAAGCACTGCCGTTGTAAGTGATGCCTAGCGCTAACCGCAAAACACCGCCCTCACAGACGGGTCACGACAGTGATTTCAAAAACGCCTGCGCTTTTGACTTCAATGCACCGTCTGCCTCGGCCAGCACCTCATTGGCCAGCGAACGGGCACCATCTGAATCACCCAGGGCGCTGAACTCTTCAGCCAGTGCCAGCTTGGTTTCCAGTGGACCTTCAACCAAGGCAGGTGCTGCGGCAATGGCTGCATTGGCAAGGGACGGGCTTTCGGTGATGGGTGAATCAAGCTCTAACGAGAGTGAACCCATATCAAACTCCAGCATGCCGCTGTCTGGTGCTGGTGCTGGTGCTGGTGCTGGTGCTGGTGCTGGTGCTGGCGTGGCCATGCTGACGACAGGAAGCGGATCCAGATTGAAGCTGAGACCGCTGTCCAGCGAGTCCTGGAGCGCCTGGAGTTCAGGTGCATCGGGCAAGCTGAAGGCAACAGTCTGGTCGCTCCCAAAATCCATGTCGAGTCCATCCAACGCGGGCTTTCCTTTGTCTTGCGTGGCCACTGTGGGCTCTGTTGGTGGGGTCAAGTCGGGCATGTCTCTCGGCTCAACCGCCGTGGACTGCAGGGGCTCATCTGGGGCTGAAAAGTCCAGATCAAGGTCAAAGTCTACAGACGACTCTGCTGCATCGGGTTGGAACGCGAGTATTTGTGGAACGGTGGCTGCACCTGCAAAAGATGCCGACATGTCTGGCGTCTGTCCTGATACAGCGCGCTCTGCCTGGGGTTGCCCACCGGGCTGGTACATCGGGTTGTCAGGGTCCAGGTCACGGCCCAGCTCACAGATGTAGGCCCATTCTGGCCCATTGCCATGGGTCAATTTAAAGGCATCGGCGGCTATGACTTCAAAGCCTTTCACGTCACGGCGCTTGGCGTAAATTTCCATCAGCTTGGCATGAATGGCCACCCGTGTCGGGCTGGTGCGCAAGGCTTCTTTGAGGATTTCTTCAGCCTGCAAATCACGGCCATAAGCCAGGTAGACGTCGGCCTCGGCGACCGGGTCTACATCGCCAGCAGCATCGAGCTGGCTGGGCGAGTACACGAGTGACGAGCCGGTGGCGTTGCCACCTTCACTGGTGTCAATGCGTTGCCCACCGCTGGCACCAAAGAACGAATCAGGCTGCAGGCGGCTTTCCAGGAAGGAGCTGTCAACCGAGACTTGCTCGTTGCGCTTTTTGTAGCGGTAAAAACCGAAACCAGCCAGCAAGGCCAGCAGCAGACCCAAGCCCGGCAAAACCAGCGGGTTGTTGGTCAAGTCGTCAATCAGACTGGGTTCTGGTGGGGGAGGCGGTGGCGGGGGGGCGGGCTTTTTAACTGCCACAGGCGCACTGGCCACAGGGGCGACGGCAACGGCTGCAACTGGCGCGCTGGCAACGGTTAAAGGCGGTGTCACTGCGGTGGGTGTGGTTGCTGTAGCTGCCGCCGTGCTTGTGTTGGCAACTGGTGTGGTGGCAATTGGCGCAACGACAGCCGCACTCGCCGGACTGCCAGGGCTGGCTGGCGCAACGCCGGAGCCCACCGCAACTTGTACGCCAGGTACCACTGCAGGTTTGGCGGTACTGGCTGCATTGGCTGTATTGGCAATAGCTGCAGCCGGAACAGCCGCAACAACGGGTGCGGCAGGGGCAGCTGGTGGAGTACCGGCAATTTTGTTCAAGTCACCCAGATTTTTGGTGAGCTCAGCAACGCGAGCTGATGCATCTTTGGCTAGCTTGTCTTTGGCGATTTTGTCTTCAGCAGCGGCTTTGCCCTGCACCGCGCCTTTTGACAGGGTGAGTTTGTCCGGCGTTGCTGCGGTGGCGGCCCGGTCTTCAACCTTGGCTTGTACCTTGCCACCGGCTTGTCGTGTGGCGCTGTCAACCTGCGTGGTGGGCACGCCAGAGGCCAGCTTTTGACGGAAATCATTGAAGTCTTTGGCCTGGGCAATGATGGTGCTGTTCGCATCATTGGCTGACAAAGTGCTGGCTTCTTCAGCCGAGGGAATGTCCAGCACAGCGCCAGACTTGAGCCGATTGATGTTGCCGCCAATGAATGCATCCGGGTTGCTTCTGAGCAAGGCGACCAGCATCTGGTCCAGCGAAATGCTGGCGGGTTTGTTTTGTGCAGCAATTTTGCCTGCGGTGTCGCCCGGTTTGACGGCAACTTTTTGCCCGCTGGACGCTGGTGCGGGCGCTGCGGGGGTGGCTTTGGGGGCAGCGGGTTGGGGCTGCGCTCTTGCGACGGGCGCGGGCCTGGTAGCCGCCTGGGCTGGTGGCGGCGATGATGGGTAAAAGGGTGGAGCGGTGCTTGCAGCCGCTGGCGCTGCTGGGCGTGAGAACGCGGGTGCAGTTGGCGCGACTGGAGCCGCTGGCGCCTGGCGCAAGTTAGGCGGGTCAAACAGCATGGTGTAGTCACGCACCACCCGGCCAGACGCCCAACTGGCTTCCAGAATCAGATCAACAAAAGGCTCTGTGACGGGGCGTGAGCTGCTCAAGCGCAGAAAAGACCGCCCGTCGGGGCGCTTTTGCAGGCTGACCTGTACGCCGACCACGGCAGCCGTGTATTCGAGCCCTGCGGCCTTGAAGGCATCGGCAGAAGCCACGCCCACCCGCAGGCTGGCAGCCTCTTCAGTTGAAATTTCAGGCACATCAATCTCAGCCCGCAGCGCTTCACCCAGCGCTGACTGAACCGTGATACGCCCCAAACCCAGTGCATGTGCCGGATTGCCCGCCAACGTACACAGCAGCGCAACCGCGCCAGCCAAAGCACCCACGCGCCATGTCAGGCGATGGATCATGGGGTTTTGAGCCTCCAGTGCTCGTTCTGCATGTAACTTTATTTTGTTTAAGCGCACAAAAACCTCAATGCAAATTTTCGAAAAACAACCTTAACATCAAGGCGTTACGCTGACAAGCTAAGACACCACTTAAGTTTTGACACAGCCTATCGGCTGTGGCTTACAAGTTTCAGTTGTTGTCTGCTGGCAACGCAAAATAACATCTGCTTACTTTAGCCGCGTTTTTACAAATATAAATGTGGGTATTCGCTAACTTGCGAATCCTCCTGGCTTGAAAGCTGTTCTCAGTCTTGCAAGAGTATCCGCAACATGCGACGCAAGGGCTCGGCAGCGCCCCAAAGCAGTTGGTCTCCAACAGTGAAAGCACCCAGGTATTCCGGGCCCATCGCCAATTTACGCAGGCGGCCAACTGGAATGGTCATCGTACCCGTCACGGCCACAGGCGTCAGGTGCTGGATGGTGGCTTCCCGCGTGTTGGGCACCACTTTGCCCCAAGCGTTGTCCGCCGCAATCATGGCCTCGATGTCGGCCAGCGGCACGTCTTTTTTCAGCTTGAAGGTCAGCGCCTGGCTGTGGCAGCGCATCGCGCCTACGCGCACGCAAAAGCCATCAACAGTCGTCGCTGGTGTGCTGAACCCCGCACCCTGGCCCAAGATCTTGTTGGTCTCGGCGCCGGCTTTCCATTCTTCTTTGCTGCTTCCATCCCCCAAATCTTTGTCAATCCACGGGATCAGTGAGCCGCCCAGTGGCACGCCAAAGTTGGCTGTCTCGCTTGCCGACAAGCTGTGCTGCTTGGCCAGCACCCGGCGGTCAATTTCCAGAATGGCGGATTTTGGGTCATCCAGCAGTGCTTTGACTTCGCCGTTCAAGGTACCGAACTGCGTCAGCAACTCGCGCATGTGCTGCGCACCGCCGCCCGATGCCGCCTGGTAGGTCATGCTGGTCATCCATTCGACCAAACCGGCCTTGTACAGTGCGCCCACGCCCATCAGCATGCAGCTGACGGTGCAATTGCCGCCAATCCAGTTCTTGCCGCCTTTGGAAAGAGCGTTTTGGATGACAGGCAAATTCACCGGGTCGAGGATGATGACAGCGTCATCCGCCATGCGCAATGTCGATGCCGCGTCAATCCAGTGGCCTTGCCAGCCCGCAGCGCGCAGCTTGGGATAGACCTCAGCCGTGTAGTCGCCACCTTGCGCCGTGATGATGATGTCGCATTTTTTCAGCGCGGTAATGTCCATCGCGTCTTTGAGCGTGGTTTCGTTTTTGGCCTGGGCTGGGGCTTTGCCACCAGCGTTGGATGTCGAAAAGAAAATCGGTTCGATCAGGTCGAAATCTTTTTCCGCAACCATGCGGTCCATCAGCACCGAGCCGACCATGCCGCGCCAGCCAACGAGGCCGACGGTGTTTTGAGAGTTTTTCATTTGCGATGCCCTTTTCAAAAAATGTTTTGAAGTCCGGCTCGTCTGGCCGGATGGGCGTGACGAGGCGGGCTTGCTAGCCTTTGGTACCTGTCGTTTTAATGGAGGTCTGAATGACGTTCATGGCGCTATTGTAATCAGACCAAAGCCTTCACCACCGCATCGCCCATTTCAGCCGTGCCAACTTTCGTCATGCCGTCACTGTAAATATCCGGCGTGCGCAAACCTTGTGTCAACACAGCATCCACCGCTTTTTCAATCCGCGCTGCTGCCTCGGGCTGATTCAGGCTGAAGCGCAGCATCATCGCAGCGCTCAAAATGGTGGCCAGTGGATTGGCCACGCCTTTGCCTGCAATGTCTGGTGCGCTGCCGTGGCTGGGTTCGTACAGGCCCTGGTTTTTGGCGTTCAGGCTGGCTGACGGCAACATGCCGATGCTGCCGGTCAGCATGGCGGCGGCATCACTCAAAATGTCGCCAAACATGTTGCCTGTGACCACCACGTCAAATTTTTTCGGCGCTTTAACCAGCTGCATGGCCGCGTTGTCCACGTACATGTGGTCCAGCGCCACGTCGGGGTATTGCAGGCCGATCTCTGTGACCACGTCTTTCCAGAGCTGGAAGGTTTCCAGCACGTTGGCTTTGTCGACGCTGGTCACGCGCTTGCCACGTTTGCGAGCTGCTTGAAACGCCACGTGTGCAATGCGTTCTATCTCGGGCCGTGAATAGCGCATGGTGTCAAAGGCCTCTTCGCTGCCCGGAAAGTGCCCGTCGCTAGCTGTACGCCTGCCACGCGGCTGGCCAAAGTAAATATCACCCGTCAATTCGCGGATGATCAAAATGTCCAGGCCACTAACCAGCTCACGCTTCAGGCTGGAGGCATCGACCAGTTGCGGGTAGCAAATGGCCGGGCGAAAGTTGGCAAACAGTCCGAGGTTTTTGCGTAGGCCCAGAATGGCTTGCTCTGGGCGCAAGGGGCGGTCGAGTTTGTCGTATTTCCAGTCGCCGACCGCGCCGAAGAGCACAGCGTCAGCTTCTTTGGCCAGCTTTAAAGTCGCATCCGGCAGCGGGTGGCCAAACGCCTCGTAAGCCGCACCACCAACCAGCGCGCTTTCGGTTTCAAATTTCAGGTCTAAAACATTTAAAACCTTGACGGCTTCTGCGACGATTTCAGTGCCGATGCCGTCACCGGGGAGGATTGCGATTTTCATGGTTCAATATCTTTACTATTGTTTTTATAGCTGCTTGCGCCCGGATCTATTGGGCTAGAGCATCATTTGATAGGTAAAAAGAGGCAAAAAATGCCTAAAACGAGCCAATCAGGCTGCAATCGTATGGTTAAGCCACGGTTTGGTCGCCAAACGCTCTGCCTCAAAGGCCTTGATTTTGTCACTGTGCCGCAGCGTCAGCCCAATGTCGTCCAGCCCGTTGATCAGGCAGTATTTGCGAAACACTTCAACGTCAAAAGGTATTTCCTCACCTTGCGCCTTCACAATCATCTGGCGCTCCAGGTCGATCGTCAGCTTGTAGCCGGGGAAGGCCAGCGCTTCGTCAAACAAGGCAGCCACTTGGGCCTCTGGCAGCACGATAGGTAGCAGGCCATTTTTAAAGCTGTTGTTGAAAAAGATGTCGGCATAGCTGGGTGCGATGATGGCTCGAAAGCCGTATTGATCAAGCGCCCAGGGCGCGTGTTCACGCGACGAGCCGCAGCCAAAGTTTTTGCGAGCCAGAAGCACCGACGCGCCTTTGTAGCGGGGCTGGTTCAGCACGAAGTCAGGGTTGGGCTTGCGGGTCGCCTGATCCATGCCGGGCTCGCCTGTATCGAGGTAGCGCCAGGCATCAAACAGATGCGGGCCGAACCCGGTTTTACGAATCGACTTTAAAAACTGCTTGGGGATGATCGCGTCGGTATCAACGTTTTCGCGGTCCATGGGGGCGACCAGACCTGTGTGGATGGTGAATTTTTGCATGATGATTCCTTAAACAAACCGGCGCACGTCAACAAAATGGCCGTGTACAGCCGCAGCAGCCGCCATCGCCGGGCTGACCAGATGCGTTCTGCCACCCGCGCCCTGGCGGCCTTCAAAGTTGCGGTTGCTCGTCGATGCGCAGCGCTCGCCGGGCTCCAGTTTGTCGGCGTTCATGGCCAGGCACATGCTGCAGCCGGGTTCGCGCCACTCAAAGCCTGCGGCTTTAAAAATCACGTCCAGGCCTTCGCGTTCGGCTTGCTCTTTGACCAGGCCTGAGCCGGGCACGACCAGCGCCAGCTTGATGTTTTTGGCAACTTTCTGGCCAATCTTTTTCACCACAGCGGCGGCTTCGCGCATGTCTTCAATCCGGCTGTTGGTGCAGCTGCCGATAAAGACTTTGTCCACGTACAGGTCGCTCAAAGCCTTGCCTGGCTCCAGATTCATGTACTTCAGTGCGCGCTCAATCGCGTCGCGCTTGTTGGCGTCTTTTTCTTTGTCGGGGTCGGGCACGGTGCCGGTAATCGGCAGCACCATTTCGGGTGAGGTGCCCCAGGTGACTTGCGGAATGATCTGGCTGGCGTCCAGCTCCACTACCTTGTCGAACACAGCACCAGCATCCGATTGCAGGGTTGACCAGTAGCGCACGGCCATGTCCCATTCCACGCCGGTGGGCGACAGCAAACGGCCTTTGCAGTAGTCAATTGTTTTTTGATCAACCGCCACCAGCCCTGCGCGCGCACCGGCTTCAATCGCCATGTTGCAAACCGTCATGCGGCCTTCCATGCTCAGCGCCCGGATAGCCGCGCCCGCAAACTCAATGGTGTAGCCCGTGCCGCCTGCAGTGCCAATTTTGCCGATGATGGCCAGCACAATGTCTTTACCGGTGCAGCCAACAGGCAGAGTGCCTTCAACCTTGATGAGCAGGTTCTTGGCTTTTTTGGCCAGCAGCGTGTTGGTGGCCAGCACATGCTCGACCTCGCTTGTGCCGATGCCGTGCGCCAGCGCGCCGAATGCGCCGTGAGTCGACGTGTGCGAGTCCCCACAAACGACTGTCATGCCCGGCAGTGTCGCGCCGTTTTCAGGCCCCATCACATGCACGATGCCCTGGCGCTTTGACATGAACGGGAAGAACGCCGCTGCGCCAAACTCTTTGATGTTGCTGTCGAGCGTGGTGATTTGCTCTTTACTCACGGGGTCGGTGATGCCGTCATAACCCAGCTCCCAGCCTGTCGTGGGCGTGTTGTGGTCAGCCGTGGCGACGATGGAGCTGATGCGCCAGACTTTGCGCTTGGTCTCACGCAAGCCTTCAAAGGCTTGCGGGCTGGTGACTTCATGCACCAGGTGGCGGTCTATGTACAAGATCGATGTGCCGTCTTCTTCGGTGTGGATGACGTGCTCGTCCCAAATTTTGTCGTAGAGTGTTTTTGCCATGAGTTTTCCTGTTGCTTTGATTTTAAGTGTCTTGATTGGCCGTGAGGTGTTCAACCAGCAGCCGCGCGGTGACGGGTAATGTTGAAAAATCCCGCGCCACCAGATTGATGCGCCGCGTTGCCCAGTCGTCCAGCAGTTCAATCGATTCCAGCTCTCCCACGCCATGCATTAACTCAAACGCGCGCTGCGGCATCACACCTACACCCAGGCCGTTGTGAATCATGCGGCACATCGCGTCCAGCCCGGTCACGTGTATGCGCAGTTTGATGCTGCGGCCAATCGCTGCAGCGGCTTGCTGCATGGCAATATAAATTGAGCTGTTGGTGTGCAGGCCGACCTGGTCGTAGTCCAAGGATGCTTCAAAATAGATAGCTGCTTGCGCCCGTAAAATATGGCCTCTAGGCACAATAAGCACCAATTTATCAGTGCGGTAGGGCAAGGTTTGCAGCTCAGCCACAGTTGCGCCGGTATTGCAAATGCCGAGATCCGCAGCGCCTTCAGCCACAGCCCTCACCACCACTGTGCTCAAGTGCTCTTCCAGGTCAATCTTGACTTCAGGGTGGGTGCGGATGAAAGCACCCAAGTCTTCTGGCAAAAACTGCACGATGGCCGAAATGCTGGCATGCACCCGCACATGGCCGCGCACACCGTCGGCGTATTCGCTTAGTTCGCCCTGCATTTTTTCCAGACTGAACAGCACCGACCGCGCATGGTGCAGCAGGCTTTCGCCAGCAGGCGTCAGCCCCACGCCGCGTGTGTGGCGGTAGAGCAGGGCGGTGCTCAACGTGGCTTCAAGGTCACTCAACCTTTTGCTGACAGCCGATGCCGCAATAAATTCCCGCTCAGCCGCCTTGCCAATGCTGCCCAGCTCGCACACGGCCACAAAGAGCTGAAGCGAGGTCAGGTCGATGCGACGCGCAAAGTTGCGTCCTGATGTTTTTGGGGGCATGGTGGGCTTGTATGCATCGTGAAAGGCGATGAGCTGTCATTGTGCAATAAACAAAACCACGCAGACATCGCCTTTGGAGATGCCTGACTTGCCCAAAACGGCTGTATTTAACGAATCAGGTCAAAAACCCCGTTTTTTGAGCAAAAAAAAGACCTTTTCAAGTATGTTTTAGGGCTCCAGACCAATAAATACGGGCGCAAGCAGCTACTTAATCGATAGCAAGTAGAAAGCCCGCTGATGTCACCATCAGCGGGCTTTTTGTTGGATTGGATCAGATCAGCGCTGTGCCAGCGGCATGACTTGGCGTGCAACCGAGCCGGTAAACAACTGGCGTGGGCGGCCGATCTTGTATTCCGGGTCGCCGATCATTTCGTTCAGTTGGGCAATCCAGCCGACCGTGCGAGCCAGAGCGAAAATGGCGGTGAACAGCGGCACGGGGATGCCGATGGCGCGCTGCACGATGCCTGAGTAAAAGTCGACGTTGGGGTAGAGCTTGCGGCTGACGAAGTAATCGTCTTCCAGCGCAATCTTTTCCAGTGCCATGGCCAGCTTGAAGAGCGGGTCGTTTTGCAGGCCCATTTCCAGCAGCACTTCTTTGCAGGTTTCCTGCATCAGCTTGGCGCGTGGGTCGTAGTTTTTGTAAACCCGGTGACCAAAACCCATCAGCTTGACGCCTGAGTTTTTGTCTTTCACCTGTTTGATGAACTCGCCGATTTTCTCGATGCCGCCGTTCTTTTGAATGTCGCCCAGCATGTTCAGGGCCGCTTCGTTCGCGCCGCCGTGTGCTGGGCCCCACAGGCAGGCCACGCCAGCAGCAATGGCTGCAAACGGGTTGGTGCCTGACGAGCCGCATAGGCGCACGGTGGAGGTCGATGCGTTTTGCTCGTGGTCTGCGTGCAGGATGAAAATGCGGTCCAGTGCGCGTTCAAGCACCGGGTTGACTTTGTACTCTTCGCACGGTGTGGCAAACATCATGTGCAAAAAGTTGCCAGCGTAGCTCAAGCTGTTTTTGGGGTACATGTAGGGCTGGCCCATGGTGTACTTGTAGGCCATCGACACCAGCGTTGGCAGTTTTGCAATCAGGCGGATGGCTGAAATGTCGCGGTGTTGCGGGTTGGTGATGTCGGTGCTGTCATGGTAGAAAGCCGACAGCGCGCCAACCAGACCAGTCATGATGGCCATCGGGTGCGCGTCACGGCGGAAACCGCGCAAGAAAAACTGCATCTGCTCATTGACCATGGTGTGGTTGGTCACGCGCGATACGAAATCTGTCTTTTGCGCGACGTTGGGCAACTCACCGTACAGCAGCAGGTGGCAGGTTTCCATGTAGTCGCAGTTGGTGGCCAATTGCTCAATGGGGTAGCCGCGGTACAGCAGTTCGCCCTTGTCACCGTCGATGTAGGTGATGGCTGACTGGCAAGCCGCGGTTGACAAAAAGCCCGGGTCATAGGTGAACATGCCGGTTTGCGCATACAGCTTGCGAATGTCCACCACATCGGGGCCCACGCTGCCGTGGTAGACCGGCATTTCAATGCTGGGACTGCCGTTGCTAAAGGACAGGGTGGCTTTGTTGTCAGCGAGCTTCATGGTGCTTCTTTCAGGTCAGGTTAAACAGTGGCATGGGTGGTTTTGCTTTGCGGGCGCAGCAAGTTTAAAACCTGCAAGGCCTCAAAAGTAGAGGCGCTAGCCTTGGCGTCAGCTTCCTGCAATTCGCCTGGCTCTTTGCGTTGTAGCAACAAGTCCAGCAGGTCGTTGTCAGATAAATCCATTAAATCACCCATGCCTTTGGCCTGGCTGACGGTGAGATTAGCTTGGTGGCGATTGAAGAACTTTTCAATCAGCAAATCATTCTCAAGCAAACCCCGGCGGCAGCGCCATCGCAGCTTGCTGAGTTCGCGTTCACCTAAGAGTTCTTCAGACATCTGTTGATCAGACGGACCTGAGCACCATCATCTCTTTGATTTTGCCGATGGCTTTGGTCGGGTTCAAGCCCTTGGGGCACACATCAACGCAGTTCATGATGGTGTGGCAGCGGAACAGGCGGTACGGGTCTTCCAGGTTGTCCAGGCGCTCGGCGGTGGCTTCGTCTCTAGAGTCGGCAATGAAGCGGTAGGCTTGCAACAGGCCAGCCGGGCCGACGAATTTGTCGGGATTCCACCAAAAGCTGGGGCAGCTGGTCGAGCAACTCGCGCACAAAATGCACTCGTATAAGCCGTTCAGCTCATCACGCTCTTCAGGGCTTTGCAGGCGTTCTTTTTCAGGCGGCACGTTGTCGTTGATCAAATATGGTTTGATCGAGTTGTACTGCTTGAAAAACTGCGTCATGTCCACAATCAGGTCGCGCACCACCGGCAGGCCGGGCAGCGGCTTGAGGGTGATGACGTCTGGTAGCGTGCGCATATTGGTCAGGCAAGCCAGGCCGTTTTTGCCATTGATGTTCATGGCGTCTGAGCCGCAAACGCCTTCGCGGCAAGAGCGCCTGAAGCTGATCGTTGGGTCTTGCGCTTTCAGCTTCATCAGCGCGTCAAGCAACATGCGTTCGCTGCCGTCCAGCTCGACGTCGATTTTTTGCATGTACGGCTTGGCGTCCGTATCCGGGTCGTAACGATAAATGTTGAAGGTGCGTTTGGTCATGATGTTTGCCTGAATTTGTTTAGAAGCTGCGCACTTTGAGCGGCAATGAATCGACCGTCAACGGAATCATCTGTACCGGCTTGTAGGTCAGGCTGTTGGTGGCGCTGTGCCACAAGGTGTGCTTATGCCAATCGGTGTCGTTCCGGCCATTCGGGTGGGCGGGCGTGTCGCCATAGTCGTCAACCGAATGCGCGCCACGGCTTTCGCGGCGGGCGGCGGCTGACACGATGGTGGCTTGGGCGGACTCAATCAAATTTTCAACTTCCAGCGCTTCAATGCGTGCCGTGTTGAAGATTTTTGACTTGTCTTTGAGGCCAATCTTTTTGACACGCTCGCGCAGCTTGGCTATTTCAACCACTCCCTCGTCCATGCTGGCCTGGGTGCGGAAGACACCTGCGTGCTTTTGCATCGCAGTGCGTATGTCGTTGGCCACGTCCTGCGCGTATTCGCCGTCGGCTGCGTTGTCCAGCCGGGCAATGCGGGCCAGGGTGGCGTCTGCTGCGCCTGCGGGCAGCGGTTTTTGCACCGTGGTTTTGTTGTGCTCAACAATGTGATTACCCGCCGCGCGACCAAACACCAGCAAGTCGAGCAATGAGTTGGTGCCCAGGCGGTTGGCACCGTGAACACTGACGCAAGAGCATTCGCCCACCGCATACAAACCGTTCACAACTTCACTTTTGTTGTCAGCGTTTTGCGTGACAACCTGCCCGTTGATGTTGGTCGGTATGCCACCCATCTGGTAGTGGATGGTCGGCACCACAGGAATCGGCTCTTTGGTGATGTCGACGTTGGCGAAGTTGTGACCAATCTCAAACACGCTCGGCAGGCGCTTCATGATGGTGTCTGCGCCCAGGTGCGTCATGTCCAGGTTGATGTAGTCCTTGTTGGGGCCGCAACCACGGCCTTCCTTGATCTCCTGGTCCATGCAGCGCGACACATAGTCGCGGGGCGCCAAATCTTTGTACGCAGGAGCGTAACGCTCCATGAAACGCTCGCCATCGCTGTTGCGCAAAATCGCGCCTTCACCCCGGCAGCCCTCGGTCAGCAACACGCCTGCACCGGCCACACCGGTGGGGTGAAATTGCCAGAACTCCATGTCTTCAAGCGGTATGCCTGCGCGTGCCGCCATGCCCAGGCCGTCGCCGGTGTTGATAAAAGCGTTGGTCGATGCGGCAAAAATTCTGCCAGCACCGCCGGTGGCCAAAAGTGTGGTTTTGGCTTCAAAAATGTGTACGTCGCCAGTTTCCATCTCCAGCGCGGTCACGCCGACCACGTCGCCAGCGGCATCGCGGATCAGATCCATCGCCAGCCACTCGACGAAGAAATTGGTTTTTTCTTTCACGTTTTGCTGGTACAACGTGTGCAGCATGGCGTGGCCGGTGCGGTCAGCCGCAGCGCAGGCACGTTCAACGGCTTTTTCACCGTAGTTGGCGGTGTGGCCACCAAACGGACGCTGGTAAATCGTGCCGTCCGGGTTGCGGTCAAACGGCATGCCCATGTGCTCCAGGTCATACACCACCTTGGGCGCTTCGCGGCACATGAACTCAATCGCGTCCTGGTCGCCCAGGTAGTCCGAGCCCTTGACGGTGTCGAAGAAATGGTAGTGCCAGTTGTCTTCATTCATGTTGCCCAGCGACGCGCCGATGCCGCCCTGCGCTGCCACCGTGTGCGAGCGGGTGGGGAAGACTTTGGACAACACCGCGACATTCAGGCCAGCGCGCGCCAGTTGCAGCGAGGCGCGCATGCCAGAGCCGCCAGCGCCGACGATGACAACGTCAAATTTACGGGAAGGGAGTTTTGTGGAGGCAGTCATTTATTTTTAAAACTCAAAAAGATGTGAACGCAAAATAGCAAAACTCTTACAGACGCCACAGCACCTGAATGCCCCAGCCCGCACAGGCGGTGAGCCAGACGATGGTGAAGACTTGCAGGCTCAAACGCAGGCCGACGGGCTTGATGTAGTCCATCCAGATGTCGCGCATGCCGACCCATACGTGGTACAGCATGGCAATGATGATGGTGAGGGTCAGCACTTTCATCCACTGCGATGAAAAAATGCCCGCCCATTTGTCGTAGCCAATCGGGCCTTTGGTCAACATGATCTGCCCGATGACCAGCAAGGTGAAAAGTGCCATCAGCGCTGCGGTGACGCGCTGAGCCAGCCAGTCCCGCAAGCCGTAATGTGCGCCGACAACGATGCGTTTTGTGCCGTGATTGATTGCCATGATTTACTTCCTGAACTTAATATGCGCCGAACAATTTCGCACCGAGGACAAACGTCAAGCCAACGCTGATGACCAGCGTTGCGATGGCAGATGTTTTGCCGAATTCTTTGGTGACCGCTGAGTGGTGCGTGTCAGACCACAGGTGGCGCAGGCCAGCAATGGCGTGGTGCAGGTAAGCCCAGATCAGAGCCAGCGCGACCAGCTTCCACATAAAACCTGGCAGCCCCAGCATGCCGACATTGAAAGCACTTTTGAACTTGGCAAAAGAGATTTCAGACGAGAGGGAGGTATCAAACATCCAGATGATGAACGGCATCAGCGCAAACATGATGAAGCCGCTGATGCGGTGCAGAATGGACACAATGCCTGCCACGGGCAAGCGATAAGAGGGCAAGTCGGTGAAGGCGTTGATGTTGCGGAACTCGGGCCGCTTTTTGGCGGTGGTTGCAGATTCAGACATGCGTGGCTTTCAATATTGTTTTTAAAGCGGTTAAGTAACTGCTTGGTAACTTGCGAATTCTGGTAAACCCTCGAATTCTATTGCAATGCAGCAAGCGGTTTTGTTTAGGTTGGCTATAGCGTAGAGTTTTTGTCTGAATAGGGACTGACGCCGCTTTACAAACTGTCCAGATCGGCCAGCATCTCGCCTGCCCGCTCACGTACACCCGCCCGCAGCTCGGGCGTCATGCGCTGCAAATTTTTAACCATCAGCGCGGTACGCGGGTTGCTGCCGAACGTCTCTTCATGTTTGTCCAGAAAATTCCAGTACAACGTGGTCATCGGGCAGGCGTTGACGCCGATGCGCGTCTCGGGCTCGTATTTGCAGCCGCCGCAGTAGTTGCTCATGCGTTTGACATAGGCACCGCTGGCCACGTAGGGCTTGGATGTAAAACGCCCGCCGTTGGCAAACAGTGCCATGCCGGCGGTGTTGGGCAACTCGACCCATTCAATCGCATCCACATACACAGCCAGGTACCAGTCGCAAACCGCTTGTGGGCTGATTTGCGCCGTCACGCCAAACATGCCGGTCACCATCAGCCGCTGAATATGGTGCGAATACCCGTTTTTCAAAGTTTGGCCGATGCTCTGCTTCATGCAGCTCATGTGGGTGTCGCCTGTCCAGTACCACTTGGGCAGCGGGTTGGTGTGGCCGTAGTGGTTGGCGGTTTTCAGCTCAGGCATGTCTAAAAAGTACACGCCACGCATGAACTCGCGCCAGCCGAGGATCTGGCGGATAAAACCTTCCACGCTGGCCAGGTCTAGGTCGTGCTTTTTATAGGCTTGCTCCGCTGCCAAAACAACCTCCAGTGGGTTGATCAGTTTGAGATTGAGCGAACTCGACAGCAGCGAATGCCAGCCAAAGTCAAGATTTGTCCACATCGCGTCTTCATGCGGGCCAAACTGCGGCAGGCGGTTGGCTATGAAGTCTTTCAGGGCTATCAAAGCCTGTTCGCGGGTCACTGGCCAGTTGAAGTCGTCTAGGTTGCCGGGATGCGCCGCAAAGTGCGTGTTCACCAGCTTGATGACTTCTTTTGTTATCGCGTCTGGCTTGTAGTCCACAGCTTTAGGCACGTTTTGTGGGCCGGCCTTGCCAAAGTTTTTGCGGTTGTCGGCATCAAAGTTCCACTGGCCGCCGACAGGCTCATCGTTGGCTTTGCCTTGAACCAGCACCTTGTATTGCTTGCGCATGGTGCGGTAAAAAAACTCCATCCGCAGGCTGGCCGTTTTGCCCGCCCACTTGCGGAACTGCGGCAGGCTGCATAAAAAGTGTTTGTCTTCACGCCAGGTTAAAAAACCAGCCTGAAAACTGACTGAAACGCCTGTTTTGGGCTCTTTTTGAGGTTCTTTTAGAGGTTTTGGTGAATGAATACGGGCGCAAGTAGCTCCTGATTTAATAGCACTTTCAATTTGATCCCTGACCCGCAAATCACCTGGCTCAACGCCAATCACGGCTAGGGGCTGGTACTGCTCAATGGCTGCCAGCAAACCATCAGCCAAAGTTTTGTCGCCGTGCGTGTCCAGTGCCCGGTACTCAACCGGCCATCCGCGTAGCCGCAGGCTTTCAGCAAAATGCCGCATGGCGGACAAAAACAGCGTCGTGCGAATTTTGTGCGACCAGACGTGAGTGGACTCTTCAAAGGCCTCGACCATCAGCACCCGGTCCAATGTCGGGTCAAAACCTTCAAAAGCGCTGGAATCTTCATCCAGTTGGTCGCCCAAAATCAATACGAGGTGACGAGTCTGTGCGTTTTTCATACTCATCATTCTAGTTAATGACTGATGAGTATGTGCTCAAGGGTTTTTAGCGGCCTGGGCAGGCTTTTTGGCTCGACACGCATCAGAGCAATATTTGACGTCTGCCCAGTTTTTGACCCAGCTTTTGCGCCAGGTCATCTCGCGGCTGCAAGTCACGCAGAGCTTGCTGGGTAGAGCTGCCTTGTTGCCTTTAAAGCCGGACTTTGAGGTCATTAATTCAGCGCGTTGTGGTAGTAATGCGTGTCGGTGCGGTAGTAGCCCCGGCGCAGCTCCATCGGTACGTTCTGGTAGGTGTAGGCGATGCGTTCCACGCTTAACAAGGGGGTGCCATGCTCTACTTTTAATAGCTGCTCACGCCCGTCAATAGCCGCCTCAGCACGTATTTTCTCTTCAGCCCGAACCATCCGCATATTGAATTCAGTTTCAAACAGCGCATACATCGGGCCCTGGTGGTCAGCCAGGCGCTCAGCGGTCAGGCCTTTGAAGGGGGCGGCGGGCAGCCAGATGTCTTCCAGAATCGTCGGCGTGCCAGCAAAGCTTAAAACCCGGCGCGCTTGGAGCACGGCGTCGCCGCTGCGCAGCGCCAGGGCCCGAGCCACATCAGAGGTAGCCCGGGTGCGGCGGCAGTCAATGATGTCGCGTTGGGCGGGGCCTTCACTGCCCGGCGTGCCACTGTCGGGCACCAGCTTTAAAAACCTGAACTGCACATGTTGTTCGGCATGCGTGGCAACAAACGTGCCCTTGCCCTGGCGACGCACCACCAGGTGGTCAGCCGCCAGCTCGTCGATGGCTTTCCTCACGGTGCCCTGGCTCACGCGGTAGCGGCTGGCCAAGTCCATTTCAGACGGAATGGCTTCGCCCGGCTTCCATTCACCAGACTGCAGGCTTTGCAGAATCAGCGCTTTGATTTGGCTGTAAAGCGGGCTGAATGCTGGCGTTGCAAGACTCGGCTCGTCGGCAGCCGAGGGCGATAAGAAGGTGGCGGGTAACGTGGTGTGGGCAGCCATGTCAGGTGTCTTTTGGGATGTCCGATCATATCTTATATAAGACATAAGACAAATTGACGCACTGCATCATTCAGCGCTAAAATCCGACGCTGTTGACGACAAAAAAATCCTTTTTATCCACTTCCTGAAAGCTTCCATCATGATGAAACCCCCCGTTCGCGTTGCCGTAACCGGTGCAGCAGGTCAAATCGGCTACGCGCTGCTGTTTCGCATCGCTTCTGGCGAAATGCTGGGCAAAGACCAACCCGTGATTTTGCAGTTGCTTGAAGTGCCAGTCGAAGGCCCGCAAAAAGCCCTGAAGGGCGTGATGATGGAGCTGGACGACTGCGCCTTCCCGCTGCTGGTGGGGATGGAGGCGCACAGCGACCCGATGACGGCTTTCAAAGACACCGACTACGCACTGCTGGTGGGCTCACGCCCACGCGGCCCAGGCATGGAGCGTGCCGAGCTGTTGGCCGTCAATGGCGCGATTTTCATCGCCCAGGGTAAGGCGCTGAACGCTGTGGCCAGCCGCAACGTCAAAGTGCTGGTGGTCGGCAACCCGGCCAACACCAACGCCTGGATCGCCATGAAAAGCGCGCCAGATTTGCCACGCAAAAACTTCACCGCCATGCTGCGCCTGGACCACAACCGCGCGGCCAGCCAGCTTGCTGCCAAAACCGGCAAAGCCGTGGCAGACATTGAAAAACTCGCGGTGTGGGGCAACCATTCACCCACCATGTACGCCGACTACCGCTTTGCCACCATCCGCGGCGCAGCCGCTGGTAGTGCCAACGAAAGCGTCGCCGCCATGATCAATGACCAGGAGTGGAACGCCAACACCTTCCTGCCAACCGTTGGCAAGCGCGGCGCTGCGATTATTGAGGCACGCGGTGTGTCGTCAGCCGCATCGGCCGCCAATGCCGCCATTGACCACATGCGCGACTGGGCGCTGGGCACCAACGGCAAATGGGTCACGATGGGCATCCCGTCTGATGGCCACTACGGCATTCCAAAAGACACCATGTTTGGTTTCCCTGTGACATGCGAAGGTGGCGAGTACAAACTGGTGGAAGGCTTGGCGATTGATGAATTCAGCCAGACCTGCATCAATAAAACGCTGGCAGAGTTGCAGGGCGAGCAAGACGGCGTGAAGCATTTGCTGTAAGCCTCTTACTCCCTCCCCTTTCGGGGGAGGGCAGGGGTGGGGGCAAGCGCAACGCAGTGTTAACTATGCCGTGCAAGCCCCCATCCCCGCCTTCCCCCAAGAGGGGAAGGAGTAAAAACAAATTCAAATGACCCATCCCCGCGACATCCTCCTCGGCGCTCAGGCTGCGACTGGTTTTTTACCGGTGTGCGACCACTACAGCGGCGTAGAAAGCAGGATGCGCAAAAGCCTGGCTTTGCAGGCCGAGATGTGCGAAGAGTTCGGCGCCTGCGTGTTTGACGTGACACTGGACTGTGAAGACGGCGCGCCCGTGGACGGCGAGGCAGACCATGCGGCCATGGTGGTGGCGCTGGTTGCCCTGGCAGCCCACAAAGCGCGTGTTGCGGTACGCGTTCACCCGGTTGACCACCCGGCGTTTGATGCTGACGTTGCCACGATTGCTGGCAAGGTCGGCGATCGGCTCAGTCACATCATGGTGCCCAAGGTGGAGTCGGTGCAGGACGTGGCCAAGGTTGTCACCGCGCTGTCAAACGCTGGCGCTGGCCATTTGCCCATTCATGTGCTGGTCGAGTCACCCGCCGCTGTACATAACGCATTTGACATCGCCGCGCATCCGCGTGTGCAGTCCCTGAGCTTTGGTTTGATGGACTTTGTGTCCAGTCATGGCGGGGTGATTCCTGCGCACGGCATGTCCAGCGGTGGTCAGTTCACCCACCCGCTGGTGGTGCGCGCCAAGCTGGAGATCGCCTCTGCCTGCCACGCCAACAGCAAAACGCCATCGCACTGCGTGGTGACTGAATTTAATGACGCTGCTGCCATGACGATAGCCGCGCGGCGTGCCTTTCATGAGTTTGGCTACACCCGCATGTGGAGCATCCACCCGAACCAGATACGCCCGATCCTTAGAGCCTTTGCGCCAACCGAAGGCGAGATTGAAAACGCTACAAAAATAATAGCTGCTGCCGCCCGTGATGACTGGGCGCCCATCAGTTTTGAGGGTCAACTGCACGACCGCGCCAGCTACCGTTATTACTGGCAGGTTCTGGAGCGTGCGCATCAAACGGGTCAAAAATTGCCAACCGAATCACAAATCTTTTTTTAGGAATGTCATGAAATCACTTGTTTTAGCTGCATCACTTCTTGCTTTGCCTCTGGCATTGCTGGCTCAAACACCAGCGCCTGCCAAGGCACCCGCAGCAGCAGCGAAAAAGTCTGAGTCCAAGTCACCCACCGAGGTCAGGCGATCGGCGCTGAAGGCAGTTGAAGAAGTCACGCCCATTGACGAAGACCCGAACGTGACATTGACTCCTGCCGACTTGGCCATGGCCGAGCGCGTGTTTGTTGGCACCATCCCGTGCGAGCTGGGTGCCTCTGTCACTGTGACTCCCAGCAAGCGTCGGCCTGGCTTTTTTGTAGTGCAAACCGGCAAGATGCGTTTCAGCATGCACCCGGTTGAAAGCCGCACCGGTGCGATTCGGATCGAAGACCCCAAACGCGGCGCAATGTGGCTACAACTGGGCAACAAATCCATGCTGATGAGCCAGAAGCTGGGTCAGCGCCTGGCAGATGAATGCATGAGCCCTGAGCAAGTCACATTGGCTGAAGACTTGAAAAAGAACCCGCGTCCTGGGTTGCTCGACAGCCCAGCTATAAGCCCTGCCGTGATTCCAAAATAATTTTTAGCATTCCACACTGACTTTCAGGAGAAAACATGTCATCAACTTTTATTCAAACCTACCGCAACCACGTGGCCGAGCGATCAGTGCTGGGCATTCCGCCTCTACCGCTGTCCGCCGCGCAAACGGCTGAAGTCATTGAACTCCTGAAAAGTCCACCAAAAGGTGAAGAGGCTTTTCTGGTCGAGCTGATCACCCACCGCGTGCCTGCAGGTGTTGACAACGCCGCAAAAGTCAAAGCCAGCTACCTGGCTGCTGTGGCGCATGGCACTGAAAAGTGTGCATTGATTTCGCGCGAACACGCCGCGCAACTGCTGGGCACCATGCTGGGCGGCTACAACATCAGCCCCATGATTGCACTGCTGGACGATGCTGAAGCCAGCGTTGCCACACAAGCCGCAGCCGGTTTGAAAAACACATTGTTAATGTTTGACCAGTTCCATGACGTCAAAGAAAAAGCCGACAAAGGCAACACCTACGCCAAGGCCGTGATGCAAAGCTGGGCGAATGCCGAGTGGTTTACATCGCGCCCTGAAGTGCCACAGTCCATCCTGCTGACGGTTTTCAAAGTGGCTGGCGAGATCAACACCGACGACCTGTCGCCCGCACCCGATGCCTGGAGCCGCCCGGACATCCCGCTGCACGCCCTGGCGATGCACAAAAACCCGCGCCCAGGCATCACACCTGAAGAAGAAGGTAAACGTGGCCCGGTCAAGTTCATTGACTCGCTCAAAGCCAAAGGCAACCTGGTCGCTTATGTGGGCGACGTGGTGGGCACAGGGTCATCGCGCAAGTCAGCCACCAACTCGGTGCTGTGGTTCACGGGCCAGGACATTCCGTTTGTGCCGAACAAGCGCTTTGGCGGTGTTTGCCTCGGCTCCAAAATTGCCCCGATTTTCTACAACACGATGGAAGACTCAGGTGCATTGCCGATTGAGCTGGACGTGAGCGACATGCAAATGGGCGACGTGATTGAGCTGCGCCCGTATGACGGCAAGGCGCTGAAAGACGGCAAAGTCATTGCTGAATTCAAACTCAAAAGCGACGTGCTGTTTGACGAAGTGCGTGCTGGTGGCCGCATTCCCCTCATTGTGGGCCGCGGCCTGACGGCCAAGGCGCGCTTTGCACTGGGCCTGCCTGCATCAACCCAGTTCCGCCTGCCGCAAGACCCGCTGGACAACGGCCGTGGTTTTACCCTGGCTCAAAAAATGGTCGGCCGTGCCGTTGGTTTGCCAGAAGGTCAGGGCGTTCGCCCCGGTACGTACTGCGAACCAAAAATGACATCCGTTGGTTCGCAAGACACTACCGGCCCCATGACGCGCGATGAGCTGAAAGACCTGGCCTGCCTGGGCTTTAGCGCTGACTTGGTGATGCAGTCGTTCTGCCACACAGCCGCTTACCCCAAGCCGGTTGACGTGAAGATGCACCACGAGTTGCCAGAATTCATGAGCACACGCGGCGGCATCCCATTGCGCCCAGGAGACGGCATTATTCACAGCTGGTTGAACCGCATGTTGCTGCCAGACACCGTGGGCACTGGTGGCGACAGTCACACCCGTTTCCCAATTGGTATCAGCTTTCCCGCAGGCTCCGGCTTGGTGGCTTTTGGCGCGGCGACGGGCGTCATGCCTCTGGACATGCCTGAGTCGGTTCTGGTGCGCTTCAAAGGCACAATGCAGCCCGGTATCACGCTGCGTGACCTGGTCAACGCGATTCCGCTGTACGCCATCAAGGCGGGTTTGCTCACCGTGGCCAAGCAGGGCAAGGTCAATGTTTTCTCGGGCCGTATTCTGGAAATTGAAGGCTTGCCTGACCTGAAAGTCGAGCAGGCGTTTGAACTGAGCGACGCATCGGCCGAGCGTTCAGCCGGTGGTTGCACTGTGCACCTGAACAAAGAGCCGATCATTGAGTACATCAACAGCAACATCACCATGCTCAAGTGGATGATTGCGACGGGCTATTCTGACGTGCGCACCATCAAGCGCCGCATCGCTGCGATGGAAGCCTGGCTGGCCGACCCGCAATTGCTAAAAGGTGATGCAGATGCTGAATATGCGGCTGTTATTGAAATTGATCTGGCCGACATCCATGAGCCTATCGTGGCCTGCCCGAACGACCCGGACGATGTGAAAACATTGAGCGACGTGGCAGGTAGCAAGATCGACGAAGTATTCATCGGCAGCTGCATGACCAACATCGGCCACTTCCGTGCAGCGTCAAAACTGCTGGAAAACAAGCGCGACATCCCTGTCAAGCTCTGGATGGCACCACCGACCAAGATGGACGCCAAACAATTGAGCGAAGAGGGCCACTACGGCGTGCTGGGCAGCGCTGGTGCGCGCATGGAAATGCCAGGCTGCAGCCTGTGCATGGGCAACCAGGCACAGGTCAAAGAAGGCGCAACGGTGTTTTCAACTTCTACGCGCAACTTTCCGAACCGCTTGGGCAAAAACTCCAACGTGTACCTGGGTTCTGCCGAGCTCGCCGCCATTTGTTCCAAGCTGGGTCGTATCCCGACCAAGGCGGAGTACATGCTGGACATGGGCGTGCTGACAGCATCCAGCGACCAGATTTATCAGTATTTGAACTTTGACAAAGTCAAGAACTATACGGATATGGCGGATACGGTGAAAGATGCTGTGCCAGCCTGATATTTGTATCTGCGAAAGATCAGTAAAAGCGACCTTCGGGTCGCTTTTATATTTCAAGATTTGGCGTAGGCTTTTTTAACGTGCTGCTTGTCAAGCTCAGGGTAATGTTTGACGTTCAATGTCAGTAGCTGCAACTGCATTTCCAGTGCCGTTGCGCCAATCAATGCGTCATTCAACCCCACGCCATGTGATCGTCCGTAGTCCCTGCGCAACAGGGCACCTCGAGTTGCTATTGCCTTGTTCAAGTCCACCACTTCCAGTGTCGATAGCAATTGAGTCAATGCTTCACGCTCCGCACCTTCACGCGCACCAGCGTGAAGCTCTGCGACGCTAATGGCGCTAATCCAGACACGCTCGGGCAGTTGTTGTACGCATTTGACCGCCTGCGGGTGACCACGCAGGTAGTCAATCCATACATCGGTATCAACCAACGGTTCGTGCTGTACGCCCGAGCTCAAAACGAGCGTTCCTCACCCCGCAACTGGCACAGACTGGGTGCATCTGGATTGGGATGCCACGCGCCAGCGGCTGCCATGCGTTTTGCCAGTCTCTTTGCAGGCTGATGTGCCTCGATATAAACGTCAATTGCCTCACGAATCAAGGCGCTGCTGGAACTGCTTTGATCGCGCGCCATAGTCGCTAGCGTTTTTTGCTGGGCGACGGTCAAGTAGATTTGGGTTCGGTTAAGAGGTGAAGATGAAATTTGCATATCAACATTATGATGTATTGCACCAATGTATGTCAAATCAGCACAAGTTTTTGAGTCAGATGAGAGCATTTCGTACAAAAAACCCTTGCTTGACAGCATCGGGCTCTTTGACAGTTCAACCGATAGTCATCGGCTCAAGACAGGTTCATTTCCTTGTGCTCACCCATCTTTGAAGGTGGCTCACCTGTGATGGCAGCCTTGACCATTTTGGCCAGTTGCACCATCTTGCTTTCCTTCACATCCCAATACTCGGCATGGCCGATGTTGACTTGCAGCAGCGCCAGATCCGGGTCGGTAGCGCCGCCGGGAAACCAGGCCTTGGCAAACGAAGTGAACAAATAGTCTTTTTTGGTCTGGTCTTCAACCATCGTTGCGTGGCCTGACACCGACACATAGCGGTCATCACCCGGGTGCGCATAGGCAACATTGACATTGCTGTCCCTGGCAATGCAGGTGGCGATTTCACTTTGTCGCGAGATGAAAAAATACAGTGCTGTACCTTCGTCGTCTGCCTTGTTTTGCGTCGTCAGCGGCGTGCTGTGCAGGTGGCCGTCAGCATGCCTGTGCGTCAACATGCCAAACTTGATGTCTTTGATCAAAGTCCAAAGGGTGTGTTCGTCGGTGTGATGGCTCATGGCGCTTCCTTAAATGCTGACTAAACCACCACTTTAAAAAACCAGCCGCTTTGACAACATCAGACATCAACCATCCTTCGTGTCAGCTAGCTTCGACAAACCCTGCGCGCCAAGTGGCTGCCTGCCAGAATAGGGGTTACTGCATCACAAGGAGTTTCGTCATGGCTCAACACACGTTTCACAGCACTTTCAAAAACTTCAAAACGGTCTCTGGCAAGACCGGCAAGTTTTACTCGCTGCCTGCCTTGGCCAAGCAGTTCCCAAACATCAGCCGACTGCCAATTTCCCTGCGTATCGTGCTTGAATCCGTGCTGCGTAACTGTGACGGCAAACGCGTTACCGCCCAGCATATTGCCGAACTGGCCAACTGGAAGCCCAACGCTCCCCGTACACAAGAGATTCCGTTTGTTGTTTCACGCGTGGTGCTGCAAGACTTCACTGGCGTGCCGCTTTTGGCTGATTTGGCCGCCATGCGCAGCGTGGCCGTCAAGCTGGGCAAAGACCCAAAACGCATTGAGCCACTGGTGCCTGTTGATCTGGTGGTTGACCATTCCATCATGGTCGACTACTACGGCAAAAAGAACTCGCTTGACCTGAACATGAAGCTCGAATTTCAGCGCAACAACGAGCGCTACCAGTTCATGAAATGGGGCATGCAGGCCTTTGACACATTTGGCGTGGTGCCGCCAGGCTTTGGCATCGTGCACCAGGTTAATTTGGAATACCTGGCGCGCGGCGTGCATAAAACGGCAGACGATATTTATTACCCCGATTCACTGGTCGGTACCGACAGCCACACCACCATGATCAACGGCATTGGCGTGGTCGCCTGGGGCGTGGGCGGCATTGAGGCTGAGGCCGCCATGCTGGGCCAGCCGGTGTATTTTTTAACGCCTGATGTGGTGGGCTTTGAGCTGACTGGCAAGCTGCGTGAAGGCGTGACCGCCACTGACCTGGTGCTGCGCGTGACAGAGCAGCTGCGTAAAGAAAAAGTCGTGGGTAAGTTCGTGGAGTTTTTTGGCGAAGGCACACGCAGTTTGAGCCTGCCGGACCGCGCCACCATCGGCAACATGGCGCCCGAGTACGGCGCAACGATGGGGTTCTTTCCGGTCGATGAAAAAACCCTTGATTACTTTGAAGGCACGGGCCGCACCAAGGCCGAGATTGAAGCGTTTGCAGCTTACTTCAAGGCGCAAGGTTTGTTCGGTGTGGCCAAGGCAGGGGACATTGATTATTCGCAAGTCGTGCAGTTGAATCTGGGCGATGTCACGCCCAGCCTGGCTGGCCCCAAGCGGCCGCAAGACCGCATCGAGCTGGGTAACGTGGCCACGCAATTTGCCTCGCTGTTCAGCGAGCCGATTGCAGACAACGGCTTTAACCAGCCAGCCGCCATGCTGGCTACGCGGCACCTGCTTCGCCACACAGACAACGACCGGGCCGACACGCTGCCCGCCGCACCGCCGACCGCCCTGGGTGCGCCGCGCATGGTGGTTGAGATGGAAGGCAGCCGCCCGACCCTGGCAACCGCGCATACCAGTGTTGCGCCGCCTTCATCGAAGTCAGCAGGTATCTCCATCGGCAATGGAGATGTGCTGATTGCAGCGATCACCAGTTGCACCAACACGTCCAACCCCAGCGTGCTGCTGGCCGCTGGTTTGCTGGCTAAAAAGGCAGTTGAGGCGGGGCTGAAAGTACAGCCGCACATCAAGACATCGCTGGCTCCAGGCTCGCGCATCGTGACTGAATATTTAACCGAGACAGGCTTGTTGCCGTATTTAGAAAAACTTGGCTTTGCACTGGCAGGCTACGGCTGCACCACCTGCATCGGCAACGCGGGTGACTTGACCCCCGAGATCAACGAAGCCATTACCAAAAGCGACCTGGTGTGCGCAGCGGTGCTGTCGGGCAACCGCAATTTTGAAGCGCGCATTCACCCCAACCTGAAGGCCAACTTTCTGGCCAGCCCGCCGCTGGTGGTGGCCTACGCGATCGCGGGTACCTTCATGCGCGACCTGATGACCGAGCCTGTCGGGAAAGGCAAGGGCGGTAAGGATGTTTACCTGGGTGACATCTGGCCCACAACAGATGAAATCAATGCCTTGATGAAGTACGCCATGAACGGCAAAGCCTTTCGCGCCAACTACGCCAAGGTGAAAAGCGAGCCTGGCAAGCTGTGGGAAAAAATCAAAGGCGTGACTGGTAATACCTACACCTGGCCCAACAGTACCTACATAGCTGAGCCGCCTTTCTTCAAAGACTTTGCTATGGAAAACGTAGCTGCTCGCGCACGTATTCATTCATCAAAAGGCCTAAATGATGCCCAAAATAGCCCTTTTTCAGGTGATTTCAACGTCAAAAGCGCCCGCATCATGGCTTTGTTTGGTGATTCGATCACCACCGACCATATTTCACCTGCTGGCTCCATCAAAGCATCGTCGCCCGCTGGCCAGTGGCTGCTGGCGCATGGTGTGCTCAAGCCTGACTTCAACAGCTACGGTGCCCGGCGCGGCAATCACGATGTGATGATGCGCGGCACCTTTGCCAATGTGCGGATCAAGAATTTGATGATTCCGCCAGATGCTGAAGGGTCCCGCGAAGAGGGCGGGGTGACGTTGTTCCAGCCGGGCGGGGAAAAGATGTTCATCTACGACGCAGCCATGAAGTACATCGAACAAGGCACGCCCACCGTGATTTTTGCAGGTGAAGAATATGGCACGGGATCGTCCAGAGACTGGGCCGCCAAGGGCACGCAACTGCTGGGCATCAAGGCGGTGGTGGCGCGCAGCTTCGAGCGCATCCACCGCAGCAACCTGGTCGGCATGGGCGTGCTGCCCTTGCAGTTCAAGGCCGGGCAGTCGTGGCAAACACTGGGCTTGGTGGGCACTGAAGTGATTGACGTGATTCCGCACCCAGAGTTGAAACCACAGAGCGATGCCACGCTGCGCATTACACACGCCGATGGCAGGGTGCAAGAAGTCATCGTTACGCTGCGGGTAGACACGCCGATTGAGGTGGACTACTACCAAAGCGGCGGCATCTTGCCCTACGTGCTGCGCCAGTTGCTGGCCAATTGAGCATGAAGGTAGCGATTGCGGGTGGCGGTATCGGCGGGCTGGCGGCGGCGCTGGCGTTGGCCCGCACTGGACAGCAAGTTGAGCTGTTTGAAAAAGCCACTGCCTTCAGCGAAGTGGGTGCAGGCATTCAGCTCGGTCCCAATGCCACCCGCTTGCTACAAGCCTGGGGTTTGGCAGATGCCTTGCAGACGTGTGCGTTTGAGCCCGAGCGCTTGCAGGTCAAAAATGCGGTTTCCAGCCGCGTTCTGGCCGAGCTGACGCTGGGCAAGGTCATGGCAGCGCGGTATGGCGCACCTTACGTGACGCTGCACCGCGCAGACCTTCACGGCCTGCTGCTGCAAGCCGTGCAGCAAACAGCGGCGGTGCTGCACACCAATTGCGCAACACAGAGCTTTGAGCAAACAGCGCAATCGGTTGCTTTGCAAACAGGCCGGGGGGCGCAAGACACAGATATTTTGGTGGGTGCGGATGGTTTGTGGAGCAACACCCGCCAGCAGTTGTTGAATGACGGCTCACCGCGCCGAACAGGTCACCTGGCTTACCGCGCGCTGGTTCAACAGTCTGCTCTGCCTGAGCGGCTGCGCAGCCAAAACGTCACGGCCTGGCTGGGCCCCAACATGCATGCTGTTCAGTACCCTGTGCGGGCTGGCGAGTGGCTGAATGTTGTTCTGTTTGTCCACGGTGATGTACCCAGTGATTTTCAAAACTGGGATCACAGCGCTAACGCTACTGACCTGAAAACTGCCCTGCAAGGCAGTTGCACTGGGCTACAAGACCTTCTGCTTTCCGTGCCCAACTGGCGTCTGTGGGTCATGCACGATCGGCCACCCATGCAAGGCGCGCACCAGCATTCACAAGGACGCGTGGCACTGCTGGGTGATGCAGCGCACCCCATGCGGCCGTACCTGGCGCAAGGTGCTGGCATGGCGATTGAAGATGCAGCTGAACTTGGTCTGGCTTTAAAAGCGGCGACGCCGCAAAACGCACCCGCCGCCTTGCAGCGCTACGCCACCAACCGCTGGCAACGCAACGCCCGTGTGCAAGCCCGAGCATTGCGCAACGGCCAAATTTTCCATGCCACCGGGCCAGTGCGCTGGGGGCGTGATGTGGCGATGAAGCTGATGGGGGAGCGGCTGCTAGACATGCCTTGGTTATATGGGTATGGCGGGTTCAAACCTGAAGTGCAACACCTTAAATCAATTAAGGTGTCAAGATGACCAAACCACAACATTACGAACAACTGCAATATGACGAGCGCATAGCCATTGCGGGATTTAGAGATCAGGGATTGAGTATTCGGGTCATGGCCCGAATACTCAATCGCGCGGCCTCCACCATCAGCCGCGAAATACTGCGCAACGCCCCTTCAGGCAAGTACAGCTGTACCTTTGCACAAAAGCGCCGCAACAGACGGCGCATATTCTGCCGTCCAGCGCCTAAACTGGTACACACCAGCAACTTGTTTGCCCAAGTCTGTGAGCTTTTAAAACGCAAATGGTCACCCGAACAAATTGCCATTTACCTACGCCGCCAGCATCCTTTGGACTCTACTCAGCGCGTGTCCCACGAAACCATCTACAACGCGATTTACGCCATGCCAAGAGGCGAGCTGCGTAAAGAGCTGATTTCGGCGATGCGCCGCGCCCAGGCCAAGCGTATGCCGCGCAGCAGAGGCCAGGAAAGGCGGGGCAAGCTTGTGGACATGGTCAGCATCCATGTTCGCCCCCCTGAAGTCAATGACAGGGTGTTTCCAGGCCACTGGGAGGCAGACCTGGTCAAAGGCAAGGCCAATGCCAGCGCTGTAGGCACTCTGATTGAGCGCACCAGACGCCTGTTGCTGATGGTTCATCTGCCAGGGCCCAAGCCAGCCAGCGCCGCCACGGTGCTGCAGGCCTTTACCGACAAACTGCGCTCGATTGCACAGCCCTTGGCAAAAGGGATCTGTTGAGAACACCAACGGTTTGGTGCGCCAGTATCTGCCTAAAGGCACAGACCTGTCAGGCCACACCCAGGAGCAGCTCGATGCGATTGCTGATGAGATCAACAATCGGCCTCGCAAGACTCTAAATGCTTACTCGCCTCTTGAGGTCTACCGAGAAATGCTGCTCAAGTATCATGAAGCTCCCGCTACCATTCAGTAACCCATGTGTTGCACTTAGAGTTGAATCCACCCTTGATACGCAAATGCTGCTTGATCCATTTAAAGAACAACTCAACTTGCCAGCGGTTCTTATAAAGCTGCGCAATGACCGCTGCGGGCAGTGCCGTGTTATTCGTCAGAAAGATCAAAGTCTTGCCCGTCATGGGATCTTTAAATCGCACCCGACGCATGTGCTCGGGATAGTCCCGCGCACTGTAGTGCCCGTTCAAGGCCACGGTCTGATCGCACATCACGCCAATGGCTTTGTCCACGCTGGCCGAGTACACACGCCGCGCATTGAAGTTGGACTTGGCGCGCGTCACAAAGAGAAGTGGCCCCGTTTGTTTGAACAACATGTCCCGATTTATAAGTGGGCACAGGGCAAACTACAAACGATGCAAAGTTGCCTGTTTACCGAGTCAACTCGGGAAGCATCACAACTTTCATTTTAGGCAGCTATTTTTAGCTCAGCGTCAACCTGATTGAGCTGGGCAGGCAGCTTGTCCAGATACGCCTTGTCTGGCGTCATTTTGTCCAGCTTTGAATGCGGCCTTTGTGAGTTGTACCAGCCAAAGTAATCGGCAATGTCGGCTCTGGCAGCACTCACCGTGTCATACGCTTTGAGGTACACCCGCTCATACTTCACACTGCGCCAGACACGCTCGACAAACACGTTATCTCGCCAAGCGCCCTTGCCGTCCATGCTCAGCTTGCAGCCTTGATCCAGCACCACTGTCGTGAACTCGCAAGCCGTGAACTGACTGCCCTGGTCTGTATTGACAATCTCTGGTGTGCCCAACTTGGCAAATGCCTCCTGAAGGATTTCTACGGCATGGCACGCCTCCAGCGAGATGGCCACTTTGTGCGGGAGCACCTTTCGGCTGGCCACATCGACCACAGCCGTCAAATAAACAAAGCCCTTGGCCATGGCGATGTAGGTGGTGTCCAGTGCCCAGACCTGGTTAGCCCGGCTGATGGGTATGTGCCTGAGCAGGTACGGGTAGATCTTGTTGCCTGGCTGCGCTTTGCTGATGCCTAGCTGGGGTGCAATGGCTTGTATATCCATGCGTTGCATCAAAGTCCTGACATGCCTGCGTCCT
Source organism: Polaromonas sp. (assembly GCA_049653085.1). Classification (GTDB taxonomy): domain Bacteria; phylum Pseudomonadota; class Gammaproteobacteria; order Burkholderiales; family Burkholderiaceae_C; genus Polaromonas. Next base: position 35,531 of record JBASFP010000007.1, read on the forward strand.
ACATGCAAGCCCAGCAGGCCAAGCTGGTCGCGTAGCATTCTGGCGCCCATGAAGGGGTGTTCCAGGTGCAACTCATCGATATGCCGCATCAGCACCAGATCGGCTGGGCTGACAGGCCTGGGTAGGTAGTAGACCGTGCCGCGGCTGATCTTGAGCAGCTTGGCTTGCCGGGATACAGGCAGCTCGTGGGTCTTGTCAATCATGGCTTTGCGCTCAGCAATCCCGCCTTGATGAGCGCGCGCTCTAAAAAATCATTCTCCAGCGCCAACTGGCCTGTCTTGGCGTGAAGGGGCACTAAATCGACAATCTCTGGCTGCTCAACTGAGCCGCCGAACACGTCGGCGGCGCGTTCAAGCAGTTGTTTCTTCCAATCGGTGATCTGGTTGGGATGCAGCTCAAACTGTGAACACAGCTGGGCGAGCGTCTTGTCCTCGCGAAGCGCTGCCAGTGCCACGCGGGCTTTGAATACGGCAGTATGGGTGCGACGGGTTCGCCGCGCTGATTTCTTGACCATTGGAAACTCCTTTTAGCCCTGAGTTTCCACTTATAGCGTTGTTCAGATTTGCGCGGCCACTTCTGTAAACCCGTAATCTGTGCTATGATCGTTAACTTGGCCTAGCATATGGGTGCAGACCATTTGTACATCTACCTCACACTTGTGGACTCTTTTGATTGAGTCACCGCTTCAGGCAAATTCTTGGACCTGATTCGCATATTCGTTTGATGGTTGATGTTTTATTAACCATGAACGAAGCGGCCTGCAACAGCAGGCCGTGCAAGTTTTTCTGCATCACGCTTTTACAAACTGGCGGAGGTGCGGATGATTAGTGAGAAAAAAACATGACTGACTCTTTTGAGGCACGCGGTGATTCTTTTGCCGAGCCAAACTTTGACACTGAAATTAACGATGGTGTCAGCTTGCTGGAAACATCCCTGGACGCTATCGCACCTGAGCCAAACGGCTTTGTAAAACTGGGCCTGGCCAAAGAACTGCTGCAAGCTGTGGCCGATATGGGCTTTACCCAGCCCACCGCTGTGCAAATGGCAACCATTCCTAAAGCTATGCAGGCTTTGGACGATGAGAATGCAGACAAGAAAGCCAAATTCACCGACTTGCTGGTGTCCAGCCAGACCGGTAGCGGCAAAACCGCTGCGTTCTTGTTGCCTGTGCTGCACACCTTGCTCAAGCAGCAAGAAGAAGCTGAGCGTTTTGAGCGCGCAGAGTTTGAGCGCTTGTCTGCTGAAGCTGTTGCACGCGGCGAAGCACCCGCTAAAAAGCCAAAGCGCAAAGACCCAACCAACATGCGCAACTTCAAAGCCGCCACGCCTGGCGCGCTGATTTTGTGCCCCACCCGTGAACTGGCCCAACAAGTTTGCGCTGACGCGATTGACCTGGTTCGCCATTGCCGTGGCCTGCGTATTGCCAACGTTGTTGGCGGTATTCCGTACCAGTTGCAAATCGCCAAACTGCAAAACGCCAACCTTGTGGTGGCTACCCCAGGCCGTTTGCTTGACTTGCAGCGCAGCATGCAAATCAAACTCGACCAGGTTCAATTCCTCGTTGTTGATGAAGCTGACCGCATGCTCGACCTCGGCTTTGCCGATGACCTGACCGAAGTCAACCAGCTGACCATTGAGCGCAAGCAAACCATGATGTTCAGCGCCACCTTTGCGCCACGCATCATGCAACTGGCCACGCGCGTGATGCGCCAGCCGCAGCGTGTTGAGATTGACTCGCCGCATGAAAAGCATGCGTCAATTACCCAGTCACTGCACTGGGCTGACAACATGACCCACAAGCGCAAACTGCTTGACCACTTGCTGCGCGACACCACGATTAACCAAGCCATTGTGTTTGCCTGCACGCAGGTTGAATGCGACGGTCTGGCCAATGATTTGGTGCAAGACGGCTTTAGCGCTGTGGCGCTGCACGGCGCGCTGGGCCAGGGCCTGCGCAACCGCCGCTTGATGGCTTTCCGTGATGGCCGCGTACAAGTGCTGGTAGCTACTGACGTTGCTGCACGCGGCTTGGACGTACCCACGATTACCCACGTCATCAACTACGGCTTGCCAATGAAGGCAGAAGACTATGTACACCGCATTGGCCGCACCGGTCGTGCCGGCCGCGCGGGCAATGCGATCACGATCGCCGAGTTTCGTGACCGCCGCAAGATTCAGGACATTGAGCATTACTCGCAGCAAAATCTCAAAGCCAGCGTGATCGCCGGCCTGGAGCCACAGCAGCGTTTTGCACCGACGTCTGAGCGCCCACGCGGCAACTTTGGTGGCCGTGATGACCGTGGTGGATCACGTGGTCATTCGGGTGGCAACTTTGGCGGCAATTCCGGTGGTGGCGGCTATGCTGGCCGCAAGCCTGCTGGCGGTGGTTTTAATGCCGGTGGCGGTGACCGTAACTTTGGCGGTGATCGTGGCAACTTTGGTGCCAACGCTGGTGGTCGTGACGACCGTGGCGGCAACTTCCAGAGTCGTCCTGCACCGCAAGGTGGTTATGCAGATCGCAGCGGTTTCAATGACCGTGGCCCGCGCCGTGACGAGGGTTTTGCACCTCGTGAAGAACGCAGTTTTGTACCGCGCGAAGACCGGAACTTTGCGCCACGCCCTGAGCGTTCATTTGCGCCACGCAATGATGGATTTGCGTCACGCGGCGATGGCTTCGCTCCAAAACCAGCTTTTGCAAAACCCGCATTCGCCAAGCCAGCAGGCAAGGTGTTTGTACCGCGCGATGCCGCCAAGAAAGCTGCCAAGTTTTCTAAAGCACGTGACTGATCGAGCCAGCTGAGCTTTGCGGCTAAGCCGCAAAAAGCCGCTACACATCGCAATGATGTTTAGCGGCTTTTTTATTTTTGTCATCCCGGACTCGATCCGGGGTCCATGACTTCAGCGGTGCCAGCAGAAATACGGGGGCATGGATTGCGGGTCTAGCCCGCAATGACGGCTACTAATCAAGAAGTAAACTCCGTCAACAACTGGCCAGCCAGCGGGGGCTTTGCCAGCAGGCCCTGGCTGTCTGCCACTTGCTGACCATTCACCCACACGCCATGCACGCCGACTGCATCGGTCGTCAGCCGTGCCGCACCACCGGGTAAATCAAACACGCGGCGCTTGGGGCCACGGCCTACAGTCGCTGGGTCAAACAGCAGCAGGTCAGCGGCCATGCCTTCTTTGATGATTCCGCGATCCATCATGCCAAAAATGCTGGCGGGTTGTGACGTCAGGCGGCGAATGGCTTCTGGCAAGCTCATGGCTTTCAGGTCACGTACCCAGTGGCCCAGCAGGTGCAGGCCAAAGCCTGCATCGTTAAAGAAAGTCAAATGCGCACCTGCATCACTGAGCGACACAATGCTGTCCGGGTGATTCAGCATGCGGCCTACTGCATCCGCATCACTGTTTAACAATTGAGCGGTGAAGACGGTTTGCAGGTCTTCAGTCAAGGCCAAGTCCAGCATCACGTCCAGGGGGTCGCGTGCTTGTTCTTTGGCAATGTCGGCCACAGTGCGTTGTTCAAGCGCGGCGTTTGCTGGCAGCGCGCATTCGACCACATGCACTTTGTCCCACTCGCCGTTAAACAGGCGGAACGTCGTAGGCGCTGCAATTTCATCGCGTACTGATTGGCGAAACGCCTTGTCTGCCAAAACGACTTTCAGTGCATCGCCTTGCAGCCCAAGCGCTGGCTTCCAGCTTTGCAAGCCTTCCACAGGGTAGGGAGATGCCAGGGTGAAGTCCATCGTCAGCGGGCAGCACGACACCTGGCCTATCAGGCGGTGGCCGCGCGTGTTGGCGCTGGCTATTTGCTCCAGATCTTTGAAGACACCCGTGGGGTTGGTGCTGTTGTGCAGCAGTGCCGCAATCATCACTGGCCGGCCTGATTGCTTGGCCATGTCTTCCAGAAAAGGCACAGGCATTTGCCCGCCCTTGGTCACCATGTACACGCCCTTGCCACGTTCACCCATGGCGGTGATCAGCGCCATCATTTCACCATCACTGGCCAGGCGTGACGGCATCGGCAAGCCGCCTTCGCCGTTGTGCGCCGGGCTGGTGCTGCTGGCAAAACCGACGGCACCTGCGGCCATCGCGTCTCGCACAATGGTTTGCATTTGCGCAATCTCTGACTGTGTAGCTTCTCGGGTTGAGGCATCCGCCCCCATCACCCAGGTGCGCACCGACGAGTGGCCGATATAGGCGGCAGTATTGACCACGCAGCCTTTACCGCGCAGCATCGCCAGGTATTCGGCAAAGGTTTCAAAGCCCCAGTCAATACCGCTTTTTAATACATCCAGCGACATGCCTTCAACCTGCGTCAGGTTGCGCATGGTCATGTCGCGGTCAGCTGGTTTGCAGGGTGCAATGGTAAAGCCGCAGTTGCCAATCACGGCGGTCGTTACGCCCAGCGCGGGGGACGGTTTTAGCGTGGCGTCCCAGGTAATCTGCGCATCAAAATGGGTGTGGCTGTCGATGATGCCGGGCATCAGTGCCAGGCCGGTACCATCGATGATTTGATGTGCATCTTCAGGTATGTTTTGGGCTATAGCCCTTATTTTATGGGCGTGAACAGCTACGTCTTTGATAGCGGGTTCTGCGCCTGTACCGTCATACACCAGAGCGCCTTTGATCAGCAAGTCATCCATGTTCGCCTCTCCTTCCTTCGTCATTAGTCCATACCGTTGCGGCTGGCCAGCTCAACAAACAGGCCTGAGTGGTCCAGGTCACTCAGGCCGTGTTCAATGCCTTCAGCGTACAGCTTTTCAAACAGCGCTGTCACAGGCGCAGCAAAACCGATTTCGTCAGCGGTTGCCAGGGCATTGCGCATGTCTTTGAGCTGGATGCTCATGCGCGCACGCGGCGCAAAGTCGCGCTCCACCATGCGCTGGCCGTGCACCTGCAAAATACGGCTGTCTGCAAAGCCACCGGTAATTGCTTCTTTGACTTTCGCCATGTCAGCACCGCCGCGCTGGGTAAACAGCAGCGCCTCAGCCACTGCCCCAATGGTGATGCCCACAATCATCTGGTTCGCCAGTTTTGTTAATTGACCGCTGCCGTGCGGGCCTACGTGTGTGGCGCGTCCAAAATGTGCGAATACAGGCTGTGCCCGCTCAAAATCAGCCGCCTTGCCGCCCACCATGATGACCAGTTTGCCGTCTTCCGCGCCCTGCACACCACCGGACACGGGCGCATCCAGATGCGCTATGCCCAACGCACCCAGCCGCGCTGCATGGTCGCGTGCTTCACGCGGTTTGATGGAGGCCATGTCAATCAGGAGCGCACCAGGCTTCATCGCCTCGGCCACGCCCTGGTTGAAAAGTACGTCTTCAACGATAGGGCCACTTTCCAGCATGCTGACCACGATGTCTGCGCCTTTGACGGCGCTTGCGGCATCGTTATGTACAACTGCCCCGAGAGCAGCCAGGCTGTCTGTCTTGCCCGGTGTACGGTTCCATACGCTGATGCTGTAGCCAGCGGCGCAGAGCCGCTGGCTCATGGGCATGCCCATGTTGCCAATTCCTAAAATCGTGATGTTCATGATGATCTATTTGTGCCGTAGTTTTGTGCAGTTGTATGACCATCATGCGGCCATAAAACCCCGAAGGCTTTCACCTTGCTTTCATGCCGCTTTCTGCAAGGGCGTAGCAAACATGCCCTCCATCTCGCGCCGCACTTTGTAAGCATCGGTTGACGTGTCCATCGCCACATCGGCCCAGCTTAGGCTTTGGCCTTTTTTAACGGCTCGCACCACCTTCACGTTATGCGCCAGGCCCAAGGGCAGGCCGCCCATGCGCATCGATGTGTCAGCAGGCAGCAACTTGCCCCACACGGTATAGCCGCCTTCGCCGTCCAGCATGTCGCCGGGTTTCAGGTCGCGCTTGGCGGTTGCCACCACGTCAGCGTTCCAGCAGGTGGCTACGCCGGTTGGCTCGCCGCGCAGTGCCACGCTGGCCACTGACACGCCGACCTCCAGCCCAATTAAATGCCAGCGCTTGTACAGCGTGAAGTAGCGCCCGCTCGGGTCGGTGTGGGCGTTGTACTCTTCAAAACAGTTTTTGATGTAGTCGGTCTCGGCCTCCACCGTCACCCACACGCCCATGCGAATGTCGTACGGAATCTTGCGGCCATTGGCTTCCAGCGATGAGATCACCTCGACCATGCCCTTGCGCTCCAGCACGCCGCCTTCGCTAATCGGCCGCGTCACAAACGGAATGTCTTCAACGCTGGCGGGTGGGTACAGCAGGCCATTGCTGGGCACTGTCAAACCTGTGGCATTGGCAACAGCTGTTGATTCAATGGATGGTTTTGAGCCATCCAGAAAGCTGCTGAACATCTTCGGGTTCAACCCGCCCCGCGCGGCTTGTTCAGGTGTCAAGCCGTAGTTGGCCCATACCGTGTCGGGTGTGCTGTCTGAGAAATGCGGCAACCATTTGTGGCCACGGCCCGCCGCCACAACGGGAAAACCGCAGGTACGCGCCCAGTCCACGAGGTCGCAAATCAGCGCAGGCTGGTCGCCAAAGGCCAGTGAATAAACCACACCCGCATCAGCCGCTTTGCGCGCCAGTAGCGGTCCGCAAAATGCATCAGCCTCTACCGTCACATTTACCACATGCTTGCCATGCGCAAAGGCCGCCAGGCAATGCTCAACCGCAGCAACCGGGTTGCCCGTGCATTCCACAATGATGTCAATTTGCGGATGCGTGACCACCGCACGCCAGTCATCAGTGATCCACGTCGCTCCTGTTTTGATAGCTGCTTGCGCAGACTCCGCGTGAGTTAACAGCGGATTCCACCCCACGCGGGCGAGGTTGGTACGTGCTGCGTCGGGCGACAGGTCGGCAATTGCCACCAGGTGCACGCCCGGTGTTTTGGGGATTTGCGCCAGGTACATGCTGCCGAATTTGCCAGCGCCTATCAGCCCGATGCGGATGGGCTGGTTGTTGGCTGCGCGTTGCTGGAGTTTTGTGTAGAGGTTCATTGAGTTACTTAATAAAGCGGTAAAAGTTTCCAACGCAAAGGCGCAAAGATGCAAAGAACGCGAAGGAAGAAGTTAAAAGTTTTTGTTTTACTTTGCGGTTCTTTGCGCCTTTGCGCCTTTGCGTCTTTGCGTTGGATGTTTGGGCTTCATGCCGCCAATTTCAATTTATCCACAGACGTTTGCAGCGCACTCGCAGGCACGCCGTCTTTCCAGGGCAAATCAACCGGGTAGTCTTTCACCAAACAATCATCTGGCAGGCAACTGATAGGCGTGAAGTCGCGGTGCGCAATGTATTCAGGGCGCTTGTGGCGGCGGATGTGGTTGCTGACCGCACACAGGCTCAGGTAGACGCTGACCCTGTCAAACGGCGACAGGTTGCTGCCCGACGCATGCACCAGGCAGGAGTGAAACAAAATCATCGAACCTGCCGGGCCTTTGGGGCTGACGATGCCGCCTTCTTTGCCGCCCGCGCGCTGCACCAGTTGTCGAATCAGGTTGTTGTCCACCGTCCACAGCGGGTAGCTGGTGGTGGTGAGGTCATGCTTGGCCTCGACCACGCCTTTTTTGTGGCTGCCGGGGATGAACATCAGCGGGCCGTTGTGCTCGGTCACGTCGTCCAGGAAAATCGCAATGTTCATGGCGCGTTCAGTCGGCATGTGGTCGTCGTTAAGCCAGGTGCCGTAGTCCTGATGCCACTGCCACACGTCGCCTTCAAAAGCCATCTTGCCGTTGATTTTGAACTGGTGCATGTAGAGCTTTTCGCCCAACAGGCTTTCTACCGGCTCAATCATGCGCGGGTGGCGCGCCAGCTTGGCAAACGGCTCGCTGTACATGTGGGCTGCAAAGTTGGTGCGTACCGCGTCTTTGCCTTTTTCACGCACGTTGTAGTCCTCGTAGCGGCTGTACAGCTCTGGCACAGCATCGGTCAGGTTTTGCGTTTCTTCAGGCGTGAAGTGGCCTGGGAAAAACAGGTAACCGTCACGGTCAAATTGGGCGAGTTGGTCGGGGGTCAGTTTCATGGGTGTCTCCGGGGTTGCTTACGTCGTTTTAAAAAGGGCTTGGGTCAGTAAATGCGCCAGGTTGCGGCCAGCGTCCTCGCCATGCTGGCGTATGAGGGTTTCGGCTTTGGCGGCGTCACCACGCGCAATGGCTTTGGCAATCGCTTCGTGCTCGTCCCAAATTGATTCACGCATGGTGGCCAACTGCAACACAGCCCCCATGGCGCGGCGAATGTGGTGCCAATGCGTTTGTGCGGTTTGGGCGATCAATGGGTTGCCAGATGCCACATAGATGGCGGTGTGAAAAGCTGCATCAGCCGTCATCATGGCCTTGATGTCTGTGCCGCGCGCGGCCACGCGGCCCTGGGTCATCAGTTGCGCATCCAGTGCAACCTTAGCTTGCGCGGCCAGCCTGGCAGCCAACGCGTCCAACGTGCTGCGTACCTGGTAAATCTGCACCAGCGTTGTCACGTCCAGCGGCGCGACCAGCACACCACGGCCGGGGGCATCCAGCACAAAACCGTCTTTGCGCAGCAAGCGCAGCGCCTGCAACACGGGCTGGCGTGACACGGCCAGTTGCTCGGCAATGTCTTCCTGCATGATGCGCGCGCCGGGCGGCAGCGTGCCGTCGCTGATGGCGTCGAGCAGGCTGGCATAGACCTGTTCAACCAGGTCAGGTGTGGATTCGATTTTGATGAGGTGCGATGTCATGATTCAACTCTGTATACAGAATACGTTGAGTTGAAGATTCTGCCTTGCGGGTTAACCCGTAATTACCGTGCCTCTCGCAAAGCTGTGCAAAGATAGCGTCGAATCCATTATTTTCAGGACCACAACATGAACCTCAAAGACCCCGCATGGCTGGACAGCATGTACAACAACCGCAGCCTGGTGCCTGACTACGCCACTTACTTCGACAAGTGGGTGCAAACCTCAAAAGCAGTCAGAAGCAGCCATCCTTGCACGTTGGATGTGGCCTATGGCAAAGCGCCAGGTGAAAAGCTCGATGTGTTTCCGGGTGCAGACAAAGACGCGCCTGTGGTGGTGTTTATCCATGGCGGTTACTGGCGCTCGCTCGACAAGTCTGACCATTCGTTTGTCGCCCCCGCATTCACCAAACAGGGCGCTTGTGTGGCGGTGGTCAATTACGACCTGTGCCCCGCGGTGACGATTCCAGAAATCACGATGCAAATGGTGCGCGCCCTTGCCTGGGTTTACCGCAACATTGCGCAGCACGGCGGCAACCCGAAGCGCATCACCGTCATCGGCCACTCAGCGGGCGGGCATCTGGCGGCCATGATGCTGGCTTGCGTGTGGAAGGCTTACGCCAAAGATTTGCCGGCTGATCTGGTAAAAAACGCGCTGTCCATTTCAGGCTTGTATGACCTGGAGCCTTTGCGCCACGCACCCAACGTGAAAGACTCGCTCAAACTCACACCCGTGCAAGTCCGCAAAGCCAGCCCGGCCCTGCTGCCCGCACCGCGCAAAGGCACGCTGTACAGCGTGGCTGGCGGTATGGAGAGCGCAGAGTTCTTGCGGCACAACCAGTTGATTCAACAAGCCTGGGGCAAAAAAACGGTGCAGGTGTGTGAAGAGCTGCCGGGGTTGCATCATTTCAGTGTGCTGGATGCGCTGGTTAACCCAGCGCACCGATTGCATCAGTTGGCTCAGCAGCTTATTGAGGCTGAATAGCTCCCCAACCGGCTGAAGGCTGATGACGGCATCCGAAGCTTGACCGTAACCCGAATGACAAGATTGATTCAGGGAAAGAGCTGTTTGCCAGTTACTATTAAAACAGGAGCTGTACATGGACGCTCCCGGTATGCCAAGCTTTCAATTCATGGTGGCTAGAAAGTAAAGATTGCACCCGTACATTCGGACTTCAGATGTGACTTTTGGTCACTGTCCCTGATGGGATTCGC
>JBASFP010000008.1:0-21663 GCA_049653085.1 Polaromonas sp.
CTTGCGCCGGGTAAAAGCCAACCCGGCTAGCCCGGTGTTTGCCGACTTGGCGAACCTGGTGCGCAAGACAATGGGCGCTGTGCCTGCGATCACAGATGCGTTGCGCCCGCTGGCCAGCAGCTTGCAGGTGGCGCTGGTCTTTGGTTCAGTGGCCAAGGGCACTGAACATGCGGCAAGCGATGTGGATGTGCTGCTGGTGTCAAGCAGCGTGCAATTGGGCGACGCACTGGCGCTGTTGTTACCGCTAGAGGAGCGGCTTGGGCGGCGCATTGAGGTCAAGCTGTACACGCCGGGCGAGTTCAGTGCGCGCCGCGCAGAGAAGCTGGGTCGGTGGTGCAGCGCATTGTGGCGGGGCCGGTTGAGTTGATGTTTGGGAGCCTTGAATGAGCAATACCGCGCTTGAAAATTTAGCCAAGATTGGCCAGCTTAAAGCAGAGCCTGCCAGCGGGTTGGACATTGAGCGCTTGCTGGCGATGGCGCGCAAGCACCTGGACGATGCCAAGCGTGAATCCAATTCGATTGAGGGCCGGTTTATATCGGCTTATTCAGTGGGGCATGCGGCAGGCTTGGCAGCGCTGCGCTGGCACGGCTATCGCAGTGAAAACCGGTATTTGGTGTTCCAGACCCTACAGCACACCGTGGGCTGGTCGGCAGTGCAGTGGCGGCAGCTTGACAGCGCCCACAACAAACGCAATTTAGCCGAGTACGAGGGCTACTTGGAAGTTGAGCCTAACTATGTGCAAAGCTTGATAGCGTTGGTGGCGCTTTTGCTGGATGACGTGAGCCGTTTGGTTTCGACTGCTGATTCCGTTTGACAAGATGTTTTTGAGCTAAAAAGCGTGATTTTCAGGTATCAGATCAGCCTTTCGACCAATAAATACGCGCGCAAACAGCTAGTAAATTAATAGCGACTAACTCGGCCACTCACACCAACGCCTTAGCTGCCCAGCCCGTCAAACCATCGTCTGGCAAGCCTTGTGGCAGCTCACTCATCATCGCCACCTTTAAACAACAGCCCACGCCGCGCCAACCGTTCCCGCGCCTCCAGCAAGGCGGCGTGCAGCTTTTGCTCCAGCTCTGCCTTGGGCAGCAGCTCGGTCCAGTATTCGGCCACGGTGATGCCGTCTTTGTGCATTTGCAGCAGCTCGACTTGCTCGCGGCTGGACTCGGCGCAAAATAAAGGCTTCAAGCTGGCGCAAGATGGCGGACTCCAGGTCGGCCTCGTCGTGGCCTTGGTGCAGACCTAAAAAGTCGAGGAAGTACGGGTCTTTGAAGACCTGGGCGGGATTGGCTTCGACAGGTTCAGCCAGAACGGGGGCAGGTGCTTGCAATGCGGCAAGCTCGGTGCGTTCAAAGGCTTTGCGTTCGATCTGGTGATGGAGTTCGCGCACGCTCCAGCCAGACTCAACACTCTGCTGCGCATAGAACCAACGGGCAACATCGGTTTTGAGGGGCAGGAGTTGCAGAAAATGCGTCCAGCTCAAATGTCGCATCAGTGATGCGACTTTCTCTGCATCCGGGAAAGCCACCGCAAATTGAAGCATGCGCCGCAGGTTTTTGGCCTCAAATCCACGGCCAAACTCTTGCGCCAATTGATCGCCCAACTGGTCGAGCAGCTTGGCACCATAACTGGCTTGCGCTAAAAGTGAGCGTTTTCAGGTAGCTACTCAGCCACCTCGCATGTCATTGCGGGCTTGACCCGCAATCCATGAACCCGATTCCATGCAAGCACCGCAGGGGACATGGATCCCGGCTCGAGGCCGGGATGACAGGTACTAAGTAGTTACGTATTCAGGTGAAAAAATAGCCTGTAGCCCAATAAATACAAGAGTAAGCAGCTACATTATTAATAGCGACAAGTATCCCTGATCAACCCAACATCAACCCATCAATGATGATGCCCATGCTCGCCATGCACGTGCTGGTGGGCAATTTCTTCTTCACTCGCCTCGCGCACGCTGATGACCTTGATGGCAAAGCGCAGTGCCTTGCCTGCCAGCGGGTGGTTGCCGTCTAGCAGCACGGTGTCGCCTTTGATCTTCATGACGTTGAAGACCATCATCTTGCCGTCACCGCCGTGGCCTTCTAGCTGGCCGCCGACTTTGACGCCGGGCGGGAACTGCTTTTTGGGCAGGCTGCGCAGCAGGCCTTCGTCGCGCAGGCCAAAGGCGTCTTCGGCTTGCAGCTCCAGTGTGACCTGGTAGCCGCTTTCTTTGCCTTCCAGCGCTTCTTCAATTTTCGGCAGGGTGTTGCCGTAGCCGCCGTGCAAATACACGCTGGGCTCTTTGCCGTCTTCAATCAGCTTGCCTTGCAGGTCGGTGACTTTGAATTGCAGGGTAACGGCGGTGTTTTTGTCGATTTTCATGGTGTTTTACGTTAAATTGAAGTGTTTTCAGGTATCAAATCGGCCTCTAACCCAATCAATACGGGCGCAAGCAGCTATGAATAATATAGCGCTTGTTACGCTGCCTGACGCAAATGCCAAGCCTTGGGCCGGGTGAAGGTTTGAATACCGTAGCTTGACAATGTTAGCCCCACACCTGAATCCCCATAACCGCTCCACGGCAGGCGAGGGCTGACGCGGTCGCAGCAGTTCCAGTACACGCTGCCTGCGTTGACTTGGGCCAACAGCGCCTTGGCGCGTGCTTCATCGGGTGAAAAGACACCTGCCGTCAGGCCGTAGCGGGTGTCGTTCATCAGTTGCACGGCTTCGGCGTCGCTTGACACTTTTTGAATGCCGATGATCGGGCCAAAGCTTTCTTCACGCATCAATGCCATCGTGTGGTTGACGTTAGCAAACACGGTGGGCGCGTAGGCATTGCCTGGGCCGGCCAAGCGCTGGCCACCGAGCAGCAGGGTTGCGCCTTTGGCTTTGGCATCTAGTACCTGCGCATCCAGTACGTCAAGCTGCGGGGCGCGCGTGATGGCGCCAATGTAGGTTGCGTCATCCAACGGGTCGCCGACTTTGAAGGTTTTGACCACCTCGACAAACGCTGCCACAAACGCATCGTAGATTTTCTCATGGACATAAATGCGCTCGACCGAGCAGCAGCTTTGCCCGGTGTTGTACATCGCGCCATCGGCCAGTGACGCAGCGGCGTCTTGCACGTTGGCATCCTCGCAAACATAGGTCGGGTCTTTGCCGCCCAGTTCCAGTTGCAGTTTGATCAGTCGGGGGCCGAGTACTTGCGCAATTTTGACCCCAGTGGCATGCGAGCCGGTAAAAAAGAGGCCATCGATTTTCTGCGCCAGCAAGGCAGCGCCGACTTCACCACCGCCAATCAGTGCTGCAAAAACAGCTTTTGGCACACCTGCCGCATGAAGGAGTCGCTCGATGGCCAAGCCTGTCATGGCGGCGTATTCAGACGGCTTGTACAGCACGGCGTTACCTGTCAGCAGCGCGGGAATAAACACATTCCCGCCCACGAACCAGGGGTAGTTCCACGCCGAGATATTGGCCACCACGCCGAGCGGTGTGTGTTCAATCTGCTCCGTCATGCCGCTATCGTTGAACACGGTTTGCGTGGCAGTGCTGGCGTCAACTTCTGCCAGAAAAAAATCAATACGCCCAAGCAAACCATTGAGCTCATTGCGCGACATGCTGATGGGCTTGCCAGTCTCGCGCGTCATGATGGTTGCCAGCGCGTCAAGCTCAGCCACGATACCAGCACGAAAGCGCATGATGCAGGCTTTGCGCTCAGTCAGCGGTACTTTCGCCCAGGTGGCTTGGGCATTGCGGGCAGCAACAGATTTGATGGCGACCGATGCTGCGTCGTCTGCTGGCAAAGTGCTGATCAATTCACCTGTAGCAGGGTTGTAGATATTCAATTCGGTCATAGTGAAGCGGTTTTATTGATTCGGCCTTGTGAACCATGAACCGTTCGCCCTGAGCTTGTCGAAGGGTTTCGACAGGCTCAACCCGAACGGAAATTCAGACATCAGCCCTGATTAACAGTTTGTTGGGCAGCATTCAAAAAATCAGCCAGCAGCGGCGCATCGTCCAGCGTACCCAGCTCGGCGCTGTGAAACTCTGGGTGCCACTGCACTGCGGCGATATAGCTGGAGCCAGTATGGCGGATGGCTTCAATCACACCATCGTCAGGGCAATGCGCTTCAGCCACAAAACCGTCTGCCAGCTGCCTGATGCCCTGGTGATGAATGCTATTTATTTTATAGCTGCTTACGCTCGTCAGCAGGGCGCTAAGACGTGTTTCAGGCACTATTTCAAGCGTGTGAAAGTGTTTGTCATAGGCTTTGCCATCGCGGTGTGTGCGTGAGTCCGGCCGTTGCGTGCTGATGTCCTGGTACAGCGTGCCGCCAAAGGCCACGTTGATCAACTGCAGGCCACGGCACACGCCAAACACCGGCTTGCCTGCTTTGACAAATGCATGTACCAAGGCTTGTTCATACTCGTCCCGAATGCGGTCGCCATGCCAGGCGGCGTGCAAGGGCTCTTCACCATAGCTGCCCGGCCACACGTCAGCGCCACCGTGCAGCACCAGGCCGTCTAGCCACTGGGCGTAATCGTTGACATCAACACCGGTCATGCTGTCCACAGGTGACGGCACCATCACAGGCAATGCGCCGCCAGACATGACCCAGTGCGCCATCGACTGCTCAACATATTGCAGCGTCTTGAAGGCAAAGCTGCTGCGCGCTGCATCAGGGTGCATGAAGCAGGCGCTGATACCGATTTTGAGTTTGTCGGTCATGATCCTAGAAACGGCAGTTGGATGCGTCCGAGTGTGCCGCGCCCAGCGTGCCCAGCAAGGCGAGACAACGACGCGGGCTACTGCCCGCTAGGCGGAGCAACGCAGCTGGGCGCGTTGGGCGTGGTGCAATCGGGTGCATAGCGCTGTCACCCAAAAGGTGAGCGTGTAGAAGATCAAGAAAGTGAGTGTTCATGAGGTTTATGAGACGTTTGCTAGCGGTCAACTGCCGTTTCTAGGATAACTACAAGGCGGCCTTGAAAAGCGCCTCAAAGTCTTGGGCGGTGCAGGGTCGCGGGTTGGTCTGGTGGCAAATGTCAGCCGTGGCAATTTCTACCAGGCGCGGCAGGTGCGCTGCCGTCACACCATGCTTTGACAGTGGCCCAACAATACCCAGGCTTTGTTTGAGCTGCTGCAACCAACCCACAAACGCCTTGCCGCCGCCAGCCACACCACACACATGCGCCAGCTCGTCAAACTTTCCCGGTACGGCTTCGTAGTTCCATGCCAGCACGGTGTCAATCATCAGCGCGTTGGCCAGGCCGTGGTGCTGGTCGCACACTGCGCCTAGCGCATGGGCGCATGAATGTACGGCCCCCAGGTCTTTTTGAAAAGCAATCGCGCCCATCATCGACGCCATCATCATGTCGCTGCGCGCCTGCAGGTTGCCCGGCTCCTTGTAAGCAGTCAGCAGTGCGGCGGCGGCGATGCGCGTGCCCTCCAGCGCAATACCATCACACAGCGGGTGGTAGGCAGGCGACAGGTAGCTTTCAATGTTGTGGGTCAGCGCGTCCATGCCGGTGGCGGCGGTAATGTGGGGCGGCAAACCGAGTGTGAGTTCTGGGTCAGCAAACACGCACCTGGCTAATATCTTGGCGCTGAACACCACGCGCTTGAGGTGCGTGTCGTCCTCGCTCACCACGCTGGATCGGCCGACTTCAGAACCCGTACCCGACGTGGTGGGCAGCGCCACAAAATATGGCAGTTCGTTAACGATAGGTTTGACTTGTGGATGATCCCAAACGTATTCCAGAATGTCACCGTCATGTGTGGCCGCAACACCCACCACCTTGGCAACATCCAGCGCAGCACCACCGCCAAAGCCAATCACGCAATCGGCGTTATGGGCTTTGTATGCCGATGCGCCTGCCATCACCTGGCTGCAGGTCGGGTTGCCAAATACGCCTGAAAAAACGTCAACATCCAGGCCGTTTAAGTGGGTTAGAAATTCAGACATCACAGGCAGCGCACCCAGTGCCTTGTCCGTCACGATCAGCGGGCGTTTGTAGCCCGCGTTCAGCAAATGCGCAGCCACCAGCTTGCGCGCGCCTGCGCCGAACTTGATGGGGGTTGGGAAATTGAAATTGCTGATGGTCATCCGAAAACCTTTGTTTGATCGTGTGTTTGTGAAAATATTTTCACACCAACATTTCCATGCCTTCGATGCGAGTTGCCTTGGCATCAAAGGTGAAAATCTTGTGGCAGCCGCGTTGAATGCTTAACGCTGCGATCAGCGCATCAGCAAAATCAGCGCTGGTCTGCTCATACTCGTCAAGCGCCAGCCACACCGAGTTGGTTTCTTGAACCTCAAGATGGTCGCTGGCCAGGAGCTGCTCCACAATTTGAATCAGCTCAAGACGCGTCACTTTGTAGCGAGATCGCAGAACCCATGCAAGTTCAGCCAGTACGACCAGACATATGTATCCAGGACCGTGACTGACAAGATATTCGTTGATGAAGCGTTGGGCGAGCCGCCCTTGCAGCGGGTCGTCCTGCGTGAAGTAACGCACGAGAACATTGGTGTCAACACCAATCACCTCCGCGGCTCTCCGCGAGAACCCATCTCCTGGATAGATTGATTCATTTCAGCAATCGTCAAAGGTTTGTCGCGACGACCTTTGAAAATACCGCTCAACGACGATATGTCACCGCGCATGGCAACGATACGAAACCCATTGCGAGCAGGTACAAAACGAATTTTGTCACCCGTCTCCAAACCAAGCGCGTCACGAACGGCTTTGGGCATGGTGATTTGACTTTTACTGGTAAGAGTAGCTTCTTCCATGTGAGCTCCTGTTTTATTTGCAAATGCAAAGACATGAATAACAAGTAAGGCGAATATCTATTTTGCCTTACTTTTTACGATGTTTCTTTCGACGTTATATTCGAGCTCAAATAATCTCAAAATACCGCTTCAATTCCCAATCTGTCACGCCGTCCAGCCACTGGCGCCATTCCCAGTCGCGAGTTGCTGCAAAGTGGTCGATGAAGGTGTCACCCAGCCAGTCTCTGGCAATGTCTGACTGCTGAAAAATGCGTGTGGTCTCGATCAGTGTGCGGGGTGCTCTGGCAATATGTTCTGCACCGCCATTGGTGCCAGTGATCGGCGGGGCGGTGAGCTTGAGGCCTTTTTCAACGCCGTCCAGCCCGGCAGCAATCACGGCGGCCATGGCCAGGTAGGGGTTCACGTCTGCGCCGGGGCAGCGCGTTTCCAGTCGCGTGGCTTTGGGGCTGCCTGCAATCACGCGAAAGCTGGCGGTGCGGTTGTCAATGCCCCAGGTCGGTTTGACGGGTGCCCAAAAGCCATCGACCAGACGCTTGTAGCTGTTGATGGTGGGCCAGATCATCGGGCCAAAGTCCATCATGCAGGCGACTTGCCCGGCGACATAGCTCTCAAACAGTTTGCTCATTTTGCGCGGGTTTTTTGCGTCGTAAAACAGGTTATTTTTGCCGTCAGACAAGCTCTGGTGAATGTGGCCGCTGCAACCCGGCAACTGCTGATTCGGCTTGGCCATGAAGCTGGGCATGATGCCAAAGCGCGAGGCGATTTCTTTGCAACCCGTTTTGAACAAAATGGCGCGGTCGGCCTGCTCAAGCGCTTCACTGAAGCTGATGGCCACCTCATACACGCCAGGGCCGGTCTCGGTGTGCAGGCCTTCAATCGGCACGCCAAAGGCGAGCATCTCGTCCATGATGGCTTTGAAAAAACCTTTGTTCTGGTTCATGCGCAGCAATGAATAGCCGAACATGCCCGGCGTCAGTTGCTCAGGCCCCACGCCTTTCTTGGCGGCCCAGCTTTGCGGCGTTTCCAAAAAGTTGAACCACTCAAACTCCATGCCCGTCATGGCTGAGAAGCCCATTTTTTCAGCCCGCTTGAGCACGCGCTTGAGCGTCTGGCGTGGGCATACGGCGTGCGGCGTGCCGTCGGCATTGACAAACTCGCCCAGGAAAAACGGCACACCTTCGTCCCACGGCACATGCCGCGCGGTGTTCAAGTCCAGCCGCGCCAACGCATCCGGAAAGCCGTGTTGCCAGCCCGTGACCGTCGTGTTGTCGTAGCAGCTGTCCATCATGTCCCAGCCCAGCACCACATCGCAAAAGCCAAAGCCACCTGCGGGGTAAGGCTCGGCTGCGCCAAAAAACTTGTCTTTGTGCAGGTACTTGCCGCGCAGCACGCCGTCAATGTCGCTGACCGCCACCTTGACTTTGGCAGCGCCAGATTTTTGGATGGCGGCAACGGCTGGGTGAAGTTTGCTGGCCATGATGCGTCCTTTATTTAGCCGTGTTCTGGTGCAGCGGAAGTAATGCCCATCTCAAGCAGCGCGCCAGCGATCGCTTGCACGGCCTGCTCCATTTCACGCGGGCCAATCGCACCAATGCAGCCCACCCGAAAAGTTTCTACCTGTGTCAGCTTGCCGGGGTACAGGACAAAGCCGCGCTCGCGTGCTGCCATGTAAAAGGTTTTGAAGTCATACTTTGCGTCAGCAGGCGCATGAAACGTGACGATGATGGGCGCTTGAATGGTGGGACTTAGAAAAGGCTTGAAGCCCAGCCTGGCCATGCCGTCAATCAGCGTTTCGTAGTTTCGGGTGTAGCGCGCCAGGCGCGCGGGCTGGCCGCCTTCTTCCTCAAATTGCGCAATCGCCTCTCTCAGCGCCACCACCACATGCGTAGGTGGCGTAAACCGCCACTGCGTGGTTTTTTCCATGTAGGCGTACTGGTCGTACAAGTCCATGGCGAGTGACTGGCTGCGGCCTGCACAGCCTTCAAGAATCGCCTTGCGGATGAAGACAAAACCCATGCCGGGCACGCCCTCCAGGCACTTGCCGCTGGCGGCTACCAACGCATCAAACCGCAGGGTACGCGCATCAATCGGCAGTGCTGCAAACGAGCTCATCGCGTCAACGATCAGCCCTTTGCCATGCGCTTTACAAACGTCGGCAATGTCTTGCAGTGGGTTAAGCACACCAGCCCCGGTTTCGCAGTGAATCAGTACAACGTGAGTGATGCTGCTATCTTGTTTGAGCCTGTCTGCCAGTGCGGCAGGCGAGACCTGCGCTGCTTCGTCAAAAGGCATCAGAGTACAGCGCCGCCCCATCAGTGTGGTGAGCCTGGCAGCGCGTTTGCAGTAGGCGCCGTTGTCCAGCACCAGCACATGGCCGTCTTGCGGCACAACGGTTGCCACGGCAGCTTCAACACTGAAAGTACCGCTGCCTTGCAAGGGCACGACCACATGCGAGTCATGGCCATGAATGATGCTGAGCAGGCTGTGGCGCACGCTGGCGGTGACAGCATTGAAGTCAGCGTCCCATGAACCCCAGTCTTTGAGCATGGCCAGCTTGGTGCGCAGAGTAGTGGTCAGCGGGCCGGGGGTGAGGAGGATTTTGTCTCTGTCCATATTTTTATTCAACGTGAGGTCAAGCGCAGCGCAGGGCCGCCCCAAGCAAGCTTAGCCCCCTCGGGGGGCAGCGCATTACACAAAGTGAAAAGCGTGGGGGCTTCATTTTTTCCATGCTTGGGTGTGTCTGTTGACCCACCATCCTAAACCCATGAAAAGCAAAGTGGCAACCGTTGACGCCAAACCAATCAGCACCGCCATCGCCGCAGCCGCCCCCATTTCACCGGCTTCGTCCAGGTTCAAAATCGCAATCGAGGCCACTTTGGTTTCGGGCGAGTATAAAAACACAACGGCTGAAATCGTGGTCATGGCGTTGATAAAAAAGTAGCGGGCAATGTCAATCAATGCTGGCGTGCAGATGGGCAAGGTCACGCGCCAGAAGGTTTTGTAAAACGGAACTTTCAGCGATGCACTGACCGACTCAAACTCGCCATCCAAGCTTTTTAACGCTGTGATTGCTGTCAAATGTCCCGTGGTGTAAAAGTGAACGATGGTGCAAAGCGTGAGCAAGGTCAGCGTGTGGTACAGGCCATTGAGCGGATTCTCACGCGCATTGAAAAAGAAAATATAGCCCAAGCCCAGCACCAGGCCCGGCACAGCCATCGGCAACATGGCCAGCATGCGCACCACGCCGCGCAGGCCGTCCATGCCCTTGGTTTTTTCAAGCAGGTACGCGCCGATAAAGACCAGCGCTGTGCCAAACACAGCCGTGCCAGCCGCCATCTTCAGACTGTTGACAAAACCCACACCCACTTCAGCATCGACCAGGCCCATCGTGTAATGCCGCAAACTGGGCGTCAGGTTGTAGGGCCAAAAACTTGCAAACGATGCAAACACCGCCATGCCCAGCATGGCCAGCACCAAAAAGGCAATCACGCAGCAATACATCGTCATCAGCGCGTCGTAGCCACGTGATGGCTTGGCTCTGTAGGGCACGGCGCGGGCCGTCAGCATGGCGGTTTGGCGCTTGCTGACATAGCCATCCACTGCAAACGTCAGCACCGCAGGCAGCAGCAGCAAAATGGCGACGACTGCGCCTTTGGCAAAGTCTTGCTGGCCAATCACCAGTTTGAAAACATCAGTAGCCAGCACATTGAAGTTGCCGCCGATGACTTTCGGAATGCCGAAGTCAGTGATGACCAATGTAAAGGTCATCAGCGCAGCCGATATCAAGCCGTATTTGGCACCCGGCAGCGTGATGGTGAAAAACTTGCGCGCGGCGCTCGTGCCCATTGCATCAGCGGCTTCATACAGACGAGCATCAGACAGGCTCAAGGCCGTGACCAGAATCATCAGCGCATGAGGAAACACCGCAAAACATTCAGCCACCACAATGCCCGGCGCGCCGTAAATCTGGTCAATGCCCACAGCCTGCATCCAGCTCTTCAGTACGCCCTGATTGCCAAACCAGTAAATAAGGGAAATCGCTGACAGCAGTGACGGCGCTAGCAGCGGGATCAACGTGATGCCGCGAAACAGCGCCTTGTATGGCATGCATGACCGTGTCAGCGCATAAGCAAAACCGAATGCCAGCGGCACGGCAATCAGCGTGACCAGGCCGGACACCCAGATGCTGTTCCACAAACTTTCAAGCAATGCCGGCGTTTGCGCATAGGCGAGAAAGTTGTCAAACCAGACGAATTGGCCCGCTTTGCCTTCAAGGGCTTGCAGCAAAATAGCCAGCAAAGGGGCAGCCAAAAATGCCAGCAAAACCAGCGCAATCAGCGCGAGTAACAGATGGCCTAAATAGTCAACCCAATGTGTCTGCTGCTTGACAGCGGGACGCAAAGTGACGACTGACATCAAAAGACCTTGATGCGCTCGGGCATCAACTTGAGTTTGAGCGATGAGCCGACCTGCAGGCTTTGTTCAGACAAAAAGTTCAGTGACAGGTACACCGTGAGCTTGTGGTCGCCCAGCGCAGGTGAGCCCACATGCACATGACAAAACGAGCCAAGAAATTCAATTTTCTCCAGCGTTGCGTCAAACACATGCGCATCGCCGTCAGCAATCGGCCTGGCCAGCACGT
Source organism: Polaromonas sp. (assembly GCA_049653085.1). Taxonomy (GTDB): domain Bacteria; phylum Pseudomonadota; class Gammaproteobacteria; order Burkholderiales; family Burkholderiaceae_C; genus Polaromonas. Next base: position 11,417 of record JBASFP010000008.1, read on the forward strand.
CTTCAGGTCGCAGGTAAATTTTCACATCACGGTCTGCACCTTCGCACGGTAAGCTGAGCGCGCCAAAGCGCAACTCACCGTTTGACACCCGCGCTGGCAGCACGTTGACCTTGCCGACAAAGTCCGCTACAAACGGCGAGGCAGGTTCGCGGTAAATCTCCATCGGTGTGCCGACCTGCTCAATCACGCCGTGGTTCATCACCACAATGCGGTCAGCCACGCTCAGGGCTTCTTCCTGGTCGTGCGTCACCATGATGGTGGTCACGCCCAGCGTTTGTTGCAGGGCGCGAATCTCTTGGCGCAGGCGCACCCGCTCAAGTGCGTCCAGTGCCGACAGCGGTTCGTCCAGCAGCAGCAAACCCGGTGATGTGGCCAAGGCGCGTGCCAGTGCTATGCGCTGCTGCTGGCCACCTGACAACTGGCTCGGGTACTTGCCTTCACTGCCCGGCAGGCCGACCAGCTTGACCAGCTCTGTCACGCGCTTTAACGACTCGGCTTTGGGTGTCTTGCGATTCACCAACCCGTAAGCCACGTTATCGGCAACCGTCAGGTTAGGGAAGAGCGCATAACTTTGAAACACTATCCCGTAGTCGCGCAGCGCGGGCGGCAGGCGCGAGATGTCTTTGCCGTTTTGATGCACCTCGCCCGCCGTCTGCACATCCAGCCCGGCAATGATGCGAAGCAGCGTGGTCTTGCCGCAGCCCGAGGGCCCCAAAAAGCAGACAAACTCACCCTTGCGAATGTCCAGATGGATGTCTTGCAGCGCGGTAAAAGCGCCAAACTCCTTGCGGATATTCCGAAGGGCAAGAAAGTTGTTCTGGTTCATTCGTGGAGATCAATGAGGTGAAAGCAAACCTGAAGTGTCGTCTGACTTGCTCCTTCCCCCGCCGGGGGAAGGTTGGGATGGGGGCACGCACGATATATGAACTGTTTCCGCACTTGCCCCCACCCTAACCCTCCCCCAGCAGGGGAGGGAACTTCGTGCTTTCCTCCCCCGGAAGGGGAGGCAGCGAAAGCCATACTTCAGCGCTTCTCTGATTTGCTGTTATAGCGCTTTGTCCATTCGGCCAATACACGCTCACGGTTCTCAGCCGCCACGTTGAAGTCCATCTTGACCAGGCGTGCTTCGTAGTCTTTCGGAATGTTTGGCAGGGCTGAAGCCAGGCCAGGTTGCGCCGTGATCGCAAAGTTCTTGCCGTACAAAATCATCGCGTCTTTGCTGGATGCCCAATCCGCCAGCTTCTTGGCAGCGTCGAGTTTTTTCGTGCCCTTGTGAATCGCAAAGGCCTCCAGATCCCAGCCCAGGCCTTCTTTCGGGAAGATCAAATCAATTGGCGCACCTTTGGCCTTGTTGGAATTGGCGCGGTATTCAAATGAGATGCCCATGACAAACTCACCAGCGGACGCCATGTTGCAGGGCTTGGAGCCCGAATGGGTGTACTGGGCAATGTTTTCATGCAGCGCATCCATGTACTTCCAGCCGCCGCCCTTGCCGTTGTCGTCACCAAACAATGTCAGCCACGCGGTCACATCAAAGTAGCCGGTGCCGCTGGACGCCGGGTTGGGCATGACAATCTGGCCTTTGTAAATCGGCTTGGTCAGGTCTTTCCAGGTTTCAGGCTTGGGCAAATTGCGCTTTTGCGCTTCCACGGTGTTAAAGCAAATCGTCGCACCCCACACATCCATGCCAAACCAGGCGGGCACTTTTTTGGTGTCGCGGTACTTCATCATGATGGCGTCCAGATTCAGCGGCGCATAAGGCTCCAGCATGGCTTGCTTGTCAAGCAGCGCCAGGCTGGATGCAGCCACGCCCATCACTGCGTCAGCTTGCGGGTTTGACTTTTCAGCCAGCAGTTTGGCAGTGATCACGCCAGTCGAGTCACGCACCCACTTGATCTCAATGTCCGGGTTGACTTTATTGAAGCCTTCCTGGTAGGCCTTGAGCTGGTCGGTCTCCAGCGCGGTATACACCAGCAGCTGGGTTTTTTGAGCAGAGGCAAAAGTGCTGAATGCCATCAGGCTGGCAACAGAGATTGCCCGAACGAAGAATTTAAAAGCGGATGCTTGTTGCATAAAAGTCCTTTGTAAAAACTTGTTATCTTGTGGCCTGTTCGTGTCAGCAGCATGACAAGCTGATGACAAAGCCCGACCTGAATCAGCCTTGCCAACAGATTTAACGCTGGTCGTTACATCCTGTCAATTGTTTTTTGTAAATTGTTGACAATTTAATGGTTTGTGCTTCAATACATCCATGAATGCGGTTTTGAATCCGACCATTGCCCTGCTTCAGAGCAGCTCCCTCACCACTGTGGTGCAGCAGGAAATTGAGCGCGCCATTTTGGTAGGTGAATACGCCCCCGGCAGCAAATTGATTGAAGCCGCGCTGGCCTTGAAGCTGGGCGTGTCGCGCGGGCCGGTGCGTGAGGCTTTCCGCATGCTTGAAGAAGCCGGCCTGGTACGTTTTGAAAAAAATCGTGGTGTCTTTGTGCGCGACATTCCGATGGACGAAGCCATCGATATTTTTGACCTGCGCGCCGTGATGGATGAACTGGTGGGCAGGCAACTGGCCGCCAACATCACGCCTGCCCAGCTCAAAGAAATCAAGGCGCTGGTGGACGCGATGGAGAAGTTGGTCAAGGCGCAGGATGCCTATAACTACCACCTACTGAACCTCAAGTTTCATGACCGCCTGGTTGAGATGGCGGGTAACCGCAAGCTGACGGAAATTTACCGCAAGCTGATCAAGGAACTGTCGCTGTTCAGGCGAATGAACCTGGCCAACGGCTGGCTGATGCCGGTGTCTGCCAGTGAGCACCGGCAAATCGTCAAGGCGATTGCCTCGGGCGATGCGGATGCGGCGGGCAAAGCCATGTTCAGGCATGCGATGGAAAGCAAAGAGCGAACGATTGACAACGACTTGCGCAAACAAACCAAGCCCAAAAATATGAAAGTAGAGAGCAAACGTGACAAACGCTGATTTGAATCTGAACGGCAGACATTACAAACTTCCCAGCCAACCTACCGTGGTGGTATGCGTCGATGGCTGCGAGCCCGACTACCTGGCGCAGGCCGTGGCCACGGGTCACATGCCCTGGCTCAAACGCACACTTGCCCTCGGCTCTGGCCTGACCGCCGATTGCGTGGTGCCGAGCTTTACCAACCCGAATAACTTGTCTATCGTCACCGGTGTGCCGCCCAGCATCCACGGTATTTGCGGCAACTATCTGTATGACACCGGCACAGGCACCGAGGTCATGATGAATGACCCGAAGTGGCTGCGCGCGCCCACACTGCTGGCCGCGCTGGCGGATGCGGGCAAGGCAGTCGCTGTGATCACCGCCAAAGACAAGCTGCGCACGCTGCTGGGCCACAAGATGACAGGCATCTGCTTTTCAGCTGAAAAGGCTGACCAAGTCAGCCTGGCGCAAAACGGCATTGAAGATGTGCTGGCGCTCACGGGCTTGCCCCTGCCCAGCGTGTACAGCGCCGACCTGTCCGAGTTTGTATTTGCAGCAGGCGTGAAGATCATGCAAACCACACGGCCAGACGTGATGTACCTGTCCACCACCGACTACATTCAGCACAAACATGCGCCGGGCACCGCTGGCGCCAATGCTTTTTACCAAATGATGGACGGCTACCTGGGCCAGCTTGAGGCCATGGGCTGCGTGATTGCCCTGACGGCTGACCACGGCATGAATGCCAAGGTCGCCATGGACGGCACGCCCGACGTGATTTACCTGCAAGACTGGTTTGACGGCTGGCTTGGCAAGTCGGTGGCGCGTGTGATCTTGCCGATCACTGACCCGTATGTGGTGCATCACGGCGCACTGGGCTCGTTTGCCACGGTGTATTTGCCTGAGGGTGCTGATGTGGCTGCTGCCTGCAAAAAACTGGCGGCACACAAAGGCATTGAAGTGGTGTTGCCCCGTGCGCAAGCAGCCGAGCGCTTTGAGCTGCCCGCTGACCGCATTGGCGACATGGTGGTGGTGTCTGAGCGCTTCACGGTCATGGGTACATCGGCTTCGCGCCACGACCTGACGGCGCTTGAAGTGCCGCTGCGGTCACACGGCGGCATCAGTGAGCAGCGCGTGCCGCTGATTTTGAACCGCGCTTTGCCTGGGCTTGACCGCGCAAGACGATTCCGTAACTTCGACGCTTTCGACTTGGCGCTGAACTATGCGCAATCTTGAGTTGCACTACCTCTTTAGTCCCCTTTCCGGGTGGGAGAGGAAATCTTTAAGTCCCCTCTCCCTCTGGGAGAGGGTTGGGGTGAGGGCTCTGCACTTTTGCACCTCTGCATTTATTTCAATCACCGCTAGCCCTCACCCCTGCCCTCTCCCAGTGGGAGAGGGAGTTAAGAATGATTGAACAGTACATCCGAGACCACCACCTGAACGCCATGCGCCTGGCAGGCCGCAAGGTGGGTGCAGATCGCAGTGGCGACCGGGTGATTGAGGTGTTCAACCCCTACACCGAGGAGCGGATAGGCACAGTCCCCAAAGCCACGCTTGAAGAAGTACGTGAGACATTTAAAGCAGCCCACGTCTGCAAACCCACGCTGACCCGCTACGAGCGCGCTGCCATCTTGAACCGCGCCGCAGCCATCATCAAAACCCGGCTTGATGAGGTGGCGAACCTGATCACAGCTGAATCCGGCCTGTGCCTGAAGGACTCCATTTACGAGGCAGGTCGCGTCAGCGATGTGCTGCTGTTTGGTGCCACAGAGGTGCTGAAGGACGATGGGCAGATTTTCAGTTGTGACCTGACACCCCACGGCAAACAGCGCCGTGTGTACACGCACCGCTCACCACTGCTGGGCGTGATCACCGCCATCACGCCGTTTAACCACCCGATGAACCAGGTGGCGCACAAGGTGGTGCCCAGCATTGCGACGAATAACCGCATGGTGCTCAAGCCATCTGAAAAAGTGCCTTTCTCAGCCATCTTGTTTGCCGACATCCTGTATGAAGCCGGGCTGCCGCCCGAGATGCTCAGCGTCGTCACCGGTGACCCGCGTGAGATTGCCGACGAACTGATCACCAACCCGCTGGTGGACCTGGTCACGTTTACCGGCGGTGTGGCCATTGGCAAAACCATCGCATCAAAGGTAGGCTACCGCCGCGTGGTGCTGGAGCTGGGCGGCAATGACCCGATCATCGTGATGGAAGACGCGGATATTGACGAAGCCTCCACCCTGGCGGTGCAAGGCTCGTATAAAAACTCCGGCCAGCGCTGCACCGCCGTCAAGCGGCTGCTGGTGCATGAGGCGGTAGCGAGTGATTTTGTTGAACAGGTGCTGGCCAAAACCCTCGCCTTCAAGCATGGCGACCCTGCCGACAAAGCCAGTGACATGGGCACCGTCATTGACGCGCAAGCTGCCATGCTGTTCGAGTCGCGCGTCAACGAAGCCGTGGCGCAGGGTGCCAAACTGCTGGCTGGCAACCAGCGGCGGGGTGCGCTGTATTCACCCACGCTGCTTGACCATGTGCTGCCGCAAATGACCGTTGCCAAAGAAGAAACCTTTGGCCCGGTATCGCCCGTTATCCGCTTCAAAAATATTGAAGAAGCGATTCAGATTTCAAACGGCACGGCGTACGGGTTATCAAGCGCGGTGTGTACCAATCGGCTTGACTACATCAACCGCTTTGTCAGTGAGCTGCATGTGGGCACGGTCAATGTGCGTGAAGTGCCTGGCTACCGGCTGGAACTCACCCCCTTTGGCGGCATCAAGGACTCTGGTTTGGGCTACAAAGAAGGCGTACAGGAAGCGATTAAAAGTTTTACAAACCTCAAGACCTATTCGATGCCATGGCGCTGACGCTGCAAGACATTGAACGGCTGTTTAACGAGCGTGGTCACGAGCAGTACAGCGGCGAGCCGGTCACGCAACTGCAGCACGCGCTGCAAACCGCCGCGCTGGGCGAGGTTGAAGGCGCAAACGATGCGCTGGTGACTGCCGCGCTGCTGCACGACCTGGGGCACCTGTTGCATGACCTGGGTGGAACACCGTCACTGCAAGGCGTGGATGACGTACACCAGTACCGCGTGCTGCCGTTTTTGCGTAACCTGTTTGACGACGAAGTGCTCAACGCCATCAAGCTGCATGTAGATGCCAAGCGTTACCTGTGCGCCACCGATGCGGGTTATCACGCCGATTTATCGCCCGACTCCAAACGCAGTCTGATTTTGCAAGGCGGCATTTACAGTGCTGACGAGGCCGCCGCGTTCATCACCCAACCCGGCGCGCAAGACGCGGTGCGCCTGCGGCTGTGGGACGACCTGGCCAAAGACGCAGCCATGACCACACCGCCCCTGAGCCACTTCATGCAGCGTGCCCGGCGTTGCGCCATGTCTGAAAGCCCGCTTGCAGCCTGACGCACTGGCGCTGACCTGGCCGGTGTTTGCGGCCGTGCTGTTGGGCGCACTGCTGCACGCCAGCTGGAACGCACTGGTCAAGTCCAGCACAGACAAGTCACTCGACATGGCGGTGATCCACGTGATTGCGTCGCTGATGGCCGTCCCGTTGGTGATACTGGTCGGCTGGCCCAGCGCAGCGGCCTGGCCTTTCATCCTCACGTCCGTCACCATTCACATCGCCTACTACATCGCCACCACGCAGGCCTACAAACATGGCGACCTGGGGCTGACATACCCGCTGATGCGCGGCGTGGCACCGCTGCTGGTGGCGCTGTCGGCCACCTACACGCTGCATGAAAAACTCTCACCCATCGCCTGGGCTGGCATTGTGGGCATCAGCTGCGGTGTGCTGGCACTGGGCTTGACGCGCCAGGTCTGGCACGCCCCCAAGGCAGTAGGTTTTGCATTGGCCAATGCCGTCATCATTGCCATTTACACCGTGGTCGATGCGCTGGGTGTGCGTGCATCAGGCAACGCCATGCAATACATCGCGGCGCTGTTTTTGCTCGACGGCTGGCCGTTTGCGCTGCTGATGCTGGCGCGGCGCGGTAAACCCATGCTGACCTACGCCCGGCAGCGCTGGCCTATTGCCAGCTTGGGCGCGCTGGCGTCGCTCGGGTCTTACGGCATTGCGCTGTGGGCCATGACGCGTGCGCCCGTTGCAACGGTGGCGGCTTTGCGAGAAACATCGGTTTTGTTTGCGGCACTGCTGGGTGCCTGGCTGCTGAAGGAGGCGTTCACTTTGCGCCGCTTACTCGGCACTTGCCTGATCGTGGCAGGGGTGATGGCGATACGACTGGCTTGAGGATTTTGGCGATTTCCGGCAATTTGCCGTACAATTGAAATGTCCTTCACTTAATATCAATCCATCATGTCTGCTGTCCTCAACTCCGCCCGTCTTGAAGCCCGCCTGCCTGCTAACGTACACAGCATGCTCAAGCGCGCGGCTGACCTTGAAGGCCGCAGCCTGACTGACTTTGTGGTCAGTGCCGCGCACGCTGCCGCCCAGCGGTCGATTGAAAACGCCGAGCTGCTGCGCCTGTCAGCGGCTGACCAGGCGGCGTTTGCCAAGGCATTGATCAACCCAGCCAAACCCAATGCGGCTTTGAAGCGTGCTTTTGCACGGCAGCGCCAACTGATTGCTGGCTGACCAGGTTGAAAGCCGCAAAAGTACCTTTTCGGGTTGTGCCGCTCGATGCGCAGCACGACCGAAAGCAGTTTTCATGCGGTACGCCCGCGCTGGACGACTACTTTAAAAGCCAAGTCTCACAAGACATCAAAAGGCGCGTTGCATCCTGTTTTGTGGCACTGGCAGCGGACGATTCGGTTGCCGGGTTTTATACGCTGGCAGCCACCAGCGTTGCCCTGCTTGACTTGCCCGCAGCCCATGCCAAAAAGTTGCCGCGCTACCCGCTCGTGCCTGCCGTGCGCATGGGTCGGTTAGCCGTCAGCAGCGCCCATCAGGGGACAGGCTTGGGTGCGGCACTGCTGGCCAACGCCTTGCAGCGCGCTGCCACTGCCGACATTGCAGCCTATGCGTTTGTGGTGGATGCCAAAGACAACCAGGCCGCCAGGTTTTATGCTCACCACGGTTTTATCAGCTTGCCAGATGCAATGCTGACTTTGTTTTTACCGTTGGCCAGCGTTGCGGCTTTTGTAAGCTAGGTCGTTTTTAGGTCACTGCTCAGCCCCCGCACAGTCTGTCATTGCGGCCTACGAGCCGCAATCCATAGTGGTCGTGGTGCGGCGCAGGGCGCGATTCGGGTGCGGGGTCATGGATCCCGGGTCAAGCCCGGGATGACAGTTATTGTGCTGTGATCTACCGTTTTATACATAAAATCGGTCTGCAGCCCAATCAATACGGGCGCAAGAAGCTCCTGAATTAGTAGCGTGTAAATCGTGGATTATTTAGGCCACAGCACCCACAGCCTGAGTGGCTGGTTGAATCTGGCGGCGTATTCACCGGCTTCTGGCCCCGTGCCGGCAAAGTAGTCGGCCCGCACTGCACCCACAATCGCGCTGCCCGTGTCTTGCGCAAACACCAGCCGCTGCAGGTTGCCCGCCACCCCGCGTGTGGCCAGCCACACTGGCGTGCCGTACGGGATGCTGCCCGGGTCCACCGCAATCGAGCGGCCCGGCGTCAGCGGCACGCCCTGCGCGCCCCGGGGGCCAAAGGCGGCGTCCAGGTCACTCAAAGCTTCTTCTCTAAAAAACACAAAGCGCGGGTTGCTCCACAGCAGTTGCTGCACGCGCTGTGGGTTTTGCGCGGCCCAGGCTTTGGTGGCGTCAGGCCAGGGGTTGATCTTGGTCACGCCCTGGCTTAGCAGCCACTGGTTAACGCTGCGGTAGGGCTGGTCATTGGTGCCCGCAAACGCCACGCGAATGGTGCGCTGCGCACCGTTCGGCTCGGTAATGCTCAAGCGCCCCGAGCCCTGGATGTGCAGCAGCAGCACATCAATCGGGTCGGCCAGGTAGGCAATCTCGCGCCCGCGCAGCGCGGCCTGCGCTTCAGGCAGCGTGTCCATCTCTTGCCGGGTAAACCACGGCTTGCGGCTGCCAAAGCCTGCAGGCGTTCGGAACAAAGGCACGTCGTAGCCGTTGCCCGGCAGGCGGCTGGCCTTGAGCAGCGGCTCAAAATAACTCGTCAGCAGCCCGTCGGCACTGCCCTGGGTTGACTCCACCCGGTAGGGCTGCAGCCGCGCCTGCATCCAGGCGCGCTGCTCACTGTCTGGCGCAATGCTCAGGCGGCGCGCATCAGTACACAGCGCAGCAAAGGTGCTGCCCGGCCGCTCGCAGCTTTTCAGCCAGGCGTTCCACGCTTCATGCAGCTTGTCGTCTTCAAACCCCGGCAAGTCAGCCCAGCGCACCGGCACCCAGCGGCTTTTGGCCTGATTGATCACGGGCGGCAACACACCGTTGTCGTCCACCGGGCGCGTGCTGGCGGGGGCGTCAGGCGGGGTAGGCGCGGCAGGCGGCAAGGTCAACCGCGGCGCTACCGAGCAAGCCGCCAAAACCAGCCCGCTGGCGATAATGGCAGCCGTTTGAAACCGTTTTAGATACCAAGTTTGGAATTGCGTCATGACCTTATTGTTGCTTGAAGCGCTGGGCGCCTTGCTGATTTTGATCTTTATCGTCTGGTGGACGATGTTTTCAGGCCGCAAGAACGGCGAGTTGAAGACTGAGGTAAAAGACGAGCCGAAGGATGAGTTGAAGGACGAAAGCAACGCGAAGGACGGCAAAGACGGCAAGTAAGTGGCCCGGCCAGCGGGTGTGACTGCCTGACTTGAGAGAGTTTTGATCGCTATATATTCAGGAGCTGCTTGTGCCCGTATTCATTGGTCTAGAGGTCGATTTAGCACCTAAAAGCGGCTGTTTTTAGGTCAAAAACACCTTGCCAAGCTGAATCATCAGGCGCAACCAAACGGCTCAAGCGCCGCATCACTCATTCAAGGTTCCCATACATCAACTCAACCGGCCCGGCCACAATGCGCTGCACGACCGAGCCCGCCTCTGCGCGGCGCGCACTGAACTCGTCCGGCGTATACAGCTTGACCTCAATGCGCCGGCTCAATTGCGCCTCTAGCGGCAGCAGCAAAGCCAGCACGTCACTCAACTGCACACTGCTTGAGACCAGCAGCACATCCACATCGCTTGCTGCATGCTCAGTGCCCTTGGCCACTGAACCAAAAACCAGCGCCAACTGCAAGCTGCTGGCCAGCGGGCGCAACGCATCTGTGATCGCAGGCACAGCGCCCATTGTCTTGCGCACCAGGTTCGCCAAGTCGGCAAACACCGGGCTAGCCGGGTTGGCTTTTACCCGGCGCAAG
>JBASFP010000009.1:0-4976 GCA_049653085.1 Polaromonas sp.
TGTTCCTCGCTTTGATAGCCGATTTCGTTGACGTCAGTGCTGAGAAATACCGTCACCAAGGGAAATTTATTAGATGCCCTCGGTTGACTTTATGGGAAGTCCCTGTAATTGGCCTAGAGCCCTAAAAGATTTCTAAAAAGACAGATTTTAACCAGTTTCAGGCCTTAAACCCGCTCAAAAATCCCCGCAGCGCCCTGCCCCATGCCGACGCACATCGTCACCATGCCGTACTTGAGCTGGTGGCGTTGCAAAGCGTGGATCACGGTAGCCGCACGAATGGCACCTGTTGCGCCCAACGGGTGGCCGAGTGCAATCGCGCCGCCCATAGGGTTGACCTTGGCAGCATTCAAACCGAGGGTGTTGATGACGGCCAGCGATTGCGCGGCAAAAGCCTCGTTCAGTTCAAACCAGTCAATGTCGTCCCGCTTCAGGCCTGCATAGCCCAGCGCAGCGGGTATCGCCTCAATCGGGCCAATGCCCATGATGTGCGGCGGAACGCCTTTGGCGGCGTAGCTGACAAAGCGCGCCAGCGGCTTGAGGCCAAACTGCTTGATGGCCTTTTCACTCGCCAAGATCAACGCGCCTGCGCCGTCGGACGTTTGCGAGCTGTTGCCCGCCGTGACAGAGCCACGCGCTGCAAAAACGGTTTTGAGTTTGGCCAGGCCTTCAACCGTGGTGTCGGGCCGCGCGCCTTCGTCCATGCCGACGGTGCGCGTCGTTGCAATGACTTCACCAGTTTCCAGGTTAGCCGTGCGGTCGGTCACTTCAACCGGCGTGATTTCGTTGGTAAATTCACCTGCCTGCTGCGCCTTGAGGGCCTTCATGTGCGACGCATAGGCAAACTCGTCTTGCGCCGTGCGCGAGACTTTCCATTGCTGCGCGACCTTCTCAGCCGTCAAGCCCATGCCGTAAGCGATGCCGATGTTTTCATCGTTGGCAAACATGGCGGGCGAAAGTGACGGCGAGTTGCCCGACATCGGCACGCTGCTCATCGACTCCACACCCGCAGCAATCATGACATCGGCCTCACCCACACGAATGCGGTCAGCCGCCATTTGCACAGCAGACAGACCCGACGCACAAAAACGGTTCACAGTGATGCCGCCCACGCTGGTGGGCAAGCCGGCCAACACAGCGCCAATCCGCGCAATGTTCAGGCCCTGCGAGCCTTCTGGAATGGCGCAGCCGCAAATGATGTCTTCAATCGCTTTCGGGTCCAGCGTGGGGACTTGCGCCAGAGCGGCTTGCAGCGCTTTGACCAGTAAATCATCAGGCCGAGTGTTACGAAAGAAGCCGCGATGCGAACGACCGATTGGCGTGCGCGTGGCAGCAACGATGTAGGCTTCTTGAATCTGTTTGCTCATGGTAAGTCCTTGTGCCTTCAGGGGCGTTAAATATCGTTCTTGGCGGTTTCAGTTTTGGGTGGACGTGCAGACGGTATCCAGGCCCAGACAAATTCACATTCAATCGGCTGATTACCTGATTCGTCCGTCACCGTCACAGCCACCGTGACCTCGCCTTTGGTGGTGCTGCGGATCAGCTCGCGCTGCTCGTCTGTCAGTTTGGCCACAGCGCGCATCGCACCCTGGCCACGTTTTTTGAACCGCACGCGCATGTCTTTGACGACGGGGATGCAGTCGTCCCGCACGTTCATGCCCATCACCATGCCGGTGGCTGTTTCAGCCGCCAGAGTGCTGGCTACGGCATGCACGCCGCCGATGTGGTTGCGCACTTTATGGTTGTTGGCGACGAAAATTTGCACGCTGCTGGCAGACATTTCTTCATAGCGCAGCTTGGCCGTGCCGGTAAATGGCACGGCACGCCCCAGCACCACGCTGCGAAACCAGGGGCGCGCAAAGGCTGGCACTTCATTGAGCCGCTCCAGCTGACGCTCAAGCCGATTGGGTGTGTGCGCAGCAGTCATCAGTTACGGACAGGTTTGCCGGTGCTCATCATGCCCATGATCCGCTCTTGCGTCTTGGCGTTTTCAAGCAATGAGCAAAACGCCTTGCGCTCCAGTGCCATCAAATACTCTTCCGTCACCAGCGTGCCGTTGTCCACATCGCCGCCGCACACCACACCTGCAATCAGGCTGGCGATGTGAAAGTCGTGTGCGCTGATAAAGCCGCCGTCACGCATGTTGACGAGCTGGCCCTTAATGGTGGCCAGACCGTTGCGGCCCACCACCGGGAAGCTGCGCTTCAGGGGCGCGCGGTAGCCTGAGTCAAACATCGCGCGTGCTTCGTTGATGGCCACAAACAGCAGCTCATTGACGTTGGGAACAATCACGTCACTGTCGAGCAAATAACCAATCTTGCGGCTTTCAATCGCGCTGGTGCCCACCGTGGCCATGGCTGCGGCGGTGAAGCCTTCAATCAAAAACGGCAGCATGTCTTTGTTCGTGCTTTTGGCAGCGTTCTCAGCCGCGCGGCGCGCAATATAGGCCAGTCCGCCGGCACCGGGCACCAGGCCCACGCCGACTTCAACAAGACCAATATAACTTTCCATGGCCGCGATGCGCTTGGCAGAATACACCGCCATCTCGCAACCGCCGCCCAGGGCCAGGCCGCGAGTGGCGGACACCACAGGCACAGCCGCGTAACGCATTTTCAACATCACGTTTTGCAGCTCGGCCTCTACCTCATCAATGGCCGCGACGCCGCTCATCATGAAGGCCGGCAGCATGGCTTGCAGGTCAGCCCCGGCTGAGAACATCTCGTCGTTGGACCAGATCACCATGCCTTTGTAGCTTTTCTCGGCCATGTCCACGGCCAGCGCCAAACCTTCGGCCACATCCGGGCTGATAGCGTGCATTTTGGTTTTGATGCTGGCAATCAACACCTCGTCGTCAAGCGTCCAGAGTCTGATGGCGTCGTCTTCATGCAGCGTTGTGCCTGCCGTGGTGAACGATTGGGCTTTTGCGCCCAGCACATCTTCAGGGAAATGCTGACGCGCATACACGGGCAACTGGCGCTTGGGGATGAATTTTTTGGCGGATGCAGACCAGGAACCCTGCGGCGTGTGTACACCGCCAGCATCAGCTACCGGGCCTTTGAACACCCAGTCTGGCAGTGGTGCGCTGCTGATCGCTTTGCCCGCGTCAATGTCTTCCTTGATCATGTTGGCAATGTTCAACCAACCCGCTTCTTGCCACAACTCAAACGGGCCTTGTTTGGCACCAAAGCCCCATCGCATAGCAAAGTCAATGTCGCGTGCGGTTTCTGCAATGGTCTCTAAATGGACTGCGGCGTAATGAAACTGGTCACGCAAAATTGCCCACAAAAAGCGTGCTTCTGCGCCTTCGGCATTACGCAGCAGTGCCAAGCGTTCACCGGCAGGCTTTTTCAGCATGCGGCCCACCACGTCGTTTGACTTGGCACCGCCCGCCACGTAGTCCATCGTTGCCGGGTCTAACCGCAGGATGTCGCGGCCAACTTTTTTATAAAAACCTGCACCGGTTTTTTGGCCCAGGCTTTTTGATTCGAGCAACTTGGCCAGCACGGGCGGTGTGCCGTACATGCCCGCGAAAGGATCGGGCGTTTTGCCCCCTTCGGCGTCATGACCCAAGTTGTCTTGCAGCGTTTTGATGACATGCGCCATGGTGTCCAGGCCCACCACATCCGCCGTGCGGAAGGTGCCCGAGCTGGCACGGCCCAGTTTTTTGCCCGTCAAATCATCAACCACGTCATACGTCAGGCCAAACGCTTCGGTCTGCTTGATGATGGCCAGCATGCCGGCAATACCGACACGGTTGGCAATAAAGTTGGGCGTGTCGTGGGCGCGAATCACGTTTTTGCCGAGGCCGCTGGTCACAAACGCTTCCAGGTCGTCAAGCACCGCCGCACCGGTGGTGGGTGTGTTGATCAATTCCACCAGCGTCATGTAGCGCGGTGGGTTGAAAAAGTGAATGCCGCAAAAGCGCGGCTTGATCGACTCGGGCAGTGCCTCGCTCAGCTTGGTAATCGACAAACCCGAAGTGTTGCTTGCCACAATTGCGCCTTCAGCAATGAACGGCGCTATCTTGTGATACAGGTCGGTCTTCCAGTCCATGCGCTCGGCAATGGCTTCGATGATCAGGTCGCACTCCTTGAGCACATCCATGTTTTCTTCGTAGTTGGCTTGCTGAATTAACGCCGCATCTTCCGCAACACCAAGTGGCGCAGGTTTGAGTTTTTTCAGGCCTTCAATCGCGCGGGTGACGATGCCATTTTTCGGCCCTTCCTTGGCAGGCAGGTCGAACAGAACAACCGGGATTTTGCAGTTGACCAGATGCGCAGCGATTTGCGCACCCATCACGCCTGCGCCAAGGACGGCGACTTTTTTAACGGTGAATTTTTGCATGATGTTTTCCAGATCGATCAAGCCAGCGCTTCGTCAGTTTCCATCAGCGACTTGGCGCCGCTGCGCGCGGTGCGCATCAGCGTTGCCGTTTCAGGGAACAGCTTGGCAAAGTAAAAACGGGCGGTTTGCAGCTTGGCGATGTAAAACTTGTCGGTCGGCTTGCCTTGTGATTCAGCGGCAGCAATCTCGCGCAGCGCGACCTGTGCCATGCGCGCCCAGAAGTAACCAAACACCAGGTGGCCAGCGACGCGCAAATAGTCAACCGCAGCAGCACCTACTTCGTCGGCGTTTTGAAAGCCCTTGAAGCCCAGCTCAGTCGTGAACTTGGTCATCTGCTCGGCCAGCACGGCCAGTGGGTTGATGAACTCGGCCATCTTTTCGTTCACGCCTTCTTCTTGCACCAGCGCACCAATCAATTTTCCAAATTTCTTCAAGGTCGCGCCGTTGTTGCTCAGCACTTTGCGGCCCAGCAAATCAAGCGACTGGATGGTGTTGGTGCCTTCGTAACTCATGTTGATGCGGTTGTCGCGCACAAACTGCTCCATGCCCCATTCCTTGATAAAACCGTGGCCGCCAAACACCTGCATGCAGGCGTTGGTCGAAATATGGCCGTTGTCGGTCAAAAAGGCCTTGAC
>JBASFP010000010.1:0-31051 GCA_049653085.1 Polaromonas sp.
TCGGTTTAACAGGCGATTTGACTTGGCAGCCATGGTGCCTCGACTGCTTCGCGCTGCTGTGACTACAAAACCTCTTCCTCTGAGCATCCTACGCCTGTCTGAGGCAGGTATCTAATCAGGTCAAATCAGCGTTTAAACCAATAAATGCGGGCGCAAGCAGCTATAAAAACAATAGTAAAAATCAGCCCCCACCAGGGCCACAAACCGTAGCGTGAAGCCCACCAGGCATACGGCGTGATGCCGCTGCGGCCTTCAACCTGGCCGACCAGCACGCCGCGTGTGTGGCGGGGTAGCAGATGGGTGACGCGGCCTGTGTGGTCGATGATGGCGGTGGCACCCGTGTTGGTGGCGCGCACCATGGGGCGCTCAAACTCGATGGCGCGCATGCGCGAGATGTTCAGGTGCTGGTCAATGGCGATGGTGTTGCCAAACCAGGCGATGTTGCTAATGTTGACCATCATCGTTGGCGCTGTGGCGGGGTCTATAAACCGGGCGGCGAGTTCTTCACCAAACAAATCTTCATAACAAATGTTCGGCGCGATGCGTTGGCCTTGCCAGTCAAGAGACGGCTGGCTGATAGAGCCACTGTTGAAGTCGGCCAGCGGTATGTTGACGATGCTTAAGAACCACTTGAACAGCGGATGAACAAACTCACCGAACGGCACCAGGTGGTGCTTGTCGTATTGGTAAATCGCGTTGTTGGCAGACGGTTTAAGTGCAATGGCGGAGTTGGTGTAACCCTGCTGGCTGTTACCCAGCGGGATGCCGATCAACGCAGCGGTTGGCGATGCACCGGGTGTGGGCTTGATAAAGCGGTTGACCAATGCATCCAGATAACCTTCTGGCAGTTGGTGGGGCAGTAGCGGGATAGCAGTTTCAGGGGTGACGACCAGCGATGTAGTAGCCGCCAGCAGTTGCTGGCCGTACCAGTTGAGGGCATCCGGCAAGCCGCCCGTGGGCTGGAACTTCTGGTCTTGAGCAATGTTGCCTTGGAGCAGGCTAACGGTGAAGGGCACTGTCGTTGGCGATTGGACAGCGCTTGAAAAATACGACGAGCCGTTACCCGCCTTCAAAGCAAAGCTGAACGAAGCCGCCAGCGCCAAACTGGCTGCAATCACTGCCGAATTTATTCGTCGCGGTTTGGCAACCAAACCAGCAACGCCCGCAGCCAGCAAAGCCGCACCAAACGTCAACCCATGCACGCCGATGACTTTAGCCAGGTCGGCAAACGGACCATCTATCTGCGCATAGCCTCCCTCACCCCACGGGAAACCCGTGAACAAAGCCACCCGCGCCAGCTCAGCCAGCAGCCAAAGCGCTGCAAACAACATAGCGCGCGCTGCCCGGTTAGCAGGAGCTATGGCTACAAACACCGCACAAGCCGCAGCGTAATAAAGCGCCAAAAAAGCCGCCAGCCCAACAATAGCGATGACGGTCAAAGGTGCGGCCAAACCGCCATAAGTGTTCAGCGATATGAACAACCACCACCACGTCGCCACCTGCATGACCGTGGCAAACAGCCAGCCGACCCATGCGCCCTGGCGTCTGGTGGTGGCCTGATCAAGCTGCCAGGCCAGCAGGCACATCGCCACAATTTGCAGCCACCATACGGGTTGGCCTTGCGCCAATCCATAACCAAAAGGCCACGCAATCGAGCAAGCATGGGCGCAATCAGCTACTAAAATAATAGCAAACTGGCGGTTAAATATCCGAAACATCAATTCAAGTCAAGACTGGTCTGTACACCCACTGGCGCCACCTTGAACCACTTGACCGCACCGCCTTTGGTGTGCAGCACGGTAAATTGCAGGCCACTCAAGGCAAAGCCTTCGCCGCGCTTGGGCACATGGCCCATGCGGTGGGCGACCAAGCCGCCAATGGTGTCAAAGTCGGCGTCGCTGATGGCCACACCAAACGCCTCGCTGACGCGATCAATCGATGTGTCGCCACTGACCCGAAAGCTGCGGTCTGGCAGGCCAAAAATATCGCCGTCGTCTTCGGCAATGTCAAACTCGTCTTCAATCTCACCAACGATTTGCTCCAGCACGTCTTCAATCGTGATCAGGCCTGCGGTGCGGCCAAACTCGTCAATCACAATCGCCAGGTGGTTGCGATTACCCCTGAATTCACGCAGCAAATCGTTCAGCCCTTTGCTCTCGGGTACAAACACTGCCGGGCGCAAAAGCGCCTTGATGTTCAACTCTGGCGCACGCTGTAATTTGAGCAAGTCCTTGGCCATCAGGATGCCGATGATGTTTTCTTTTTCGCCCTCGTACACCGGAAAGCGTGAGTGCGCGGTGTCAATCACCAGGTGCAGCAGTTCGTCAAACGGGGCGTCGATGTTGACCAAGTCCATGCGGGTCGCGGCCACCATCACGTCGCCTGCCGTCATGTCGGCCATGCGGATCACGCCTTCGAGCATTTCGCGGCTTTGCGCGCCGATGACATCGTTGTCCTGCGCCTCAACCAGCGTTTCAATCAACTCGTCCGTGGAGTCTGGCCCGGGGTGAAGCATTTCAGCCAGCTTTTGCAAAAAGCCGCGCTTGTCTTCGTGTTTTGATTCGTGCTTTGAATCGTGTTTGATCTCATGCTTTTGAGATCGACTGGGAGGGTTGTCGGACACAGTGTGTTCGGTAGTTGCTAAGCGAGTAAGGATAGCGCATTTAAAAGACTGCCTAGGTGCTTGCCTCAAATCACAAAGGATTGGCCAACCACAGTTCCATGTGATTTATACGTACGCGCGTACACAAACTAGCTTTTAACGGCAGTCGATCTGGGATGAGAACACCTGATATCGCTTTCATGGTTTTTTCCAGTACACCTTTTTCAATCTTGTCAGGACAATACCGAAGGTTTGACCGCTTTGGGATTCCGACCTCCACCATTTGTTTAGGCGGCACCAAAACATCGATAGCTAGCAGTTGCTTTGTTGCCAGCTCGACATCCGCAAGTTGCGAACGATCAGCATAGTGGATGTAAATCCTGGGCGGCAAGGCAGGAAGGTTGTTTTGAGTAGCTGAAAGTGTTGCCGCACTTGTGCTGTCTCCAGGTTTTGCAGGTTGCACATCACCCTCTTTGATTGTCATTGCGCCTGGTATATCTATAGCAGCGGCCTGCACGCCAGCCGCCTGTTTTTGTTCATTGCTTGCGCCGGGCTTGGCCTTTAGCACTAAGGCCGTCTCCTGCAACGCCAGAAGTTGATCCACTAAAGCTGGTTTCATAGCTTTGCTTTCTTTCAGATTCTTTAAAAATGCTGCGGCCGCAGACACCTGCGGTATATCGCTAGAAAACATAAGTGGCGCAAGCTTAAGTCCCAGATCTGTATCGCGATGAGCCAATTCTGTAGCCCGACGTTCTTTAATCTCTTCACGAGCTAAATATTGTTGAAACTGACTAAAGCCGAATCCAACCCCCCCTGCCAGGACTGTTGTCAACAACCAATAACCAACCTTGCCGTCAAAGAAATCTGAGATGCGCTCACCTGCTGTTTTTTCAGGTGGCTTTGAAGCGAGTGATTTTCTTATTTCTGCACGTAGAAATTCCTCTTCTCGCACATCGTTTTTCTGCTGTTCTGTGAGAGCCATCATCAATTCCTGTTTAATTTCTACGGACAATAACTACATTGCTGTCCAAGCCGCCTGTGCAGCGGAGAAAGTTGGATAGCCAATTTCGCAGCTCAAGTCTGAAGCGGGTCGTACTGATTGGTTATTGATACTGCCATTTATCCAAGCACTACAAAACTTGCTGATCAAATTAACTTCCTCATTTTTTGTTGCGTCCATGTCCAATTGAACCAACTGGTCAAATTCATTTTCATCAAACCCCGAGGGCAAATACCACGCACCAGATATCATTCCGGCAACAGGCTGAATCAGCGGATTCATCCGCACAACTGGGGTGGTGAAACCGCTGCATTGCGTAGTCGGCAGAGCCGCACCCAGCATCAAATGCGCTAAAAACGAGTGGGCATCTGGTGGGTCTTTCAAGATGGTGGTCGCTGCTTTTTTGATGTCGTTAAACAGGCCAGATGTTTCGTGTTTCTTGAAAACCACTTCTGGCCCAGTGCATGCCGAGTCGCGCAGTGGCAAAAACACCGTGCCAGTGCCCAAACTCAAAACGCCGATGTCTTCGGCCTTGGCTCCGTTAGCGAGTGCCTCCGCGACGGCAGCCAACACCGGGTTGTTATAGCCCGTCAATCCACCATCCCAGTACCGCTTTTCTCCAGGCAAGTTTGCAGGTTTGTCAAAGTAATTGATAGGCGCATTGGTGGAGGCATGTACAGCGTTTAATAAAGTGTCGCTTGAAGCTTGCGTACCGACTGCGCCAGCCAAGCTCTTGTAGCTACGCATGAAACTGGCACGGTCGCGGTCATAGTTGTAGGCCATGAAAACAAACCGGACAGACTGTTGCGAATCTAAAACGGAATCAGTTTTGGGGATCTGGATGGCACTGAGCGCGGTGTCAGCAATTTTTGGATTTGGAGCTGTTTGCATGACCTTTTTCAGACCCATCAATTTCTCTTCCGAGGAGTATTTAAATCCGAACTTCCCAAAGGATAAAAAGTTGGCAGGACGGTGATAAAAGGGCAGGCGGCTAAAAACTAAATTTCTATTCGCCTCCTGAATGAAAAAGTTCAGAATCTGATTAAGTGAGAAGTTGCAGATGAGTCCGGCAACCACCAAACTGCCACCAGAGTTTGCTGCCACATAGTCAAAATCACCTAAAACCTCATGGCCTTTGGCGTTTTCTCCGTATATTGCCATCAACGCCCTGACAGGAATCAGTGCCCATGAGCCGCCGCCATCAATTGAAAGAATCCGAACTTTTTTTCTCGTACTCATCACAGCGCCCTTCGATCAAATAAATAAATCAATTTGGAAGCAGCTATTGATCTGGCCTGATGATGTATCAATTTCCGTTCGGGTTGAGCCTGTCGAGACCCTTCGACGAGCTCAGGGCGAACGGTTCATAGTTCACCAGGCCGGATCAATAATTGGACGAAAAAGTTTGCCGCATCTAGCACTCTGCTCCTCGCCAATCTGCTGAATTCAATTTAATTTTATGAGGGATAAAAATTTTTACCATCCTCTAAATTGAGTAGAAAACCCAATCAAACACCTGAGTCTTATGATTTAAATGCGAACGTTATCTATGAAAAGCGCCAGACTGCGCTTTTAAGAAGACGAATGATCCCGCGCATCCCGCACGCCGCGCCGGATGTCCTGCACTGCCCCCAAAAAGCTCCAGAACTGCTTGGCCTGCACTTTCAGGCGGTAGTCGGTCTGGGCAATTTGCTCTTCGACCATTTCGGTCATGCGCGAATCGAGGTCAGCCGGCGGCAGCTTTAAATAGGCTTCGCTCTCGCTGCCGTCACGCTCAATGGTGGCACCGCCTTTGCGGGCGATGTTCAGCATGGCGGTGTTCTCGCTCAGCGCGTGGATGAACATCATGTCCACGCCTTCGTTGCGCGCGTGGATGACGGCGCGGTCAAACAGGCGCGAGCCATAGCCCCGCCCGCGCGCCGATGCCAATACAGACACCCCAAACTCGGCACAACTGCTGAGCTTGGCATCGGTTGAAAAAGCCAGGTGCGCCATGGCGATCAGCTCCAGCTTGCGGTTATAGATGCCAAAAATGTCGTCGCGCTCAAAGTTCAACCCTGTCACATAGCGCTGTACCTGCTCGTCGTTGGCCATGTAGCCAAAGCGCAGATAGCGATCCTCCGGGCTGAGTGACAGCAGGTGCGCAGCGATGCGCTCGCCGTGGCTGGGGCCGATGGAGCGAATGGGAACCATGATGGGCTGAGTATGCGGCAGTCCTGCGGCGGGCGCAGGGCGCGCTTCGCCAGGCGAGCGAAAGAATTCTTTGCTTGCGCCTAGTGATGCTTTTAAAAGTGTGCCGGGTGTGACCATGCATGCAATATACGGGTTTTCCCTAGAATCACCAGTCTACAGGGCTTTAAAACCTGGTGAATAGGGTGTTTTACCCATTCTTGAGTCAGTCAAGCCTGAAATGACTCAAAACCGCCTGATTTGACTCAAAACAAGCTGTTTTCATGCGTTATTTAAGGCTTTTACCCAATGAATACGGGCGCAAACAGCTCCTGAAATAATAGCAAAACAGCTCAGCAATGCGATTGCAAATGTGATGCAGAAATAATAAAATTGCATCACTTTACAAATCGAGCATCACATGCGCACCACCCTGACCCTTGAAGACGACGCCTTTGCCACCGCACAAGCCTACGCCAAAGCCCGCGCCATCAAGCTTGGGCAAGCCGTGTCTGAACTGATACGCCGCAGCAGTGTTGAAAAAATGCCCTTTAAACAAACCAGCGGTGTTTGGGTATTTGACTTGCCTGCGGATACCCCCAAAGCGACTGAGGTCCAGGTCAAGCAACTGCTGGAAGAAGGCGCTTGACTGCGCCAACCGCCCATTTACTGGATGCCAATGCCCTGATTGCCCTGTGCTGGCCAGCACATGAACATCACCCCCGCATGCTGGCCTGGTTTAAAGCCCACGCCGGGCATGGTTGGGCAACTTGCGCAGTGA
The DNA here is from genome assembly GCA_049653085.1 of Polaromonas sp. Taxonomy (GTDB): domain Bacteria; phylum Pseudomonadota; class Gammaproteobacteria; order Burkholderiales; family Burkholderiaceae_C; genus Polaromonas. The sequence continues at coordinate 6,553 of JBASFP010000010.1, forward strand.
CCCAAAGCGCGTTTATCAGGGTGGTAATGCAGCCCGCGTTTTCCGGCCCGGCGGCAGCAAAAATAAGCGTCAACGACGCAGCCGAACTGCTGCTGCGCAACACCAGCCATGCGCAGCACCAGTTTGTGAATCTTGATTTTGGCTTTGCAGACGTGTTGGCTACTTGCACTGGCGGGCTGTACGGCCACAGGCAAATCACCGATGCGTATTTGCTCACAGCGGCCATCAGGAACGGGATGAAGTTGCTGAGCTTTGATGCAGGCTTACCCAGTTTGATGGCGACGCAAGCCGAGCGGCAAGCGCACATCAGTGCGCCTTAAAGAGGTACTGCGGTCGTTGCCTTCACCCGGTCCAGCACAAAGCTGGTTTTGCAGTCTTGTACGCTGGGGTGTTTGAGCAGGGTGTCCATGACAAAGCGGCTGTAGTGCGTCATGTCTTGCACCACCACTCGCAGAAAGTAGTCCATCTCGCCCGTCAGCGCAACGCATTCCACCACCTCGGGCCAGGCCTGCACGCTTGCTCTGAAGATGTCCATCGGGTTGCGTTTGTGGCTCTCGGCGTGCTTTTCCAGCCGCACATTGAGGTGCGCGGTCAGGCTCAGGCCAACTTTTTCGGGTTTGACGAGCGCCACGTAGCGGTCAATCACGCCAGACTCTTCAAGCCGCTTGACGCGCCGCAGCACCGCACTGGGCGACAGGCTGACTTGCTCGGCCAACTGGTCGAAGGTGGCGCGGCCGTCAGCTTGCAAACTGCGCAAGATTTGTCTATCTAGCTTGTCGAGTGTTTCCATGAGCGGTATTTTGCAGGAATAGTGCGTTTTCACCAAAATCAAGCTTAAATATGCATGAATACTGTTTTGATGCGGCGTTAAAGTCAAAGCCGGGATTGGTTTCCAACGCAAAGACGCAAAAGCGCAAAGGAACGCAAAGTAAGACATCCAATAGGCGTTCTTTGCGGCCTTAGCATCTTTGCGCCTTTGCGTTGGAAACTGCCCCGCCCGACAATAAATGCATTGATTGGAAAACGTACATGACAGCTCCCGCATCTGCCTGGCCCAACCCCATGGGCACCGACGGCTTTGAATTCATTGAATACGCCGCACCCGACCCGCAGGCCATGGCAGCCGTGTTTGAGCGCATGGGTTTTACCGCCATCGCAAAACACCGCCACAAAAACGTGACGCTCTACCGCCAGGGCGGCATCAACTTCATCATCAACGCCGAGCCAGATTCATTTGCCCAGCGCTTTGCGCGCCAGCACGGGCCCAGCGTATGCGCCATTGCCTTCAGGGTACATGACGCCAAAGCGGCGTATGAGCGCGCGATTTCACTGGGCGCTTGGGGCTATGCCGACACGGCGGGGCCGGGGCAATTGAACATTCCGGCCATCAAGGGCATTGGCGACTCCATCATTTACTTCATCGACAAATGGCGTGGCAAGAACGGTGCGCAACCGGGTGCGATTGGCAATATCGGTTTTTACGACGTGGACTTTGAGCCGCTGGACGGCATCACTGCCGATGCGCTGAATCCGCAAGGCCACGGCCTGACGTATATCGACCATTTGACCCACAACGTACACCGTGGCCGCATGGACGAATGGGCTGGCTTTTACGAGCGGCTGTTTAACTTTCGCGAAGTGCGCTACTTTGACATTGAAGGCCAGGTCACAGGCGTGAAAAGCAAAGCCATGACCAGCCCGTGCGGCAAAATCCGCATCCCCATCAATGAAGAAGGCAACGAGAAAGCCGGGCAAATTCAGGAATACCTGGACAAATACCACGGCGAAGGCATTCAGCACATTGCCATGGGCAGTGGTGATTTGATGGCCACGGTGGACATGATGCGAAGCAAGGGCGTGAAGCTGCTCGACACGATTGACACCTACTACGAACTGATCGACAAACGGATTCCCGGCCATGGTGAAAACGTGGCAGAGCTGCACAAGCGGAAGGTGCTGGTCGACGGTAAAAAAGGCGCGCTGCTGCTGCAAATTTTTAGCGAAAACCAACTGGGCCCGATCTTTTTTGAGTTTATTCAGCGCAAGGGGGACGATGGCTTTGGTGAAGGTAACTTCAAGGCGCTGTTTGAGTCGATTGAGTTAGATCAGATGCGGCGTGGTGTATTGGCCAAAGCATGACGCCGACCGTTTATGGAGGTAGCACCCGACCACCACGCGGTGACTATTCACGCGATGGCCAAGTAGCCGCCGACTACACCTGCCCGCAAAACTACGCCGCCTACGGTGATGCAGATCACGACACCTACCGCCGCTTATATGAGCGGCAATCGAAGCTGCTGCCCGGTCTGGCGTGTGACGAATTCATTGCCGCCCTGCCGTCGCTGGGCGCATCCAGCCACATACCGCGCTTTGACGACATCAACGAGCGCCTTGTCAAAGCCACGGGTTGGCAAGTGGTGGCCGTGCCGGGGCTGATACCTGAAGTGCCGTTTTTCACGCTGCTGGCGAATCGCCAGTTCCCCGTGACTGACTGGATTCGCAAGCCTGAAGAGTTTGACTACATCGTTGAGCCGGATGTTTTTCACGACCTTTTTGGCCACGTACCCCTGCTGTTTAACCCGGTGTTTGCCGACCACATGCAAGCCTACGGCGCGGGCGGGTTGAAGGCACACAGCCTGGGTGCGTGCGAACAACTGTCGCGCCTGTATTGGTACACGATTGAGTTCGGCTTGATGCAGCAAAAAGATGGTTTGAGAGCCTACGGCGCAGGTATTTTGAGCTCATCTGGCGAGCTGTTGCATGCCGTTAAAAGTGCCGAGCCAAAGCGCATTGCGCTCGACTTGCTGCGCTGCATGCGTACCCGCTACAACATAGACAGCTACCAGCAAACCTATTTTGTGATTGACAGCTTTGAGCAACTGTTCGACATGACCGCGCCAGACTTTACGCCGCTGTATGCACAGCTGAGAAGCTTGAACGAATTGCCGGCTTGAAACCACAAAAAAGTAACAGCCGCTAAACTCAAACCTTCTGCGAATACCCGTTTGTCACTGGAGTCACGCCATGCAAATTCTTTTAGAAATTCCTGCTCTGTTGCCAGATGCTATGCAAAGCACGCCAGAAGAGTTTGCTGTCGAAGCCAAAATGGCCATGGCCGTCAAGCTTTACGAGCTCAAACGCCTTTCGTCTGGCATGGCGGCCAGTTTGGTCGGTATGGAGCGGGTGGATTTTTTGCTGGAATTGCATCGTTACGGTGTAGCCGTGATTGACATGGATGAGGCCGAGTTGGCCAGCGACGTAGCCAACGCCTGAACCCCTCACCACTGCGAGTCTGGCGTATCTCATGCGCACTCTAGTCACCAACACCACGCCATTGATAGCCCTGACTGCGGCCACAGGCGGACTGGACATCTTGCGCCACCTTTACGACAGGGTGATTGTGCCGTTTGAAGTCAAGCAAGAGCTGCTGGCTGCTGGGCAAGAGGCCGTTGGTGCAACTGCTTTCACGCAAGCCCATTGGCTGGATTGCCAAACCCAGCCAATCACGCTGTCGTCCTATCTGAGCAATACACTTGATCGTGGCGAAGCTGCCGTTATTCAAACTGCTTTGAATTTGAATCTGCCCCTGGTTTGCATTGATGAAGCCGTAGGCCGCAGAATCGCCCGCCTCAGTGGATTAACACTAACTGGATCAATAGGTATTTTGATCAAGGCTCAACAAACAGGTTATGTCGTGTCTGTCAAGGACGGCATTGAACGCATGCGCGAGCACGGTATTTGGTTGAATGAGAGTTTGATCAGTTTTGCAATGGGTAACACGCATTGATGGGTCGGTCTGCTGAAGTGCTCGGGACAATGCCTGAACCCAGACAGCTACGCGCAAATGTTTTCGGTGATTTGTCATCCAACACATTGCAGCCAGGCGACCTTGTTATCTCGCCTTGAGGGTCAGCATATGACCCTGCCGCGCATTTATCATCATATAAGCAACGGATAAATCGCAGATACCGCTGAATTCCTCAGTTTTCTCCTACAAAATGAGGAGGTAAATTTTTGTTACCTGCCTTACGATGTCCCAACTGATTGAATTACCTGCACACATGAACCGGAGCACCAAGGTGCTGCTGGTCATGGACGTTGTGGAATCGGTCAGGCTCATGGAGCAGGACGAAGATGATTTTGTACGGCGATGGCAACAACTGGTGCAACATGCAGAGCAAATTTTGCCGCTGCATGGCGGGCGCATTGTTAAAAGCCTGGGTGACGGGCTGATGCTTGAGTTTGCCAACGCCCAAGGGTGTACGCGCGCGGCGTTTGCCATGCAGCACCTCAGCAAGCTGGCCAACAGCAGCTATGCCCCGCAGCAGCAACTGCACTTGCGCATGGGTGGGCACCTGGCGAGTTTTGTCACCGATCAGCACGACATTTACGGCACCGACGTGAACCTGACAGCGCGCTTTTGCACGCTGGCCGGGCCGGGCGAGATTGTGGTGACCGATGACTTGCGCGACTGCCTGACGGCCGAGCTGGACGCCGACATTGAAGACCTGGGCGAATGCCACCTCAAGCATGTCGAAAACACGGTGCGCGCCTACCGCATCGGCCCGGCCGGGCATGCCCCAGTGATAGCCGCCAGCACGCCAGAAAACACCGACTTCAGGCCGACGATTGCAGTCATCCCGTTTGAAGCGCGCAGCAACGAGCCTGAACATTTTGTAATTGGCGAGTTGATTGCCGACGGCATCATTGCCCAACTGTCGCGCAGCCCGGACATCCGCGTGATTTCGCGGCTGTCGACTTCTAGTTTTCGCGGGCGAACAAGCTCTATGCCGGAAGTCTCTGCTCGACTTGATGCAACATTTACCCTTTCTGGTAGCTACGTCGCGAGCAGTGGCAAATTAGTGGTCATGGCCGAGCTTGCTGATGCGCGAAGGGATGAAGTTATTTGGGCAGACCGTCTATCGGGTGACGTAGGGGAACTGCTCCAAGTTGAAAGCGAATTGCTGAGCACTCTTACTGCACGTGCATCACGTGCGCTGATTGATACCGAGGTAAAGCATTCGCTTGTGCAACCTATGCCGCGCTTGGACAGCAATGCATTAATGCTGGGTGGCATAACTTTAATGCATCGATCATCTATCAACGAGTTCAATCGGGGGCGTACCGCGCTTGAATCTTTGGCCGAAAGACATCCAAGGGTTGCTGCCCCACGTGCATGGCTCGCAAAGTGGTACACGCTAAGGGTTTTGCGCGGACTCAGCGACAGTCCCGATGAGGACACTTCGATGGGCTTGGAGCAAACTCGTAGAGCCTTGGATATTTCTCCAAATCATGCACTTGCTCTGGCGATTGAAGGTTATGTACGATGCCAGCTACGAGGAGAAGCAGAGGTTTCACGCCAACTTCTTGCGCATGCTATTGCCATTGATCCGAACGAGCCGATGGCTTGGCTGTATCAGAGTGTTTGGTCCACCATGTGGGGTGGATCGAGTGCTTCGGTTAAGGAAGCAGAGAATGCAACAAGCCTTTCCCCACTTGACCCTCTTAAATATTTTTTCGATCTGATCCTAGCCGGCAGCTACTTGTCGACCATGCAGCACGAGAACGCGATAGCGTTGGCAAGCCGCGCGCTTCGGGCAAACAAAGGTCACTTACCAGCTCTTCGACTACTCCTTTGCGCGCAATGGGAGTGCGGGAGGGCAACAGACGCGCAATCAACGCTACGAGAAATAACACAAATTGCGCCGCAGTTTTCGCTTGAAAGCTATACGTCCATGGGCAGCTCAGGCAGCGCATTACGCCAACGCATGATTTCTGTTCTGAAACAGATCGACTCACCCAGCGAATAATTTCAAACTATGAGGAAAACAAAATGTCAACTTTGAGTTCATATGGCGCAGGCATCGGAGCCGGCATTGGCGCTGGTATAGGCGCGGGAATTGGTGCTGGCATTGGCGCCGGAATCGGAGCCGGCATTGGGGCTGGTATAGGAGCAGGCATTGGTTTTTCCGCTGCAGAAAATTCTCACGCCCTGAACTCAAACCGCGCAGCACTCTCCGGCCCTTTCCAAGGTGCAACCCTGCCCATCGACCTTCCAACCCCGCTAGACAAACCCGAGCGGCTAGCCTACTGGGGGGCTGGCCCGCGCATGGCGGTTTGCGAGCTTGAGCTGCTGTCCGGCCTGCATTTCAATGTGAATCAAAGCAAAGCGTCAATGACACTGGGTTTTGTAGACCTGAACAAAAAGCCTTTGAAAGACGTAGCGCTGGCGCGGCTGGCGCGGCCGACTGAAAAGATCTTCAAGCAGCAGCTTGACCTGGTGGCCAACTACTCAGAGCTGCGTGAAGACCGGGGGGCTGAAATATTGGCTCAGGTCAATGGCGGTGGGGCTTTTTTCTCGTCCATCATTGGCTTAACGGCGCATCGGCACAAATACACGTTGGAGCTTCTGGACCTGGCGATGTCGCTGGCCACCCATGTTGAAATGCGCTTCAAGCACGGCTTTGCCTGCCCGCGCCCGGTGGAGTTGTCGCCGCAAGTCCAGCCGATGATCCCCACCCCTGGCCACGCCACCTGGCCCAGTGGCCACGCCACCGAGGCTTACCTGACCTGCGCGCTGTTGCAAGCCTTGCTGCCGCACGGCAGCACCTACCGCGAACAGCTTGAACGCCTGGCCGCACGCATTGCGGTTAACCGCACAGTAGCTGGCCTGCACTACCCGGTTGACAGCGCCGTGGGGCGCTTGCTCGGCACAGCATTGAGTGGCTTTATGGTGGCGCGTTGCAAAGGTGAAAAAGTCCATGAGCGCGGCTTTAATGGCGCCAAGTTTTACGATGCGAAGGGGCATGTGATTGACTTTGACCCGCGCGTGTCGATGGCCGACAACCAGAGCGGCTACTACGAGCTGTTTGCAGGCGCGCACAGCATTGCGGCATCGCCGTTGCTGCAATTCATGTGGGGCAAAGCGGCGGATGAGTGGAAGCCGCTGAAGTAATTCCACCCCTACATCTATTAAGGCACGCCATGCAATGGACACCTCTGCCCACGGGCAGTTTTACCGGCATCAACTGGGCCAAACCAGGCGCAACAACCGGGTTTGACCCCTACCTTATTTGGGCTGAGGCCGACAACTTTGCTGGCTACGGCCTGAGCAAGCCGCCCAAATGGTTGCCACTGTTGATTGAGCTGGCGCCGGGTGTCAGCGTAGCGCAGTTCAAAGCCGCCGCATCTGCCAAGTGGCTGCATGTGCCACCGGTTTACACCTCAGCCGCTGCGCCTGCAGGTTTGAGCTACTGCACAGCGCGGGTCAAACAGGCGTTTTTCAAACACATTCGTCCTGGCGGCAGCTTGCATGCGCTGGTTAAGCGGTTTGAACTGGGCTTGCCCGCAGGCCACCATGCCGACGACCCGACCCAGCCAACAGGCCAAGCCCCGGTGCCAGCTGGTGCGCTGCTGCAAGGCAAGGTGATGGGTTTAATAGATGGCGGTCTGGCATTTGCCAACGCCAATTTTTTGCGCAACGGCAAAGCACGCACCCGCTACTTTTGGCGGCAAGACCAACAGGGCAAAGGCCAAACGCCTAACGCGCTGGGCTATGGCTATGAGCTCACAGCCGACCAGATCAACCAAGCCATGCAGCACAACACTTTTGGTGGGCTGGTGGACGAGACGGCGGTGTATGCGCACTTTAAGATGGGGATGGAGCTGAACAAGCGGGTGAACCACGGCACCCATGTGCTGGACATTGCTTGCGGGCCGCGCACCGTGCTGGCGCAAATTGCCAATGTGCCGCCAGAGCTGAACGCACCACCGAGCTGGGATTTGGCTGATGATGATGCGAGCCAATGCGACCTGGTGGCTGTGCAGCTTGACTGGAATACGATTCTTGACAGCTCGGGGGGCAGTATGAACGTACACATCGCCGATGGCTTGATGTACATACTTTCGCACTGCGAACTGACTGCTAAGTTAGCAGTCAACATCAGTTGGGGCACATTTGCCGGGCCCCATGATGGCAGCTCGGTACTGGAGGCTGCGATGGATCAACTGATTGACTTGAAGGCGGGAAATCTGCAAATCATCATTCCAGCGGGCAACCACTACCAAAACCGTGCGCATACCAATGTTTCTTTGGCAAAAAGTGAAAGCTCCATCCAACATTGGTCGATCCTTCCAGACGACTCGACTCAAAGTTTCCTTGAGATCTGGATTCCCGCAAATGCAGAAGGCATCACCGTCCAAATCACCCCCCCGGGGTGCAAAGCCCTACCCCTACTCGCGTGGGGAAAATCAGGCAGTTGGAACGACTCTAATGGCAGACCGATATGCGCGCTGATATATCCAAAAGCCGTGGCCACAGGTAATAACGGGACTTGTGCACTGCTTGCAATATCCCCCACTTTTTCGTTTGAGAAAAACACACCCACCGCACTTTCCGGTATTTGGAAAGTTGAACTAACCAACACACATGACGGTGTAGTTACTATCGATTCCTATGTGGAGCGAGATGATGTCGTGAGCGGTTCGCACACAGGCGCACGGCAGTCGCATTTTGAAGACGCGCTGTATGACACCAGCGGCAACCCCGGCTCGTTTGTTGACCACCCCGACAACCCAACACCGATACGCCGCAGCGGCAACTTCAACAGCATTGCCACAGGTAAAAAAACGGTGTCAGTGGGCGGCGTTCGGGTAGCGGGGTCGATGTGGGCGAAATACTCGCCGCGCAAACCCGACCCGGATGCGTCACGGCCTGAGCGCCCCGGAGTTGTGAAGATACCCGACACCCAAGCCTTCAGCGATGAAAACCCGGTGTTGCTGGGCTTGAAGGGCGCGGGTACCCGCAGCGGTGGTGTGGCGCGACTGGTCGGCACCAGTGATGCCGCGCCGCAGGTCACGCGCAAGCTGTTCAACGCACTTTGAAGCTGGGGTTTCAATACCGCTCAGGCAGTTTTTTAAGCAGCGTGATGCGCTTGGTGCTCATGATCAAATGCCCGCTGCGCTCCAGCGTTTTCAGGATGCGGCTGATCGCTTCGCGCGACGCGCCTATGCGGCCTGCCAGGTCTTGATGGGTGATGGGCTCCAGAGTGTGCGGCACCAGCAGCGCGGGCTCGGCCAGTTGCCCGGCTTTGGCTTTGTGGCGTGAAGGGCTTTCATAGTGTGAGTCGTTGAGGTCTTCTTGCAGCACAGTTGCCAGTCGGCCATAAACGTCCAGCAGAGCCATGGTGCGGGCGACTTCGGTGGCGGCTCTGGCTCGGTGGATCACCTGCACCACCAAGTCAAGCGCAAATTGCGGCTCGTAGGCCAAATGCTCGCTCAAGTTATGGCGCGTCAGCACCGCACAGGTGCAGGGCTCAAGCGTCATGACACTGGCTGAACGCGGCCCGCCGTCGAGTGACATTTCACCAAAATAGTCGCCCGCCTGAATTTTTCCGTAGACGATTTCGCGGCCACTGGCGTCCATTGAAAACACCTTGACGCTGCCCTTGAGCAGCACAAAAACGCTGTCGCCCTGATCGCCCTCGTTGATGAGGATTGATTTTTTCGGGTAGCTGCGCACCACGCCGCGCATGGCCAGTGAGCGCAGCACGGGAGTCAGGTGGGCGTACAAGTCGTCAATGGGTGGGTTTTTCGGCTTCATCGTGAGCCGTAATCTAGCACGGTTAGGGAGGCAATCGCGCCCTGGAGGGCGCTTTCAGTGCATTTCAAGTCGGGGCGTGGCACCCACGGGTGGCAGCGTGGCGATGCGGTTGATCACCTCGCGTGCGCCCTTGGCACCGGTTTTGATGCACAAGCTGCGTACATGGCTGCGTACCGTGGACACCGCCACATCAAGCTCCAGCGCAATGTCGGGTGTGCTCATGCTGCGGCACAGCAGGTTGAGTACCTGCTCTTCGGTGCGCGTCAGGTTATGGCTGCGGGCAAAAAAGACAAACATGCCGGAGTCACAAATGGCGGCGCGTTCAAAAAACAGGGCAATCCGCTCGCAGGTGCTGCCGGGCCGATGTTTCAGCGGTATGGCTGACAGCATCAGCGTGATGCCGCTGCCTGACAGCTTGACCAGGCTGCGAATACCGCCGCTGGCTTTGGCCAGTGCGGTGTGCAGCAATTTGCCGTCCATGGGTGACAAGGTTTGCAGCTCGTCCTGACGCACAAACAGCACGCCGTTGCGGGTCATTTCGTCGCGCGCGGCGCGGTTGCTGTGCAGTACCCGCCCTTGCGGGCTGATGACCAGCATGCCGTGAGAGATTTCATCAAACAGCAGATGCAGGCAGTCTTGCTCGACATCCAGAGGCATCACATGACCCGCGTTAACGGGCATTGGAAGCTGGGGGAGTTGATCCAGAAAAATGGCGTCCAGCATATTGCTCATGGTGTAACTCGTTGTGTAAAACAGAACCACCAGCTTACGAAACAAGCGCCAATTTAACCAGTACCGTTAGCCGCCCGTTTTTGTGACGGATTCACATTTTTAGTGGCTAAACAACGCCCTCAGCCGTGCCGCGCATGTCGGAGCCAAAACTAAATGAAAAAAGCACGCTATTTCAGCGTGCTTTATGGGAAGAGTCAGTTAGAAACGCTACGTTTATTTTGGCTCAAGGCTTTGCAAAGCCATGAACTGTTGGCTAGTGCCTTTGATGGCGTCTTGCAAATAATCAAAAATCGCCGTTTCAGCTCCGCGCACACCTTGGGTTAGCAGCTCGGTGGCAAATTTATCGCGTCCACGTTTTTGAAGCGTAGCGTAGGCCGTTTCGTCAGCAGGGATTTGATGGTGCATGACGGTGACAATTGAGCCTAAAAACACCCGGCGAATATCTTGCAGCGGCAACAGCGTGCTGTTTTGACTGCGCGCTTTAAACGCCTCGGATTTCGGATCCATCCCGGTTTGCAACAGCGTACGTAGCTGGTGAGATTTATCAAGTTGATCCAAGGTATTGCTGACCAAATCCTCCATCGCTCCAGGACCATACATTTCGCGCAGAGCGGCCTCCGCCAAACCGCCCAGTTGCAGCAGCGGATTCCACGGTGCTTGGTGCTTTTCAGGCTTGATCATCTCTCGCATTTCAGCGCTAAAGTGCAGCTCGTTCCAAATCATCCATATCCAGCACAAGCGGCGATTTTTAGGTGCCAGCCAATTGACCGTGTTCGCCCAATAGGCGCGGATTTTGAGGTACTGCGGCGTAGGCACGCCGGGCGAGGTGTACAGACCTATCCGCTCGCCTGAATTGAGGTCATTGTTAGCAGAGCCCGTGCCATTGAGGTTGATATTGGTGTAGTGGTGCCAGGTCGACTCGCACACAATACGGCCCACGTTGGCAGCATCACCGTCATAGGCTGAAATAGCCAGGAAGCACCTTGGCTGCACGGGGGGTTTGCCAAAATCGGTTAAGTAGCGACCTGCTGAAACTGACATCGCTACCTTCACAGCGGCGACCATCGTCCCGCCGGAATTGACGGGCCACTCCACAACACCGGCGAAACTGCCCGCAACAGGCGTGGGCGCATAGCACTCACTCTCATGCGCGTGGTCTGGTAAAAAATCAACCGCGCCGGACGCATGCCGCAAAAGAGCGTGCGGAGTCGATGTCGCGCCACTGCCAAAAAAGTACGGGTAAATGCGTTGCGCAATTTTGTTGGATTGGTCATGAAACTGGTAGGTGCTATTAGCGCCAGGGTCAACAACCGTATCCAAGCGAAATTCATTCCCGCCATTGACATTCGCCCACTCTCGCATGAAGCGAATGCGCGGCAAGGACGAGCCCATAGCCTGCCCCAAGTTTTGATGATCACCGGTGGCAAAAACCCCGCCGCCATCTTGCATGAATGCAGCGATGACGTTGGCTTCGGCAGGCGGCAGCGCACTCGGGGTGCCAAATGGGCCTGAATTCCATCCAAACAACCAGATTTGATCGTAATTGGCAACCGTAACGGACGCTCCGAATGTAAATAGCCCAGGAATCGTTGCAGGACCTGCGCCGTTTCGATGCGCTGTGCTGACCGTATGACCCAAGCTCACAACGTAACTCACAAACTCCGAAAGACCTAACCCGCCTGTCCCAAAATTTAATCCTCCATCCGTCACCATCAAAATGCGCTGCGGGCAAGGCACCTTCCACTTAGGCAGAAGAATTGGAGTTAGATCGGCAATAACTTTTGTAACCATGGTATTTTCCTTGAATCAAAATGTGCAGGCCGTGCGTTGATATGGAGAACCAACGAATGCCTGCTAGTGCGACAAACTGCGATACGACTTGGCTTAAATCAACGAGCGCATCCCGATGCGTTGATCATTTTTTAAGATTGATTCATGTGGCCCCTTTCGTGTTGAGGGGTGATGAATTGCAAAACATACAGCATCGAAACTGAAAAAGCAGCGCCATGCACATGATTAAGCTTTTCGTGTAATAAATACACATGAGCTTAAGAAATGCAATGAAAATTAGCCAGTACCAGTGCCGCTTGCTTTATGTGACCGATTCACGTTTTTAGCAGACACTTCGTTGGAAAATTCAAGCCGTCAGGTTTGTACAAAGCCCAAACCCTATTAGCTTGGCCAACAGCTTGAATTAGATTTGTGGTGCGGCTTTTTGCAACCACTGCTGCAGTTCGGCCAGCGTCTGCTGGCTCAGACTGTTGACCTGGCTGACTTGCGCTTCGGCATCAACTGGCCACGCGCCCTGCAAGCACGATGACTCCAGCGCGGCGCAGGCGTCGCTCAAGGCACTGGCGCCAATGTTCAATGCGGCCCCCTTGAGCGCATGAGCCGCCTGACCCAGGGCAGCGCCGTTGCTGGCAGCCAAGGCAGCGGTAAGCGCTGCATCGTGGGTGGGCGCGTCCTGCACAAACAGCGCAACGATGCCGCGCGTCATGCTCAAGTCTTCGTCGTCAAACTCCTTGAACTGCGCCAAACGGCTCCAATCCATCAAAACAGGCTGTTTTTGAGCATTATTTAGGGCTGCAACGCCCTGAATACGGGCGCAAGCAGCTCCTGATTTAATAGCACTCTCAGACTTGGAAATATACCGCTCCAGCGCCTCCGCCAGCTCGTCCAGGCGCAGCGGCTTGGCTAAAAAGCCAATCATGCCTGCGTCCAGGCAACGCTGGCGGTCTTCTTCCAGCACCGATGCGGTCAGCGCAATCATGGGCGGGGCAGCCGCGCCATGGGTGGCCAAAATCAGCTGGGTGGCCTCCAGGCCGTCCATCACCGGCATGTTGGCGTCCATCAGCACAGCGGCAAACGGCGACTCGGTGTCTTGTTTGGCCAACGACTGGCTGACCAGGTCTGCCGCTTCGCGCCCATTGACGGCAACTGCGGCGTCGTAGCCCAGCTTGGCCAGCATGGCCAGGGCGACCTTGATGTTGATGGCGTTGTCGTCAGCCACCAGAATGCGCAGGTTTTTTGAAACCACTGCGCTTTGTGGTCCCTGCGCCGCCGCAGGCAACAGCGTCACCCGGCTCAGTGCATTGAACAGTTGCGACTGGCGATAAGGTTTGAGCAGCCGCGCATCAAACACCTTGGCCGCCTCACCCGTTGGCATGACGCCCGACGTCAGCAGCACCACATGCGCTTCGGGCAGGCGCGCCCTGACGGTTTGCGCAAACGCCTGGCCGTCCATGTCTGGCATGTGCATGTCGGTGAGGATGACGTCCGCTTTATGGTCAGCCAGCCAGTCAAGCGCTGGCTGGGCACGTTCAAACTGCACGGTTTGCATGCCCCAGCGTTTGAGCTGCTTGTCAAGAATGCGCAGGTTGAGCGCCGTGTCGTCTACCACCAGCGCCAGTTTGCCGGCCAGGCTGGCGGTTTCCAGCGCCAGGGTGTGGGTCAAGTCGGGTGCGGCGGTGATGGCGAGCTGTGCGGTAAACCAGAACGTCGAGCCTTGCCCCGGCGCAGAGACAACGCCGACATCGCCGCCCATAAGATTGGCCAGACGCTTGCAAATCGCCAAGCCCAAACCTGTACCGCCATACTTGCGGGTGGTGGATGCATCAACCTGGCTGAAGGACTGAAACAGCGCCGACTGCCGATCCAGCGGGATGCCGATGCCGGAGTCGGTGATGCGAAATTCAATCAGTGCAGGAGATTTTTGCAAGTGAGCGCTGACAACCACCTGACCCAGTTCGGTAAATTTAACCGCGTTGTTGATGAAGTTCAGCAGCACCTGGCGCAGGCGGGTCACGTCGCCCAGCACCCACTCAGGCACGTCGTCGCCCATGTCTGCCAGCAGTTCAAGCCCCTTTTCACGGGCGCGCGCGGCGGCGATGTCGCAGGCTTCTTCAATCGTGGCGCGCAAGCTGAGGGGCTCGGCTTCCAGTTCCAGTTTGCCGGATTCGATTTTTGAAAAATCCAAAATGTCATTGATCACGCCCAGCAACTGGTCGCTGGACACGCGCATGGTGTGCAGGTAATCTTTTTGCTCCGTATCCAGTGGCGTATCAGCCATCAGCGTGGTCATGCCGACCACGCCGTTGAGCGGGGTGCGGATTTCATGGCTCATGGTGGCCAAAAACGCGGCCTTGGCGCGTGCAGCGGCCAGCGCTTCTTCGCGCGACGCTTCTAACTGAGCGGTGCGCTCGCTCACACGCTCTTCCAGGTGCTCGTTGGCATCGGTTAGCGCCCGGGTTTGCGCAATGATTTCAGCCCGGTTGCGCACAATTTCTTCGCCGCTGGTGCGCAGCACGCTTGACAGCTCCCGCACCTCGGCAATTTTGGCGTTGGTTTGCACATCGGGCACCTCACCCCGGCCAAGCTGGGCGGCGGCCTGGCTTAATTTCATGAAGCGCTGGCTAAAGCGCCGGGCAAACAGCGTGGCCAACACGGCGCCCAGCAGCAGCACCGCCAGCATCACCATCAAGGCCTCTTTAACCGCCATACGAACATCACCGGTAAAGTCATCTTCAGGCGCGGCCACCACCAAAGACCAGCGCAGGCCTTCGGCCTCGCCAAAAGGCCGCATCGACACCACCAGATCATTCGTTGCACCGCCGGCGTGGCTGTTAAAACTCTCGCGCTGTACCGACGATTCTTTGGTTTTACCCAGCACAGGCAACACCCGCTGCCAGGCTTGCCTGACCACCGCGTTGCGGCTTTGGTCGGGCTTGTGTCGAATCAGACTGTTGCCGCGCTCGCTGTACAGCTCGTCACCGGTTGAGCTGGCCACCATGTAGCCCTCGCTATCCACAATAAAAGCAACACCGTTCGCACTGATTCTCTGGACTTGAAGCAAAGCCGACAGGCGCTGAAGGTACAAATCAATTGCAAAGACACCTGAAGGTTCGCCGTCGCGACCAAAAACGGGCTGCACCAATGTGATGACCAGCTGCTTGTTGGACCGGGCCGGATAAATGGTTGTAAAAACCCGTTCACGCGCTTTAAGCGCCGCCAGATACCACGGCCGGGTGCGTGCGTCGTAGGCTTCAGCGTCTGCGGGCAGCGCCTGGGCGCGGTCACCCGGCTGGCTGGCTGTGAAATTCTGCCGACGGGTCTGAGATGGGGTTTGTACGCTGACTCTGGACAGGTTTTGAGCATTGTCTGCAGCAGGCCTGACACCCAAAAAGTTGCCTTTGGCGCTGCCCAGGTACAGATAGGTCACGTTCGGTGTCATGCGCGTGAGCGTGAACGCGAGTTCTTCAAACTGCAGTGGGTTTTCAAGCAGTTGTTGCGCCCTGCGGGCTTGCTGCTGGTTGGGCACCGCAGGCAACATGGCATTGAAAACCATGTGCGCCTGGCCTATGTGCTCCAGCGTCCCGGTTTGTACCCGCTGAACCACACCGCCGATAACCTGTTGGGTCAAGGCATTGACGGTCTGCAAATTGCTTTGGTGCATGACCCAGCCCACAATGACGGCGGGCAACACAGCAAACAGCAGCAAGCTGGCTGTCAGCACACTGCGCAGCGGCCAGACACGAGACGTGTCGCGGGCTTGCACTGATTTAGCTGGCTTTGCTACTGCATTCATACCAGGTTCGTGATTTCGACCACATCCAGCGGATGGGTGCGGCCTGCGATCTTCACCATAGCGCGGCGATCCGTGCGTACCGCGCCTGTGACCTGGCGCATGGTTTGTACGCTGACGGCCAGCGGCCAGTCAATGGCGGGCTCACCCTGAAACATTTTCAGAACCGCCGTGACCGTGTCGCCCACAGGCGCTGTCTGCACATGGCCGCCAGACATGCCCTGCAGCTGCGTAAAGGCCACGGGCCCACTGTGCAATGCAACATTCAAGGCAAACACCGGCAAACTGCGATCAGCAAACTTTTGCCTGGCAAAACCACTGACCCGTTTGGCAGCATCTTTGAGCCCCAGCGCAGCACGAACCGCACGCAGGCCGTGATTGACCGACAGCGTGTCGCCTGCATCGACGAAAACGCACAGCATGCCGTCGCCCACAAACTGCATGTAATGCGCGCCAAACAGATGCACGGTGTCGCCCGTTGAGCCATAAAACTGGCGAATCAGGTCGCCCAATTCTGCGCTGGACAAATGCTGGGCCCACAGCGCGTAATGGTTAATTTCAGCAAATAAAACGGTGGCGTTGGCAAATTTTTGGCCGTCATGCACCAACCCGCCATCGGGCCATTGCTTGGTCAGGTTGCTGGCCAGGCGTTCTTCATACAGCTGGATGATTTTGTCGTGTTGCTCGCCCAGTGCGAGAGTGACCGCAGAGTCCACAGCCAATGTGCGCGCCACATCAGCGCGTACCAGCTTGTTGAGTTGCGCGTTCACCGCCTCACGCAGCTCGAACGGCGTGAAGGGTTTGGTCAGATAGTCATCAGCGCCAGTCGTCATGCCGATGCGCATGTGTGCGCGCTCAGCCAGCGAGGTCAGCAAAATGATGGGTGTCGCCGCAATGCCTTCTTCGGCGCGCACAGATTCGAGCATTTCAAATCCGCTCATTTGCGGCATTTGCACATCACTGACGACCAGGTCAGGCTTGTGCTGGCGAATCAGCGCCAAACCCTTGGCACCGTCTTCTGCAGCCAGCACGTCGTAGCCGTCTTTTTTCAAGACCTGAGATACCAGCAGGCGGGTTCCCGCGTCATCATCCATCACCACGATCAAAGGCATAACAGGCTCACTTCAAACCAAAACAAAGGTATTCATTTTAGGTTTTAAAGCGGCAATCTCCTAGCAGTTTTAAGCATGGCCAGTGTTGCATCAACGACCTGTGGCACAAACGCCATCTGTACATGCGCTTTCGCACACAAGAGGCGATTGTCTGCCCCAGGCAAAGTCGCTGTCGATGCCGGGAAAACGATGTTGTCTGCGGTGCTGTACCAGCAAGTGAACAGGGCGTGGCGGCTTGGCGGCATGCCGTGGTTCAGCCCGGTTTGCCACTCGGACGCCAAACGCATTTGCAGCCCGTTTTTGCCATGGCCAAAACGTGCCAGCCAGGTGCCGCCATGGGGCGTGCCAATCGTCACGACATGATGCACACGCGCTTCGGCTTTCATCTCCCGCAGCCAGGCGCGTGCCGCCAGCCCGCCCATGGAGTGGCAGACCACCAGTGGCGCAAGACCGGTCGCTTCAGTGACTTGGCGCACAGCTTCGTCAATGCCCGGGATGTACTCATCAATCGAGCCAAACAGCGGCTCCAGATTGACAGCCACAAACGCATGACCCGTGCCTTGCAAGCGTTTGAGCCACGGGTTCCAAAAGCCCCGGTTGCAGAAAAATCCGTGAATGAAAACCACGCCGCGTTGGCCTGGCGTGATGTTGCGCGGCTCAAGGTTGTCGGGGAATGCATTAGAACGAAAAGGCTGACGCCAGCAAAACACCTGCGGCGCAACCAGTGATTCGCCAACCCAGGCGCTGAACAGCTCTGCCAGCGTAGCGGGCGGCGCGGGATCCGCGCGGTTGACAATGTATAAAAAAACGTACTCCAGCGCCAAAAAAAGCGTGTAGCCCAAGGCGATGATGAAAAACCCGGCCACCGCCAGCGCGGGTGAGTTGTGGCGAAAGTAAAAAAGCCAGCCGAGAGCGGCCGCCAGCAAGAAAAAGGTGATAGTTTTTTGTAGTCGTGCCAGCATGCCATACCCTGAAAAAGAATTACGCCAGCTTAACAACTGTCCTGGTCAGTCTTTTCACCAGGCCTTGCGCCAGGCGATTCACCACACCATAAATTGACAACTGCGGATTAGCACCAATGCTGGTCGGGAACAGCGAGCCATCATGTATCGACAAATTCTCAATCTGCCAATGCACGCCGTCGGGTCGGCTGACACCCAACTTTTCAGTGCCCGCCAAACCGCAGCCGCCCATGACGTGGGCGCTGACGATTTTGGTCAGCAGCGGTTTCATGGGCAGCGCGTTGACCGCATCTTTTGCCTCGGTCCAGGTGGTGTAGGTACGCGCCATTTCATGCAGCGGCAGCACTTTGGCAGCGCCTGCGGCAAACTGGATTTCCATCATTGACAGCAGCGCACGGCGTGCGCCGTCCATCACGTAGTCGGTCAGGGGGTAATCGAGCACGGGCGAGCCATCACCGCGCAGCTTGACCTTGCCGCCTTGCGACTGGTCGTGAAAGCCGTCGCGCAGCAGCGCCAGCAGCGTGTGGTTGTGCGGAAAGGCTTTGAGCAAGTCATGCTGGGTTTGGCCCATGCCGGGCACGGTGGACGCAAAAATCACCGGGTGCAGCGGCGGCGCTTCGAGTTTGTAACCGATGGGTCCGTCAATCGGCTGGGTGTCCAGAAAGTGGTCGGTGTAAATGGTTTGCGGTGCGCCTTGCCAGGCCTCGACTTTCTGCTCAAACACGGCGGACGACATGACCACCGGGTGCAGAAAAGTCCGCTTGCCAAGCGTGCCGTGCGGATCTGGCGCGCCAGAGCGCAGCAGCAGCGCCGGGGAATTGATCGCACCGCCTGCCAGGACGTAATGATTTGCTATTATTTTAGTAGCTGTTTGCGCCCGTATTTGTTGGGCTGAAGCCGCATTTGATGCCTGACCAGATGCGTGAGAACGGCATAAAAGCGCTGTAATCCGGCCATTTGCAAGCTCAAACCCTTCAGCACGGGTCTCGACCAGCATCTGCGCACCTTTGTCGAGCGCAGCGGGGATGGTGGTGACCAGCATCGATTGTTTGGCATTGGTGGGGCAGCCCATGCCGCAAGAGCCCAGGTTCCAGCAGCCTTTGACGTTGCGGGCAATCGCCAGCGCAGGAATACCCAGCTTGGCCGCGCCGCGCCTCAAGAGGTCGTTGTTTTCATTGGGTGGGGTAAGCCAGGGGCCGATGTTCAGGCGGCGCTCGGCTTGCTCAAAATACGGCGACAGCGCATCGGTGTTGTAGTCTTTCAAGCCAAACTTGTCTTGCCAAAACTGTAGCGTGGGCGCAGGGGTGCGAAACGATGACGTCCAGTTCACCGTGGTTGAACCACCAACGCAACGCCCTTGCAGGATGTTGATGGCCTTGTCTTCAGTTTTGCGGGCGGCGCTTTCCTGGTAGAGCTGCGGATAGGCTTCGGACTCTTTCTGGTTGAAGTCAGTGCTGCTTTTGAGCGGGCCCTCTTCGACAATGACCACTTTCAAACCGGCTTTGGTGAGCAACTCTGCGGTGATGCCTGCGCCCGCGCCACTGCCAATGATGGCGACATCACAGGTGATTTGCGCGGGCGGCGGAGCGAACGGGCCGCCCATGACTTTCCAGCCGCGTGCCAGGCCTTCTTTGATGGGGTCTTGTACTTTGCTCATGGTTTGGATCTTCTCAAATTGCAAGGGGGCCGGGGTAGCCCAACAGAGTCCATGTTGCGGGCTCAGAAAAGTAAGCGCCCGCTGTGATGTCATGCAGCGCAGCATAAGCTTGCTGGCGCACAGCCAGACTGGACACACGCATGTCTTGCAAAGCAGTCTGCAGCTCGGCCACACTGGCGTTTGCCCAAGGCGTGCCCAAACCAGCCAATGCGCGACGGCCAGCGCCAGACGCCAAAATTGACAGCAATTGGGACAATTCTGCTTGGGCGTGGGGCGGTAATGCGCTGATCAACACATCAATGCGATTCACCAAAGCGGTCAATGCCGCTTCTTTGGCCGCAGCTTGTTCCGGCAAGGTTTTGTCCAGCACGCCCAGGCCGACCGCGCGAAAAACCTCGCGTCCGGTGGCGGTCAATGCGCCACGTTCAAGCCCAGGTTGAATCAGCGCAGCGGTGCCGCCAACAATGGCCAGCAAGGCGGCGGACGTTGCACCTAGTTTGAGAAGGGTTCGTCTTTGCATGTCTTGCAGTTTCGCACGCTGCGTCGCTCTTCAATAGAGCGGGGTTACTAGATAAACTTGGGGTAACTATCCATGTCGCATGCCGATGAACGCAACCGCTGATCACATTCACAACGCTCTTCAAACTGTGGCGCAACTGCGCCAGCAGCGGATGAGCCAACCCGACCTGGCCGCAGCCAACGCTGCCATCAAGCGATTTCAGGCCAGGCGCTTTCAGGCCACCTATCCTGATTTGTTGCAAAGCCCGCGTTATAAAACGGCAGCCACCTTCTTTCTGTATGAGCTGTACAGCGACAAAGACTATGCCGAACGCGACCAGCAATTTGCACGCATCGCCAGCACGATTGCCAAGCTGTTCCCACAAGCAGTGGTCAATACCGCAGCCGCGCTGGCTGATGTTCACGCCTTGACCGAGCGGCTGGACGATGCGATGGCACATGCCTGGCGAGCCTTGCAGGCCGAAAGCCCCAGCCAAAATGACGCCGCACTTTATATTGCCTGCTGGCGTCAAGTCGCTGACCGTGCCGCTCGTCAACAACAGCTTCGGGTGGTATTGGCGCTGGGAGAGTCGCTAGACAGTTTGACCCGCAAACACGGCCTGCGGATGCTCTTGAAAATGATGCGCGGGCCAGCAGCGGCTGCCGGATTGGGTTCATTGCAAAAGTTTTTGGAGTCAGGTTTTGATGCTTTTCAAACCATGCGCGGTGCTGATGAATTTTTAAAACTGATCGCCTCGCGTGAGTCAGCCTGGATTCAACGACTGTTTGATGAGGAAGTTGTCGCTTGCGAGACGAAATTGACCCGATTATTGGTTGGCAACAACGCAATTTGATAACGACCTAGGACAAGCCCCATGCGGGATTCTGGCGGCTGGTTTCACAATGGCTGGAGGAGATATGTATGGAAAGACACTGGCTTAAAAGTTACCCTGAGGGCGTTGCCCACGACATTGATACCGAGCAGTTTTCGTCGTTGAACCAACTGCTGGAAGACTCATTCAAAAAGAATGCCGCCAAACCATTTTCAGTTTGCATGGACGTGTGGATGTCTTACGGGCAACTCGATGCGCTGTCGTCGCATTTGGGCGCGTGGCTGCAGAGCCTGGGGCTGGAGCCGAATGCACGGGTTGCGATCATGCTGCCTAATGTGCCGCAATTTGCAGTGACGATGGCGGCTATTTTGCGTGCGGGATATACCTGTGTGAACGTCAATCCGCTGTACACCGCGCGTGAGCTGGAGCACCAGCTTAAAGATTCTGGCGCTACAGCAATTGTGATTCTCGAAAACTTCGCCGTGACACTGGCAGATGTGGTCGAACGCACGCCCGTCAAGCACATCGTGATGGCGTCAATGGGTGATTTGCTGGGTTTTTGGTATGGCAAATGGCTGACGTTTGCTGTGCGGCATCTGGCCAAAATGGTGCCGGCGTATAAGCTGCCTCTGGGCGGAAATCGTGTGGTGACGCCGTTTGGCAAGGCCCTTGCAGACGGCTCAGGCATGACGCTTAAATCCGCCCACTGCACACTGGATTCGATTGCATTCTTGCAATACACGGGCGGCACGACCGGCTTGTCTAAAGGCGCTGTCTTGACGCACCGTAATATTATTGCTGCGGTTTTGCAGGGCGAACAATGGTTCACACCCGCGCTTAAGCGCGTGGGTGATGTGAGTAATATCAACAATATTGCAGCGCTGCCGCTGTATCACATCTTTGCTTTGACGCTGAGCCTCCTGACGATACGCTGGGGCGCACACCTGACGCTGATCCCGAATCCGCGTGACTTTGGCAAATTTATTGAGGTGCTTAAAAAGCGACCTTTTCACATGCTGCCAGCAGTCAATACCTTGTTCAATGCGCTGCTGCAACATCCACAATTTAAAACCCTGGATTTTTCAAACCTTTGCGTGTCGCAAGCGGGTGGTATGGCGGCATCTGAAGGAACAGCCAAGCATTGGCAAGAAGTTACCGGTTGCGCGATGGTTGAAGGCTGGGGCATGAGCGAGACCTGCGCGATTGGCACCAATAATCCGGTAACAAGCAAAGAGTTTTCAGGAACGATTGGTTTGCCGCTGCCAAGTATTGAGATCGCCATCAAGGATGATGATGGCCAGTCACTGGCCATTGGTGAGTCAGGTGAGATTTGCATCAAAGGGCCGCAGGTGATGGTTGGCTATTACAACCAGCCTGCTGAAAATGATAAAGCATTCACGTCTGATGGCTTCATGCGAACGGGTGACATAGGCATCATGGACGACAGGGGCTACACAAAAATCATCGACCGCAAAAAGGACATGATCATCGTTTCGGGCTTCAATGTTTTCCCGAATGAGCTGGAAAATGTCATTTCAATGTGCCCTGGGGTGGTTGAATGTGCGGCGGTTGGCATTGCTGACAAATCCCAAGGTGAGGGGATTAAGGTTTTTGTGGTTAAAAATGACCCGACTTTGACTGAGGAAGAAGTGGCCGCTTATTGCAAACAGCATTTGACGGGCTACAAGCGACCCAAATACATTGAATTCAGAGACGATTTGCCAAAATCTAATGTTGGCAAAATACTCAGGCGCGAGTTACGCAGTGCAAGCTGACTTGCTCTTTTTGATGTTTCCAGTGTGAGCGTCATACAACTGCCTGAGGGCGTTCATGTTTTCGAACGCGGCTGGCTGTCTTCCAACTGTATTTTGTTGAATGATGGCAAAATCAGCTCACTGGTTGACAGCGGATACTGCACACATTCAGCGCAAACGCTTGATCTGGTGGCCGCCAGCCTGGGCTCTAGAAAGCTGGATTTTCTGATCAACACCCATTTGCACAGCGATCATTGCGGTGGGAATGCCGCTATGCAAGCGAAATATCCCGATCTGGTTACCCTGATTCCGCCTGGTCAGGCTGCCATAGTGAAAGATTGGGACGAAGTGGGGCTTTTTTACACGCCGAGTGGCCAGCTTTGTCCTTCTTTTAAGTTTGACCAAGTACTACAAGTCGGCTCTTCGATTCAATTAGGCCTGCAAAAGTGGGAGATTCACACTGCTGGCGGTCATGACCCGCATGCGGTGATATTTTTTGAGCCTGTCAGCCGGACGCTGATTTCAGCCGACGCACTTTGGCAAAGCGGTTTTGGTGTTATTTTTCCAGAACTTGAAGGCATAGAAGCTTTCAGTGATGTTGCCGCCACACTGGATCTGATTGAATGTTTGAACCCCAGTTTGGTAATACCTGGTCATGGCGCGATTTTCAATTACACGCCTGAAATTTTGGCTGTAGCTCGTCAAAAACTGGATGGCTTTGTTAAAGATCCTGTCAAGCTGGCCAGACATGGCGCGAAAGTACTGCTGAAATTCAAACTACTCGAAAAACAAAAACTGGCTTTTTCGGCATTTTTGGAATGGGCAGCAAGTACCCCTTCCCTGATTCAGTATCAGAAGCATTTTTTTGGCGATTCAGACTTTGCAAGCTGGTTTGAGCAAATGTGCTCAGAGTTGGTCAGAGCTGGTGTTGCTAACCGGTCAGGTGACGATATCCTGAATCAATAAGCACAACGCTTCACGTCATGTAAAGACGGGGAAACACACAACGGAAACCACAAAAGAAAAAGCCCAGTCGATCAAAGATCAACTGGGCTAGTTCAGGTTTAATAGCCTGACGATGTCCTACTTTCACACAGGAATCTGCACTATCATCGGCGCTAAGTCGTTTCACTGTCCTGTTCGGGATGGGAAGGAGTGGTACCAACTTGCTATGGTCATCAGGCATAACTGTTTGACAGATTGTCCAAAGAACAATCCATCGAATTCATAGAGCAAATCAGCTTTTATTTCGTAAGTTGCACACCATCAAACCCATATGAGTTCACAGTGCGTCTTTTGAATGCGTCAACTTGGCATAACATCCTTGAAAATTTCTTTCGAAACAGTCAAAGTTATAGGGTCAAGCCTCACGAGCAATTAGTATCAGTTAGCTTAACGCATTACTGCGCTTCCACACCTGACCTATCAACGTCCTGATCTTGAACGACTCTTTAGGGGGCTCAAGGCCCCGGCAGATCTAATCTTGAAACGAGTTTCCCGCTTAGATGCTTTCAGCGGTTATCTCTTCCACACTTAGCTACTCGGCAATGCCACTGGCGTGACAACCGATACACCAGAGGTGCGTCCACTCCGGTCCTCTCGTACTAGGAGCAGGCTTCCTCAAATCTGCAGCGCCCACGGAAGATAGGGACCAAACTGTCTCACGACGTTTTAAACCCAGCTCACGTACCTCTTTAAATGGCGAACAGCCATACCCTTGGGACCGGCTACAGCCCCAGGATGAGATGAGCCGACATCGAGGTGCCAAA
>JBASFP010000011.1:0-2006 GCA_049653085.1 Polaromonas sp.
GCGCTTGGCTGCTCCCCGAATTCGAGTCCATTTCCCCAACCCGTCCTGGCTGGGCTGAGGAGCGCAAGAAAAAGCGGATCAGGGCGCGTGCTTGTTTGAGGCGTTAGCCGAGTTTGCACGTGACCCCGCTTTTTCTGAGCACCGGAAGGTGCCCGAAGCGAAGCGCAGGGACCCAGACTGCGGGTCGCCTTTTCTTTGGTTACTTTCTTTTGGCGAAGCAAAAGACAAGTGACTCGCCGCCGGGCGACACCCGGCAAACCTCGTGAAAGACACCAATAGATCACCCCAAAGCCCCTCTAGCAGCATCAGCCAAAAACCCACTACGAGTCTTCCCCTTAGCCTTCGCACAAGTATCAATCTGCACCAGCAACCGCTTCGGCAAGGTAATGTTGATCTTCTCAGACTTGCCTTCAAACCGCCGCACATCCACATCCACCACAAACCACACAGCATCAGCAAAGTCAGCGTTGGTTCGGTGCTCAGCCAGTGGCAGCGGTTTAGGAATCTCCAGACCCATTTCAACCAAGCCTTCCAGGTGGAAATCTATCGCCTCTTTGGCGCTTTCAATGGCTTCGTCCAGTGAATTGCCATGCGAAAAGCAACCAGGCAAGTCGGGCACAGTCACGCCGTAGCTGGTGCCGTCGTCGGTGTGGAGTACTAAAACGAATTTCATAGGTTTTCCTTTGCTGTCAAACCCAACCGGCTTGTTTTTGAATGCTGCGCAGGGTGCCGACAGGAATGTCTTTGTCAGGGTGCTTGACCGTGACCAACCCTGGTTTGGCCGGGTGTTTGAATTGGTGATGTGAGCCCTTGACCCGGCTCAAAACCCAGCCGTCTTGCTCAAGCTTTTTGATGACTGGACGACTATGCATGGTAGTTATTATAACCACCAGGTTTTTACTGAAGCACCCCAATGCTCCTTTAAAACATGCTAGATGCAGCCCATTCAGGTGCAACATAAGTCGCTAGACCAATAAATACGGGCGCAAGCAGCTACTAATTAAATAGCAATCAAGGGCTAAAAGCCTTACCCAAAACCCCCTTCAACCGTAAATAAGCCTTCTCCCGAGCCGCCGGATTCGGCCCCACATGCACCCCCTGCCCCGGATTAACCCCGTTCGGCACGTCGTGGCGGACTCGTACCTCACCCACCGGGTTGTCAAAGTCGTGGTAACTGTCTGCGTACACATTGACTTCTGCCCCCACCGCCTGACCCAATGCAATACACGGCCCCGGCGGTGTCCAGTCGTCCTTTTCACCCAGCATCAGCACCAGCGGCGCGCTGGGTTTGTAGCCTGACTTCAATGCTGCGGCGCAGCCTGGGTAAAAAGCGACGGCAACGGCGGGTTTGACAGCTTGGCCACGTACATCGGCACGGCTGGCGTCGGTGCTTGATAACACCGCGCTGCCGCCATGCGACCAGCCCAGTAGCGCGATACGGTTGGGCTGAGCCCACGGCTGCGTGGCGACCCAGGCCAGCGTGCCCAGTACATCGGCGCGGCGCTCGGTTTGGTCTATTTTGCGGGTACCGATTTTTTGGGTACACAGCTCGGTTTCACCACGCGGCGTGAGGCTGTCGGGCAAAACCACGTTGTAGCCTTCTGCCACCAGCAGGTCAGCCATGGCCTGATGCCGCGCATTGAGCTGGCCTTTGCGTGAGCCGACGGTGGCGTAAAGCCCGCCGCAGCCGTGCAGCGCCACAACTGTGCCCCGGCTGGCCTGCCCTCTGGCCGGCGTGGCAGGATGAAAAACCAGCGCCTTGATCTGAGTGCCGTCCAGGCTGTTGAAGTTAACGATTTGCGCGGCTGCTGGGAGGCTGATTCCAAAAATCAGGCCATAAAAAGTCGTTTTTAGCCGATTTTTAAGCATTTTTATGTGCCTTTTAGGCCTCTAGGCCAATTACAGGGACTTCCCATAAAGTCAACCGAGGGCATCTAATAAATTTCCCTTGGTGACGGTATTTCTCAGCACTGACGTCAACGAAATCGGCTATCAAAGCGAGGAAC
>JBASFP010000012.1:0-70126 GCA_049653085.1 Polaromonas sp.
TTTTTTTTACGCCCGGCTGAAACCGCTATTTGTTCAGGTAATCCAGCGTCAGCTTGCCCACAGCAGCTGCAATGCCGCTGACCAGCGTGCCCCAAGCCATGTCAATGAAGGTCAAACCCAGCGGCCAGTCTTTGATGACGGCCAGGTTGGTCAGGTCATAAGTTGAATAGGCAAAAAAACCAAACAATGCACCCATCATTGCGGCCTTCCACACCGGGCTGTCCGCCTGTGGCAGCACAGCAAAAATAAGCAAACCTAGCGGAAATAACAGGTAAAAAGCCGCTGCTGCCCATAAATTGGGATTAGGGCTAAGCAAAGGCCCCATCGCATTGGCATAGGTTGATTTGGCAATGACGCCTAGCCAGAGCATGTCAATGACAAACATGGTCAGGAATATGGCCAGGTAGGTTCCAAGGTACTTCAACATGAGGTCTTTCGGTAATAAGGTAACGACAGCAATCTTATTTTCAATCAAACATAAAACCCCAACTTGTCAGAATATTTCCTGTTTTTGGCTGCAGTGGACTTGAAACCGTCATCAAATGCCCCTATCATTAGCACTCGACGGTATTGAGTGCTAACAACGCCCTCGCACCGCAGTTTCGCTAGCGTTAGCTGCTCTCAGCTAGCGTTTTTGATTTCAAAAACCCCTTTGTATAACTGGAGAACCCATGAAACTTCGCCCCCTGCACGACCGCGTGATCGTCAAACGCGTGGAAAACGAAACCAAAACCGCCTCTGGCATCGTCATTCCCGACAGCGCTGCTGAAAAGCCTGATCAAGGCGAGATCCTGGCTGTCGGCCCCGGTAAAAAGAACGACAAGGGCGATGTTCAGCCTGTTGGCGTCAAAGTTGGTGACCGCGTTCTGTTCGGCAAATACAGCGGCCAGACCGTCAAGGTTGACGGCGACGAACTGCTGGTCATGAAAGAAGAAGACCTGTTTGCTGTCGTAGAGAAGTAAATCCTCTACTATTAATTCAATAGCTGCTTGCGCCCGTATTTATTGGGCTACAGGCACATTTAACCATTATTTAACCCATTTCAGGAGCCACACATGGCAGCAAAAGATGTAGTTTTCGGCGGCGAAGCCCGCGCACGTATGGTCGAAGGCGTGAATATTCTCGCCAACGCAGTCAAAGTAACCCTCGGCCCTAAAGGCCGTAACGTAGTCCTGGAGCGCTCTTTCGGTGCCCCTACCGTGACCAAAGACGGCGTGTCCGTCGCCAAAGAAATCGAACTCAAAGACAAGCTCCAGAACATGGGCGCGCAGATGGTCAAGGAAGTCGCTTCCAAGACGTCTGACATCGCTGGTGACGGCACCACGACCGCTACCGTGCTCGCACAAGCCATCGTTCGCGAAGGCATGAAGTACGTTGCCGCAGGCATGAACCCGATGGACTTGAAGCGCGGCATCGACAAGGCTGTGACGGCTTTGGTTGAAGAGCTGAAAAAAGCTTCAAAAGCCACGACCACTTCCAAAGAAATCGCTCAGGTCGGCTCGATCTCTGCCAACTCTGACGAAACCATCGGCAAGATCATTGCTGATGCAATGGACAAAGTCGGCAAAGAAGGCGTGATCACCGTTGAAGACGGCAAGTCACTGGAGTCCGAGCTCGACGTGGTTGAAGGCATGCAGTTTGACCGTGGCTACCTGTCACCGTACTTCATCAACAACCCAGAAAAGCAGTCCGCCATTCTGGACAACCCGTTTGTACTGCTCTACGACAAGAAAATCAGCAACATTCGTGACCTGCTGCCTACGCTGGAACAAGTTGCCAAGGCTGGCCGCCCACTGCTGATCATCGCTGAAGAAGTTGATGGCGAAGCCCTGGCAACGCTGGTGGTCAACACCCTGCGCGGCATTTTGAAAGTGGTGGCTGTCAAGGCGCCAGGCTTCGGCGATCGCCGCAAAGCCATGCTGGAAGACATCGCCTGCTTGACCGGCGGCAAGGTCATCGCTGAAGAAGTGGGCATGTCGCTTGAAAAAGCCACGCTGGCTGACCTCGGCTCTGCCAAGCGCATTGAAGTCGGCAAAGAAAACACCATCATCATCGACGGTGCTGGCGCTGCTGCTGACATCGAAGCACGTGTCAAACAAGTGCGCGTTCAGATCGAAGAAGCGACCAGCGACTACGACCGTGAAAAACTGCAAGAGCGCGTGGCCAAGCTGGCTGGCGGTGTTGCCGTGATCAAGGTTGGCGCTGCCACCGAAGTCGAAATGAAAGAGAAAAAAGCCCGCGTTGAAGACGCCCTGCACGCTACCCGCGCTGCGGTGGAAGAAGGCATTGTTGCCGGCGGCGGCGTTGCCCTGCTGCGCGCCAAGCAAACTGCTGGCGTCATCAAAGGCGACAACGCTGACCAGGAAGCCGGTATCAAGCTGGTGCTCAAAGCGATTGAAGCGCCTTTGCGCGAAATCGTGTTCAACGGTGGCGGCGAAGCCTCTGTGGTTGTGGCCGCTGTGATGGCTGGCAAAGGCAACTACGGCTACAACGCAGCCAATGAGACCTACGGCGACATGATTGAAATGGGTATCCTGGACCCCACCAAAGTGACCCGCACCGCACTGCAAAACGCAGCCTCTGTAGCCAGCCTGATGCTGACCACAGAAGCCATGATTGCAGAAGCACCGAAAGACGACGCTCCAGCTGGCGGCGGCATGGGTGGTGGTATGGGCGGCATGGGTGGTATGGGCGGCATGGATATGTAATGCAGCTTTGAATCAGCTTTTTGCACTAACTTATGCAAGGTGTAAACACCTGATCAATCTAACCCGCAGCGCGAAAGCCTGCGGGTTTTTTTAATGAGACCAGATCATGGCAGTAAAAGATATATTGAGCATCGCGAAAAAAATCCAGAGCAAATGGACTACAAATGTTGTGACCCCGCGCCCAAACGAGGAAGCGCAATTGCAGTCTCATCTTGGAGGTGCGGTTACTTATAAATCTGTTACTGATGAATTGACGCGCTGGGTGTCCACCCTATCTGGATTTTCAAACAAGCCACGCGTATCCAGAGCCATCTCATCGCCGCTACTTATGGCACTCAATATCAGTTTAGGAGGATTGAGTAATGCCCTAGATCACGCGGGAAATAGCGTAGATTGGATGTGTACAAATAGAAATTTCGGAGCGCTGTACGTAGCGTCCATAAATCTAATTCGCGAACTATCCCTTGACTCAGCACGGGAAGTAGCCGCGATTACCGATGCTGCCAGAGAACGAATATCGCAAGATATCAGCTCGTTGCAAAATGGATCTGAATTAGCGGAAAAATTTAGTGTTGGATGGCCAGATTTAAATACCAAAATAGGAAAGCTTAGTGACGCTGAAAAATCAGTGACCGAGATACTAAATGAGTTCTTTTCTTCTGCTTCTGATGCCCAAGAAAAAATAGCAGCCAGTCAAGAGATTACACAAGGAATAGCGGCAACGAGTGGCGAAGTAATTGAGACCGCAACATCTACATTTAATGAAACTTTAAAAGTAGCGAATGAGGCGCTTGCAGAAGCGCAGAAAATACATGCTGAAGCACAAAAAATTAGCGGCGAGACTCAGTCAACTGCGGCCAAAACCAAAACGGATTTGGACAACTCAACTGTTGCACTAAACAGTGCAATTGAAAAGCAAGAACTGACACAACAAAGACTAACCAAAGCACTGCAAAACGCTCAAATGGAAGGTTTGGCTGGCTCCTTCACTCGAATGAAAGAAGATACGCGCGCTGTCATCACTGTTGAGCAAAAACGATTTGAATGGGCCCTTGTTTATCTCATATTGATAGCTGTGACTGGAGTTGTAATAGAAGCTTATTTGGGTTTTCCAAAAACAACTTTAGAGGAATTTGGAATTCGCATGCTCAAAATGCTATCTTTAGCCGCACCGGGCATATGGATTGCATGGTTGACATCTAAAAAGCTTAGTGCTTTGAATCGTGTCTTCAGCGACTATGAATACAAATCGGCCGCGGCGCTTGCTTATGAGAGTTATAGGCAAACTGTGGCGGAAGCTGGCAGTGACGAACTTAAGCAGCAGCTATTAGCGTTTGCTATTCGATCCTTTGGCGAAAATCCGACTCATTATTACGAATCGGTGAGAAATGAAGCCTCCTCTCCCTTTGAGTCTTTCTTAGAAAAAATGTCATTTTTTAACAAGAGCAAGTCCGACTCATCCAAAAATACTTAGCAAAACAAGCCTTACGGTTTTGCTTGCTGATGGGACATCTTTTAAACAATCGTCAAAGCAATCGTTTGAACATTACTGTCAAACCGTAGCCGTAGGCACAACCTGCAATTGCACACCCAAAGCATTGATCACCTTGATCATGGTGTCATAACGAGGCTTGGCGCCTGCGCTTAACGCCTTGTACAAGCTCTCTCGGCCTAGCTGGGTGTCTTTGGCCAACTGGCTCATGCCACGGGCTCTGGCAACGTCTTTGACGGCCACCAAAAACACATCAGGGTCAGGGTCTGTCAGCGCAGCAGACAGGTAGGCAGCGATGGTTTCGTTGTCGTCCAGGTAGTCGGCGGCATCAAAGGGTGCTGCTTCGATTCTGATGGTTTTGATGGCTTTGGCCTTGGTGCTGCTAGCCGCTTTGAGCGGGACTGATTTGGTTTTCATTTCGGCTTCCTTTGCTTTAACAATTTGGCTATCTCAATCGCCTCGGCAATATCGCTTTGCTGGCTGCTTTTGTCGCCGCCGCAAAGCAGCAGATACACCACACCACCTGTACGCGTGAAGTAAGCGCGGTAGCCAGGCTCGTAGTGAACGCGCATCTCACTCACGCCTTGGCCCACTGGCTGGCAGTCACCCAAGTTGCCCGCTTCGGCTGAGCGAATGCGCTTCAATATCAACGCTTTAGCTGTTTTGTCTTTTAGCAAAGTCAACCACTCGTCAAATACTGATGTGCGGTGAAATGCATTCATTCGTTAAATGTATCCGAAAGAATACAGTAAATCAACTTTTAAAGCCATCCATATGAAAAGGAAAAGATGCCGCAGCGTCTGCACACTGCGGCCTTTTTTGCTGTGGCCTTTTTAATTGCATCGTTTGAAATCGACACCGCATCAGCTGCAAAAAGCTGGCAGCGCTACACTTCGCTGATATTAAGAGACTCACATATGACCCATCCATACATCACCCAAAATCCCATGTTGATGAGCGGTACACCTTGCTTTACCGGTACGCGGGTTCCTGTCAAGTCGCTCTTTGATTATCTGGAAGCTGGCGACAGCCTGGATAAATTTTTAGATCAGTTCCCGACAGTGACTCACGAGATGGCAGTCAATGTGTTGGAAGCGAGCAAGCAGGCATTGCTGGCTGCCTGAGCGTCATGCGCATTCTGCTTGATGAGTCAGTTCCTCGTTCGCTCGGCTTTCTGATTCAAGGGCACTTTGTGCGCAGCGCACAAACAGCGGGATTTGCAGGGCTTTTTAACGGTGAATTGCTTGCAGCAATGAAGTTGGCGGAGTTTGATGCGCTGATTACCTTTGATCAAAATCTGCCTTACCAGCAGAACGTCAACTTGCCTGTGGCGGTTGTCGTTTTGATCGCGCCCAATAACCGTGTGGAGACAGCTCTAAAGTTTGCGCCACACATTTTGAGCGCATTGGCAGATTTGAAGCCGAGCCAGCTACTGCGGCTTGAGTTGCATTGAGTTTGGCTTGATCTGTCAATAAAAAAGCCCCGCACCGTTTACACAGTGCGGGGCTTTTACTGTTTTGGCTCAGCTATCAAGCCACTGGCTTGAAATCAAAGCCATTGCCCAACGTCTCGATGCGGCCAAAGGCTGGGAACGGGAAGTGAAAGCCACCGGCCATCATTTTGTCTTTGACCAGCATTTCAAAGGTCTTGCGGCGCACATCGCGTGCCTGCTCGGCGTTCATGTCGAACTGCACAGCCCAGTCCGGGTTGCGGGCAAACAGCTGCGGCACGTTGGTGATGTCGGCCACGTAGGCAAACTTTTCGCCCTTGCTTTGCGCCACAAACAGCGTGTGGCCTGGCGTGTGGCCGTAGGCGGCAAGGCTGGTGATGCCGGGCACCACTTCCTGGCCCGCCTGGAACTGCACCAGCTGGTCTGCTGGCAGACCGGCGAAAACCTTGCGCACATTCTGGAAGGCGCCACGCATCGCGTCAGTCGCAGCGGCCATGCGGGCGTCGTCCATCCAGAAGGCATGCTCGACCGCAGGCACCATGATTTTGGCTTTGGGGAACACCAACTGGCCAGCCTTGTTGCGCACGCCGTTGATGTGGTCGCCGTGGTAGTGGCTCAAAATCACGGTGTCAATGTCGTCAGCCTTGAAGCCCGCTGCATTCAGGTTGGCCATCAAACGGCCCGTGGTGGGCGCGCCGTTGTCTGCAAAGCCGGTGTCGATCAGCGTGCGGCGGTTGCCAGCAACGATCAGGAACGCCGTAAACGGAATGTCGATGTATTCGGTCGGCAGATTTTGTGATTTGAGCAGCGCCTGCACGTCGGCCAGCGGTGCATTGCGCACAAACTCGGCAGCCAATGGCCTGCGGACGACGCCGTCATTGAGCGCAATGACTTCCATGTCGCCGAGTTTTTGCTTGCGAAAACCGACTTGTGCCACGCTGGGCAAGCCAAAATCAGGCGCGTTTTGCGCGATCAGCGGCATAAAGCTGCCGGCCAAATAGGCGGCGGTAGCGGCTGAGCCGCCCACGATCAGGTCACGACGATTCATAAAAAATACTCCTTGGTTTAAATGCAGACGATGGTGAATTTGTAAAGGCCAGCGAGTCTTGACGGCGGATGATAACCCGTCTGCCTGAATTTTGCAGGGCACAAATGTCCGCCGAAAACCAAGTGCTACGCCCTTCGCAGCAAGCGTAACAAACCCGCGGTTGAGCTGTCCAGCCCGTCCGCATCACCTGACACCATGCGTTCTTCAATGTCAGTGGCCAGCACTTTGCCCAGCTCGACGCCCCACTGGTCAAAGCTGTTGATGCCCCAAATGCTGCCGCTGACAAAAACGCGGTGTTCTTGCAGCGCCAGCAGCGCACCCAGGCTGGCAGGGGTGAGTTCGTCAAGCAACAAAACCGTGCTTGGCCGATTGCCTGGGAAATGTTTGTGACCACCATCTTCGCTCTTACCTACCATCAAAGCATGGGCTTGAGCCACGACGTTGGCCAGTAATTTTTGATGATGACCCGGCAAGCTGTTAGCGGCATGTTTAACAGCAACAAATTCAACCGGTATCACCGATGTGCCCTGGTGCAGCATTTGAAAATACGCATGTTGCCCGTTGGTACCGGGCTCGCCCCACAGCACGGGTGCGGTTTCAAACGGTAGCGCCTGGCCTTGGGCGTCCACTCGCTTGCCGTTGCTTTCCATTTCAAGCTGTTGCAAATAGGCTGGCAAACGCCTGAGCGGCTGGCTGTACGGCGCGATGCTGCGGCTGGTAAAGCCGTAAAAGTTGCGATACCAGATGTCAATCAACGCCAGTCGAACAGGCAGGTTTTGCTCAAGAGGCGCTTCTCGAAAGTGCTCATCCATGGCGTGTGCGCCTGCCAGAAATTCACGGAATCCTTTCTCGCCAACCGATATGGCAATCGGCAGCCCAATCGCTGACCACAGTGAGTAGCGCCCACCCACCCAGTCCCAAAAGCCGAAGGTGGTGGTGATTCCGAAGGCGTTGGCCGCAGCAACATTTGTCGTCAGTGCCGCAAAGTGTCGGTCAACGCCCTGCCCGCCTTGCGCTGCAAACCAGGCTTTGGCCGACTGTGCATTGAGCATGGTCTCTGCTGTGGTGAAGGTTTTTGACGCGACTAAAAACAGTGTGCTGTGCGGTTTGCACTGCGCCAGTACGCTGGCCAACTCTTGCCCATCCACGTTGGACACAAAGTGAAACCGCCTGGTTTTATCGGCAAATTCATGGAGCGCCAGCACAGCCATTTGCGGCCCCAGGTCTGAGCCGCCGATGCCGATGTTGACGATGTCTGTGATGTGGCTATCGGCGCGTATTTGCTCTGCATAAGCCAGCATGGCGCTTAAAGTGGCCTCTACTTCAGCCTGTTTAATTGCTATGTTATCAGTAGCTGCTTGCGCCCGTATTGATTGGTCTAAAGGCGTATTTCTTAATAAAAAATGCATCACAGCACGGTTTTCCGTGGTGTTGATGGCCTCCCCTGCAAACATGGCGTCCCGGTGCGCCTCAAGCCCGCACTGGCGCGCCAGGTCAAACAACAGGGCTTGTGTAGGGCTGTCGATCAGGTTTTTTGACAGGTCTGCAAACACATGCGGCGCGTCTTGACTGAAATAGGTAAAG
The DNA here is from genome assembly GCA_049653085.1 of Polaromonas sp. GTDB lineage: Bacteria > Pseudomonadota > Gammaproteobacteria > Burkholderiales > Burkholderiaceae_C > Polaromonas. The sequence continues at coordinate 8,283 of JBASFP010000012.1, forward strand.
CGCAGCGGGTCACGTGCAAACGCATCACGTAAATCGAAGCTTTTGCCTGACGATTCAAATTCGCTTTTTAGCAAGCCCCAAGCCGCAGTATGGTCACAACGTGTACGCATTACAGCGCCAGCATCAGTTGCTCAAGCTTGATGGCATCTGTGACAAAACCACGTATGCCTTCGGCCAGTTTTTCAGTGGCCATCGCGTCCTGGTTCAGGGCGAACCTGAAACCTGCCTCGTCAAAATTGACCGCGGACAAGTCCAGTGCCCTGGCTGCATTAGCATTTAACGCTTGCGTCAAAGGCGCATCAGTTGCAGCCAATTGCGCGAGCAGTTCCGGGCTGATGGTCAGCAAGTCGCATCCACTAAGCGCCGTGATCTGGCCGACGTTGCGAAAACTCGCGCCCATGATCTCAGTGGCAATGCCAAAGTGTTTGAAATGGTTGTAAATATCGCGGACCGACTGCACGCCGGGGTCGTTAGCGCCCATGTTGTCGGCTTCGACCCATGCGCTACCGCAGGCTTTTTTATGCCAATCGTAAATGCGGCCAACAAACGGCGAGATGAGTTGCACTTTGGCTTGCCCACACGCCACGGCTTGGCAAAAGGCGAACAGCAGCGTCAGATTGGTGTGGATGCCGCGTTGCTCCAGCTTTTCAGCAGCTTGTATGCCCTCCCATGTCGCCGCGACTTTGATGAGTATGCGGTCGATATGAATGCCTTCGGCCTGGTACAGCTCGATGATGCGCTCGCCGCGTGTGAAGGTGGCGTTGGCGTCAAAACTCAGGCGTGCATCAATCTCGGTCGATACCCGGCCTGGGATGGTGGCCAAAATCTCGCAGCCAAAGCGCACCAGCAGGCGGTCCATCACTTCATCCAGCGCCCGGCCTTTGAATTTGGCTACAACCCCGGCCATCAACGGCTGATAGTCGGACTTTTGCACGGCCTTCAAAATCAGCGACGGGTTGGTGGTGGCGTCTTGCGGTTTGAACTGCGCGAGCTGCTTGAAGTCGCCGGTGTCGGCCACAACCGTGGTGAATTGTTTGAGCGCTTCGAGCTGGTTCATGACAATTTTGATTCTGTTTAAAAGTTACCATTATGCCAATATAATGTGAAACTTAATTACATTAGAACATCTACAACAATGAGTTTTGACCTGATTTTATTTGGCGGCACGGGCGATTTGGTGTGGCGCAAACTCATGCCTGCATTGTTTCAGGCGTTCCGCCATGGCTCATTGCCCGAGGGTGGGCGCATCGTAGGCGTGGCGCGCGATGTCTTGACGGACGATGCTTACCGGGCGCTGATCAAGTCACGGTTTGACGCTGTTGAGTTGGCCAAGCGCCCGACTGACGACGAATTTACACGTTTTGCCAATCTTCTTTTTTACCTGCGCATGGACTTGTCAAACCCGGCTGATTACGCGCAGCTAGGAAGCAAATTACAAGAGCACACGGCGGATACGGTCATCATGTACCTGGCCACAGCGCCCGGTTTGTTCACAACTTTTTGTGAGCAGCTTGCAGCAGCCGGGTTGAATCAACCCAACATGCGGGTGGTGCTTGAAAAGCCGCTGGGTCACGACCTGGCCTCCAACCGCGCCATCAACAGCGCTGTGCGCAAGGTGTTTGACGAAAAGCAGATTTTCAGGATTGACCACTATTTAGGCAAACCATCCGTGCAAAACCTGTTTGCGCTGCGCTTTGGCAACGCGCTGTTTGAACCGCTCTGGCGCCGTGAGGATATTGCGAACATTCAAATCACCATCGCCGAAGAAATTGGCATTGAAAAGCGCGGCGCGTTTTATGACAGCACAGGCGCGCTGCGAGACATGGTGCAAAACCATGCGCTGCAACTGCTGTGCGCCGTGGCGATGGAGCCGCCCATCAACGCGCATGCCGATGCGATTCGTGATGAAAAGCTCAAGGTGCTGCGTTCGCTCAAACCCTGGACACCTGAAACGCTGCGCCAGCATGTGGTGCGCGGCCAATATGCAGCGGGTACTGTGGATGGTGATACCGTTGCCGCCTACCGTTCAGAAGCAGGCGTCTCGCCAACCAGTAACACCGAAACCTTTGTCGCATTGCGCTGCGAAATTGCCAACTGGCGCTGGGCCGGTGTGCCGTTTTACATTCGCACAGGCAAACGGTTAGCTGGGCGCAGTGCGACCATTGAAGTCAACTTCAGACCTGCTCCGCACGCCATTTACAAGTCGCCGCTGGGCGCGGGCAATCGGCTGGTGATTCATTTGCAGCCCAAGGACGGGCTGGAGCTGCACCTGTTTGCGCAGGGTCAGCAAAACCGCATGACCTCACAAACCCTGGCACCCGTACAGCTGGACCTGGATTTTGACAAACGCTTTGGCTCTGAGCGCGTGGGCGCATACGAGCGGCTGCTGCTGGACGTGATTGACGGGCGCTTGAACCTGTTTGTGCGCAGTGATGAGCAGGAAGAAGCCTGGCGTTGGGTCGAGCCCATCATGCAAAGCTGGGCAGCGGATGCTGAAGGGTTGCGCCAGTATGCGGCGGGGACCTGGGGGCCGAGTGCGTCGAGTGCCATGATTGCCAGAGATGGTTACTGCTGGACTGAAGAATGCTAGATAAGCTTTGTGACTTCATCTGTCATTGCGGACTTGATCCGCAATCCATGACCCCGCATCTTTGCAGCGACCGACAAAGTCATAGATCCCGGATCAAGTCCGGGATGACAGAAAGTACAGATGCTTGACCGAATCAAAGCTTCATTACCTTCATTAGCCCCAGCCGAGCAGCGCGTCGGTAAGCTTGTCCTAGCCGACCCACGCGCATTTGCCAACTTGCCCATCACCGAATTGGCAGACAGAGCCCACGTCAGCAAGCCCACCGTGGTGCGGTTTTGCCGCAGCGTGGGCTATGACGGGCTGAGCGACTTCAAACTCAAGCTGGCGGGCAGTGTGAGTGAGGGCGTGCCCTTTGTTCACCGCAGTGTGGATGTGGACGACAAAACATCAGACGTGCTGGTCAAGGTGATCGACAACACCGTGGCGGCATTTTTAAAGTACCGCAACGATGCGTCCTCATTCGCCATTCAAAAAGCCACCGATGCGCTGGCGGCCGCTGAGGCGAATGGCAAGCGGATTGAATTTTTCGGCGTGGGCAACTCGGGCATCGTGGCGCAAGACGCGCAGCACAAGTTTTTTCGCCTAGGCGTGCATACCATTGCCTACAGCGACGGGCATATGCAAGTCATGAGCGCTTCGATGCTGGGGCCAGGCGACTGCGTGGTGGTGATTTCAAACTCAGGCCGCACGCGCGACTTGATGGACGCTTGCGACATTGCTCGTAAAAACGGTGCAACAACCATCGTCATCACGGCGAGCGGATCACCTTTGGCATCCGCCGGGCACATTCATTTGGCGGCAGACCACCCCGAAGGCTATGACCGCTACAGCCCCATGGTGTCACGGTTGCTGCATTTGATGATCATTGATATTTTGGCCACCTGCCTGGCGCTGCGCATTGGCGGCAAGCTGCAGCCGCTGCTCAAAGAAATGAAAAATAACTTGCGCAACAAGCGTTATGCGTGAATGTTGTGCTCGTTTGCGCATCATTTAAGGCTTTAAACCAATAAATACGGGCGCAAGCAGCTCCCATTTTTGTAGCGCCTATTTGCTGGCTACAGGCAGAAGCGATAACGTCCCGTACCAGGCGCGTGCCACGCTTTTGGTGTTGTCGGTATCTGTCATGATAGAAATACTGGTCAACAGGCCGGGCTCTTCACCAAAGGCTTTGACAAAATCATCACGCACCGCACGCTCGTAGTCCATCCAGCGGTTCAGCTTAGCCGTCCCTGACTCCAGCGGCAGCTTGCGAATACGGTCGGTGTGCGGGTTCAAGATGATGTCTTCCGGCTTGCACTCGTTGCACCACACGTACATCAGCGTGGCATAGGGCAATGGCTCACCCGTCAGCACATGCGCCAGCTCTGACAGCATGGCGTTTTTGCCAGAAAATTTGGACCGGTCCCCCTCAAAAGCCAGCACCACGCGCACCGGCGAATCATCAAACTCACGCAGCGACATGTCGGCGTATTGAATCAGCTCAGGCAGCTTCCATGAAAATTTGATGCGCCCCAGCGTTGCAGGCTCTACTTTCATGACTTGCCTGAGCATGCTGGCCGACGACTGTGCCTTGGCGGCAATGGCGTCACGACCGTCTTCAAGCACATAGTCAAACTGGCTGGGCGTTTTACCCGGCAGCTTGTAGTGACTCCAAGCCTGTGCATTGGGGCTGCCAATAGATGACAACGCCCACGGGCTTTGCGCAGCGCGGCTGTCTGGTGCCAACTGCGGCGAGCTACAAGCAGCCAGTTGAAGCACAACTGCACAAACAGCAAAAATTTTAATGATTCTGGACATGATTGAAACAGCCTGAAAATCAGTTAAGCAAACAAATAGGCAAACATAAAAAAACCGCCCAACTTTGCAGTCAGGCGGTTTTTGACTAAATTCCTAAATCAAAGCTGGCGCAAGGCCAGCCTCAAATCAGAAAGAGTGCTTCAGGCCAACGTTCAGAGCGCTCACGCGATCTGTAGAACGAATTGTCTGAACACCAGAAGCAGCCAGGAAGTTGCTGGTGCTGACTGCGTCAGTGTTGTTCTGCAGACGGTTGTAGCCGTAGTTAGCCTGGAGCGACGTACGCTTGGACAAAGCATAAGTAGCACCCAACTGGAACGCGTTACGTGTTTGCGAATTGGCAATACGCAGATTGGTCACATTTGACTGTGCAGCAACGTTTTGTGTGCCAACAACGTTGTTCAGACCGTCAGTCACAGCACGGCCGTAGCCAGCGATGATGGTGAATGCGCCAACAGGAGCGCGCAAGCCAATAGACCATGCACGAACGTTAACGTCATTGATGTTGGAAACGCTGGAAGCGAAGCCACCTGCTGCAGGCGAAAACGTGTCCATACGATCAGACTTGGTGGTTTGACGTGTGTAGTTGATGAATGGCTTCACGACACCCAAGTCATACGAACCACCCAGAGTCCATGCATTAACACGACCTGGATTGTTGACAACAGTGTTACCAACACCAGCCAATGCACCGATGCCTGTGAAACCACCAGTTTCGTTAGCTGAGTTACGTGTGTTATAGCCAAAGCCAACATAAGCTGGGCCGTTAGCATATTCCAGAGCCAAATCAACGCCGGTACGAACTGAAGCTGTGCTGCTGGTAACAATGCCAACACCTGTGTTAATAGGTGTGGCGGTGCTGTTGGCGCTGGTATTGCCTTCGGTCTCAGGGGCTGCCAACATCAAGCTGCCTTTGAAGCCGCCGAAGTCTGGCGTCATGTAACGGATAGCGTTGCTAAAACGCACGCCGCCCATCAAAGGTGCTGTACCTGAACCAGCGTCGTACAAGCCATTGCTTGAACCAGCTGACCAGCTATTGGCTTGCACGCCGAAAGAGCCCAGAACTTGACGGCCAAGGCGAACTTCACCGAAACCACCCGACAAACCGCCCCAAGCATTGCGACCAAATGCGTTGCCACCGCTGGCACCTGACGAAGCAACGTTGCCAGAACCGTTGGTGATAGCACCGTCGTCAACACGAATGCCCATTTCCATCAGGAAGTTGGCTTTCATGCCGCCGCCTAGATCTTCCGTACCACGGAAACCAACACGTGACGTGCCAGAACCCTGGTCGTTACCATCTTGAACGCGGAAGCCATTTTTTTGCTCGTTGCGTACAGCAACCGTACCGCCGTTAACAGCTGCACCAGCTGTCAAAGCACCAGTTGTAGCAGATAGGGTAGGAATGCTAATGACAGTTGAGTTGCCGTTAGCAGTACCGTTGGTGTTGGTGAAAGAGGTAGACGTTGTAGTGTCAACCTTGCGGTTGTAGCCAACATCAACGGTAGCTTCAACAATACCGTACAGAGTCACGCTTGACTGAGCAAACGCGCTGGTGGCTGCCAAAGCGGCCAATGCGATGAGTGATTTTTTCATTTAAAAGTTTCTCCAAGGTTAAACAAAGGGCTCCAGGATTTGGACCCCCGGGCCAACCTCCATTTAGGAAGTTGTATGAATTTAACCAGACCACGGCTGCTGTGACAAAGAAATTGGGCAGGAATCGACGGTAAAAATCGTTTTCGTTGCAGCATTGCAACAAACGGGCTGCCGACTGTGGAAGTCAGGCCACAAACTTCGCGCTTTCTGCGCAACGGTAGGTCGGGTTAGCGCAGCCGTAAACCGACGGATGCGATGACATGTGAATGCGTAAATGAGGAAGTCGGGTTACGCTACGCGAACGCCGATCTACAAAGACCATGACCGCCACTGACACCCTCATCAACAGCTTTGACAACGCCCTGCGCACCGTATTTGCCAAACCGCGCGCCAGCAGACCCTGCCCTACTGTTGCTGGAGACACCACTGCCCTGTCAGCACCAGACAAGGCTTTGGCAGGCGCGCTGATGCGGGTCAACCACGTGGGCGAGGTGTGCGCGCAGGCGCTGTATGCGGCGCAGGCATTGAGCACGCAAGACCCGGCATTGCGCCAGCAATTCATGGCCGCCAGCCTGGAAGAAGGCGACCACCTGGCCTGGACGCGCCAACGGCTGGATGAGCTGGGTGCGCGGCCTTCGCTGTTAAATCCGATTTGGTACGCCGGGGCGTTTGGGTTGGGACTGCTGGCCGGGCGGCTGGGCGACAAGGTGAGTTTGGGCTTTTTGGTGGAGACTGAGCGCCAGGTGGAAGCGCATTTGGCGGGGCATATGGAAAGCCTGCCGCAAGGCGACCATGAATCACGCGCCATCGTGGCTCAAATGAAAGACGACGAAGCACGTCATGCGCAAGAAGCATCAGCTTCAGGTGCTATAGATTTGCCAGCGCCCGTTAAAGCATTGATGGGCGCTGCGGCCAAGGTAATGACGACCGTGGCGCACCGGATTTAAGGCATTTTCAGTGAGATAAAACTTTGGCCAAAACAGCGGCGATGCCAGCGATAACGAAGCCGAGCATCCACTTGATTTGTGTGATCTCCGTCTTCAAGACTGCCATGTCAATTCGTAGAGGCGCAAGCGCTGAGTCAAGGTCTTTTTTAGTGACCAACTCGTCTTGAGCTTCAGCGATAACACGCACAACCGTTTCCGCCTGGTCGGATGTAAAGCCTGCCGTTTTCAGCTTGTCTGAAAGCTTTAGCGAATCAAAAGTAATTGTGCTCATGGCTGTAATTTACCTCAAACCTCCAAAACCTCAAAACTGGTCGTGATCTCAGCCATTTTGCCCAGCATGATGGTGGCGGAGCAATACTTTTCGTGGCTCATGGCAATCGCGCGTTCTACAGCGCTGGCCGTTAAGCCTTTGCCCGAAACGGTGAAATGCATATGGATTTTGGTAAACACTTTCGGGTCCACCGGGGCGCGAACGGACGTCAGTTTGACTGAGCAACCTCGAACGTCATGCCGGCCGCGCTTCAAAATCAGCACCACGTCATAGGCGGTGCAGCCGCCCGTGCCAGCGAGCACGGTTTCCATCGGGCGCGGGGCCAGGTTGGCGCCGCCGTTTTCGGGTTTGGCCTCGTCAGGTGCGCCGTCCATCACCAACGTGTGGCCGCTGCCGGTTTCGGCCACAAAGGTCATGCCGGATTTTGAGCCTGTTGTGGCTGCCAAACCTGTCCAATTAACGGTGCATTCCATCAACGATCACCTTTATGCAAGCTTTATGCAAAAAATTTATAACTAAATCAGACTCAGGTGTCTAATTTCGACCACAGAGTATTGTGCAGTGCAACATGTCAGCGCTATACTGAATTTATCGCATCAAAGATGATTGTATTTTGATGCACCGATTGTCTCCTCCATCTTCTCAAAGGATGGATTTACAGGCCCAAACCGCAAGGTTTGGGCCTTTTTTCTTGCCTATCGCCACAGAACTATCATTGAAGGCCATGAAAAAAGACCTCACGCCATCTGATTACCTGAAAAAAATCCTCACCGCCCGCGTGTACGACGTGGCGGTGGAGTCCGCACTTGAGCCTGCCAAAACACTCAGCACCCGCCTGAAAAACACTGTTTTGCTCAAGCGTGAAGACCAGCAAAGCGTCTTCAGCTTCAAGTTGCGCGGCGCATACAACAAGATGGCGCATTTAAGCGCAGCACAGCTCAAAAAAGGCGTGATTTGCGCGTCTGCTGGCAACCACGCGCAGGGCGTAGCCATGTCGGCGCAAAAGCTGGGCACGCGCGCCGTGATCGTGATGCCCACCACCACGCCGCAGCTCAAAGTCGATGCCGTCAAGGCGCTGAGTGGCGATGTGGTGCTGCATGGCGACAGTTATTCCGACGCTTACCTGCATGCGGTGCAGCTTGAGAAAAAACGCGGCCTGACCTTCGTGCATCCGTTTGACGATCCGGACGTGATTGCAGGCCAGGGCACGATTGCCATGGAAATGCTGCGCCAGCACCCCGGCCCGCTGCATGCCGTGTTTGTGGCCATTGGCGGCGGCGGGTTGATTTCAGGCGTGGCCAACTACATCAAGGCGGTGCGGCCAGACATCAAAGTCATTGGCGTGCAGATGAATGACTCAGACGCGATGATGCAGTCGGTGGCCGCGCAAAAGCGCGTCACGCTACCTGATGTGGGCCTGTTTTCAGACGGCACGGCGGTCAAGCTGGTGGGTGAAGAAACCTACCGCATCAGCCGTGAGCTGGTCGATGAGTTCATGACCGTGGACACCGACGCGGTGTGCGCGGCGATTAAAGACGTGTTTGTCGACACCCGCAGCATCGTCGAGCCCGCAGGCGCTTTGGCCGTGGCGGCGATTAAAAAATACGTGGCGCTGCACAAGACCAAAGGCGAGACTTACGCCGCGATTTTGTGCGGCGCGAACATGAACTTTGACCGCTTGCGCTTTGTGGCCGAGCGGGCTGAAGTCGGCGAAGAGCGAGAGGCACTGTTTGCGGTGACGATTCCTGAGGCGCGTGGTAGCTTCAAGCGATTTTGCGAAGTGATTGGTGAGCTGCCGGGCGGGCCACGCAGCGTCACAGAATTCAACTACCGCATCAGCGACAACGCCAAGGCGCATGTGTTTGTGGGGCTGACGACCTTTAAGGGCGAGAGCACCAAAATTGCCGCCAACTTCACCCGCCACGGCTTCAAGGCGCTTGACTTGACGCATGATGACTTGGCCAAAGAGCACATCCGGCACATGGTGGGTGGGCACAGCACGCTATCAAAAGACGAGCGACTACTGCGCTTTGTTTTCCCCGAGCGACCCGGCGCACTGATGAAGTTTTTAGCCGCCATGCAGCCGGGCTGGAACATCTCTTTGTTCCACTACCGCAACCAGGGCGCCGACTTTGGCCGCATTCTGGTGGGCCTGCAAGTACCCAAGGCGGACAACAAGGCGTTTAAAACATTCCTCGACACCGTGGGCTACCCGCATGTGGAGGAAACCAGCAATCCGGCCTACCAGTTGTTTTTGCAAAGTTAAATATGACTGAAAAACCCGCATCCACCTGCCCGCAATGCGGGGCGGGTTTGCGCTGCGGGGCGGTCAGTGGGGACGAAACTTGCTGGTGTTTTGACATGCCGCGCGTCGTGGCTTTACCTTCTTCTGACCTCACACAAAAAGCCAGCTGCCTGTGCCGCAACTGCCTTCAACAATTGATCGATTCCAATGACACAAAAAACCTTCCAGCTACCGCCAATTGAGGCTACCGCCAACGCAGCATTAGCCGCAAAGCTTCAGCACAAAATTGACTTTAAGACCAAGCCGCTGGGCGCGTTGGGCCGGCTTGAAAACCTGGCACTTCAACTGGGCTTGATTCAACGCAGGGACACGCTTGCATTCACACAGCCGCAAATGGTCGTGTTTGCGGCCGATCATGGCGTGGCCAGCGAGGGCGTATCCGCCTTCCCGCAAGCCGTCACGATGCAAATGGTGGCCAACATGCTGGCTGGTGGCGCGGCGATTAATGTGCTGGCGCGGCAACATGGTTTTGCGCTGCATGTGGTCGATGCAGGTGTGGCCAGTGATTTGCCCGACCATCCACAACTCATCAAACGCAAAATCGCGCATGGCACGCACAACCTCGCAACTGGCCCGGCCATGACGGCGCACCAGCTCAACGCCGCCTTGCAAGCAGGCGCAGACGTGCTGGCCAGCTTGCAAGGCAATGTGGTGGCTTTTGGGGAGATGGGCATTGCCAACACAACGCCCGCCGCGCTGTTGCTGCACCGCTTGGCGGGTGTGTCGTTGATTGACGCCACCGGGCGCGGCACAGGGCTGACAGACCCACAACTGCTGCATAAACAGGCGGTGTTGACCCAAGCCGCCGCCCTGCACGCCAGCGCGACAGCCCCGCTGGATGCGCTGGCAGCCTTGGGCGGGTTTGAAATTGCCATGATGACGGGCGCGATGCTGCAAGCAGCCGCTGAGCGGCGGGTGATTCTGGTGGATGGTTTTATTGCGGGCAGCGCGGCGCTGGTGGCCTGTGCCGTCGCCCCAGCGGCCAAAGACTACATGGTGTTTTGTCACCGCTCAGCAGAACGTGGCCACCACCTGATGTTGGCGCATTTGAAGGCGCGGCCGCTGCTGGATTTGGACATGCGCCTGGGCGAAGGCACAGGTGCGCTGCTGGCCTGGCCGATGGTGCAGTCGGCTGCACTATTGATGAATGAGATGGCGAGTTTTGAATCGGCTGGGGTGAGTGGTAAAGCCGATTAAGCCCATGAACGTCATCCGCGAATTCCTGCTGGCCGTGCAGTTTTTCACCCGCATCCCCATCACCGGGGCGCTGGCGGACTGGGTTGGCTTTAGCCCCGCCATGCTGCGCGCCAGTGCTGGGCATTTCCCCGGTGTGGGTGTGCTGGTGGGCGCGGTGGCGGCGGGTGTTTACGCTCTGCTGGTTGTGCTGTTGCCAGACTCGGGCTACGCTCCGCTGGTCGCCGCCGTGCTGTCTACCGTCGTGACGGTGTTGCTGACAGGCGGCTTTCATGAAGACGGCCTGGCCGATGTAGCAGACGGCTTGGGCGGCAGCTATGACCGGGACCGGGCGCTGGAGATCATGAAAGACTCGCGCGTGGGCGCTTTTGGCGCGATGGCGTTGACGCTGGCGCTGCTGGCCAAGGTGGGGCTGGTGGCATTGCTGGGCAGCATGGATGTCGAACTGCTCACGATTTGCAGCGCCCTGTTTGCAGCGCATGTGGTGTCGCGCACGCTGCCGTTGCTGTTGATTGTCTGGCTGCCGCATGTGGGCGATACAGCGGCGTCCAAGTCCAAGCCTTTGGCCGACAACATCAGTTTTGGCAGCCTTTTAGTCGCTTTTATATGGTGTTTTATGGCTCTAGCCCTTATTTTATGGGCGCAAGCAGCTATTGATTTAATAGTAGGTTGCAGCTTTGCTACTGTAGCCCTGCTGTGGATGGGCGCGCTGTTCAAGCGCCGCTTGCAAGGTTTTACGGGTGATTGCCTGGGCGCGACGCAGCAGGTGTGTGAGATTGCTTTTTATCTTGGCCTTGCCATTGCTTTATGACGCTTTGGATGGTCAGGCACGCCCAGCCTTTGATTGCCAAAGGCATCTGCTACGGTCAACTGGATGTCAAAGCTGATCTGCTCGAAACCCAGAAATCCGCTGACATGCTTAAAAATGTGCTTCCACAAGGCGCATATCTATTCACCTCACCGCTACAAAGATGTGAGCTTTTTGCGCCCGTATTGATTGGGCTGCGGCCTGATTTGATACATAAAAAAGACGCCAGATTGCAAGAAATGAACTTCGGCCAGTGGGAAGGCCGCCCTTGGGCTGACATTGACCCAGCCGCCCTCAGCGCCTGGACCGACGACTTTGCCCACTATCGCGCGGGCGGCACGGGTGAAAGCGTGACCCAGTTCATGACCCGCGTTGCGGCAGCGTTTGATGAACTTGACGCAACGAAGGACACTGTCTGGATCACCCACGCAGGCGTGATTCGCGCGGCTACGCTGCTGGCTCAAGGCATTCGGCACATCAGCCAGGCAAGCGAATGGCCGACGGATGCACCAGCTTATGGACAATGGTGCAAACTTAGTGTGTCATCCCGGGCTTGACCCGGGATCCATGCTTATGCTGCGATCTGCTCAATTCGGGGTCGTGGATCCCGGATCAAGTCCGGGATGACAGGCAGGTTGAAACATTAACGACATTACAAACAGAAACACACCATGGCCACCAATCTTGACGGGCAACTTGTTGTTGCCATCTCCTCCCGGGCGCTGTTTGACTTTGAAGAAGAAAACCAGGTCTTTGAGCAGCAGGACGACAAGACCTACATGCAAATGCAGTTGCAGCGGGTAGAGCAACCTGCTAAACCCGGCGTGGCGTTTTCGCTGGTTAAAAAGTTGCTGGCCTTCAACACGCCTGACATGCAGCGGGTTGAGGTGGTGATTTTGTCGCGCAATGACCCGGTCAGCGGCCTGCGCGTCATGCGCTCGGCAGAGCATTACAGATTAGCGATCAGCCGCTGCACCTTTACCCGAGGCGAAGCGCCGTGGCGTTACCTGCGCCCGCTCAAGGCCAACCTGTTTTTGTCGGCCAAGTCTGAAGACGTGCGCTCAGCCCTGGGCAACGGCTTTGCCGCCGCCACCGTGGCCACCCACTCGGCCCGAGCGCAAAGCAACTACCCCAGCGAAGTGCGCATTGCCTTTGACGGGGACGCGGTTTTATTTTCAGACCAGGCCGAAAAAGTCTTTCAAAAAGATGGGCTGGATGCGTTTCAAAAACACGAGCGCAAGCACTCGGCCAAGCCGCTGCCGCCTGGGCCTTTTATGCCGCTGCTCAAAGCGCTGCACGGCTTGCAGCAGGCAGGCACACCGCACATGCGCATCCGCACCGCGCTGGTCACGGCGCGCAGCGCCCCGGCGCATGAACGTGCCATTCGCACCCTGATGGACTGGAACATTGAGGTCGATGAAGCGATGTTTTTGGGCGGTTTGGCCAAAGGCGAATTTTTGCGCGAGTTTGAGCCCGATTTTTACTTTGACGACCAGACTGGCCATGTTGATTCAGCCGCCCAGCATGTGCCTGCGGGGCACGTAGCCAGCGGCGTGGCCAATATCCCCAGCGGTGTGTCCAACCCGGCGGCTTGAGCTTTAAATCAGCGGCGGCACAGTCTCGTTGTTGGGCTCTGCTGACTTGCCCACCTTGTTCATGTCAGCCACCAGAGGCAGCAGGCTCATGTCAATGTCAGTGCGGCGCTGGGCGTGTTCAAAGTGTTTGAAACTTTGCACAATGATGATGTCCAGCTCGCGGTGAATGTCATGATGACTGGGCGTGCTTTCAATCAGTGACAGCCTGAACTCCAGCAGCTTGGTCAGGTGGCAGGATATTTCGTCCACCAGCTCACCGCTCATGTGGTTGTAAAGCTTGAGCTTGTCGTTCTGACTGCGGGCGTGCAGTGTGTTGATGCTGGCATCAGCCGCCACGCCTATCAGCACCAAGGCCATTGGCAAAATGATTTCATCAATTTCAAACGCCTCACCTTTGTGAACCAGCGTCACAAATCTTTCAAACAAGTCCCAGTCAAACACAGCAGACAACGCGGCGAACACCAGGGCGGCAACCAGCCCCATCAAGGAATAGCGAAAGGTTTCAAAATTTAATTTCATGCCTGAATCCTTATTTTTTTGGCTGGTCTGGTTCGCTTGGCACTGTGATTGTGACTTAACCTGAAACGATCTTTTTTTGCACACCTGGTGATACATAGCGCATGCTTTGCAGCGGCGTCTGGGTCAGCAGCACGCTGCGGGTGATCAGCAGGCAGGCCAGGCTGGTCAGCACCTCTGACTGCTCCTCTACATCTTTGCCTTGCAGCAGGTCGTCAATGTGCTGGTCGCGCATCAGCAACCGGCTGATAACCGCCATGTGCTGCGGGCTCAGCATGCGCGGCGACACAGTTGGCAAAGCGCGCAGCCGCAGCCAACTGGTGGCCAGCTCGGTGGGCAGGTCGAGCATGGCCTCAGGGTCATGCTGGGCATAGGCCCACACAGCATCAAGCACCGGGACTTTTTCAAACTGCGCACTGCTGACACCACCCGCGTCAGGCCGCACCACGGTGTGGATGTCTGAATAGTCACCTGCCGTCAGCTCTTTGCGCATGTAAAAGCAGTTGCGCGGCCTGTCAAGCACGGCCACTAGCAAGTTACGGTGTAAAAAGTGGTGTACGCGTGCGCCGAAATCTTCACGGTGCAAATTCAACATGCTGCCGACGCGAGCCAACGCTTTTTGGTAAGCATAAAGTCGGCAAAATGCGGCAGTGCGGTTTTCCAGCATGACCTGCTTCAAAATTTCCAGGCGATTGTTAGGCTTTCTAGGCGCAAACTGCTGTGGTGATGGCTGGGGTGGCTGCACAAGCAGCGACGTGGTTTGACTGCCGATACTGCCAGGAGCCGCATGAAAAAAACCACTACTATCGCGGACATAAGAATCAGTTTGACGGGGTGATTCTGATCCCAGTGCCAGTAAATTGTTTTTGCGGATTGCGGCGTCGGGCGCGGATACCAGTGCGTATGCAATTGGACTGATCAGTTCTCTTAATTTGTTAAATTGCTCTGTGTGCATACCAACTGATACTGACCCTGAAACTGAAACACTTACTGATATATGCTTAAATTTTATAGGTAGTCATTCGTTTAAATAGTATCGATTTTGCGAGACTATTGCAACATTTTGAGACATATTCCCGATTTTTAACAACATTTGAAGTCGTCATCAATCAAGATTTTTTGAAAAAAACCACCAGACAGACCCAACCATGACCACAGCCACATCAGCATCCAGCCCGTCAAGCCAGAAATTCAGCGCTTTTATCAAACGGGTTTGGGCACTGTCCGCGCCCTACTTCAAGTCTGATGAGAAATGGAAGGCGCGTGGTTTGCTGGCGGCGATTGTGGTGCTGAATCTGGCGTCGGTTTACATGCTGGTGCTGCTCAACGACTGGAACCGGGTGTTTTACGATGCGCTGCAAAACAAAGACCAGGCCGTGTTCTGGCAGCAGCTAGGCCGCTTTACCTACCTGGCGTTTGCGCTCATCGTGATTGCGGTTTACAAGTTTTACCTGACGCAGTTGCTCGAAGTACGCTGGCGCGCCTGGATGACGGCTGATTACCTCAAACGCTGGCTGGCTGACCACGCTTTTTACAGCTTGGAGCTGGCACGTTTTTCAGGCAAGCCTGAAGCCACGTCAGACAACCCGGACCAGCGGATACAAGAAGACATCAATTTGTTCACCACCTACACGGTGTCGCTCAGCATGGGGCTGCTGAACGCGGTGGTCACGCTGGTGAGTTTTGTGGGCATTTTGTGGGGGCTGTCGGGCACATTTGCCTTTACGGTTGGGGGCAGCAGCTACAGCATTCCAGGCTTCATGGTGTGGATGGCGCTGCTGTATTGTTTGGCAGGCAGTTTGATCACGCACTTCATCGGCCGCCCGCAAATCAAACTGAACTTTGAGCAGCAACGCTACGAGGCCGACTTTCGCCACCACATGGTGCGGGTGCGGGAGTACAGCGAATCCATTGCGCTGGACAAAGGCGACCAGGTCGAGCGCAAGCACCTGGACACGCGGTTTGCCAGTGTGTTGGCCAACTACCTCAAGCTGATTAAAAAGCAGAAGAACCTGATCTGGTTCACCAGCTTTTTTGGCCAGGCGGCCATCATCTTCCCGTTTCTGGTGGCCGCGCCGCGCTTTTTCAGCGGCGCGATTCAACTCGGCGAGCTGATGCAGATTGCATCAGCCTTTGGCCGCGTGCAAGACGCGCTGAGCTGGTTTGTAGACAACTACAGCTCTTTGGCCGCCTGGCGTGCCACGACCGACCGTTTGACCAGTTTTGAGGACAATTTAATAGCCACAGCCCAACAAATACGGGCGCAAGCAGCTACTAAAATAATAGCAAATACAACTACTTTGGTAGATGCTGATGTGCTGTCTGCAAATGGTCTGGACATTGCCTTGCCCAACGGCCAACAACTGCTGGCGCAAACTAATCTGTCTGCTACACCCGGCGACATGGTGCTGCTCAAGGGCCCGTCGGGTAGCGGCAAGTCAACGCTGTTTCGCACCTTTGCGGGTATCTGGCCATTTTCAACAGGGCAAACGCATTTGCCTGAAGGCGCGATGTTTATCCCGCAGCGGCCGTACTTCCCGGATGGGCGCTTGCGTGAGGCACTGGCCTACCCGCAGCCTGCCAGCACGTACAGCGATGTGCAACTCAAACAAGCTTTGAATGACGCGCTGTTGCCTAAACTGAGTGAGCGGCTGGACGAGCATGATGCGTGGGGGCAAAAGCTGTCGGGTGGTGAGCAGCAGCGCCTGGCGATTGCGCGGGTGTTGCTTAAAAAACCGCAGTGGATTTTTGCAGACGAAGCCACTGCCGCGCTGGACGAAGTGGCCGAGAAAACGCTGTATGAAAAGTTGCGGGCGCATGTGAGGCAAGTTAAAGGCGGCATGGTGTCGATTGCGCACCGGCCCACAGTGGCGGCTTTTCACAGCAAGCAGTGGGCGCTTGAGAAAATGCCCGAAGGCTCGCCTGCGCTGTACAAGTTAAACGAGACTGTCCTTTGACGCTTGATCCGTTCGGGCTGAGCTTGTCGAAGCCACCAGCTAGAAACAAGACCCTTCGACGAGCTCAGGGCGAACGGTTTCGTCGTAAAACCATGCCGTACTGAAATCGGCCCATCGAATGCCTGACGAGTTAAAAACCCCTCCCGCTAGCGAAGATCTGACGGCGCTGGCCCCGCTCAAGATCATCGCCTTTCGCATGCTGTGGGGCACCTGGCTTGTGGCCAACACCTGCATGTGGATGAGCGACGTGGCAGCCGCGTGGATGATGACGTCGATGACCACCACGCCGCTGTGGGTGGCGCTGGTGCAAACCTCAGCCACGTTGCCGGTGTTTTTGCTTGGCTTGCCCAGCGGCGCACTGGCAGATATTTTGGACCGCAGGCGCTACTTCATCATGACGCAGTTCTGGATAGCCGGGGTGGCCACGCTGCTGTGCATTGCGGTGATTGCGGACGTCATGACACCGCCTTTGCTGCTGGCGCTGACCTTTGCCAACGGCGTAGGCCTGGCCATGCGCTGGCCGGTGTTTGCCGCCATCGTGCCCGAGCTGGTGCCGCGTGCGCAGCTACCTGCGGCGCTGGCACTCAACGGCATCAGCATGAACGCATCGCGCATCATTGGGCCGCTGGTGGCGGGCGCGCTGATTGCCAGCGCGGGCACGCAGTATGTGTTTGTGCTCAACGCGGTGCTGTCAGTGATTTCAGGTTTTGTCATCATGCGCTGGCGGCGCACGCACACGCCTAACCCGCTGGGCCGAGAGCGCTTGCTGGGTGCCATGCGGGTGGGTTTGCAATTCGTGGCGCAGTCAAGCCGCTTGCGAGCCACCTTGGCGCAGGTGGCGCTGTTCTTTTTGCATTCCACCTCATTACTGGCGCTGTTGCCGCTGATCGCACGCGGCTTGCCAGGCGGTGGCGCGGGTACGTTCACCCTGCTGCTGGCCAGCATGGGCGCGGGCGCGATTGGTGCAGCATTTGCCATGCCGCGCCTGCGGCAAATGATGCCGCGTGACACGCTGGTGCTGCGTGCCACGCTGTTGCAGTCTGTCGCCACAGCGGTGATGGCGGTGGCACCCAATGTATGGGTGGCAGTGCTGGCGATGCTGGTCAACGGCATGGCGTGGATCACCTGCGCCAATTCGCTCAGTGTGTCAGCACAGTTGGCGCTGCCTGACTGGGTGCGCGCACGCGGCATGTCGATGTACCAAATGGCCATCATGGGCGGCAGTGCGCTGGGCGCAGCGCTGTGGGGGCAAATCGCCACTGTGAGTACGGTGCCTGTGGCGCTGCTGGTGGCTGCCGTCAGCGGTGTGACCTGCATGCTGCTGGCCCAGCGCTGGGTGCTGGACACCAGCCTGGAGGAAGACCTGACACCCTCGCGTGAATTCAAAGCACCCGTCGCCGACGCACCGCCGGGCGACGGCCATGTGGTGGTGACGATTGCGTATGTGATTGACCCGCTGCGTGCCGACGACTTCAGGGCGCTGATGCAGGAGAGCCGACGCAGCCGGTTGCGACAGGGGGCATTGGGTTGGGAACTGCTGCGCGACATGGGCAAGCCCGGCCACTACATTGAGCAGATCATCGACGACACCTGGACTGAACACCTGCGCCGCTTTGACCGCGTCACTGCCAGCGATGTGGCGCTGCGGGAACGCAAGCTGGCGTTTCACATCGGCGATGAGCCACCCGTGATCACACGCTGCGTTGTGGATACAGGCGTGAAGGTTTAGCCCAAATACTTGGCAAAGCCCCGAGCCCGCAGCTCACATGCCGGGCAAGTGCCGCAGCCGTAGCCCCAGGCGTGGCGATGCGTTCTGTCACCCATATAACAGGTGTGGGTGTGTTCCACAATCAGATCAACCAGACTCTGGCCACCCAGCGAATGCGCCAGCGCCCAGGTGTCGGCCTTGTCAATCCACATCAGCGGGGTTTCAATCAAAAAGCGTTTGTCCATGCCCAGCGACAGTGCCAGTTGCATGGCCTTGATGGTGTCGTCGCGGCAGTCCGGGTAGCCTGAAAAGTCGGTCTCGCACACACCGGTGACGAGCACTTGCAGGTCACGTCGGTAAGCCAGTGCCGCAGCCAGGGTTAAAAACAGCAGGTTACGGCCCGGCACAAAGGTGTTGGGCAGGCCGGAGCTTTCCATTTTGAAAGCCACGTCGCGCGTCAGTGAGGTGTCACTGACCTGGCCCAGCACGGCTAAATCAAGCAGGTGGTCTTCACCCAGTCTGGAGGCCCACTGCGGGAACTGCGCCTTGATTTCACGCAGCACATTCAGCCGCGCATCCAGCTCAACAATGTGCCGCTGGCCGTAGTCAAAAGCCACGGTTTCAACCCGCTCGTATTTGGACAGGGCCTGCGCCAGGCAGGTGGTGGAGTCTTGACCACCGGAAAATAAAACAAGGGCAGATTTGTGAATGGCGTCTGTAGGCATGCCTTGATTGTCTTAGTTTTCAACCAGCTTGCCAGCTATCGCCAGCGGCGCGGCCTTGTTGCGCGCAGGCAGTACGCCAAAAACTGGGCCTTGAAAGGCCTAAAACCCTTGTTTGGGCTGATTTTTGATCATTTTTATGCATGAAATAATGCTGTAGGCCAATGAATACGGGCGTAATTAGCTTCTTTTTTAATAGCGTTTGAATTGAATTTAAATACATCATTAAAGGCAATTCATTTGACAAAATAATTTGCGCAGACATGATATGTGTAACTTAGGCAGACATCATGAACATTACCCTCTCTATTGACGAACAAATCGCACAACGCGCCCGAGAGGCTGCGCAAAAGATGGGTAAAAGCCTGAACCAGGCGGTGCGCGACTACCTCGAACAATTGGCCGGCAGCCCACAGCGTGGCCAGCAGTGGGAGCAGTTCGAGACGCGCTGCCTGCAATCGCCCGCCAAGCTGGACGGTTGGCGCTTTAACCGAGACGAAGCAAACGAGCGCTGAACGGGGCATTGAAAATATGGCCACCCGCAGTTTTATCGGCACCAACGTCCTCGTCTATGCAGAAGCCAGCGACGAGCCTGCCAAACAACGTATCGCGCTCGATGTACTCAAACAGCTGTTTGAAACCACCAGTGGCGTGCTTTCAACCCAGGTACTGCAAGAGTATTGCAACGTCGCCATCAAAAAGCTGAAGCTGCCGCCCTCACACATCCGCGCGCAGCTGGATCTGTATGAGCAATTTGAAGTCGTGCAAGTCACCCCCGCCAGCATCCGCGCAGGGCTCGATTTACACCAAATCCGCAGCGTGTCGTTTTACGATGCGATCGTGCTGGCCAGCGCGCAAACGGCCGGGTGTGGTGTGCTGCTGAGTGAAGATATGAATGCGGGGGATCTTGTGAGCGGGGTACGGGCGGTGAATCCGTTTTTGATCAACAAGACGATTTGACCCGGAAATGAGATGGTCAAGCAAATATGTTCAAACAGGCATAATCTAAACCATTGCGAATCAAACCCGCAAACCCGTTAAATGGGTCAGTTCTGCCAAGAAGGATTTAGACGGGATGCCTGATGATGTGCAGGATGTCTTCGGTCATGCCATTGACTTGGCCCAAGCGGGCGGCAAGCATCAAGACGCGAAAGTCATGACGGGCTTTGGTTCCGCAGGCGTTTTAGAAGTCGTCGAAGATCATCAGGGTGATACGTACCGGGCGGTGTACACCGTCAAGTTTTCGCAATGGGTCTATGTTCTCCATTGTTTCCAGAAGAAATCTAAAAACGGTATCGCCACACCCAAGCCAGATTTGGATTTGATCAACACCCGCCTGAAGGCTGCGAAGCAAGACTTCGAGGCTTGGCAGACACAACAAGGAGCGCAAATGAAAGCAAGAACCGAAGTGGAGACCGAAATCACCATTGAAGAGGGCAGCACAAACGTCTATGCCGATTTGGGCTACGCAGATGCTGCTGAAATGCAGCGCAAATCACAACTCGCGGGTGAAATTGCACGAGCCATCAAGGCGCGCCGATTGACCCAGGGGAATGCAGCAGAACTACTGGGAATTGATCAGGCGAAAATTTCCCGAATCACGCGTGGGCAGTTTCGCGGTGTCAGTGAGGCCAAGCTGCTTGATCTGGTAACAAAATTAGGCCACGATGTGAAGATCGTCGTAGGGCCTGTGCGGCGGCGTGCCGGGCGGATTGAATTGCAGTTTGCTTGATTTAATTGGAGGCTGGCCCTCATTGTTCATTTACTTTTGAAAGCCCTGTCGAGACTTGGGATTCGAATTGGGCCAAGTATGGAATCCCAATCATCAGCAAGATAAACATTATTACAAGGATGTCGGCAAATTAGTTTTCCAATAGATTGAGTTATTCAACAGTTACCCACTTCGCCAAAACGGCATTTCATGCCTTCCAAAGGCAGTCACTCCACAGTAACCGACTTCGCCAAATTCCTCGGCTTGTGTAGTCGCATAACTTCGCTACGCGAAGTGAGCGCTCCCCAAACCCCGCAGCACACTGCGTGCGCCGTGACTGTTATTCAACAGTCACGCTCTTTGCAAGATTGCGGGGTTTGTCCACATCCGTCCCCCTCGCACAAGCCGTGTGATACGCCAGCAATTGCAGTGGCACGACGTGCAGCATGGGGCTTAGCGCACCGTAGTGCTCGGGCATGCGAATGACGTGCAGGCCTTCGCTGCTGACCAGCTTTGTGCCTGCATCGGCCAGCACGTACAGCACGCCTCCGCGTGCGCGGACTTCTTGCAGGTTGCTTTTCAGTTTTTCAAGCAGGCTGTCGTTGGGTGCAACGGCTACCACGGGCATGGCGCTTGTGACCAGTGCCAGCGGGCCATGTTTCAGCTCGCCTGCGGGGTAAGCCTCGGCGTGGATGTAGCTGATTTCTTTGAGCTTGAGCGCGCCTTCCATGGCAATCGGGTAGTGCAGGCCACGCCCTAAAAAGAGAGCGTTCTCCATTTTTGCAAAGTCTTCAGCCCAGGCAATGACTTGTGGCTCCAGCGCCAGCACGGCGGCCAGGGCCACGGGCAGGTGGCGCATGGCTTTGACATGTGCGGCTTCGTCTGCGTCGCTTAAACGGCCTTTGCTTTGGGCCAGTGCCAGCGTCAGCAAAAACAAACCCGCCAATTGCGCGGTAAAGGCTTTGGTCGATGCCACGCCAATCTCAACCCCGGCGCGAGTCACGTAGGCCAGCTTGCATTCGCGCACCATGGCCGATGTGGCGACGTTACATATAGTGAGCGTTTGCGTCATGCCCAGACTTTGCGCGTGGCGCAGTGCCGCCAGGGTGTCAGCCGTCTCGCCGCTTTGGGTGATGGTGACCACCAGCGTGCGCGGGTTGGGTACGCTGGTGCGGTAGCGGTATTCGCTGGCCACTTCTACCTGGGTTGATATGCCTGCAATTTCTTCAAGCCAATACTTGGCAGTGCAGCCGCTGTAGTAGCTGGTGCCGCAGGCCAGAATCAGCACGGAGTCAATGTCTTTGAAGACGCGATAAGCCTCGTCGCCAAACAGTTCAGGCGTGATGCCCTCGACGCCTTCCAGCGTGTTGGCAATGGCGCTCGGTTGCTCAAAAATTTCTTTTTGCATGTAGTGGCGGTAGGGGCCCAGCTCTGCCGCGCCGCTGTGGGCGACAACGGTTTTGACCTCGCGCTGAACGGCCTTTTGCGCCTTGTCCAATATCCAGTATTTACCGAGCTGAATGTCAATCAAGTCGCCTTCTTCAAGGTAAACGATCTGGTCTGTCACGCCTGCCAGCGCCATGGCGTCGCTGGCCAGAAAGTTTTCCTGATCGGCTTTGCCGACACCCAAAATCAACGGTGAGCCTGCCCGTGCGCCCACCACCCGGTGTGGCTCGTCTTTGCAGAAAGCGGCTATCGCATACGCGCCATGCAATTGGCCTACCGCGCTTTTGAGGGCTTCAAACAAATCACCGTCGTACAGGCTTTCAACCAGATGCACGATGACTTCGGTGTCGGTCTGGCTGTCAAACACATAGCCTTTGGCTTGCAGTGCGGCGCGCAACTCTTCGTGGTTTTCAATGATGCCGTTGTGAACGAGTGCCACGCGCGCTGGCTTGCCAGTAGCGCCTTCGCTATGAGTGCCTGGCTTGGTCGCCACGCCCGGGCCGTGGCTGAAGTGCGGATGCGCGTTATGTATGGCCGGTGCGCCGTGCGTGGCCCAGCGCGTGTGGGCGATGCCGGTGGTGCCTTCCAGTTTTTCAGTGGTGACTTGCTCTTGCAGCTCAGCCACACGCGATGTGCTGCGGGCACGTTTGAGCCCATCGGCATACACCGCCACGCCGCAGGAGTCATAGCCCCGGTATTCGAGCCGCTGCAAACCCTGCACCAGAACCGGGACGATATTGCGGCTTGATACCGCTGCAACAATGCCGCACATAAACCAACTCCTTGAAATTAAGTGGCTCGATGCTACTGGCTTTAGATTTTTTATTTTGCCGATTTTTCGATTGTTTTTGTAATCTTATTTCTCGATTTAAATTAATTAGCCTTTTATTTCATTTAAAATTAATAAATGGAACAAATAAGCATAGACGGCATAGACATCAAGCTCCTCGACATGATGCAAACCGACGCATCATTGAGCAATCAGGCGCTTGCAGAACGTGCCCATATCTCCCCACCCACCTGCCTGCGCCGCGTCAAGCGCCTGCGAGATGCCGGGCTGATCGAGCGCGAGGTGGCCATTCTCAACCCCGACAAACTGGCGCACATCAACGGCTACGGGCTGACCGCCATTGTGGAAATCACGCTGGATCGCCAAGGCGATGAACACTTGACCGCTTTCGAGAAGCGCGTGATTGCGGATGAAGCCGTACAGCAGTGCTACCGCGTATCGCCCGGGCCAGACTTTGTATTGATCGTGCGTTTGACCGACATGCCTGCGTACCTGGCGCTAAGTCAGCGGCTCTTCACGGGCGATGCAAATGTCCGCAATGTGAAGGCGTTTTTCAGTGTGAAACGCTCAAAATTCGAACCAAAAGTGCTTCTAGGCCAATAAATACGGGCGCAAGCAGCTACTAAATAGATAGCGCTATTTTTTAGACTTCACCGGCCGCTTCCAGTTCGGCAAGCTGATCTGCTTGGCCCGCGCCACGTGCAGGCCGCCGGGCTCGGTGCTTTTGCTCAAAGTCGTGCCGCCGCCGACCGTGCCGCCTGCGCCGATGGTGATAGGCGCGACCAGCACGCAGTTGCTGCCGATGTGAACGTCCGCCTCAATCACGGTGCGGTGCTTGTTGGCACCGTCGTAATTGGCGGTGATGCTGCCTGCGCCGTAGTTGACGCGCTCACCCACCGTGGCGTCGCCCAGGTAGGCCAGGTGGTTGGCCTTGGCACCTTTGGCCAGGGTTGAATTTTTAACCTCGACAAAATTCCCGATGTGAACCTCTGCCCCCAGTTGCGCGCCAGGCCGCAGGCGGGCAAACGGCCCAACCAGTGCGCCTTCACCAACTTGTACGCCCAGCTTTTCGCCGTCGATATGGGTGAAGGGGTGAATCACGGCGTTGTTGGCAATGGTGCAATTGGCAATGACGCAGTTAGCGCCTACTCGCACGCCGTCGCCCAATGTCACAGCACCTTCAAATACGCAGTTCACATCAATGTCTACGTCTTGGCCGCAGGCCAATGCGCCGCGCACGTCAAAGCGGGCGGGGTCAGCCAGGCGCACGCCTTGTGTCATCAGTGCATGGGCGCGTCGTAGTTGGTAGACGCGCTCCAGCTCGGCCAGTTGCACCGGGCTGTTCACGCCTGCCACTTGGGCAGCGTCGGTGATTTGATGCGCCACCACAGCTACCCCGTCAGCGACTGCAAACTTCACGATGTCAGTCAGGTAATACTCGTTTTGAGCGTTTTTGTTGTCGAGCCTGACCAGCCATTGGCGTAGCTGGGCGGTGGGCACGGCCATGATGCCGCTGTAGATTTCAGTGATTTTTCGCTCGGCGTCGCTGGCGTCTTTGTGCTCGACGATGGCGCGCACCTGCGCAGTTGCTTCAGACCCTGCCCGAACAATCCGCCCATAGCCCGCTGGGTCAGGCATGCTAAGGGTGAGCAGTGCCAGACGCTGGCCATCGCACTGGTCAATCAGCGCCTGCAAGGTGGCCACTTGCGTCAAAGGCACATCACCTGACAGCACCAGTGTGACCCCATCATCAGCCAGCAACGGCACCGCCTGCTGCACCGCGTGACCGGTGCCCAGTTGCGGCTCCTGGCGTGCAAACTGCATGTCCATTTGAGCATTAAAAGTGCCTGCAGCGCCCTGAAATCGGGCGCAAGCAGCTTCTACTTCGATAGCGCCATGACCTGTGATAATCACAACACGGCGTGCTGATAACTGGGCTGCGCAGTCAACCACATGGCCTAACAGAGCGTTGCCGCCCAAGCGGTGCAATACTTTGGGCAACGCGCTTTTCATGCGTGTGCCCTTGCCAGCGGCCATGATGACGACGTCGATGGGGTGCCCCGACGGTTTATTAACGAGAGCGGTCATGACATTTCCTGTAAATTTATCAAGGTTGTGCAGAATTATCAGCGTGCTGGTGTTCGCACTGGCGTTGCAAGCTTGTAGCACTGTTAAGGTCGCTTACAACCAGGTGCCGACTTTGGCTTACTTTTATTTGAGCGGTTTCATTGACTTCAATGACACGCAGGCCGCGCAGGTCAAGGCTGAATTGTCCAGCTTTCAGGCTTGGCACAGACAAAGTCAGTTGCCGGGCTACATCGAACTGCTGCAAAAAGTGCAGCAAAAACTTCCCCAAAATTTGACAGCGGATCAAGCCTGCGACGTGTTTTCAGAAGTGCGGCAAAAAGCCCTGCGGATGACAGACCAGGCAGAGCCGGCGGCGACCAGCCTGGTTGCGACGCTGACGCAAAATCAGCTGGAGGTGATGGCTCGCAAATTTGCCAAAAGCAACACCAAATGGCGTGAAGACTTTCTGGAGGGCAGCCCGAGCGAGGTCGTAGAAAAGCGGCAAAAAAGAGCCGTCAAACGCAGCGAAATGCTGTACGGCAGCCTCAACGATAGCCAGCGTGCGCTGATTGCGCAGCAGCTTGAAACCTCCAGCTTCAAGGCATCACAAAACTATGCCGAGCGCCAGCGCCGCCAAAAAGACACCCTGCAAACACTGGCAAAAATCATCTCTTCCCCAACGCCGCCAGAGGCCAGCCGTGCCGACATGCGCGGGTTATTGGCGCGTTCTGTGAATTCGCCAGACAAGGCTTACCGAGACTACGCTGAACAGTTGACGCAGGACAGTTGCAGCAGTTTTGCCGAGCTGCACAACACCACCACGCCAGAGCAGCGTAAAAAAGCGGTCAGTGTGCTGGCCGCTTATGAGCAAGACTTCAAAACCCTGCTGGCGCAAAAATAGTTGCAGGTCTTTTGCCCGCGCGGCGTTCAGGCCTGCAAAGCGTTCCACATGTCTTTGTCACGCTCAGCCGTCCAGATGCGGGGGTTTTTGATGCCGCTGGCCTCGTCAAAGGCGCGGCTCACGTCAAACGGCAGGCAGTGCTCGTAGATAAACACATGGCCGAATATCGGGTCCATGGATTTGCGGGTGTGTACCATGGCGGCTTTTAAATCCATGCCCTCAGCGGCTGCTTCCTTTCCTGCCTGGTAAAGCGTTTGTACCCAGCGCTGGGTGTAGTCGAGTGCCTTGTTGACGTTTGCTGCGCCCTTCATCGCCTCGCCACGTCCAGGCACGATAGCTTCGGCTTTCAAGGCGCGCAACGCCTCCAGCGTGGCGGGCCATTCTTCCAGTTGCGCATCGCCGGTGTACACGCCAGCCTCGTACTCCACTAAATCGCCTGAGAACAATACCTTTTCTTCTTCAACCCAGGCAATCGTGTCGCCGCGTGTGTGGCCGGGGCCGGGGTGCCAAATTTGGACTTTCACGCCACCCAGGTCAAGCGTCAGTTTGCCGGGCACTTCATTTTTAGTCGGGTCGCCGCCGCCAATCACCATCGTCGGCCAAGTCAGGCCGGGCACGCTTTCAGCATTGCGAAACAGGCGCGGAAAGCGCTCCATCTCGCTTTGCATGTCTTGCGCACCGCGCTCAATGATCAATTCATACGTGCCCTGGCTGGCGATGACTTCTGTCGCGCCTTCAGCTATGTAAGCGCTGACGCCCAGCACGCGCACCGCGTGGTAGTGGGTCAGCAGCACATATTTGATGGGTTTGCTACTGATGCTGCGGATGCGCGCAATCAGGTCCTGCGCCATGGCAGGCGTGGCGGTGGCGTCGCTCACCATGATGAATTTGTCGCCAATGATGACGCCCGAGTTGGGGTCGCCCTCAGCCGTGTAGGCCCAGCAGTGGGGGCTGAGCTGCTCAAAGGTGATTTTTTTATCTTCCAGGTCGGCCTGGGAGGCAAAGGCTTTGGTCGCTGTCGTCATGCGTGATTCCTTGTGTTGGCTCAATTTTAACTAATCGTAATCAATTACGCATGGTTGAATTCATTAGCCATCTTGTTGCGCTTGCTGCCAACTCGTCAAGCGGCAGTTGGCCATCCAGCGTCAAAACGCCAGGCTCGTGAGAAGGGTCTTGCAGCGCATCAAACTGGCTGGCCACCAGACTGGGCGGGTAAAAGTGGCCGGGCCGACTGGCTACGCGCCGCAGTGACTCGGCCTGGGTGATGGCCAGATGCACAAACCGCAAGGTGGGCACACCGCGCCGCAGCGTGTCGCGGTAAGTCGATTTCAAAGCTGAACAAGTCAGAACAGCGCCTTTGGGGTGTTTGGCCAGCTCTGCGGCAAGGGTGTGCAGCCAGTCAGCCCGGTCAGCATCTGTCAGCGCCATGCCTTGCTGCATTTTGGCGACGTTGCTGGCCGGGTGAAAGTCGTCGCCTTCAATCAAAGGCATGCTCAACAGGCTGGCCACGCGCTGGCCAAAAGCAGATTTTCCGCAGCCCGCCACGCCCATGACGACAACATGAATCACCACAGGCATCGCAACAGGTTCAGCTTCAGACATCATGGTCTGAAGTGTAGAACCTGTGGTGATGCTTTATGACGTGCTGCGCCTGAGCATCAGGCTGCATGCCAGGCGCAGGCCCAAGCCATGCACCAAGCGGCTCAACGCCCAAGCCGCCTGATGCAGCGCTGCGCCCAGATCCATCAAGGGTTGGCGTACCTGCGCGTGCTGCACATGTCGGGGGGATGTTGCCAAGCTCAGCGCTGCATCAGGCTCCCAGCTGAAATACACCGATGAATCAGCTTGCGCATTCATCGACTCCATCACCACCTGCTGACCGCAAGCCAGGTGCAGCACCTCACCCGCCTGCAAAAAATGGTCGCCTGCGCGCACGGTTGCGTCTTGCGCCGCGTTAGCAAACGTCAGCCACGCCTGCCCATGCGCCAGGCGCAACTCGCCCGGCGCCCGGATGATCAAAGTCAGGGCGTGGCGCGTTGGCAGTTTGAAGCAGCCCACAGCGCGCGCAGGTGTGTGCTGCATGGCTTGGCTAGAGCAGATCAAGCTGGCCGAGACGGGTATGGCGTGGTGCATGATGTTCTTTCAAAAATACGCCTTTAAATTGTTGGCGTGAACGAATCATCAGGCCGCAGGGCTTTTCAGTCCAATGAAATTGAGCTACGCTATTGATTCTCAAAACGCATCAATCCACTATCTACTGTCATGCTCAATGCCCTCACCCATGTCCGCTCACGGCCGATTGCCGCAGGCCAACTGCGCGCCTTTGAGGCGGTGGCCAGGCACCTTAATTTTCGGGCGGCGGCTGAAGAGCTTGCACTCACCCAGTCAGCCATCAGCCGGCAAATCCAGGCACTTGAAGAAGACGTGGGCGTGAGCCTGTTTTTACGCCACACCCGCGCGGTAGAGCTGACCAGTGCTGGCGCGCAACTGCTGCGCGCCGCCATGCCATCGTTGGAGCGCATCGACAGCGCGGTACGCATCATTCGGCAAAGCGCGGGCCGCAAGAGCGTGGCCATCAGCACTTGGGCATCGTTTGCATCCATGTGGCTGATCCCCAGGCTAGAGATGTTTCAGCGCGCTCACCCTGACATCGACATCCGCATTGATACGACGGACGCAACGGTAGACATGGAAACCACCGACGTTGACCTGGCGCTGCGCTACAGCACACCCGGCCATGTGCCCAGCCATGCGCAGCGCCTGTTTGGCGAGCAGCTCACGCCCGTGGCCAGCCCGTGGCTGATCAAAAGCGGCACCCGCATTAAAAAACCCATCGACCTGGCACAGCACGCGCTGGTCGAGGCCAGTGACGCCCACCGCACCAACCACCTGGAATGGCTGACCTGGCAGCGCTGGTTTGAAGAACAGGGTTTGAAAAAATTTGCCCCCAAGCGCTGGCTGTACTTCAACTACGCGCATCAGATCGCGCAAGCCGCTTTGACTGGCCAAGGCATAGCACTGGCGCGCATTCCGCTGGTGGCCGACAGCCTGGCCAGTGGCGATCTGATTGAACCTTTACCCAACTTGCGGATTGACTCGCCGCTGGCCTACTGGCTGATTGTTGGCCCGCGCAACGAAGCCCGTCCGGAGGTTGCGGCATTTTGCGACTGGCTGAAAGCGCAGGCGCTGCTGACGCGCGAAGCGATTGGCGATGTGCCGGATGCGGATACGGTGGATAACATGGATTAGGTTGGCCAAACAACGCTATTGCCATTAAACAGCACACCCACTGATTACTGACGCTCTTGCGCTGAATGCAAGATCGTGAGGATCTGCACTTCGCCGTTTTTGACTTTGTAAATGGCGATGTAATTGGGGTGCAGTACGTACTGCTTGGTGCCAAAGACTTTCCACGCCGTCCCTATTTGTTGCGACTTCAAAATATCCACCTTTTTGCGAAGCTCTTGTGTAAAAGTTTCGGCTCGTTTTGGGCTGTCTTTGGCGATGTAGGCGGCAATCGAGTCAAGGCGGCCAAGGGCTCGATTCGTCCAGCGCAACTCAAGCGCCATGCTCAAGCGCCATATTTTGCAAAGACGGCATTGACTTGTTCGTCAGTGGCAAAGTCGCCGCTGTCAGCCTCTAGGATGGCATCTTGCACCTCTCTGACTTGCCAGGCTTGTGCTTCGAGATAGCTCGACAAAGCTTCAACGGTGACGAAACTTTTTGTTCTGGCTGTCGCTGTGGCAAGCTCGTCCAGTTGGTTGAACACGTTGATGGGGACACGGACGTTGATCGTGCGCGTTTGCGGGGAAGACGAAGGTACGGGTTGTGCAACTGCCGACATGGTAGGCACCTCATTAAGTTGTAATACAGTGCATTGTATGTGTTGCACCAATACTGCGAGCGGTCAGACTGCTTGCTAAACCGGCCACACCACCCCGTTGTCATTCAAAAGCGCATCCAGCGGCACATCATGCGGCTCGGGCGCCATGTCCGGCAAATAACCATTCGTGTAGCCCAAGCCAACAGTAAAGGGCTTGGGCAGCAAG
Source organism: Polaromonas sp. (assembly GCA_049653085.1). Lineage (GTDB taxonomy): Bacteria > Pseudomonadota > Gammaproteobacteria > Burkholderiales > Burkholderiaceae_C > Polaromonas. Next base: position 38,250 of record JBASFP010000012.1, read on the forward strand.
GCAGCCAAAGTGCGGTCATAAAACCCACCTCCGTACCCCAGTCTGAAGCCGCCCGGCCCATAGCCCACGCAGGGCACAAACAGCAGCGTCGGCACAATGATTTCGGTGTCTTTGGGTTTGGGTATGCCGTAAGCGTCTTCTTCCATCGGGCAGCCGGGATACCAAGCGTGAAAAGTCAGCGTTTTATTCACTTTATCAACCACCGGCAGGCCAATGCGGCGCGGCTGGGGCTCATCGAGCAGTTCGCCGTCTTCCTTCCAGCGGTGCAGTGCGGGCAGCGGGTCAAACTCGCCCTTGATGGGCCAATACGCGCCAATCACGTGGTCGGTGCGACCAAACAGCCAGATGCGCATCACGCGCTGCAACAGGTCGGCTCGTTGCAGGCGGTCAGGCAGGTTCAGGCGTTCTTCAATCAGGGCTTTGCGGGTATTAATTTTGTCCATAATGCCCTGATGCTATACAAATTTCTTTTCAGCACCCTCGTCGCAGCTTTTTTATGCCCTGTCGCCATCGCCCAAAGCGCGACTGGCGACAATGTCATCATCGAGATGAACCTGGCCTTCAAGCGGGGCGACCGCAAAAAACTCAGCACCCTGCTGCCGCAAGCCAAAGGCCATGCGCTGGAGCCCTATGCCGCGTACTGGGAGCTCAAAGCCCGCCTGGCTGAAGCCACCGCACAAGACGTACAGGACTTTTTTACCCGCTACCCCGGCACGTACCAGGAAGACCGCCTGCGCAATGACTGGCTTTTGTTGTTGGGCCAGCGGCGCGACTGGGCGGCGTTTGCGGCTGAACACCCCAACTACCGCATGAACGACGACCGTGAGGTGCGCTGCTACGCGCTGCTGGTCGAGCATTTAAAGAACCCGGCAGCGGATGTGAAACTGGCCGATGACGTGCGCAAAAACTGGTACACCCAGCGTGATGCTGACGACGGCTGCCGCGCCGCTGCCGAGCGGCTGGTAGGCACCAAAAATCTGACGCCGCTGGACGTGTGGCAAAAAGCGCGCCTGGCGCTGGAAGGCAATCGCCCACGCGCGGCTCGCGATGCGGCGGCCATCGTCTCCCCTGAGTCGTCTGGCATGGTGGCCGAGCTGATTGACAGCCCTGCTCGATTCCTGACCGATAAAAATATCGCCCTCAGAGGCACCCGCAAAGAGCTCATCACACTGGCATTGGTCCGCATGGCCAGCGCCGATCAGTCGGGGGCTGAAAGCGCCGCCGCCATGATGGAGGCCAAGTGGGGCAACCAGCTCAACAGCGAAGAACGCAACTGGGTGTGGGGCTTGATTGGCAAACAGACCGCAACACGCTTGGGCGTGATTCCTGCCAGCTCGGCGCTGGCGTACTTCGGCAAGGTCAGCAAAGACACCGACCTGACCGACGACATGCTGGGCTGGAAGGTGCGTGCAGCCCTGCGGGCAGGCGCGCAACCCCGCTGGCGCGATGTTTTGAGCGCCACCAACGCCATGAGCGACGCAGGCAAAGCCGACCCAACCTGGGTCTACTGGAAAGCACGTGCGCTGATGGCCACCACGCAACCCGGCAACCCCGAAGCGCAGGCCTTGTTTCAGTCCATCGCATCGGTGCGCGGCTTTTACGAGCAACTGGCGCTTGAAGAACTGGGCCAAAAAATCACGGTACCCGCCAAACCCACGCCCATCAGCGTTGAAGAAAAAGAAGCCGCACGCCTGAACCCAGGGCTAAACCGCGCTGCCTATGCGATTGCCATCGGCTTGCGGCCTGAGGGCGTGCGTGAATGGAACTACAGCACCAACCTGGCCAAGCCCGGCGGCATGACAGACCGCGAGCTGCTGGCCGCCGCCCAATTTGCCTGCGACAAACAGATCTGGGACCGCTGCATCAACACCAGCGAGCGCACCAAGGCCTTGATTGATCTGGAGCAGCGCTTCCCGATGCCGTTTAAAGACGCCGTCGTTAAACGCGCACAAAGCATCAACCTCGACCCGGCCTATGTGTACGGGCTGATCCGGCAAGAAAGCCGCTTCATCATGGACGCCCGATCCGGCGTAGGCGCTTCCGGCCTGATGCAGGTCATGCCCGCCACCGCACGCGAAACCGCACGCCGCATTGGCATGACGGGTTTTACTGCCGACATGATCACTGACCGCGACACCAACATCGCAATAGGCACAGGTTATTTGAAGCTGGTGCTCGACGACGTGGCGGGCTCCATGCCCATGGCCGCAGCCGCCTACAACGCCGGCCCTGGCCGCCCAAGAACCTGGCGCGGCCAGTCAGGCAGCCCAACAGTAGACGCCGCCATCTGGGCCGAAAGCATACCGTTCAGCGAAACCCGCGACTATGTGAAAAAGGTACTGAGCAACACCACCAGCTACGCCGCGATTTTGACCGGGCAGCCGCAGTCGCTGAAAGCACGAATGGGAACGGTAGGCCCGCGCGATGCAGGTCAGCCCGAGACAGACAAGACCTTGCCTTGATGGTTATTTGCTATGTATATAGGAGCTGCTTGCGCTCGTATTGATTGGCCTAAAGCCCTAAAACATACCAAAAAACGCCCTTTTTCATGTGGATTTTGACCCACATCAACTCAAAACTGCTTTAGACTGCCCTTTGTGAATTACCCAGACAAACTCAATGACCTGTTGCGCCCCGTCAACGCTGCCAAGCCATTGGTACTGGACTTGTTTGCGGGTTGTGGTGGTCTGGCTCTTGGCTTTGAAGCGCAAGGCTTTGAAACGCTGGGTTTTGAGATGGACGCCGATTGCTGTGCCACCTACAAGCACAACCTCAAAGGTGATTGCATTCAGGTCAAGCTGGACACGGCGTACGTTTTCCCCAAAGCTCAAGTCGTGATTGGTGGCCCACCATGCCAGCCTTTTAGCGTGGGCGGTCACCAAAACGGAATCCGTGATGCACGCGATGGATTCCCGGCTTTTATTTCTGCGGTGGAGCAGGCCCAGCCCGACATTTGGATGTTTGAAAACGTGCGCGGCTTGATGTACAGAAACAAAGATTACCTTGATGTGATCATTGCCGAGCTTGAAAGCTTGGGCTATGTGGTCGAATTCAGGTTGCTGAATGCCGTCAATCACGGTGTCCCGCAAAACCGTGAGCGCGTGATTGTTGTCGGCCATCGCGGCGAATTTAAATACCCCCCGCTGCAACATCCACGCATCACAGCCGGGCAGGCGCTGGAAGATCTCGCTGAGCAAACGCAAGCCGATTCAAAATTTTTGACTGCCAGCATGGACACCTATGTGGCCAAATATGAAAAAGCGTCCAGCTGCATCACCCCCAGAGATTTGCACCTGGATCGCCCCGCGCGAACCGTGACTTGCCGCAACCTGGCAGGTGCCACAGGGGATATGCACCGCGTCGTTCTGCCTGATGGCCGCCGCCGTCGATTGACGGTACGTGAAGGCGCGCGGCTGCAAAGCTTTCCAGACTGGTTTGAATTTCAAGGCAGCGACACCAGCGCCTACAACCAGATAGGCAATGCCGTGCCGCCCATGCTGGCGTACAACATTGCTGCCAGTTTCAGGGAGTATCTGGAATCGACGATGCGCTTGAGCAAAGCCAGTGTGCAAAAAATCAACCGGTTTCCAAAAGTTCAGTTACTGGCTGCTTAGCCTTAATTGCCAAATACCTTTTAGTATTGTTTGATCGCAATCTGAAACGTCGGCAAAAAAGCTAAAAAATTCAGCTCAACATGTTTCATGCTTTGAACGAACCAACAGAACTTTTTGCAGCCAAACTCTACGCGATTATTGAAGTTCCACGCTTCGACGATACAGATAGGGTTCGCGCAAGCCACATAGCGGTTTCAATGTCGCTCGAACATTGGGATGCAACTAGAAATCTTCTCGAATCCGGATTGCTCCCGTCAGCGCTTGTCGTGCATAGGGCGCAATTTGAAGCACTGGTTCGATCTGTTTGGCTTTTCTACGCCGCCTCGGATGTGATGATTAGCAAACTATTAACAACGCTTTCGCCTGACAGCGAACAGGCCGCAAAGAATCTTCCGCAAACCGCAGTGATGATGGCCGAGTTGTCCATAAAAGCACCGCCACAAGCATACGACGCACTAAACCGCTTCAAAGAAAACTCCTGGAAAGCGCTCAACTCCTATGCGCACGCTGGAATTCATCCGCTACGACGTCACGAAGAGGGTTACTCTGTTGATTTATTGAATTCGGTACTTCGAAACTCAAACGGCCTTGCAGTCGTCGCAGGCATGCAAACTGCGGTGCTTTCTGGAAGACAGCCACTTGTTAAGGAAGTTTTGGCAATAGCTTTGGCACACCCCTCATGTATGCCACCGCCCATTTAACTGTTGGTAGAGTTTGCCGACTAGGCGTAACTCAACGGATACAACGAAACTATATTTTTCATAGCTGCTTGCGCCCGTATTGATTGGTCTAGAGGCCTAAAACATACCCAAAAATGTCCCTTTTAAGGCAAAGATCAGTCAAACCCGTTAAATTACCCCTATGAAAAAAATCCTCATCCTCGGTGGCACTGGTTTTGTGGGTCGGCACTTGTGTGAAAAGCTGGCGGGTGGCGACTACCGTGCCACGGTGCTGACGCGGCGGCGAGCCAATGCCAGGCACCTGCAAATGCTGCCCATGGTTGATGTGCTTGAAGGCTCGGCTTATGACAAGGCGACACTCACGACGCTTTTGGCTGAACATGATGCGGTGGTGAATCTGGTGGCGATTTTGCATGGCACTGAGGCCGCGTTTGACAAAACCCACGTTCAACTGCCGCAAACACTTGTCAATGCCTGCCATGCGGCTGGCCAAACGACAGGTTTAAGGCGCATTGTGCATGTCAGCTCACTGGGGGCGGACATCAACGCACCAGCCATGTACCAGCGCAGCAAGGCGCGGGGTGAAGCGGTGCTAATGAGCTCGGGGCTTGACGTGAGCGTGCTGCGGCCCAGCGTGATTTTTGGCGCTGAAGACAAGTTTTTAAACACCTTTGCTTCGCTTCAAAAGATGTTTCCGTTCATTCCGCTGGCGGGCAGCACGGCTAAATTTCAGCCTGTGTGGGTTGAAGACGTGGCAGCGGCGCTGGTTAAGTGCCTTGAAGACAGCACCACCATTGGCCAAACCTTTGAGGCCTGCGGGCCTGAGGTTTTTACCCTCAAACAATTGGTGCAACTGGCGGGGCAATACAGTGGTCATGACAAGCCCGTGATCGGTCTGCCCGACGGGCTGGCGCGCATTCAGGCGGCGTTGATGGAGCTTGCCCCAGGCGAGCCCATCATGAGCCGCGACAACCTGGACGCGATGAAGGTTGACAACATCTCGGCGGGCAAGCCCGGCTTGCATGCCCTGGGCATCTCGCCTGCAGCCCTGCGTGCTGTCGTGCCGTTTTACCTAGGTGCGCAAGGGCTGCGCAGCGGGCTGACGGCCAAGCGCAAAACCGCCGGGCGGTTTTAGTTTTCATCAATTCGGTTGATTTTTTGCATCAATCAGCCAAGCTGGCTGCGCTAGCATCTGTGGCTTAAGAAAGTAACCACCATGCTAAAACTCTACATCGGCAACAAAAACTATTCATCCTGGTCTATGCGGCCATGGGTGCTGCTCCGGCAGGCAGGCATTGAATTTGAAGAGGTCAAAGTCAGGTTTGACTCGTTTGACGCCGATTCACAGTTCTGTAAAACCATGAAGGCCGTGTCCCCGGTTGGCAAAGTGCCTGTGCTGGTGGACGATGGTTTTGTGGTCTGGGACACGCTGGCCATTGCTGAATATTTGGCTGAAAAATATCCGGCTAAAAACCTTTGGCCACAAGAGACAAAAGCCAAGGCCAGAGCGCGCAGCATTTGCGCTGAAATGCACAGTGGCTTTGGCGCACTGCGCTCGGCTTGCCCCATGAACATTGAGGCTGATTTAACCACCACCGGGCAATTGATCTGGCGCGACAAACCCGCTGTGCGTCTAGATGTGGCGCGCATTGTGGCGATGTGGGGTGAGCTGTTGCAAACGCACGGCGGACTCATGTTGTTTGGCGCATTCACCATTGCTGACGCGTACTATGCACCTGTGGCCATGCGCATCAAAGCGTATGCATTGCCTGTACCGGCCCACATCACGGCCTACATCGATAGGCTTTGCGCCATGCCCGGTGTGAAAGCCTGGACAGACGACGCGCTGGGGGAGAACGACTTTCGGGATTTTGAAGAGCCACACCGCTTGCATCGCTAACGCGCAAGCTCTGTAAACTTGAGGCCATGGAAATCTTCATGGTCGGCGGTGCTGTCAGGGACATGCTTTTGGGCTTGCCCGTTCAAGACCGCGACTGGGTGGTGGTGGGCAGCACGCCTGAAGAACTGGTGGCTCTGGGCTACATGCCTGTCGGTAAAGACTTTCCGGTTTTTCTGCACCCGACGACCAAAGAAGAACATGCGTTGGCTCGAACCGAGCGCAAAACCGCGCGTGGCTACCATGGCTTTGAGGTGCATGCCGCGCCCGACGTGACGCTGGAACAAGACCTGGCGCGGCGTGATTTGACAATTAATTCAATAGCGGCTTGCGCCCTGATTGATTGGTCTACAGAGCGATTTGGCACTGAAATTGACCCTAACCCAGCCCATTTGATAGACCCTTACGGTGGCCAGGCTGACATTGCAGCCAGAGTCTTGCGCCACGTGACCGATGCCTTCCGTGAAGACCCGGTGCGCATCCTGCGGGTGGCGCGTTTTGCAGCGCGCTTTGCTGACTTCAGCGTGGCACCCGAGACCATGCAACTCATGAAAGACATGGTGACGCACGGCGAAGCCGATGCGCTGGTGGCCGAACGTGTGTGGCAAGAGCTGTCGCGTGGACTCATGCAAGCCAAGCCATCGCACATGTTTGAGGTGCTGCGCGAATCCGGCGCGCTTGAGCGCCTGTTGCCTGAAGTCAACAGGCTGTGGGGCGTACCGCAGCGTGCCGACTACCACCCTGAAGTGGATACTGGCGTACACCTGATGATGGTGCTCGACATGGCGGCGCAGCTTGACGCGCCACTGCCTGTGCGTTTTGCCTGCCTGATGCACGACCTGGGTAAGGGCACGACGCCTGCAGATGTTTTACCGCGCCACATTGGCCATGAATTGCGCAGTGCCAAACTGTCTAAAACTGTTTGCGAGCGCCTTCGCATACCGGTTGAATGCCGTGAGCTGGCAGATGTGGTGGCGATGGAGCACGGCAATATTCACAGGAGTAGAGAGTTTGGTGCGGCGGCACTGGTGCGGCTGCTGGAGCGTTGTGATGCCTTTCGTAAGCCGCAGCGCTTTGCCGATGTGCTACTGGCCTGCGAGTGTGATGCGCGCGGGCGGCTGGGGCTGCAAGATGCGGCCTACCCGCAGCGCCAGCGGCTTCTTGACATGCTCAAAGCTGCGCAATCCGTCGTGACCAGGGTGATTGCCGAGGCGGCGCAGTCTGAAGGACTAGACGGCAAAAAGATTGGTGAGCGTGTCCATGCCGCTCGGGTGGCTGCGGTAGCGCAGCACTTGGGCTGATCAGAACAATTGGGAAATGACGCTGGCAATCAAACTCAGCACAATGGTGGTGGTCAGCGGAATATAGCGCTCCTTGCCAAACAGCTTGAAACGCAAGTCACCCGGCAGTTTGCCAAAGCCCAATTTGTTCAGCCAGGGCGTGAGCGCACTGATGAACACCAGCATGAGAAAAATAACGATCATCCAGCGAATCATGATGCTGTCATCCCGGCCTTGAGCCGGGATCCATGTCTTCTGCGGTGCGTGCATGGGAGCGGATTCATGGATTGCGGATCGAGTCCGCAATGACAAGTCAGGTGGGCCGTTCTCATAATGTATGCGTTCTGTCCCCAGCAGCAAAACCCATCGGCTGCCAAGCTTCTGTATTTTTCGCGCCAAAAGCGATGACCTTGAACAGCTCGCCCATCTCGTGTTCATTGATGAGTTTTTGCACCATCACGCGGTCGGGGAGCGTTGCGTCGTCCATGCTATCCAGCACACCGCAGTTGAGCAAAAACCGCCCCTGCCCGGTGTAGCCCAGCACTTGCAGGCCAGCCTCCTGCCCGGCCAGGGCTATTGCCGTGAAGTTGACATGCGCAGTGATGTCTTTGTAGCCAACATCCGCCAGCGCATCCGCATCAACGAGGTGCGCTCGATGACACATCACCGTGCCCATGCTGCGCTGCGGGTGGTAATACTCGTGCTCTGGAAAGCCGTAGTCGATTAAGAAAACAGCGCCCGCTTCAAGTTTGTCCGCCAGGGTGCGAATAAAGCCTTCTGCCTGGGGGTGGATTTCAGTCAGATAATCATGCGCTCCCATCACTTCAAACGGCGGCCTTAGCTCAGTAGCTTGGTCTGCATACGTCAACACGCCATCATGCAGAACAACACCACGCTCATGCCAAGCGCCCTTGATACGTGCCAGCGCTTTGACGGGCATCGCGTCGAGCACCTCATTGCCAATGACCACGCCGCGTATTTTGTCAGGCAGGCTTGTAGCCCAGTGAGCGCGGCCCTCAAACGCCTTGAGCCTTTGCTGCTGGCGTGCGCGCAAACTGCCCGACACATCAACGATGGTGTAGCGCGTGAGTTGCGGCAACGCCTGCAAGATCTGCTCGGCCAGCGCGCCCGAGCCTGCGCCAAACTCCCACACTTCAGATACGCCCGTCACTTCAAACGCCTCAGCGATCTGCCGCGCCAACGCCTGGCCAAAGCGCGGCGACATTTCGGGTGCGGTCACAAAGTCACTGCCCGCATCTGTCTTTCCGCCAGGCATCAGGCCAAACTTGCGCAAGTCGTTGGCGTAGTAACCCAGGCCAGGCGTGTACAGCGCCAAATCCATAAAACCATCAAACCCCAGCCAGCCGCCAGCCTGGGCGATGGCCGCATGGATTCTGGTTTGCAGGGGGGTCGTTAAAATGTCAGCAGTCATGGCGATCGTTTCAATGCGAATTGTCGACGATTACCCAAACCCCAACATGGCGCAAAACTCACCTACCCCCGTTGTGCTTGTGACTGGCGCCGCCAAACGGCTGGGCCGCGAGATTGCTCTGGCGCTCGCCGCTGGCGGCTGGCGCGTGGCCGTGCATTACCGAAATTCTGAATCAGATGCTATTGAAACAGTAGCTGCTTGCGCCCATACTCAGGGCGATTCAGCCTTTTTTGATGCTGATTTAGGCGACGAAAATGCTGTCAAAGTGCTTTTGCCCCGCGTCATTGAGCGCTTTGGCCAGGTTGATGCTGTGGTCAACAGCGCCTCAACCTTTGAGCACGACGACGCCGCCACCTTCAGCTTTACCTCACTTGAAAAACACCTGCGCAGCAACACAGGTGCGCCGATTTTGCTGGCGCAGGCGCTGCACACTCACCTGGCCAGCCGCAATGCGCGCGGTGCGGTGGTCAATCTGCTGGATCAAAAGCTCTGGAATCAAAACCCGGATTTTTTAAGCTACACCCTGTCAAAAGCTGCACTCGAAGCCGCCAACACCATGCTGGCCATGGCACTGGCCCCGCTGGTACGGGTGGTGGGCGTGGCTCCCGGGCTGACGCTGACCAGCCACCTGCTGAGTGACGAGCAGTTTGAAGCGCTGCACAAGCTGTCACCGCTGGGGCGCTCGTCTACGCCTGCTGATGTTGCTGCAACGGTGAAGTTTGCGCTTGAAAACCAGTCCATCACGGGCACGACTTTGCTGGTCGATGGCGGTCAGCACCTGATGAAATTTGAGCGTGATTTCTCGCTCATGACACCCAACTCCTAAACATGTTCAACACTCGCGGTACACAAATTTTGACGCTCACCGGCCTGCGTTTTGACGCAAACCTGGGCATCCTCGAACAGGAAAAAACCGCGCCACAACCAATTCAGGTCGATGCAGAACTCAACCTGGGCACACAACCGCTGATGCCCAGCGACGATGACATCCACCACGTGCTGGATTACCGCAAGGTTCGCCAAATCATCATCACGGAATGCACGGCTGAACACGTTAATTTGCTGGAAACACTCATTGGCAAACTCGCACACCGCCTGATGCAACTGCCTGGCGTGCTGGGTGTGCGGGTCAAAATTGCCAAGCTGGAGATTTTTGACGATTGCGAAGTGGCGATTCGGGTGGAAACCGGGCAGTGGTGAAATCAGCACACAGTCAATAAGCGTATTTATGCTAATATGCTTTTATGAGAACCACCTTTGATCTTCCAGACTCTTTGTTTCGCATGCTGAAAGCGCGGGCTGCGATGGATGGCTCCAGCCTCAAAGATCTTTTGATTGATTTCATTCAGCGCGGGTTAAATGATTCTGCTGCGGCATCAAAACCCGGCCAGATCCGCTCGCCCTTGCCGGTATTGGTAAGCGGTGCCATGGGACTAACTCATATGCAAATGACGAGCAATGCTGAACTGTACAAACTGATGTACGAACAGGAGGATGCCAAGGCGGTTGCATTCATGCATGGCGCCACCGCTTCAGCGACTGAGGACTCGTGAAGTTGCAATTCAAAGGTGATTTGCCGGATGTCAACGTCTGGCTGGCGTTAAGTGCGCCTCACCACAGCCATCACGCAGCTGCCAGAGCTTATTGGAACAACACGGCTGCCGCCAAAGTCTGGTTTTGCCGCCACACCGCATTGGGGATGAAAAGACTGCTCGGCCAAGCTGCAGTAATGAAGGATCAGGTTCAAAGCTCAGCGCAATGCTGGGCATCGTGGCAAACCTGGCTTGCAGTGCCCGAGGTGGGTATGCAGAGCGAGCCTTTGGGCCTGGATGCAAGCCTGCACGAGTTGCAGCTTCAGGCAAACTGGCCCGGCGGCATGTGGCCCGACGCCTATCTGGCAGCGTTTGCTATAGCGGGCAATCTGCGCCTGGTCAGTTTTGACCGGGACTTTTCCAGATTTGTGGGGCTTGATTGGCTTCATTTGACAGCCGCTTGACCTGACTTCAACTACACAAGACTTGCCGGGCATCGCCAGTGCAAGACGGCGTTGACTAGTCCCGCACCATGCGAATGCTGCGGTCTTGCCACAGGCTTTTGTCGCGCAGGGTTTTAAACAGCAGGGCATCCAGCTCATTGGGCGTGCCAAAAAAGCTGCACATCGACGAGGCCACCACCCTGAAGTAAATCGGCGTCGCCTTCGGGTCGTCCTTGTCGGGCATCAGCCCCAAGGCCACCAGCCGCGACAGCTTGACGCTCAGATTCTCGCTGGGCGATATGCCCGGCATCAATATGGCAAACACGTTACCCGCTATCAGCGCCACGGTGTCCGCCTCACGGCTGGCTGTGTGAAGGATTTTGACGGCTCTTTTGATGCTTTGCGGGTGATTGAAAGATGCACCTGTGACGCCATGGCGCGGACTAAGAGAAACTTGAACATACACCACGGCCACATCGCCTTGATTCTGTTCGGCCTGCTGCCACAAAGCTTTGAAACGGGATTCAAACTGCTTTGGCGCAAGAAAACCAGTCAGCGGATCCAGCTCATTTTTGGTGGCTAGCCTTACCAACTGCTGATGACCTGCTTTGACATGAACCTGCATGGCAAACATCAGAACAATCGCCTCAAAAGCCATGCTGTAAACGACCGCGTCATACGGCAAATCAGGCAGAGGCAGCAGACCCATTCCCTCGGCGACCGTCAAAGACACAATTGCCAGCAACGGCGCATAAGCCAGCACCCACAACCAGGCCATTTTATTGCGTTGGTAAGCCACAAATCCAATCATCACTGTCAGCATCAGAGCGCAGGAGGCAAAGGCAACATAAAAAAAGCTCAGGCGCACGAGCATTGAATTTAGTGGTGCAAATAGCAAGCCGACGATGCATACCGCTGAAACAAACAGGGTAATCAAGGCGGCCTTGTTTACCCAGCGTGAAGTAATGTCATGCAGAAACATGACACGACAAAATTGCAACTGGATCGCCAGGGCCATAGCCGTACACAAAATGATGGATTTGTCAGCCCATACGGTGGAATTTGGCCAAAAAATATGGTTGCCCACACCCACATAACTGGCAATGGCAAGCCCTGCAAATACCGCATACAGGCTGTACCAGGCATAGATATAACGGCGGTACGAAACGGCCAACACCAGACTGAAAAGAGCCATCAGCGTCAGCAAGCCCAGCACCAGACCGTAAAGAAACAGTTTGTTCTGCAACTCAAAATTGGAGTCATTCAGCGTCTTTAACTGTGGGGCGACGCGAATCGGCACAAACTGCAGCACCTTGACGTAAACATCTTGCACTGCGGCACGAGCCGGCGGCAATTCAAAGCGCGGATACAGGCCACGCACAGGCCACTGGGTACGCGCCGTCAATTCCCCGCAAGCTGCATGACCCATTGCCCGTCTTGACCCTTGTAGTAAAACCTGACCTCATCCACATAGGGTTTGGGCAGCTCGAAAACGATTTTTTCTGCTGGCTGAATGCTGCCGGCAGCGACACGAAAGTGAAGCCATATCGCTTTGTCGATGGATACAGCGTAGGTTTTTTTCGGATCAAAAACAGCGAAGCGACTGGTAGGTTCTGCTAAAACCTCTGCAATTGACCAGCTGGCTGGCACATCTTGCAGCACAGCAAAGGTCTGCATGCTTGCGTCAAGCTCAGGGCGCGACAGGTCAACCGGAACTGGCGCATCACTGGCTTGCGCAAGCACAGTGGTGATGGCGAAAGCCACAAAAGCCAAGCGCCAAAGGCCAAACCAGATAAAACGCAAGGAGAACATGGGGCAATCAAAAACCAGAAGGTAGAACTTATATTTTAGTTGCCCCTGAATACCGTTAATCATCATAACCAATCTTCATGCTAAAGATGTGACTTACATCACAAGTTTATAGAGGAAATTGCACACAACATCGGTGCGAAAATAGGTGCATGACTGCCATCACCGAACCCTACCCAGAAATCCGCAATGTTTTGAAGGTCGAACGTGAAGACCACAAGCTGGAAAAACGCCTGTGCCGCGAGGTAGGCCGGGCGATTGTGGACTTCAACATGATTGAAGAAGGCGACAAGGTAATGGTGTGCGTGTCGGGCGGCAAGGACAGCTACGCCATGCTGGACATTTTGCTCAAACTGCAAAAGCGCGCGCCCATCAACTTCAGTTTGATTGCTGTGAATCTGGACCAAAAACAACCCGGCTTCCCCGAGCACATCCTGCCTGAATACCTGAGCAAACTGGGTGTGCCGTTTCACATTGAAAACCAGGACACCTACAGCATCGTCAAGCGCGTGATTCCTGAGGGCAAGACGCTGTGTTCACTTTGCTCCCGCTTGCGGCGCGGCATTTTGTACCGAGTGGCGGGCGAGCTGGGTGCGACCAAAATTGCGCTGGGCCACCACCGGGACGACATGTTGCAAACTTTTTTCTTAAACATGTTTTTTGCCGCCAAGCTCAAAGGCATGCCGCCCAAGCTGGTCAGTGATGATGGCAAAAACATTGTGATTCGCCCGATGGCCTATGTGCCTGAAAAAGATTTGAGCCGCTGGGCAGCGGTGCAAAATTTCCCGATCATCCCCTGCACCCTTTGCGGCAGCCAGGAAAATTTGCAGCGCAAGCAGGTCGGCAACATGCTGCGCGAGTGGGACAAGAAATTCCCGGGGCGGATTGAAAACATGTTCAGCGCGCTGCAAAACATCGTGCCTTCGCACTTGATGGACGGCAAGCGCCACGACTTCAAAGGCATCAAGACCACGGGCGTGGCCGATGCGGATGGCGACAAGGCGTTTGATGCTGATGAGTTCAGTGGATCATTGATGACAGAACTTCCTGCCCAGTCTGTGATCAAAATACAGTCTTTTTAAGTATTTTCAGCCTTTTACAGGCATTAAATCGAACGGTAGACCATATGTTACGGGCGCAATCAGCTATAGTTTTGATAGCAACTTTATTTTTGACCGCATGCTCTGGCATGCGCGTGGTGGACAGCGATGTGACTGCGTTTTCTGCCTGGACAGCCGCCCCACCTGTGCCGGGCACGCGCTACAGGTTTGAGCGCCTGCCCTCGCAGCAGTCAGCCAACACCCAGCAAGACCGCATTGAAGCGCTGGCTACCACCAGCCTGTCCAAAGTCGGCATGGCGCTCAGCCCACTTGATGCGCGCTACAGCGTACAGGTGCTGTTGGTCACTGAAATTGCGCAGCGCTACCCGGAGCCAGGTTTTGGTTTTGGCGGGCCGGGTGTGTCGATTGGCGGCGGTAGCCGGGGCTCGTCGATAGGTTTTTCGTTTCCCATCGGTTTTGGCGACACTTACTTCAAACGCACGGTCAGTGTGTTGATGCGGGAGCTGGCGAGCCAGAAAGTGGTGTTTGAAACCCGCGCCATGCATGACGGCCCTTACAACGATGCGTTTGCCGTGTTGCCCGCCATGCTGGATTCAGCGTTGCTGGGTTTCCCCCAGCCGCCTGCGGGGACGCGCCGTATCAATGTAGAAATACCGAGGTAGCCTTGCAAGAACCTACCCGCATCATCGCCATCCGCCACGGCGAAACCGCCTGGAATGTTGACACCCGCATTCAAGGTCATTTGGACATCCCCCTCAGCGCAAACGGTCGCTGGCAGGCCGAGCGTCTGGCGCATGCGCTGCGAGACGAACCTGTCAAGGCCATTTACGCCAGCGACCTGACCAGAGCCTGGGAAACCGCGCAGTATGTTAGCCACGCAACGGGCGTTGAGCTGACCAAAGAAATCGGTTTGCGTGAGCGTGATTTTGGTGACTTTGAAGGCAAGACCTTTGCTGAGATTGAAGTGCTGTTGCCCGAACAGTCGATGCGCTGGCGCAAACGTGACCCGGAGTTTTACCCCGCCGGAGGGGAGTCGCTGGTCGTGTTGCGCGCTCGTGTGCTCGAAGCCGCCGAGCGCCTGGCTGCGCTGCACCCCGGCGAGCAGATTGCCCTGGTGGGCCACGGCGGCGTGATGGACGTGCTGTACCGCGCCGCCACGCGGCTCGACATTCAAGCCCCTCGCACCTGGGAACTGTGCAACGCAGCCATCAATCGCCTGCTGTGGACACCAGAAGGTTTTACGCTGGTTGGCTGGGCTGACACGCAGCACCTGAATGAAGACGTGCTGGACGAGGCGGCAGGTTAACAAGATGAGTATGGACATGCATCATTTGATCGGCCAATCCGTCAACGCCATCGACACACCCGCACTGGTGGTGGACCTGGACATGATGGAGCGCAACCTGCGCACCATGGCGGCGTTTGCTGCACAGCACCATGTCAAGCTGCGACCACACGCCAAAATGCACAAAAGCGCCGAGCTGGCCAAGCTGCAAATGGCGGCGGGTGCTGTCGGCGTGTGCGTGCAAAAAACGTCTGAAGCCGAGGCCCTTAGCGCAGGTGGTGTGCATGACATTTACATCAGCAATGAAGTCATTGCGCCTGCCAAACTGGCGCGCGTTGCCACGCTCACGCGGGTGTTGGCGCCCCTGGGCGGCAAGCTGGCCATTTGTGTTGACAGCCTGGAGGGCATCAAGCGCTTGGCTGCTAGCATGAACGAAGGCCGACTGGCGACTGGTATCGCATCAGCGATTGACGTGTTCATTGAACTCAATGTCGGGCACAACCGCTGCGGCGTGGAACCCGGTAAAGCCGCAGTGGCGCTGGCGCTTGAAATCCGCAAACACCCGGCCTTGAACTTTGCCGGTCTGCAGGCCTACCATGGCAAAGCGCAGCACATGCGCAGCGCCGCTGAGCGCCGTGAGGCGATTCTGAGCGCCATCAAAGCCGTGCGCCAGACTCGCGAACTCATTGAGGACGAAGGCATCAAGGTAGGGCTGGTCACAGGTGCGGGCACCGGCACAGCACCGCTGGAGGCCGCCAGCAAACTGTATGGCGAGTTGCAAGCTGGCTCGTACCTGTTCATGGATGCAGACTACGCCGCCAATGAGCCAGCAGTCGGCCAGCCGCGCTTCAAGCATGCGTTGTTTGTCAAAACCCAGGTCATCAGCGTACACGCCGGGCATGTGGTGTGCGACGCAGGTCACAAAAGCCACGCCATTGATTCAGGCCTGCCCAAAGTCCATGCCAACAGCCGCCGCAGCGAGCTGGAGTATTCAAACGGTGGCGACGAGCACGGCATTTTGAAGCCCGCAGCAGGCAGCACACGTCTGCCCGGTCTGGGCAGCATGCTGTGGCTGATCCCCGGGCACTGTGACCCGACGGTGAACCTGCACAACGTGATGATTGGCGTGCGCGGTGGTTTGCTCAAAGGGGTGGTGGAGCGCATCATCACTGTGGATGGGCGTGACTGTTTGACCTGACCCTGTAGGTCGGGTTAGCGCAGCGTAACCCGACCTACGAGTTAAACAACTCGTTGCCCGCCGCAGGTGGCGCAACCCCCAAATGCCGATACGCCGCCAGTGTGGCAATGCGCCCGCGCGGAGTGCGTTGCAAATAGCCTTGCTGAATCAGATACGGCTCAATCACGTCTTCAATCGTGTCACGCTCTTCGCCAATGCTGGCGGCAATGTTGTCCAAGCCCACAGGGCCGCCGTCAAAGCGGTGAATCACGCATTCGAGCAGCTTGCGGTCCATCACGTCAAAGCCTTGTGGGTCAACGTCTAGCATGGCGAGCGCTTTGTTCGCAATGTCCAGCGTGATCTCGCCTTTACCTTTGACATCAGCAAAATCACGCACACGGCGCAGCAGCCGGTTGGCTATGCGCGGTGTGCCGCGTGAGCGTCGGGCAATCTCAAAACCGCCCTCTTCATCAGTCGGTACATTGAGCAAACCCGCGCTGCGTTTGACGATACGCGCCAGCTCCTCAGCGGTATAAAACTCCAGCCGCGCCACGATGCCAAAACGGTCGCGCAGCGGGTTGGTCAGCATGCCCGCCCGCGTGGTGGCACCGACCAGCGTGAAGGGCTGCAAATCGAGCTTGATGCTGCGTGCCGCCGGGCCTTCGCCAATCATGATGTCGATCTGATAGTCCTCCAGCGCGGGGTACAAGATCTCTTCAACCACCGGACTGAGGCGGTGTATTTCGTCAATGAACAGAACGTCATTCTTTTCAAGATTCGTTAGCAGCGCGGCCAGGTCTTTGGGCTTTTCAAGTACCGGGCCGCTGGTTTGCCGCATGTTCACGCCCAGCTCATGCGCAATGATGTGGCTCAGTGTGGTCTTGCCCAGACCCGGCGGGCCAAACAGCAGCACATGATCCAGTGCTTCGCTGCGCTTTTTAGCCGCACCAATAAAAATCTCAAGCTGCTCACGCACCTTGGTCTGACCCACATATTCGTCAAACAGCTTGGGGCGCAGGGCGCGCTCGATTGCTTCCTCTTTGGGAGAGTCAGGAGCGGCAGACATGACTCGTCGGGAAGGCGGCAGATCGGCCAGGTTGAAGTCGTCGGTTTGGATGGTCATTTAGATGGAGCGCCAAATTCTTTTCCAATGGGCTCGACTGCAAACATTTCTCCACCATGTATTTCAGGGTTAAAACGCTCCAGCTTGCTTTGCATGGAATCGTCCAAAAGAGGTTTCAACTGTCTGCGATGTGTGTCTGCCGTAAAAGCACGAGGTTCTGGTGCAACAGCAGATGCCGCCTTGCAATTTAGTAGAACAACCGTCATTTCGCCAACGCCTTCAAGGCCAGCTTAATGCCATCACTCACCCCGATGTCTTTTGGCAACGCCTTCAAAGCCAGTGCCGCATCCCGGTCGCTGTACCCCAGCGCCACCAGCGCTTGCAAGATGTCTGACTGGCTGTCGTTGCTGATGCTGACATTCACACCCATGTCTGCACCCAGCTTGCCTTTGAGTTCCAGCAACAAACGCTCGGCGGTTTTTTTACCGATGCCGGGTACCTTGATGATGCGGCCGGGCTCTTGCAGGGTGACGGCCTGGGCGAGTTCTTCGACGCTCATGCCGCTGAGCACGCTGAGAGCGGTGCGCGGGCCCACGCCGGATATTTTGACGAGTTGCCTGAATGCGGCGCGTTCTGTGGCGGTGGCAAAACCGTAGAGGATTTGTGCGTCTTCACGTACGACGAACTGGGTGAACAAGCTGACTTTTTCACCCAAGCCCGGCAAGTTGTAAAACGTGCTCATGGGCACCAGCAGCTCGTAGCCCACGCCGTTGCAATCGACCAGAATTTCTGGCGGGTTCTTTTCGGCTAACAAGCCTTGAATTCGTCCTATCATGTCTTGATGTTATCAGCCAGCCCAACTCTTCAGGACACCCGACCTTGATCCTTCGCCACACCTTCACGCCGCCGAACAACACCCGCATGGGCCACCTGTGCGGGCCGATGGATGCGCATATTCGCACGATAGAAGTGGGGCTGGACGTAAAAATTGCGCATCGTTTTGAGCAGTTCAAGATTGACGGCACCAAGGCGCGTGCCACGCAGGCGCTCGAAGTTTTGCAGGCGCTGTATGAAATGGCACAGCGCCCGATTGCCGAGGAAACCGTGCAGCTGATGATGTCTGGCGACACAGCTTTGAAGGTCGCGCCTGACGGCAGCACCACGCTGACCACCCGGCGTGCTGACCTGCGCGCCCGAACCGTCAACCAGGGCACCTACCTGGAGAACATTGCCACGCACGACATCACCTTTGGCATAGGCCCCGCAGGGACAGGCAAAACCTATCTGGCGGTGGCCTGCGCGGTGGATGCGCTGGAGCGCAGCGCGGTGCAGCGCATTGTGCTGACGCGCCCGGCGGTAGAAGCAGGCGAGCGGCTGGGCTTTTTGCCGGGTGATTTGAGCCAGAAGGTAGACCCGTACCTGCGCCCGCTGTGGGACGCGCTGCATGAGCTGATGGGGTTTGAGCGGGTGCAAAAGGCCTTTGAGCGCCAGCAGATTGAAATTGCGCCGCTGGCCTTCATGCGCGGCCGCACGCTGAACCATGCGTTTGTGATTCTGGACGAAGCGCAAAACACCACGCCCGAGCAGATGAAGATGTTTTTGACCCGCATCGGCTTTGGCAGCAAGGCGGTGGTCACAGGTGATGTGAGCCAGGTCGATTTGCCGCGCACACAGCTCAGTGGCCTGGTCGACGCCGAGCGGGTTTTGAAGCGTGTCAATGGCATTGCCATCACACGACTGACCAGCGCAGATGTGGTGCGGCATCCGCTGGTGGCGCGGATTGTGGATGCGTATGACAAACAGCCAAGTCAGATACTTGACGGTGAAGACAAACCTGACGCTACAAATACAGTAGCTGCTCGCACCCGTAAAATAAGAGCTAAAGGCCAAAATGACACTTAAAAACCTGTCGTTGTCGCTGCAATTTGGCGACATCAAAGACGCAGCCCGCCACCGCGCTGCCTTGCCACGCCACAGCGTTGCACGATGGATTCGCCACGCGCTTGAATCGGATGCAGAGATCACCGTGCGCATTGTTGGCAGTGATGAAGGCCAGGCGCTGAACCGCGATTACCGGCAAAAGGATTACGCCACCAACGTGCTGACGTTTGACTACACCCAAGCACCGCTCGTCACGGCTGACCTGGTACTTTGCGCGCCCATCATCGCCAAGGAGGCAAAAGAGAACAAAAAAACGCTTCGTGACCATTACGCGCATCTGCTGGTACACGGCACTCTGCACGCGCAGGGCCATGACCACGAAACAGGTCAAAAAGATGCCGAAGCCATGGAGGCGCGCGAAGTGAAGATTTTGGCCGGCCTGGGCATCAAAAATCCGTATTTTTGAGGTTTTTTGGCCGTTTTTATTGGTCAAATATGCTTTCAAGCCAACAAATACGGGCGTAAGCAGCTCCTGAATAAATAGCAAATTATCACATTTTGTTTGTCATTCACAGCTAGCGTCCATCGCACACAGGGCTATGCAAAAATGCCTGATGAATTTGACTTCCAAACGTCAGCTCGGTATGGCTCTGGCATGGTGCGTCATCACTGCTGTTGGCTGCGTCGCACTGGCCCGGATGCAATTGGTGCAATTGCGCGAGGCTTTTGAAACAGACGCCCGAATTGCGCATCGGCTGCTCAGCCAGCGGGCCGTCCAGCACGACGCCGTCATGGCCATGCTGGCGCTGCTGCAACCTCAGACTGATGCCGCCCAGCCCGAACAGCGCCTGCCATCGGTTTACCCGCAAATCCTTGGCGTTCAGAAGCGTCCCGCTGGCTCCAGCTGGACGGACAGCCGCTTGACCGTGGCTGAGACAGTTTCGCGAGCGCTCAAGCGCCCGCAATTGGCAGCGGCAGACTTTGCACTTGGCCGCTTTTTTCTGGTGCTGGCGGCTGAGCCCACCAGCTACGCACTTCAAATGGATTTGCGCGCCGTTGTGCCGTGGAGCGAATGGCCAATGGCGCCAGACACCAGCCCGGTCCGAGTCACGCTGGAACACGACACCCAGCGGTTCGTGCTGCAACCAGGCCGTATTGGCGAGGGTGGCTGGCGGTTTGAGTTTCAAAAACACCTGGCCACCGACAGCCAGCCTTTCAATGTGGTGGCTGTGCGGCAGGTGGGCTGGCATGAGCTGCCCTGGGCCTGGATGGTGGCCTGGACATTGCTGGTCACTGCAATGCTGTTTGGGACTTTGAGCCTGCTGGGGCAGCGCCGCGACCGGCAGCGTGCCGAAGAGCTGCTGCGCCTCGGTCAGGTCGCGCGCCTGAACGCATTGGGTGAGCTGGCAGCTGGCATGGCGCACGAGTTGAACCAGCCCTTGACAGCTTTGCTGGCCAATACACAGGCAGCTGCAAGGCTGCTGGCCGAAGACCCACCAGAGCTGGCCACGGCACGCAGCGCCATGACGCAAGCGGCCGAGCAGGCGCGCCGCGCCTCTGATGTGGTGGGCCGCTTGCGCCGTGTTGTTGAGCGCCCGGATGTATCGGCGCAGCCACTGCCGATTAATCTGCAAGAGGCCATGAGCAGCGCGCTGTATTTGCTGGAGCCTGAGTTAAAGCGCCTGACAGTCGTACCGCAATGGGTTACTTCTCAATCTTCACCCCTGGTGCTTGCCGATCACGTGGCGCTGGAGCAAATCATCCACAACCTGTTGATGAATGCCTTGCAGGCATTGAGCCAGATGCCCGTATCAGAGCGCCAACTTGTTATTGAACTGACTGAACAGGACAACCTGGGCGTGATCAGGGTTGCCGACACGGGCCCTGGCATAGCGCCCAGCGTGATGCCGCGCATCTTTGAGCCCTTTTTTACCAGCCGCGAAGGTGGCCTGGGTTTGGGCCTGAGCCTGTGCGAGACGCTGGCCAACACCATGGGCGGTCACCTGACGGCTGCGCACAACGTGCCCCGTGGCGCGGTGTTCACGCTGTCGCTACCGCTGGCGGGCAAACCATGAAAAATGCGTCGCTGACAAAGCTTGTTGGCAGTAACGCCGAGCCGCCCCAGATCAACCCGGGCGTCATGTTGTCGCCACTGATTCACCTGATCGACGATGACGAGGCTGTTCGTAACGCCCTGGCTCTCTTGATCAGCACGGTTGGACTTCGCGTGCAGAGCTGGGCTGACCCCGCTGCCTTCATGCTGGGTTTTGACCGCCAGGCCATCGGTGCCATCGTGCTGGATGTGCGCATGCCCGGCATCAGCGGTTTGACGGTGCTGGAGACGTTGACAGCCAAGGGCGTAGACCAGCCGATCATCATGCTGACAGGTCACGGCACTGTCGAGATGTGTCGCCGCGCTTTCAAGTCCGGTGCGGCCGAGTTTCTTGAAAAACCGGTGAACGACGAGCAACTGCTTGAAGCGCTGCAAAACGCGGTGCGCCAGCATGTCAAGTCTCGCGCCCGAAACCAGAACGACCAGCAGGCGCAAGCGCGTTTTATGCAGCTGTCCGAGCGTGAGCGCGAGGTGCTCGAATTGATCGTTTCCGGTCTGACCAACAAGGAGATTGGCCGGGCACTGGACGTGTCTCCACGCACCGTTGAGACTCACCGCGCCAATCTGTTTGCCAAACTGCAGGCCGAAAGTCTTGCACAGCTCATCCGCCAATACGCGGGCTTGGTGGACGCCAGCGATTAGTCCATCAGGGCTGCTACTGCGTAGTTTTACGGAGGGTTTGGCGTAGGCGTACCGATGGTCAAAGTGGCGCGTATTTCTTACAGTTCTTTCACGGTTAATCGAACCGTTTAGCAAGAAATTCTGGAGAACACCATGCGCAATTTCATCAAAACATCCGCCTTGACGTTAACCCTTATCGCAACGGCAGCCAGCGCACAAGCTGTGCGTACCGAAAAGAACATGTCGCTCGAACTGGCTAATCAAATCGCATCCGCCAGCGTTGCGACCTGTGCCGCTAACGGCTATGCAGTCACCGCCACCGTGGTTGACCGTGCAGGTACCGTTCGCGCGGTACAGCGCGCCGACAATGCGGGCCCACACACGCTGGGTGCCAGCCAGCAAAAGGCTTTCACTTCTGCATCAGCCAAGAACACGACGCTGGCCATGATGGAGGGCGCGCAAAAGAACCCGGCAGCCGCGAATCTGGTGTTTATCCCCGGCTACTTGCTGCTGGGTGGTGGCGTGCCCATCAAAGTGGGCAATGAAACCATCGGTGCGGTGGGTATAGGCGGCGCGCCCGGTGGCCACCTGGACGAGCAGTGCGCCATGGCAGCGCTGGACAAGGTCAAAGACCAGCTCAAATAATCAACGCTACAAAACCGCCAGGAGAACACCATGCACAACACGTATTGCCATTCATTGAAAAGTCTGTTTGTCATGCTTGCGTTGGGCATGGCTGCGGCGGTGTGCAACCTTGCTGTGGCGCAGGTCGGGCCCAGCCCAGCGCAGGCAGTCGCTTACACGGGCCTGCATGCTGCCGCACACAAGGGCGATGTCGCCGCCATTGATCGACTGGCTGCTGCAAAAGCAGACCTCAATGCCCGCGACAGTCATGGCCGCACGCCGTTGCACGTGGCCACCTTTGCACGCCAACGGGATGCGATTCGCGCGCTGGTCAAGGCGGGTGCCAACATCAACCTGCTGGAGAACGATCGCTACGACGGCATCACCATTGCATCGGTGGCAGACGACGAGGAAACACTGCGCGTGCTGCTGTCCCTAGGTGCCAACGCCAAACTGATCACTAGCCGCTACGACGGCACAGCGCTGATCGCCGCTGCACATCTGGGCCATGACGGTGTGGTCAAACAGTTGATTACTGCGGGTGCGCCACTCGACCACGTCAACAACCTGCACTGGACCGCGCTGATCGAGTCCATCGTGCTCGGTAATGGCGGTGCGCGGCATCAGGAGAGCCTTCGCGCGCTACTGGCAGCCGGTGCAAGCCACCAGTTGACCGACCGCCTGGGCAACACGCCTTTGCAACTGGCCAAGGCGCGTGGCTACCGCGAGATGGTGCAAATGCTTGAGAAGGCTGGTGCGCGCTGAGCGTTGATCAGCGCAGTGAAGCTGGATAAATGATGAGCATGGGTTCAGCTTGTGCGAGTGCAATAAAGTCGCGATCGTTGTGTACCAGCATCGCGCCCTGCTCCAACGCAATAGCAGCAATCAGACAGTCTGTTGATTTGCGAACGGTCAAGCCTTTTTTTCGCGCCTTGCGGTAAAGCTGCGCAGCCGCCTCAAAAGTTTCAAGTGCATCGAGCGGCTGCAGCATGGTTTGGGCCCCAAGCACACGCTGGCATTCAGCGTACTGGCGGTCTGAGCTGACGCCTTGCAACACTTCCAGGTAAATCATTTGGGTCAGGGCGATCTCCTCAAATGCCTCACGCGCCTGGACAAAACGAACGGCGTCTGTTGCTGCACCGCGCAACCAGTCAATCCATACCGACGAGTCAACCAGCAGCATCAGGCCTTCTTGGCGCGGGCTTTAGGTGTGGGCTTTTTTGGCGTCACGTTGTAGTTGGCAGCAGGCTCATGCACGCTGTGCTGAATGCGGCGTTGCCCCGCATCAGATCCAGTCGCCCAAGGCGCTTTGGGGTCATAGTTGGCCTCTACACCACCAATACCAAACAGCTCACGCACAGAAGGTCGCGTAGCACGCGCCACCAGCTCACGCAGTGCGCGGTCAACCACTTCCCGCTTGGTGCGCGCGCCTGACAACTGCATGGCTTGGGCGACGATGGTTTCGTCAATGTCTATGTTGGTGATCATAACAATTATTGTACATGCTCTGTACAAAAATACAAATTCAGTTCAACAAGACCCGCACAAACTTGCGTTTGCCCACCTGCACCACGTAAGTCCCTGCGTCCAGCTTCAGGCCCTTGTCGCTGACCACGCTGGAGTCCACCCGCACGCCGCCGCCGTCAATCAGCCGCGTGGCGTCGCCGCCAGACGTTGCCAGGCCCACGGCTTTGAGCACCGCACCAATGCCCATGGGCGCACCCGTGATGCTGCGCTCTTCAACCTCATCGGGTACGCCGCCTTTGCTGCGGTTGATGAAGTCCTGCTCGGCCGCATCAGCCAAAGCGGCTGAATGAAAGCGGGTGGTGAGTTCTTTGGCCAGCATGACTTTGGCGTCTTTGGGGTTGCGCCCGCCGTCAATTTCGGCTTTCAACGCGGCAATCTCCGCCTCGCTTTTGAACGACAGCAGCGTGTACCACTTCCACATCAGCACATCAGAAATGCTCAGCACCTTGGCGTACATGGTGTTGGCGTCCTCGCTGATACCGATGTAGTTGTTCTTGCTTTTCGACATCTTTTCAACGCCGTCAAGCCCTTCGAGCAGTGGCATGGTCAAAATGCATTGGGGCTCCTGGCTGTATTCGGTTTGCAAATGCCTGCCCACCAGCAAGTTGAACTTTTGGTCGGTACCGCCCAGTTCCAGGTCGCTTTTCAACGCAACTGAGTCGTAGCCCTGCATCAGCGGGTACAAAAACTCATGCACGCTGATAGGCGTGCCGGCCTTGAAGCGGTCATGAAAATCATTGCGTTCCATCATGCGGGCCACGTTGTAACGTGAGGCTAGTTGAATCATGCCGCGTGCGCCCAGCGGGTCTGACCATTCGCTGTTGTAGCGAATCTCGGTTTTCGTTGAGTCCAGCACCAGGCTGGCCTGTTTGTAATAGGTTTCGGCATTCGACTTGATTTGCTCGGGCGTGAGCGGCGGGCGAGTCGTGTTCCGCCCTGACGGGTCACCAATCAGACTGGTGAAGTCGCCAATCAAAAAAATCACCGTATGACCCAAGTCCTGCAACTGGCGCATTTTGTTCAACACCACGGTGTGGCCCAAATGAATGTCGGGCGCGGTCGGGTCCAGCCCCAGCTTGATGCGCAGCGGCACGCCGGTGGCTTCAGATTTAGCCAGCTTTTTAACCCATTCGTCTTGCGGAATCAGTTCTTCACAACCACGCAGGGAGACAGCCAGGGCGTTCTTTACACGATCAGTAACGGGGTAATTTGTAACTTGAGCTTGATTCATAAGGGTTTTTCGCATACCGGGCACTTGTCCGACGTATATACTGGCAGGCTGCCTGCAACAAGAACACCATTTTAGGTGTCTTGCAAATCACCTGAAATATTCGTTTGTGTTGGGAATTCTGTTTTGCTGCTTGCTGATTCCATTTCTGTTTTAAATTCAATTGCCGCCAGTTTGCGCCGCCACCCGAAACGGGTCGCAGGCAGCCTCGCGGCTTTATTGTTGGGCACTGGCGTGACGGCTTTTGGCGTTGTGCCGCTGGTGCCTGATGCATCAGATTTGCCAGTACGCCAGGTGCTGGAGGCCGTGCAGCCACTGCCGCTGCAAGCCCAGCTGGATGCGCTGGCAGACCACCGCATCCAGCTGTTTCGCACTGACAGCACGCGCAGCAACGACACTGCTGACACCCTGCTCAAACGCCTGAACATCAATGACACGGCTGCTGCAGCCTTTATGCGCAGTGATGCCAACGCGCGGCTGGCGCTGGTGGGCCGCCCCGGCAAGACCATTCATGCCGAGGCCAGCGACACGCAGGCCTTAAGCAAACTCAGCACGCACTGGCCAACTGACGACGAGGCCAGCTTCAAGCGCCTGGTGATTGAGCGCACAGGTGCGACCACCGGCCCAGCTTTTTCATCGCGCATTGAGACCGCGCCCTACATTGCCAGCGCCAGGCTGGCCAGCGGGGTGATTCAAAGCTCATTGTTTGCAGCCACTGACGAGGCGCGCATACCCGATGCGGTGGCGGTGCAAATCGCTGAAATGTTCTCCAACGAGATTGACTTCAGGCGCGCGCTGCGCAAAGGCGACCGCTTTAACGTGGTGTACGAAGCGCTTCAGGCCGATGGCGAGCCACAGCGCACGGGCCGCGTGCTGTCAGCCGAGTTTGTCAACGCGGGCAAAACGCATCAGGCCATGTGGTTTCAACCGCCCGGCCAAGACAACCTGGGCGCAGCCCACAAAGGCGGGTATTACACGCTGGACGGCAAAAGCCTGCGCCGCGCGTATTTGGGCTCGCCGCTGGAGTTCACCCGCATCAGCAGCGGCTTTTCAATGCGTTTTCACCCGATTCTGCAAAAATGGCGCGCGCATTTGGGCACAGACTTTGCAGCGCCGACAGGCACGCCCGCACGCACCGTGGGCGACGGCGTGGTGAGCTTTGCAGGCGTGCAGGGCGGCTATGGCAACGTGGTCATCGTCAAGCACCGCAACAACCATGAAACTTTGTATGCGCATCTGAGCAAAATCAACGTGCGCGTCGGCCAGAGCATTGGCCAGGGCGAGACGATTGGGCTGGTGGGGTCGACCGGCTGGTCGACCGGGCCACATCTGCATTTTGAGTTCCGCGTCAACGGTGTACACCAGGATCCGATGACGATTGCCCGCCAGAGCGAGACCGTCCCTGTGCCAACGGCGGCACTGCCCATGTTCAAGCAGCTAGCGGCTGTTGTCGGCACGCAGTTGCAGGCGGCTGCCACGATAGGTCAGACCAGAACCGAATAGGCCCGATGAGCGATCTCTACATCGGTTTGATGTCAGGGACATCGCTAGACGGTGCAGACGGGGTACTGGTAGATTTTTCAAAACCCCAGCTCCGCGTTCTGGCAGCTGGTACGCAAGCCTTTTCAAGCAGCTTTCGCTCTGAACTGCTGGCGCTGAACACACCCTCACACAACGAATTGCACCGTGCGGCGCTGGCAGCCAACCAGTTGGCAGAGGTGTATGCCAAAGTCGTTGGCTCACTGCTGCGTGACTCTGGTCTGACAGCCAAGCACATCAAAGCCATAGGCGCGCACGGCCAAACCGTTCGGCATCAACCTGCCTTGAGCTACACCATGCAATTGAACAACCCTGCCCTGCTGGCCGAACGCACAGCCATTGATGTGGTGGCAGACTTTCGCAGCCGCGACGTGGCTGCGGGTGGCCAGGGCGCGCCGCTGGTGCCAGCGTTTCACCACAGTGTGTTTACCCGGGCAGATCAGACCACGCTGGTGCTGAACATCGGAGGGATTTCCAACCTCAGTGTTCTGCCACCCGCAGGTGATATTCTGGGCTTTGACTGCGGCCCCGGCAATGCGCTGATGGACGCCTGGTGTTTGCAGCACACGGGCCAACGCTTTGACGATGGCGGCCGGTGGGCATCTGGCGGTAAGCTGATTCCCGCGCTGCTGGCTAACTTGCTAGACGAGCCTTACTTTGCATTACCGCCGCCCAAAAGCACAGGCCGCGATTTGTTCAGCATGACCTGGCTGGCCAGCAAGCTCAAGCCATTTGCCAGCCACCTGCCGCAAGATGTGCAAAACACACTGACTGAATTCACCGTCAGCGCTTGTGTTACGGGCGCAAGCAGCTATTTAAAAAATAGCAAAGAACTCATTGTTTGCGGTGGCGGCGCTTTTAATCGCTATCTCATGGAGCGCTTGCTAGCAGGGCTACCATCTTTGAAAGTCGTTTCATCCAGCGAGCACGGCTTGCCGCCCTTGCAGGTTGAAGCAGCTGCCTTTGCCTGGCTGGCTCGGCAAACCATCAATCGTCTTCCGGGCAATCTGCCCAGCGTGACCGGTGCAGCCGGGCTGCGTGTTTTAGGCGCGATTTACCCGGCTTGATTCCGCGCAGGCAACAAAAAACCGCCTCAAGGGCGGTTTTTTTAATGAAGCAAACAGCTTAAGCCGAGAAGCTCGAACCACAACCACAAGTGCTGGTCGCGTTTGGATTTTTGATCACAAACTGCGCACCTTCCAAATCGTCTTTGTAGTCAATCTCAGCGCCCACCAGGTACTGGTAGCTCATCGCGTCAATCAGCAGCGATACGCCATTTTTGGTCATGGTGGTGTCGTCGTCGTTGGTGATTTCGTCAAACGTGAAGCCGTAAGAAAAACCCGAGCAGCCACCGCCCTGCACAAACACGCGCAGCTTAAGTTCAGGGTTGCCTTCTTCGGCAATCAGTTCTGCCACTTTACTGGCCGCACTGTCGGTAAAGACAAACGGATCCGGCATTTGGGTGGGGATATTTTCTAGAACAGCACTCATGAGGAACTCCTGACTTCAAAACAATAGGCCATATTACAGCAACAGGCCTGACCACAAGGCGAACACGCCATTAGCGGCGCTCAGGCGTTGCTGGCGGCCAGCTTCAAAATGGGCTTTTCTTCCATCTCCTGGCTGGTAGGCCTTAACTGACCAGAGATGACGGCGCCTTGGTGCATTTCAAGCGCCTTGTAAGACACATCCCCCGCTATTTTTGCCTTGGGCTGCAACTCAAGCAGCTCGGACGCATGCACCGGCCCCATGACGCGGCCATTGATGATGACATGTTCGGCATAGATATGCCCGGTCACGGTGGCGGATTCACTGATCACCAAAATGCTGGCGCTGCCTTCGACGGCACGAATGTCGCCAATGACTTCGCCATCAATGCGCAAACCGTCGGTGAATTTGAGGTTGCCTTCAATGCAACTTCCTTGGGCAATCAGGCTTTTGATGGGGGGTTGTTTTTTCTTGCCAAACATGGGAAATCCTGTCGATCTGGAGGGAATATGGGCAGCTTATAGCTTGAAGGTTTGTGCCGAGCGGATGGCTGTGCCTTCAATAACTTTAGCTGTAACAGTTTGTACCACGGCTTGGGGGGGTAAATCCAGTACCCCTTCAATGCGCCGGTATTGCTTGAACTGCAAAACTTGCGCGCCGCCGGGCAAGGTGGTTGTCCAGGG
Organism: Polaromonas sp.; assembly: GCA_049653085.1. Taxonomy (GTDB): domain Bacteria; phylum Pseudomonadota; class Gammaproteobacteria; order Burkholderiales; family Burkholderiaceae_C; genus Polaromonas. Next base: position 67,227 of record JBASFP010000012.1, read on the forward strand.
TTTACCCGCTAGCTGGCCATTAATGATCACGTCCAACTTGCCATTGAAGTCGGGCGCATTTTTAACCGGCTGAATCACCAGTACCTGCCATTTCAACTGGGATGCGGACATCAACTCTGCCTGCAAGCCACGTATTGAAACCCCGTCTGCGCCGCCTGCCGGCAGCAGCTTTTCAAAAAAACCAAGGTCGTCGCGCAACTGCAGGTTGACGGCTTCAAGTTGCTGGAGTTGCGCTGCCATTTTTTCCTGGGCGGCCTTTTCAGCCGTCAGCAGGCTGCCCGAGGTATTGGCAATGGTTTGCGCTTTTTCACGGTCTTGACGTAATTGCACCACTTCGGCTTGCAGCAACTTCAATTCTTCTTTGGCGTTGGTGTCCAGCCCGGCAATGCCCTTGCCAAACTCAAAAGCCCACAAACCCACAGCGGCTGAAAACCCGAGCATCACCGCGCCCAGAATCCATCTGATCGGCCACGGCATGGCGCTGCGCACCGACATGCGGGGCGAGCTGATGGTCAGGCGACGGCGAAACAGGCGAAACTTCATAAAACCAGCATTGTGCGCCAATAAAAAAAGCCGCTGAACAGCGGCTTTTTTGAAGGCGCAATGCGGATTAACGCTTGCTGAACTGCTTGCGGCGACGAGCTGAACGGAAACCGACCTTTTTACGCTCGACTTCGCGGGCATCACGTGTCACAAAACCTGCCTGGCTCAACGCGGGCTTCAAGGCTGCGTCATAGTCAATCAGGGCGCGGGTGATACCGTGGCGCACAGCGCCAGCCTGGCCCGACTCGCCGCCGCCGTGGACGTTGACCATGATGTCAAACGTCTCGACGTGATTCGTCAAAAACAGGGGTTGACGGCAGATCATGATCGAGGTCTGACGGCCAAAGAATACCTGAATGTCTTTGTCGTTGACCGTGATCTTGCCGGTGCCTTTTTTCAAGAAAACACGGGCGACGCTGGATTTGCGACGGCCGGTGCCATTGTTCCATTCACCGATCATTTGGCGGCTCCTTGTGCGGCACGCTGTGCGTTGGTGGAAATGCCTGGAATGTCCAGAACTTTCGGCTGCTGGGCGGTATGTGGGTGCTCTGCACCGCCATACACCTTGAGCTTTTTGATCATGGCGTAGCCCAAAGGGCCTTTTGGCAACATGCCTTTGACGGCTTTTTCAAGCGCGCGGCCAGGGTGTTTGGCCTGCATGTCACGGAAATTGGTCGCCGTGATACCGCCGGGGTAACCCGAATGGCGGTAGTAGATCTTGTCAATGGACTTGGCGCCCGTGACTTTGAGCTGGGCTGCGTTGATGATGACGATAAAGTCACCGGTGTCGACGTGAGGCGTGTAAATGGCCTTGTGTTTGCCGCGTAAACGGAGAGCAACTTCGCTGGCTACTCGTCCGAGGACCTTGTCGGTCGCGTCAATCACAAACCACTCGTGCACCACGTCAGCGGGTTTTGCGCTGAAGGTTTTCATGAGTTTTCTCGTTTAAAAAGAAAGGGTTTGGCGGGTTCTTTTCTACGGTCGGCGTTCCTCTGATGGGAACCTCTTAGGTAGGGATTTGCCAGCCAATGACTTGGCTGACTTACTTCGTCGCGGAACCACAAATGCGCTGCGAAGCCCATGATTATATGAAGAATCAAGCACTTAGGTCAATATTTGGTGCGGCAAGCGCGGTTTAAAGGCGAAAATAGCCCCATGTTCAGTTACCGCCACGCCTTTCACGCCGGCAACCACGCCGATGTCCTCAAACACACCACCCTGATTGCGCTGTGCAAATACCTGTGCGGCAAAGACACTGCCTTGAGCGTGATCGACACCCACGCAGGCGCAGGGCTGTATCGGCTCGATGGCGACTACACCGAGACCAGCGGCGAGGCCTTGGGCGGTGTTTTCAGGCTGTTTCAGGCATCAAATGTGCCTCCAGCCCAGCAAATACGGGCGCAAGCAGCTCCTAAAAAAGGAGTAACTAAAACCATCACCCCTGATGACTTCTGCCCTGCCCTGCAAGACTACGCCGATGTTTTGCGCGGCCTGAACCCGAAGTTTGTCGAAACTGGTGACATTGCCCACCTCAAAATTTACCCCGGCTCGCCCTTCATCACCCAGCAGTTTCTGGAGGGCCGCGACAAGCTCAAACTGTTTGAACTGCACCCAACAGACTTTAAATCGCTGTCAGGCAACATTGCGCAATTGGGTGCGGGCAGGCAGGTCAGCGTGGCGTGTGAGGACGGTTTTGAAGCCCTGAAGACCTTTTTACCCCCGCCATCGCGCCGTGCCATGGTGTTTTGTGACCCGAGTTATGAAATGAAAAGCGACTACGCCCGTGTCAGCGCCTACATGAGCGATGCCGTCAAGCGCTTTTCAACAGGCACGTATGTCGTCTGGTACCCCGTGATTCCCCGGCCTGAGGCACACGACTTGCCCCGCAAACTGAAAACACTGGCGGTCAAAGCGTCCCGGCCCTGGTTAAACGCGGTTTTAACGGTCAAATCAAGCAAGCTAACAACGGATGAGGAAGGTGATGTCGTCCGGCCCGGCCTGCCTGCCAGCGGCATGTTCATCATTAATCCACCGCACACTTTGAAAGCGCAGTTGCAATTGGCTTTGCCGCAGATGGTTGCGCTGTTGGGGCAGGATCGGAATGCTGGGTTTATTTTGGATAGTGGTGGGTGAGGTCTTTAATTTGTAGCGGCTCACCTTGCGGGGAGTGCCGGGGTTGCCCGGCTGCAAGTCACTTTTCTTTGCTTCGCCAAAGAAAAGTAACCAAAAGAAAGGCGACCCGCAGTCTGAGTCCCTGCGCTGCGCTACGGGCACGCTGCGGTGCTCGTTCAAAGTGGGGTCAATCGCAAACTCGCTGCGCTCAAACAAGCGCTTGCCCTGATCCACTTTGCCCTGCG
>JBASFP010000013.1:0-26803 GCA_049653085.1 Polaromonas sp.
ATCAACGCCAACTCGTGTAATCTTGCTCATGGGACTTCTCCTTTTAAAGGTTTCAGATTGAATTTAACAACCCGATCTTGGCACTTTGATGCCGTTACCAAAAAGTGGGAAGTCCCTTCGTATTCAAATACGGACGCAAACAGCTACTTTTTTAGTAGCGCGTATTGACATCTACAACTCATGACCGCCCGCATCTACACCGACCAAACTCTAGCGACTGGCATCAGCCTCAGCTTGCCGCCCGTTGCCGCGCGCCATGTGCAGGTGCTGCGGTTTCAGCCGGGCAACACACTGACACTGTTCAATGGGCAAGGTGATGTGGAAGGTGAATTTAACGTCACGGTTCAAAGCATGGGTCGCAGTGATGTGCAGGTGACCGTCGGCGATTTTGTGTCCACACAGCGCGAGGCCAGCCGCGCCATCCACCTGGCCATAGGCATGCCGGCCAACGAACGCATGGACTGGCTGGTTGAAAAAGCCACCGAGCTGGGCGTGGCCAGCATCCAGCCCCTGATGACCGAGCGCAGCGTGCTGCGCCTCACAGGCGAGCGAGCCGAGAAAAAGCAAGCCCACTGGCGCGGCATTGCAGTAGCAGCGTGCGAGCAATGCGGGCGTAACAGTGTGCCGCAAATTCACGCACCTGGCAGTTTGAGCGACTGGCTAAAAAACCAAGGTACGACAGGCGATGTGCGCCTGTTGTTGTCATTGCAGGCCGGCACGCAGCCGTTGGGAAAAGCAATCGGCGGCCATCAAGCCATGACCTTTTTAAGCGGGCCAGAAGGCGGCCTGAGCGCGGCTGAAGAAGCTGCCGCTCTTGCCAAAGGATTCGCACCCGTCACACTCGGCCAGCGCGTGCTGCGCTCTGAAACCGCGCCGCTGGCCTGCCTGTCGTATCTGATGTTGATGGGAAACCAATGAACCGCAATCTCTGGCTACTCACGATCTGTCAAGGTCTGTTCATGACCAACAACGTGGTGTTCATCGCCATCAACGGCCTGGTCGGTTTGAGCCTTGCGCCTTTCGGCTGGATGGCCACGCTGCCGCTGATGGCCTATGTGGTGGGCGGGGCGCTGTCTACGGTGCTGGTCAGCCAGACGCAAAGCCGCTTTGGCCGCAAGGTGTCGTTTCAATTGGGCCTGGCAGTGGCCATGTTGTCGGCGCTGCTGTGCTGCTATGCCGTTTACGACAAAAACTTCTGGCTGCTGGTTGTGGCAACCATAGTGGCGGGTTATTACAACGCCAATGCGCAGTTGTACCGCTTTGCGGCAGCAGAATTGGCCGCACCTTCATTTAAAGAAAAAGCGATTTCTCTGGTGATGGCGGGCGGCCTTTTGGGCGCGGTGCTGGGGCCCAATCTGGCGTCCAGAACCCGCAGCCTGCTGGACGCGCCTTTTGCTGGGGCCTACCTGTCGCTGGCTGTCGTGGCCTTGGTTGCCATGGCGCTGCTGGCCTACGTCACGTTTCCGCCAGCACCCGCCAAAACTGCGTTAAGTGGCGGCAGGCCGTTGAAAGTCATCATGCGCCAACCCGTCTTCATCGTCGCTGCTGCCGCAGGCGCCCTGGGCTATGGCGTGATGAACCTGCTGATGGCCGCCACGCCAATTGCGATGCAAGTGTGCGGGTTGTCTTTTTCCCAGACAGCGTGGGTGCTCGAATGGCATGTGATTGGCATGTTCGCGCCGGGCTTTTTTACCGGGCATCTGATCAAACGCTTTGGCACGCAGCCCATCATGGCCGTTGGACTGGTGCTGAATGTTGCGTGTGTGCTGATTGCGCTGTCAGGCGTTGAGTTTCAGCAGTTTCTACTAGCCTTGTTCCTGCTCGGCCTGGGCTGGAATTTCCTGTTCACATCTGCCACCACACTGGCCACCACAGCCTACCGCCCCGAAGAAAAAGACAAGGCACAAGGCGCACTCAATTTTTGCGTGTTTGCGGTGCTCGCCTTCTCATCTCTCACCTCAGGCGTGCTGGTCACCACGCAAGGCTGGCGGCTGCTGAACCTGGGTTCGCTGGTGCCGCTGGGCATGACCGGCTTGCTGCTGGCCTGGCTTGCTTTTCGCGGTCACAAAAGGCAAGATGCCTGACACGACTTTCGGTTAGAGTTTTGCTTTTCACAACAACAGGAGCGCATCATGGGTTTATTGGATTCAGTGTTAGGTTCGGTCATGGGTGGTCAGCAACAAGCTGGCGCAGCAGGCGGTGGCGGCTTGGGCAGTCTGATCAGCATGGTGACCAGCAACCCGCAACTGATGCAGGCCGTGACCGGCATGCTGAGCAATGACGGTGGGCAAGGCGGCCTGGGCGGCTTGATGGCCAAATTCCAGCAGGCCGGGCTGGGCGACGTGGTCGGCTCCTGGGTCGGCAGTGGTCAAAACCAGCCGGTGTCAGGCGACCAGCTCACAAATGTGTTGGGCGCTGACACCATGGCCAGTCTGGCTGAAAAACTCGGTATGAGCCAGGGCGATGCGGCAGGCCAGTTGTCAAACATCTTGCCGGGGCTGATTGACAAGCTGACACCCAACGGCGCTGCACCCGCAGGCGGCCTGGGCAATGCGGGTGACCTGATGGGCATGCTGGGCGGCTTGTTGCAAAAGCGCTGAGCCGGTTGGGGGCTGGTCAGCAGCGACAATCACCAACATGACCGAAGACCTCAACAGACAAAACGAACTCAAAAAAATGGCCCTGTGCGAGCCCTGCACAGGCATTCAGCGCAACTGGCGGCGCGCGCCTGGCCATGCCGAACTGCTACAGCGCGGCAACCGCCAGGTATTGAGCAAAGGCAAGCTGGTCACCATCACCAGCTACATCTGCGACCGCTGCGGGACAGCTTGGGAATATGAAAACAACAAAGCGAATCAGCAGGCGGGCTGGTCTGTGGTGGGTCGCCAAGCCGGATAACTGCCACCGCAGCGGCTACGCTGCCAAGCATTCATTTTGCAGGCGCCGCCCACGGTAATTGCATCTGAATGTATTTAATGCACTTTCAAAAGTAGCGCCTTTCGTCCTACATCACGCCAGGGTCTGCACACACATCTGACGTGTGCAGCAAACGTCAAAGTCCTCTCCACGCCAGCTTGCAGTTGATCACGCGCCACACCCGGTGTTTGACAACCAGGCTGGTGAATTGTTCTAACCCAACTGGAGTAACTTTCACCATGAAAACTTTGACACCCACCAAAATCCTGCTGGCAACGGCGCTCATCGCTGGCAGTGCTGGCGCATTTGCGCAAGCCAGCGGCACGGCAGGCACACCCACCACCGGTGTTGGTGTGACACCGCAAACGGCTGCTGAAGCCAACCGACAAGCCGTGCCGCGCAGCGATACAGGTACTGTGGTGCGCACGTCACCCAACGCTGCCGACAGCGCGCGTAACGCGACTGGCATGACAGGCGACACCACCACAAACACCGGTACCACCATGCGCACGGCGCGCGCTGATCGCAACTGATCAGCATCCGGTTTTGATTCATTTTTATTGATATTTTTTTGGAGTTCAACATGAGCAACACACGACCATTGGTAACCGGCCTTTTCCCTGACCGCACCAGCGCAGAAGCTGCCTACAGCGCTGCTGAAGCACGCGGCTACACCGCAGACGACATGAATCTGGTGATGTCTGACGACACCCGCAAAACGCACTTCACTGGTACAACTGCTGGCAAAGAAACCGAGCTGGGCAACAAAGCCGCTGAAGGCGCAGGCATTGGCGGCGCAATTGGCGGCACGATTGGCGCGATTGCCGCAGCAGTCGCTGCAGTGGGTACCAGCATTGCCTTGCCCGGCTTGGGTTTGGTGATTGCAGGCCCGATTGCCGCTGCCATTGCAGGCGCCGGTGCAGGTGCTGCCAGCGGCGGCCTGATTGGCGCACTGGTCGGCTGGAACATGCCTGAAGAGCGCGTCAAAGAGTACGAAGAAGGCATGAAAAAAGGCGGTATTTTGATGGGTTTGCGCACCAAGGACGATGCAGATGCAGAGCACCTTGAAAGCGCGTGGAAGTCCAACCGCGGCCAGTACGTTTACCGTTAATTTGCGCTCTTGATAGGCGGCTGGCCAATGCCACGCCGCCCTTCTTTTGTCATGTCTTACTTTTTAAATCGCATGGCCCTGCGCCGCGCCTTGACCTTCTCGGTCATTGTGTTGTGTTTTGCCCATTCGGCCAATGCTGATACCAGCAACTTTGCCGCCCGCGCGGTAGCCACTGGCGACACACGCGGACAGGTGTTTGCGGTCATTGACAAGGCTGCGGCAACCGTGAGTTTGTACGATGCAGCGGGCAAGTTTCTGGCGGCTTCGCCTGTGCTGCTGGGCCAGGCCAAAGGCGATGCGTCTGTACCGGGTATTGGCGATCGGGCGATGGCCGACATCCAACCGCATGAACGCACCACGCCTGCCGGAAGATTTGCTAGTGAACCGGGCAAGAACTTGAGTGGTGAAACCGTGGTCTGGATTGACTACGATACCGCCGTATCGATGCACAGATTGAGGCCGTCCAGCCAGCAAGAAAAACGCCCTGAGCGCATGGCCAGCTCTACCCCGCTGGATAACCGCATCACCTATGGCTGCGTGAATGTGCCTGCAGAGTTTTACGACCGCTGGGTGCTGCCCACCTTGGGCCAAACAGCTGGCGTGGTGTATGTGCTGCCCGAGTCGCAACCCGCCAAGAAACTATTTCCGTTTTTGCGGTAAGCAGATATTGTATTTTTACTATAAATTTAATAGCTGCTTGCGCCCGAATTGATTGGTCTAATGGCCAATTTGGTACTGGAAAACGGATTGAAAAGCGGTTTTCAACTCAAACTTTGACTTATTTTCGCCTCATCCAGCGTGTTGAAGATGGTGTTGTGCTTGTCCGTCAAAGGCCCGCCGCCCGGCACGACCTGGCCAGAGGCGTCATAGCCAATCGCCTTGAACTTCCACACGCCGCCAATCAACTTGAGGTTGCCGACGTGCAGGCCAGCTTCTGTCAGCACTTGGCAGATGCCTGGGCTGACGGGGTGAAGCAGAAGCTGGTTCACCACGTCAGTGCGCAGCGGCGGAAATTACTTCGCAACGACGCGAACCATCTCCAGACACTTGTTCGAGTAACCCCATTCATTGTCATACCAGGCCACGATTTTCACGAAGGTGCTGTCGAGCGCAATCGATGCATCAGCATCAAAAATCGAGGTGCGGGTGTCGCCTCTGAAGTCGGTGGCCACGACTTTGTCTTCGGTGTAGCCCAAAATGCCTTTGAGTGCGCCCTGGCTTTGCGCTTTCATCTCGGCGCAGATCTCGGCCATGGTGGCGGCGCTGTTCAGCTCGCAGGTCAGGTCAACCACTGATACATCGGACGTTGGCACGCGGAAAGACATGCCGGTCAGCTTTTTATTCAGCTCTGGAATCACCACGCCCACAGCCTTGGCTGCGCCAGTGGAAGAGGGAATGATGTTTTCCAAGATGCCGCGACCGCCGCGCCAGTCCTTGTTGCTCGGGCCATCGACCGTTTTTTGGGTGGCGGTAGCGGCATGCACCGTGGTCATCAGGCCGCGCTTGATGCCCCATTTGTCGTTCAACACCTTGGCAACGGGTGCCAAGCAATTGGTGGTACACGATGCGTTGGAAATGATGGCCTGGCCTGCGTAGGTTTTGTCGTTCACGCCAAAAACAAACATCGGCGTGTCGTCTTTAGATGGCGCGGAGATGATGACTTTTTTAGCGCCTGCGGCAATGTGCTTTTCAGCACCGGCTTTGTCGAGGAAAAGGCCGGTGCATTCCAGCACCACATCCGCGCCGACTTCGTTCCACTTCAGGGCTGCCGGGTCGCGTTCTTGCGTCAGGCGGATTTTTTTGCCGTTGACGATCAGCGTGTTGCCTTCAACCGATACCTCACCCTTGAAACGGCCATGAACCGAGTCGTATTGCAGCATGTAGGCCAGGTAGTCGGGCTCCAGCAAATCATTGATGCCAACGATTTCAATGTCTGAGAAGTTTTGAACTGCCGAGCGAAGGACATTACGCCCGATACGACCAAAACCATTGATGCCTACTTTGATTGCCATGAAAAACTCCGTTTTAAGATTGAGAAAAAGTGCCCGAGGGCGAGAAATCGCGGCGCAGCAAACCCAGCTGCACCATGTTGTGGTGTGTGTTGTTCCAAAAGGCCACTTCGCGCAGCGTGCCTTCAACTTGAAAGCCCAGCCGCTCGGCCAACTTGAATGACGCATGGTTGTCGGGATGAATCAGTGCTTCAACGCGGTGAAGTTCCAGGTGTTCGAACGCCCAAGGAAGGATCGCGTTCAAGGCCTCAAACATGTAGCCGCTTCCTTGGGCTTCGAGGCTCAGCTCGTAGCCCAACATGCACTTCTTCCATTCTTTTGACCAATTGAACACGCCGCAGCTGCCAAGCAATTGACCGTCAGATTTGCGCTCAAGCCCCCAGCGCGTGCTGGACACCATGGCAACGCGTCCCGCCAGGAATCGGCTGACGAGGTGGTGGGCAGCCTCGAGATCTTTCAGCGCATCAGTTCCCATCCACTGCATGACCTGCGCATTACCGTGAATCTCCAGCAGCGTGGGTGCATCGCCATACCGAAGCTCACGCAGCACGAGGCGTTCGGTTTCCAAGACGGGAAAAGCGAGTTCGGTCAAAACTTACTTCGGAAACTTAAAAACTGCTTGAGTCCAGATACAACGTGTCTGGATCAAAATCAATACCGCCAGGCCAAGCTACTGTGCCGTGATCAACTTTGACTCGGCTGAAATAGGTCGGGTCTTTGAGACACTCAAAAACTGGAAAATGAACAAACGGTGAAACGTCAAACCTTGCACGGCGTCCGTCGACGAACTCCAATTGCAACATGAGATTCGGCAATGCTGCAACGCTGCTGACACGCGGATTCATCGCAGTGGCTCCACGCGCTCAACGGGTTGACCTTTAACTGCAAGCGACCAATCGGCAACCAGCTCTTCGCGCCGCAGTTCAATCCAAGCCTGCACCAGGCGTGTTTGTTTGGGCGGAAATTTACCTTCCAGCAAGTCAGCACTGTCGATAGAGAAAACACCCTCATGCCCCTGATACATCGCATGAATATGCGGAGTATGGTGCTGCCGTGTGTCCATGAAATACATATAAATCAGGACGCCATAAAAAGAGGAAATCAGCGGCATGTCAAGTCCAAGATTCTGTTTCCAGGTCAATTACTTCTTGAGCACTTTGCGCACCGTATCCGCCACATTCTCAGGTGTAAACCCAAAATGCTTGAACAGCACAGGCGCAGGCGCTGACTCGCCGTAGGTGTCGATGCCGACGACTGCTGCACAGCCGTACTTCCACCAGCCGTCTGTCACGCCCATCTCCACTGCGATGCGCGGGATGCCTTCTGGCAGCACTTCAGTCTTGTAAGCGGACTTTTGCTTGTCAAACGTGGTGGTGCTGGGCATGGACACCACGCGCACCGCGATTTTGAAGGTGGCCAGCAGCTCTTGCGCCTTCAAAGCTAGCTGCACTTCAGACCCCGTGGCAATAATGACGGCCTGCATTTTTTTGTTCAAACCAACTTCACTCGGCTCAGACAACACATACGCGCCTTTGCTGATTTGACCCAGATCATCTTTTGGCGCGTAGGGCAGGTTCTGGCGGCTGAGCAGCAAAGCGGTTGGCTTGGTTTTGTTTTGCAACGCGACGGCCCAGGCTACCGCCGTTTCAGCGGTGTCGCCCGGACGCCAAACGTCCAGATTCGGAATCAAGCGCAGGCTGGCGGCGTGTTCGATTGACTGGTGGGTAGGCCCGTCTTCGCCCAGGCCAATGCTGTCGTGGGTGAAGACGTGAATCACGCGCAGCTTCATCAGCGCGGCCATGCGGATGGCGTTGCGGCTGTAGTCGCTGAATGTCAAGAACGTGCCACCGTAGGGGATGTAGCCGCCATGCAGCGCCACGCCGTTCATGATGGCGGCCATGCCGAACTCGCGCACGCCGTAGTTGATGTGGCGGCCACCAGCGCTGACACCATCGGCGTTGGCTGTTAAAACCACTTCGCCGTTCATGTCAAAGCGCAAATTAGGTGTGGACTTGGTGTTGGTCAGGTTAGAGCCTGTCAAATCAGCCGAGCCGCCCAGCATGTCGGGCAGGCCAGCGGTGAAGGCCTCCAGCGCGAGTTGTGAGGCTTTGCGCGACGCGACGGTTTCAGCCTTGGTGTGCGCAGCCAAAATCGTGTCCACCGCCAATTGGTCAAATTGCTTGGGCAGGTCGCCCTTCATGCGGCGGGTCAACTCTTGCGCGAGTTCTGGGTAGGCGGTTTTGTAGGCTGCAAATTTGGCGTCCCATGCAGCCTCGGCTACCAAGCCTTTGGCCTTGGCGTCCCAGGCGTGGCGGGCTTCGTCCGGGATTTCAAACGGGGCATGTGGCCAGTTGAGCGCTTCGCGCGTGAGCTTGATTTCTTCAGCACCCAGCGGCTCGCCGTGCGCTTTGGCGGTGTTGGCGCGGTTGGGGCTGCCTTTGCCAATGTGGGTTTTGCAGACGATCAGCGTGGGCTTGTTCTCTGAGTTTGTCTTGGCGGCGGCAATGGCGGTTGAAACAGCAGTTGCGTCATGACCGTCAATCGGGCCGATGACATTCCAGCCGCAGGCTGCAAAACGCAGCGGGGTGTTGTCAATAAACCAGGGCGCGACCTGGCCGTCAATGCTGATGCCGTTGTCGTCATACAGCGCCACCAGCTTGCCCAGCCGCCACGCGCCAGCCAGCGCAACCGCTTCGTGGCTGATGCCTTCCATCAGGCAGCCGTCGCCCATGAAGACATAGGTGTGGTGATCCACCACAGTGTGGTTTTCACGGTTAAATTCTTTGGCCAGCAGCTTTTCAGCCAGTGCCATGCCGACGGCATTCGTCAGGCCCTGGCCGAGTGGGCCGGTGGTGGTTTCCACGCCTGGGGTGTAGCCGACTTCGGGGTGGCCAGGCGTTTTGCTGTGCAACTGGCGAAAGTTTTTGAGTTCCTTCATCGGCAGCGCGTAGCCCGTCAGGTGCAGCAATGCGTAAATCAGCATCGAGCCGTGGCCGTTGGAAAGGACAAAACGGTCGCGGTCAAACCAGTTCGGGTTGTGCGGGCTGTGCTTTAAATGGTTGCCCCACAGCGCAACGGCCATGTCGGCCATGCCCATGGGCGCGCCGGGGTGGCCGGAGTTGGCGGCTTGCACGGCGTCCATGGCAAGGGCGCGAATCGAATTGGCCATGAGAGCCGTGGTGGTGTCAGCCATTGGGTATGTTCCTGGAGGGCAGTGTTGGGGTAATCCATGATTTTACGGGATGCGTTTTGCGCCGCAGCATCTCACACAGTCGCTACACATTCAGGAGCTGCTTGCGCCCGTATTGATTGGTCTAAAGGCGTATTTGACACTCAAAACAAGCCATAATCAGCCATCTATGACCATTTCTGCCCTGATCTTGGCCGCCGGACGCGGCCAGCGCATGCGCCCGCTGACGGACAGCACGCCCAAGCCGCTGCTCAAGGTGCGCGGTACGGCTCTGATTGACTGGCATGTGCAGGCTTTGGCTGCTGGCGGCTTTACCCGGCTGGTCATCAACACCGACTGGCTAGGAGGTCAGTTTGAGCCTCATTTTGAGCATCAAATCGGCCTCCAGACCAATCAATACGGGCGCAAGCAGCTATCAATTTCATACTCACACGAGGGCATTGACTTTGGTTCTGCGCTGGAAACGGCTGGCGGTGTGGCGCGGGCACTACCAATGCTGGGTGATGTGTTTTGGGTGCTGGCGGGTGATGTGTTCACGCCAGGCTTCGTCTTTGCGCAAAGTGCGGTTGACCGCTTTATAGCCAGTGGCAAGCTGGCGCACCTGTGGCTGGTACACAACCCGGCGCACAACTTGCTGGGTGACTTTGGCTTGAGCGCTGATGGGCTGGCTTTGAATCTGCCTGCCGACAGCTCACAAGCCCGCTACACCTTCAGTACCATTGCGTTGTATCGCAAAGCGTTTTTTGACACGCTGCCGTTTGGCAACCCGCAGGGGATAAAAGCCGCATTGGCTCCGCTGCTTCGCTCAGCGATGGACAATCATCAAGTCAGTGCCGAGCTGTACACGGGCGAATGGACGGATGTGGGTACACCCGAACGTTTGGCAGAATTGAATCGAAACTAAAACCCTTCATGACCATGACCAATTACCAAAAACGCCGAGCACTTGTCGCCAAAGCCCTCAAAGCCGCAGGTGGAGGCATTGCATTGCTGCCCACTGCGCCAGAAGCACCCCGCAACCGCGACAGCGACTACCCGTATCGGCACGACAGCTACTTTTATTACCTGACGGGTTTTACCGAGCCCGGCGGCTGGCTGATCATTGATTCAACCGGCAAGACCACCCTGTTTTGCCGCCCGAAGGATCTGGAGCGCGAGATTTGGGACGGCATCCGTTTGGGCCCGCAAGCAGCGGTGCAAGCGCTGGGTGTTGACGAAGCCTTTAGCGTTGATGAGCTAGATGCAAAAATGCCTGCGCTGCTAACCAACCAGACGGCGGTGTGGTTCCCATTTGCGACTCACAAAGGTCTGGAAACGCAAGTTGATGGCTGGCTGGGCAAGGTGCGGGCGCGCATTCGCTACGGCGCTGAATGCCCGACAAGCCAGCATGACCTGTGCAAGGTGCTCGATGACATGCGGCTGATCAAAGATGCGCATGAAATCGCCATCTTGCGCCGAGCCGGAGCGATTTCGGCAGGCGCTCACATCCGCGCCATGCAGACCAGTGCCGCCATGCTGCGCCAACCTGTCAACGGCGGCCTGCGTGAATACCATTTAGAAGCCGAGCTGCTGCATGAATTTCGCCGCAACGGCTCACAATACCCCGCCTACACCAGCATCGTTGCCGCTGGCGCAAATGCCTGCATCCTGCATTACCGCGCGGCTGATGCTGAACTCAAGTCCGGCGACTTGTGCCTGATAGACGCAGGCTGCGAGCTCGACGGCTACGCCAGCGACATCACCCGCACTTTTCCGGCCAACGGCAAATTCACACCCGCCCAGCGCACGCTGTACGACATCGTTTTGGCAGCGCAAGAAGCCGCCATCAAAGTGACCAAGCCCGGCAAACGCTTTACCGACCCGCACGACGCCGCCACCCACGTGCTGGCGCAAGGCATGCTGGATGTTGGTTTGCTTGACAAGAAAAAGCACGGCAGCGTTGACGACGTGCTTGCCAGCGGCGCGTACCGCCAGTTCTACATGCACCGCACCGGCCACTGGATGGGCATGGACGTGCATGACTGCGGCGACTACACCGAGCCCGGCAGCAAACCACGCCAGGAGCGTGACCCGCTGGGCGAAATGGTCATGAAAAAACCGCCCCGCATTTTGCGCGCAGGCATGGTGCTAACGATAGAACCCGGCATCTACGTGCGCCCCGCCAAAGGCGTACCGAAAGAGTTCTGGAACATCGGCATTCGTATTGAAGACGATGCGCTGGTGACTGAAAAGGGCTGCGAGCTGATGACGCGCGGTGTGCCTGTGAAGGCCGATGAGATTGAGGCTTTGATGCGCGGGTGAGTCGGCGTTGACCTTGACACATTAACGCCTAAACTTCAAACACCATGAGCGTCCTGTATCTAGACCACTTCAACCTCAAAACCGACCCGTTTCGGATCACGCCTGACACCGACTTTTTCTTCAGCGGTGGCCAGCGCGGTGACATTCTGGAAGGTCTGGTGGTTGCTGCCATGCATGACGAGGGCATTGTGTGTGTGGTGGGTGAAATTGGCATGGGTAAAACCATGCTCAGCCGCATGTTGCTGGAGCGGTTGCGGCAAATGCCAGCTGACACGGTTTATCTGGCCAACCCGGTGTTTGACCGGGACGAAATTCTGGGCGCGATTGCACGCGACCTGATGCCGACCCCGCCAGAAGGCAATCGCACCCAGACTCTGGCGGCGTTGGAGTCGGTGCTGATTGAGCGCTACTCGCAAGACCGGCGCGTGGTGGTGGTGGTGGATGAAGCGCACAGCATGCCCGGCACGACGCTGGAAGAAATCCGCCTGCTGTCCAACCTGGAAACGACGCAGCACAAACTCCTCAAAATCGTGCTGTTTGGCCAGCCTGAGCTGGACGGTCTGCTGAATGCGCCCCAGCTCAGACAAGTCAAAGACCGCGTCAGTCACCGTTTTGAACTTGAGCCCCTGAACGCCGCCGAGGCCTCGGCCTACCTGATGTTCAGGCTGCACAAAGCGGGCTGGCAAGGCGGCGAGCTGTTTGATGCCAAAGCACTCGCGCTGCTGGTGCAAGCCTCTGAAGGCCGTACCCGCAAAATCAACATGCTGGCTGACAAGTCCATGCTGGCAGCGTATGCCGAAGGCGTTGCGCAGGTGGGGGTAGACCAGGTGCGCCGGGCAGTGGGCGACAGTTTGCCGAGCCATAAAACGACGCTTAACCTGCAGGCCACGACCCCTGAAGCGCAAGCCAATACTTTAAAAAAATACGCCTTGCCGGCCCTGATTGCGCTGGGCGTTTTAGCGGCGGCAGGTGTTGGGTATGGCTTGGGCCGCACAAATACCAACGCCAATACCGTCTCAAACAGTGGCCAGGACCGACGTGAGGCTGTAGGGCTGGCAACTGCTCAGCCAGCACCCAGCACGCAGCCCACCCAGGTGCCAGTACCTGAAAGCACAGCCCCCACTGCAACGCCGCCTGTCGCCAGCCCCGAGCAGCCAAAAGCCGCAATTACACCAAGCGCCAACGCATCGTACGCAGCCCGCAGGCAAGCTACAGACGCCTTTATTGCGCTGCCATCGACCACAGGCTTTACCGTTCAATTGCTGTCGCAGGTTGCCCCGCGCGAAGAAGAGGTGCTTGGCGTCGCCCAGTTGCTGGATGCGGCACTGAAAGTGGCCTCAATGCCAAATATGCCCGTTTTAATGCATGATCGACTTTACAAAAAGCAGCTTTCCCATGCCTTATACGTGGGACACTTTGGGTCGCGCGCTGCGGCAGCGCAATTTATTGAATCTTCCCCGCCTGAAATTAAGCGTTATAAACCGGTGATTCGCAGCCTGGATGCCATCCGTAAGGAACCTGCCCCTTGAAAACCACACGCCACGACTTCAAGCTTGCACTACTCGCATCGTTGGTAGTGACAGCCTGCGCTGTGCCGCCGCCCCTGCCGCTGTCAAAAGGCCATCTGGCAGAAGAACCCGGTTTGTCAACAGCTACTGCCAATCAGCGTGGGCTTGAAAATGCCAACATTCCGCCGCTTTCTGCTGGCGCACCGCGCCTGCCAGAGCCCCGCATTGTCAAGCCGCAAGAAACCTACAGCGTGGTGGTCAGCAATGTCAGTGTGCAAACCTTGCTGTTTGCGATTGCGCGAGATGCCAAACTGAACCTTGACGTTCACCCCAACATTACAGGCACGGTCACGCTCAACGCGCTGGATCAAACCATCACCGAGCTGCTGGATCGCATCGCCCGGCAGGTTGACATGCGTTATGAGCTGGAAGGCAAAACCCTGTTTGTATTACCAGACTCACCTTTTTTGCGGCTGTACAAGGTTGACTACCCGAATATCACGCGCGAGTCGAACAGCAGCACAGGCTCGGAGTCACAAGTTGCCAGCACGGGTGGCGCGGGCGCATCGGGTACGGGCAACTCGTCGTCTGCGTCCATTCGCAACAGCTCCAACAACCGTTTTTGGGTCACGCTGACTGAAAATATCCGTGACCTGCTGCGCGAAACGGATCGGGTTGTAGCGGCTGATGCCGCGGCTGCCCCGGCTGCTACAACTTCACCAGCGACCCAGGCAGCACCCTCTACGCTGTCTGCTATTACTGCTGCTGTAACCCGAACCACACCAGCAACGACGCCTACAGCTGCCGCAGCCGCAACCACCCCGGCAGCTCTGCCGCCAGTGTTCCGCGAGGCGGCATCGGTCATCGCCAACCCTGAAACGGGTGTCATCAGCGTTCGTGCCACGGGCAAACAGCACTCGCGCGTGCGCGAGTTTTTAGACCAGATTGTGGGCAATGCCCGCCGCCAGGTATTGATTGAAGCCACCATTGTTGAGGTGGCACTGACCAACGACTACCAGCAGGGCATCAACTGGTCCATCGTTCGCAACGCCGTCATTGCGGGGCAAACTGGCATTTCTTTGTCTGTTGCACCCGTTGGCGGGGTTGCATTGCTGACTGGCAACGCACGGCCTTTTTTAGGCACGCTGGGGTTTACTGACAGCCGTGGCCGCAACGACATTTCAGCCACTGTCCGGTTGCTGGAGTCTTTTGGCAAAACCCGCGTGCTGTCCAGCCCCAAGGTCAGCGTGATGAACAACCAGTCAGCACTCCTCAAGGTGGTTGACAACCGGATTTACTTCACGATCAGCGTGACACCCGGTACACCCGCCTCTTTGGGCGTGCCAGCCACGGCCGCCATTTACACCACCAACATCAATTCAGTGCCCGTCGGGTTTTTAATGAACGTGACCGCGCAAATTGGCGATGATGATGAAGTTACCCTGAACTTGCGGCCCAGCGTGTCGCGCATCACCAGCTTTGCGACTGACCCGAACCCAGCGCTGGCCGCCCTGAACATCACCAACCGCATTCCTGAAATTCAAACCCGCGAGTTTGAATCCATCATGAAAGTACGTGACGGTGAAACAGCCGTCATGGGCGGCTTGATGCAAGACGAGCAGGCGGGTGCCACCGACCAGATCCCCGGCGTTGGCAACATCCCGCTAGCTGGCGAGTTGTTCAAGTTGCGCAGCAACCAGTCGAATAAAAGCGAGCTGGTGATTTTCTTGCGGCCCACCATCTTGCGCGACTCCAGCATCAATGGCGACGCTTCATTTATCCGCAGCCAGCTGTCCATTGACACACCCGTACCAGGAGTTCGCAGGCCATGAGTTTGCTATTAGAGGCGCTTAAACGCGCTGAAGACGACTCCAAAAAACGCAAACGGGCGGCGGCTGATGCGCTGGTCATGACGCCTGCGTTTGCGCACAGTTCTTTGAAATTGAGTTATTCAGACTCAGGCGATTCTGGCTTGGCGCTTTTGGAAGACCGGCCTGCTGAAAGAGAAGACCGGCCCGCCGAAAGACAGCCTATCAGCCCAGAGTCAGCCGAAGCGGCGGCTCTGCGCAGGGTTGACTTTGTAGACATTGATCTTGATTCGCCTGAGGCTTCTCCCAGCGCAGCAATGCCGATTGAGCCCCCTGTCAAAGCAGCTGCTCCCCGCAGCATGACATCTGCCATGCCGCCAACCACACCACGCCAGGCCAAATCAGCGGCAAATGCCATGTCTGGTATGCCCAAGATCAAAAGCAAGCCCGCCCCGCAAAAGCGTCAAGTTTGGCTGGCGGTTGCCGCCCTGCTGATTGCCCTGCCAGTGGCTGCATTTTTATTGTTTGGCGACAAGCTTTTGGGCTCTTCCAGCACCCTTGTGGCCTCTGTACCACCACCACCGCCAGCCCCTGTCTCGACGCCTGCCCCCCCCGTTGCAGCAGCCCCAGCAGGTACGACAGCAGCAAATGGGGGCCTGCCTCAGCCAGTCACCGTCAGCGCATCTGCCACATTGGCATTGCCTCCGCCTGCCCCAACACCTGCCCTGTCGCCTGCCCCTGCACTGCCAGCACGCAAATCAGCGATGGCCACGCAGCCAGCAACAGCAGCCCCGGCAGCGCCACGCACCAGAGGGGCGACCAGCACCCGCACAGTGCAAAGTGACGGCACAAGCAAATCCACCGTCATTGATCTTGACCGCCCCGAATCCAGTGCCAGAGCAGCTCGCCCACAGCAACCAGCCGCGCTCAGGCCACCCACGACCATGCAGGCCGCCTACGCTGCTTACCAGGCTGGCAACCCGCAAGAAGCAACCCGCCTTTATCGCGACGTACTCAGGCAAGACCCCACCCAGCGTGACGCCTGGCTGGGCCTGGCCGTGATCGCTCACAACAGCAATCAGCGCGAAGCCGCCATGGATGCCTACAAACGTGTGCTCAGGCTGGAGCCGCAAAACGCCACCGCCCTGGCTGGCCTGACCAGCCTGAACAACAACGCCGATGAGCCCAGGCAGGAGTCGAGGCTGCGCGAACTGCTGGCGCGCTCGCCGCAAGAAGCCGACTTGAACCATTCACTGGCGCTGGTGTTGTCCGAGCAGCGCCGCTGGTCTGAAGCGCAGCAACTGTTCTTCAAAGCCCACACACTGGCACCGCAAGAGCCGCAGTTTGCCTACAACCTGGCTGTTGCGCTGGATCAGTTGCGGAAATCTGCCCTGGCGGCGCAATACTATGAAACCGCGTTGAGCCTGGCGCAGGGTAAAGCCGCATCATTTGACGAAGCCCGTGCGCGCACACGCCTGGCGGCCTTGCGTGCAGTCAGCGTGAGCCCTGGCGACACCAAATCGCCATGAGCGCCAACCCCAAAGCCCTGGCAGGCACTTACCAGCCTACCCCGTTTGACCTGGAGCTTGAACGCACCGGGCTGATCACACGCGACCAGGCCGAGATCGCCTGGACTGAACGTGAAAAACGCGGCGGCTCGTTTGGCGACATTCTGGTCAGCCTAGGCATGCTGTCGGTTGACGACCTGACCGCCGTCATGGCCACCGCCAGCGACACCGAAGCGATTCGCCTAGCAGACATGGTGCCTGACGACACCGCCCTGAAGATGCTGCCCAAAACCCTGGCGCAAGGCTATGACGTGTTTCCGGTGGACTATGACGAGGCCGCCCAGTCGCTGACAGTCGCCATATCAGACACCAACGACGTGGTGGCCATGGACCAATGCCGCTCCATGGTGCCCGCCCATATTGCGTTGGCATGGCGTTTGGCGTCCAAGGCAGACATCAAAGCGGCGATTGACCGCTTTTACGGGTACGCCCTGTCGATTGACGACATTTTAAAAAGCCTGCGCACGGGCAAGGCCGATGATTCAGCCCTGACAGCGCGCGACGTTGACACCTTTGCCCACCCCATCGTGCGGCTGATTGACGCGCTGCTGGCCGATGCCGTGCATGAAGGTGCATCAGACATTCACTTTGAACCTGAAGAAGGTTTTTTGCGCATCCGTTACCGGATTGACGGCGTGATGCGCCAGGTACGGGTGCTGCACAAGCAGTATTGGGCCGCGCTGTGTGTGCGGCTCAAGGTGTTGTCGAACATGGATATTGCCGAAACCCGTGCCCCACAAGACGGCCGCATATCCATGGTGATTCGCGGCCATGACATTGACTTCAGGGTGGCAGCCCAGCCCACCATTCATGGTGAAAACTTTGTGCTGCGCGTGCTGGATCGCCGCAAGTCCATCGTGGCGATGGACAAAATGGGCCTGCCCGACGACCGCATGACCACCTTGCGGCTGATGCTGGCCAGGCCCTACGGCATGATTTTGGTCACCGGCCCCACCGGCAGCGGCAAAACCACCACGCTTTATTCCATCCTGAATGAAATGAACACCGACAGCGTCAACATCATGACGCTGGAAGACCCGGTGGAATACCCGATGCCGCGCATTCGTCAGGCATCCGCATCAGACAACCCCAAAATGGACTTTGCCAATGGCATTCGATCCATGATGCGGCAAGACCCCGACATCATTTTGGTTGGCGAGATTCGGGACCATGAAACCGCTGAAATGGGTTTCCGGGCCGCCATGACAGGCCACCAGGTGTTTTCTACCCTGCATTCCAACTCGGCGGTGCTGGCTATTTCGCGTCTGCTTGACCTGGGCATACCCGCCAGCGTGATGGCTGGTAATCTGATTGGCATCATTGCCCAGCGCCTGGTGCGCCTGCTGTGCGTGCATTGCAAAGAGCCCTACAAGGCTGGCGACATTGAAAAGTCCTTGCTGGGCAGCACGCCAAGCGACAACCTGTCGCTGTACCGGCCAGTCGGCTGCCCCAAATGCAAAGGCCAGGGTTACAAAGGCCGCACCACCATCATGGAACTGCTGCGCTTTGACATGGGACTGGACGACCTGCTGTCGCGCAATGCTAGAGGCCCCGAGCTGCTGGCCTATGCCCGCAGCACCGGCTTTACCACCATGGCCGAAGACGGCCTGGCCCGCGTACTGGCAGGCAGAACATCGCTCGAGGAAGTCGCCCGGGTGGTAGACCTGACCCAGCTAAGCAGGTAACCCATGTTGATACGCGGCCATCAGCATGCTTGAGTTCAACTACAAAGCCATCACACCTGATGGCCGCACCGTATCAGGCCGGCAGTCTGCCACCAGTGAAGAAGACCTGGACGCCCGCCTAAGCCGTTTGCAGTTGGAGTTGATCAAGGCCAAAGCCGTCAGCAACAAGTCGCTTTTTGCACGCAAGCGGCTTGAGAGCAAAGAACTCATGAATGTCTTCATTCACATGCAAACGCTCAGCCAGGCGGGCGTGCCGTTGTTTGAATCGCTGGTTGACCTGCGCGATTCCGCCGACGTGCCCGCCGTCAAACGCTTCATGTCAGACCTGGTAGACCGCATTGAAGGCGGCGCTACGCTGTCAGACGCACTGGAGCAGTCACCAGCGGGCATTGACAAAGTCAACGTCAGTTTGATTCGCACTGGCGAGGCGACAGGCAAGTTGCCTGAAGTATTGGGTGAGTTGGTGGAGAGTATGAAATGGTCTGACGAGATCACCACACAAACCAAAAAGCTTTTAAGCTACCCCATTTTTGCAGGTACGGTGGTGCTGGGTGCGGTGGGTTTTTTAATGATTTACCTGGTGCCGCAGTTGCTGGGTTTTATCAACAGCATGGGCGGTGACATACCCTTGCAGACCCGCGCACTGGTTGCTTTTTCCAACTTTCTGGTCAAGCTCTGGTTTGTTGTGCCCGGGGCTGCATTGCTCATCACCGTGACGTACATCGCTGCGGTGCGCTTGTCGCCCAATGCCAGGCTGTGGGTAGACGGCATGAAGCTGCGGTTACCGGTGTTTGGTCCCATCCTGAAAAAAATCATCATGGCCCGGTTTGCCCGGTCATTCAGTCTGATGTACCGCAGCGGCGTGTCGGTGCTCAATGCCATGACATTTTGTGAGAGCCTGTCTGAAAACATGGCTTTTCGCACCGCTATCGGCGGGGCAGCCCAAAATATTTCTGAAGGTCAAAAAGTGTCTGACGCCTTTGCCGCGACCACGCTCTTCCCGGCACTGGTGGTGCGCATGATCCGCGTCGGTGAAACCACGGGCGGGCTTGACAAGGCGCTAGACAACGTCAGCTACTTTTACACCCGTGAGGTCAACGACTCGATTGGGAAGTTGCAAGGCATGATTCAACCTGCGCTGACGCTTTTTTTAGGCGGCATGATCGCCTGGATCATGTCATCCGTCATGCTGCCCATCTACGACTTGATTTCCAAAGTCAAGATTTAAACGCCCAGCCAATCTGTCATGTCTGAATTTGTATTGGTCATTGCGCAGCAGGCGACGTTTTTGTATCAGCTCAAAGCGGCCAAGGCCGAGCGGGTTGCCAAACTACCTGTCAGCGAAGACCTCAGCCAGTGGCTGGCACTGCACCTGCCCGAGCATTCTGATTGCTCATTGGTGACCGACATCATGGACGAGTCCTATGTGCAAAGCACATTGCCACCGCTGTGGATGCCCGCAACCCGCCTGCAGCTGCTGGAAAGACGCTTGTCGCAACAGTTGCGCGACACACCCTACCGCGCCGCCGTGCTGTCGCCGTCCGGCTCGTACAAGCCGCCAACCCGCGCAGTTTTTATTGGCATGGGTCAAAGTGAGCGCATCAAGGAGTGTGTGGCGTTGCTGGCGGCCCACCAGACACGACTCAAAGGCCTGTGGCCCATGTCGGCACTGATTGCTGTGGCAGCCAACAGCCGGGCCTTCAAGAAATTTCAACCCAAAAACACATCTCAAGACAAGGCAAGATCGCCCGCCAGCATACTGCCAACGCTGGCTCTGGCAGCAACGCCTACCGGGCTGAGGCAGGTTTTGGTCATCGGTAAAACGCCTCTTTTTTCTCGTCTTTCTGCGGGCACCATTGAATCAGTCCAGTCAGCAGAAAACGCGCTGAACGAGGCTCGCAGAACGGTGCAGTACCTGATTTCTCAGCAGTGGCTTCTAGAGGCTGACCAGCCTATTGCCACGCGCCTTTGGCTGCCCGCTCAAGACAAAGAGGCGTTGGCAAGCGCCGCAGACGACGCCGCGCTGGACGTGCAGGTGCTGACACCCATTGAAGACGCCTACGTGTTTTTGCTGCCGCTGGTCAAGCAGGCCTTGCCCAATTTGCAGCTTTTGCCTGCAGCAAACCTGCTGCAATGGCGCGCGGCGCAAATTGGCCGCGCCGCCATAGCGATAGGCATCGCAGCACTGGCTTTGGCAACCCTGTGGTCTGCCCAGTTGGCATGGGACGCATGGTCTAAAAATAAAATGAAAGGCCAGCAACTGCAGCAAGCTGCCGCCATCAATCTGCAAGCCCGTCAGGAAGTGCTGCAAGCCAAAGGTGACTTGAGCCAGGCAGGTCTGGCAGTTGTAACGGTGCAGGCCTGGCAAAAATCCATTGAGGCACAACCCGATCAAGCTGCAGCCATGCGGCACCTTGCAGCAGCACTGCAAGCCGCGCCAGGCTTGACACTTGAAAAGATGCGCTGGGACTTGCCAGGAGGTGAGCCTGAAACGCCCGGCACCCCAGCTGCAACCTTCGGATGCCCGCCGTCACCCAGCGCAGCCGCACAAGCTGCCCCCGCTACAGCCGCCGTGCCTGACGCGCCAAAATCAGCCGCTGCCATGCTCAATTTAACAGCGACGCTCGACGATGGCATGACCCAGCGCGAGGCCTTGCTGCTGCAAGGCAAAGTCATTGCGCAATTAAGCACAGCGGGCTGGTCTGCGCGCACGACCAAGTCAAGCCTTGAATTTGATGCGACCCAGAGGCAGACCGGCATTGTTGGCAAAGTCGGCGCGCGCACGATTGAGCTTTGCATGGAAAGGCCTGCCAGGTGATAAAACCTGCAGCCAAGCCGCCCATTCAGACCAGCGCCGTTCGCATGGCGTCGCGCTCGCTCATACTTGGCGGCGTGGCTTGCCTGGTGGCTGTCAGCATGGTGGTTGGCGTACGCATGATCGACCAAAAAATCAGGCTTGAGCAACAAAATTCTGCCGCTGAACTGGCCGCCGCTGATCTGGCGCTGCAAAACACGCAAGAAGACCGCACCCGGCTTGAGGAGAATCTGCTGGTATTTCAGCGGCTAAAAAAAGCCGGCTTTGTGCAAACGCCAGACAGGCTGCGCATACTGGAAGTGCTTGAAAACGCCATCAAAAGCATGCGCCGCACCGTCATCACCTGGGAAATGTCACCCCAGCAAAGCCAAAAAACATTTAGCGACGACAAAGCCGGGACACAGGTCGCACAGTTGGTGGGCGTGCCCATGAAAATCAGCGCCGAAGGTGTTCATGAAGAAGAGTGGCTGACGATGCTGGCCATGTTGCAAGACAAAGGCGCAGGGTTTTACGCCATCAATTCATGTGCCTACGATAAAAACACCTACTCAAAAAACCAGACGTCAATACCTGCCATCAACGTATCGTGCAATTTGTCATGGTTGTATGTGATTGCTGATGAAGCGCCGCCCAAACCGCCCTGAAAAATACACACAATACAGCTCACCAAACTCAAAGCATCATGTTCAACCAGTCGCAACCATCCAGTCAACATCTTCTGCGGACTTTTGCGCCCGCCCTGTTGGTCTTGGGCGGTTTACTGGTTTGGGGCGTCGCACTAGCGCAAAGCACTTCAAAAAGCAGCGACCAGGCTGGCATCAAGCTTGGCAGTCTGATGCTGACACCCATACAACGGCAAAACCTGGAGTTTTTGCGCCACTCGGGCGCTGATGCAGCACGCACAGGCCCGGCGGGAGACGAGCTGCTCGACCCCCGCGCGGGCATACCTGAAACAATCTTGGTAAGTGGTGTGGTTATCAGGTCAGGCAACCGCAGCACGGTGTGGCTGAACAACCAGCCGCTTTACGGCCAAAAAAGAGCCGGCGCATTGAGCGATTTGGCCGCACAAACGGGTGTGGTCACGGGCGGTCACAACAACATGCAAGTCCGCACCAAGCCCGGCCAAACCATCGACGTACCAACTCGTGAGGCAACAGATTTGTTGCCGCCTGGTGCAATCAAAATTATTCCACCCAAAGCCGGCAGCGCTGGCAATAAAAAGGAGTGACGCGCATGATCACCGCCAGCAAAAAATCGACCACTCAACTGCTAGTCAATTCAGTGAGACAGCGCGGATTCAATCTGGTCGAAGTCGCGATTGCTCTGGTTATTTTGGCTCTGGCGCTTGGCGGAGTTATTTCTGCGTTTGCACCGCAGCTAAGCAATCGTGGGTTCACAACAACGCAGGCGCAGCTGGTTGAGGCTAACGAAGCCGTCCTTGCTTTCGCATCAACCAATGGACGGCTTCCTTGCCCAGCTACGCCAGCTAGCGGAGGACTTGAAAGTTTTTGCACCACACCCACCGGTATATGTACTGTTGCTGTACCACCCAATTTACCTGCTGCAGTGGTTAGCAGCCGTGGGCGCTGTAGCGCTGCACCCAATGCTGGATTCATACCCGCTTTGACTTTGGGTTTAGTGGGACAAGGAAGCAGAGGAACGGTAGTAGACACCTGGGCTGGGACGCTGCAATATGTCGTTTCAGCAGTTATTAATACTGCCACCAACGCTTCTCCTACATCCTTCATAACGCCAGCATGTGGCGCTGGAGTCAACACTTGTGCTCCACTGACTCAAATCAATGGCATCAAAAATGCGTACTACAACCAACCTAACCCAACGCCCACATTGGCGAGCCCAGTAAGTGACATATTTGTATGCAACACCGCTACGGGTATTGCAGCCGCCACTTGCGGTGCAGCTCAACAGCGCGCTAATCCCGCATTTGTGGTCTTTTCACTTGGCCAAATCCGAGCTGCTAGAGGCACTGATGAAACCGCTAACACCAATGCAGACCGGGTATTTGTTAGTCATGAACGCACGGACGATGCAACTCCCGCACCGAATTTAGGATTTGATGATCTGCTTGTTTGGACAACCACAGATCAATTACGAGCAAGAATGGTGGCCACTAAAGTCGTGCCTTAGTCGATGCCAGCCTCTAGCCCCGCGCTGGTTTTACTCGTCGAAGACGACCCCGCCCTGCGCGAGGCATGGTCTGACACCCTCACCCAGCAAGGCTACCAAGTCCGCAGCGCAGGCGATGCTTTTGATGCGCTGGCGCAAGCCCGGCTAGAACCCCGACCGCAACTCGCATTGTTAGACCTGGGCTTGCCGCCCAAACCCGGTGACCCGACGGTCGGCTTGGAACTGCTGCGCCAACTGGTGCTCGACATCCCCGGCATCAAAGCGATTATTTTGACGGGGCAAGACGAAGCTGCTGTGTCTTGGCGAGCCATTGAACTGGGCGCGTTTGACTTTTTGGTCAAACCCGCCAGCCGGGCGCAGGTGCTGCAAGCCTTCAAGCGGGCTGAAATGTTTTTGGCCACTGAGCAGCAAATGGCATTGGCTGGCCAGGCGCGCATTACCTTGACAGCGCCTATCAGCGAAGGCGTGAAGGAGTTTGGCGAAGCCGCGCAAGAGCGCCTGGTGCGCGGCGTGCTGGCCGACAGCGCTTTTAACGTGGCGCAAGCCGCCCGCAAGCTGGGCGTGACGCGCGAACACTTGTATTACTTCATGAAAAAGTTTGGCATTGAGCGAGCCAACCCATGATCAACCTTTACGACGCAGCAGCAGTGCTGGTGGTAGCGGGCATCAGCATTGGGCTAGTACTCTTGTACTTACGCCGCCAAAGCCGCTTGCACCGCCTGCGCATGGGCCAATTACTGGCACTGCGCCATGAGTTGCATGACGACCCTTTGGCGACGATAACCCGGCATCACAAAACATGGGCAAACGCAGGTTTGCGCCAGCTCGACTGCATTGGTAACTGGTACGGCACGCCAGTGGCCATTCGGCTGGGGCGCAAGATGCCGCCGCACACCAGGCCAGCAGGCCACACTGGCCAGCAAATCAGCCAGCGTTTTGACTACGACGACATTGCACTTAACCTGCGCATTGGCTTGACAGGTCTGCGCGGCGAGCAACGCTTGTTTGCATTGCAGGCCGCTGAGGTGCTGTTTGCCATGTTGCAAGGCGCTCTTGCTGCACGCCAACTGGCCTTGGTAGCTGCAACCAATCAGCGCGCCAAAGTAGGTGTGTTTTTGCAGCACGACATGCGTAACCTGGCGCAATGGGTACAACTGGTGGCTGAAGATTTTGAGGCCGCAGACACCGACGACAAGTTGATGGCGCGTGCCCGCCGTCTGCGCAGCAATGCGCCACAAGCGGCCAGCCGTGCGCAGCGCATGAGCCAAGCCATGTTGAACCCGGCGTGGCAACCGTCAACCACGGCCAGCTTGCAAGGTGAATCAAGCTTTGGCGCGCCGCATGACGAACAT
Organism: Polaromonas sp.; assembly: GCA_049653085.1. Classification (GTDB taxonomy): domain Bacteria; phylum Pseudomonadota; class Gammaproteobacteria; order Burkholderiales; family Burkholderiaceae_C; genus Polaromonas. The sequence continues at coordinate 24,412 of JBASFP010000013.1, forward strand.
GCGCATCAGGATCAGCTCGATTTGCCAGCCTACATTGAAGAAGCAGCGCAAATGCATCAGGTCAACATCAGCCTGACAGGTAGCGCAACCGTTGAATGGGACGCAGCGGCTTTGGTCACGGTGCTGGACAACCTGCTGGGCAATGTGTCAAGCCTGTCACGGGGCAGCATGCAGCCTGCCCGATGCAGCGTGGTGATTGAAAGCCTGGACGACAAGGTGGACACACGGTTTGAAACGCCGCATTTACCGCTTGAAATCCCACTGGAAAAACTGTTTGAGCCCTGGGCCAGCAGCCGCAACACCAACAAAGGCCTGGGGCTGTACCAATCCCGCAAACAGGTGCTGGCGGCGGGCGGGCAACTCATAGCCCAGCGGCTTGAAAAAGGCATAAGTGTGACTTTGTCGATACCGTGTAAAAAATCCTGACTCCCCAGAGCACGGCATAAAAACTACATTTACACATCGGCGCAATTCGTGTCGACCTTATTTTTGGAGCTAAACATGAAAATGCGTAACAAACAAGGCGGTTTCACACTGGTTGAAATTGCCATCGTGCTGGTGATTGTGGGCTTGCTGCTGGCAGGTGTGCTGAAGGGGCAGGAGTTGATTGAAAACTCACGGATCAAGAGCATTGCCAATGAGATGAAGTCGGTTCAGGCAGCCTACAACGGTTATGTTGACCGTTACAAGGCTATTCCAGGTGATGAAACGAATGCCACCATGAATGCACGTGGCTGGAATGCCTCCAATGGCGCTGGCGGCGGCAACGCTAATGGTGTTTTACTAGTTACCCCCGCCTTAAGCTTTACAAACGGCGACGAACAACGGTCCTTCTGGCGCGCCTTGCGTGCATCAGGTTTGTTAACGGGCGACCCATTGGGTAACGTTGGCGCCGCAGGTTTGCCGCGTCATTCAGGCGGCGGTTTGATTAGTGTAGTCTCTGATCCAGCGGGCATTTACGGCCGCCCCGGCATGGCTGTATGCGTGTCTGGCCTGAGCACAAAGCAGGCCGCCGGTATAGACGTGCTGATTGATGGCGCTTTGCCAGCGAACAACATTGGCAGCACAATTGGCGACGTTCGGGCTGCAACATCTGCTGCCATCCCTACCGTGCCAACCGCAGCTGTACCTCCTGCCACCGCCTATAACGAAACAACCGTGACCCCTTGGACTCTTTGCATGAGCATTTGACAGCGCCACAAGCTTGGCTTAGTAATTTATCCTTCTCAAAAGCCCGCTGAAAGCGGGCTTTTTTGCTTCTGCATCTTATTCGGCAGCAGCAAGATAGCTTTCATAAAAACCGAAACGCTATTAATTCAGGAGCTGTTTGTGCCCGTATTCATTGGTCAAAAAGCCTAAAACATGCCTAAAAAATAGCCGTTTTAGCGCTCAATTCGCCTTTTCGGCTCAAAAGACATGTACACCCCGCCCGCTTTACCTCTACCCCTGCCACAGCAAAGACACAGGCCCCGCGTGCAGCTTTTCGTCAAACGGGGTGATGCGGTCGTGGTCGTGCAGCGGCAGGCCTCTTACAAACTTGTCGCCAACAGCCGCCTGCAACTGGCGCAGGCCGCGCAGGTCGGCGATGCGCACGGCGTACGACGTCGTTTCAGATGCGCAAGTGGCGTTTTTGGAGAGATTAGCCGTGCGGGTCGTTGTGGGGGCTCGGCGCCTGCTCTAAACCTGCTTGAAGCATCGACTCAACCCAAGCTGGCGGTTTGTCTACCAGCCAACTGGTTTGCGCCTTCTCACACATAGCGACAAGCAAATGCGCACCTTGCTCGCTATCGGTCGCGTCATCAACAAATGCCCGGTCAGTTAGGAGCCTCGGCGGCAAATGAAAGATGGGTTTAGCGGCGTGCAAGGCCGGATTCAAGCGGCTTTGCGCAGATCCGCCTTCTGGCGGTTATCTGCGACGATACGGCGGATTTGAGATTGAAGACTTCCGTCGGCACTACCAGCCAGAATGCGTTGTTTGACGGCTTGAAGCGAATCGGCTGGCACTGCTTCATAGCTCTCAATGGCCTGTCGCGCCTCCTGCACCGTCAGCCCAGAATGCTCAACCACGCGGCCCAGAGTGGCCCAGTATTCAATTTGCCCAGCCGTTGAACGGCGCAGAGGCTGGGCAGCGTCGCGAGCTTGTTGCACCAAGTCGGCGGGCAATTTGACAGAAGAAAAGTTGCTGGTAGTCATGATGGCTTCCTTTGTGGCTCATTTTGCGCCATAAAGGCGAAAACTACAAATCAATGGCTCGATACTCGATTGCTATTAATTCAGGAGCTGTACATGGACGCTCCCGGTATGCCAAGCTTTCAATTCATGGTGGCTAGAAAGTAAAGATTGCACCCGTACATTCGGACTTCAGATGTGACTTTTGGTCACTGTCCCTGAT
>JBASFP010000014.1:0-1697 GCA_049653085.1 Polaromonas sp.
GTCGAGATCCTCACCGGCCAGGCACTGACCCATGCCGAAGCGGGCGTGGACATCGTGGCGCCCAGCGACATGATGGACGGACGCATCGGCGCCATCCGCGAGGCGTTTGAAGTGCAGGGCCACATCCACACCCGCATCATGGCCTACAGCGCCAAATACGCCAGCGCCTTCTACGGCCCGTTTCGCGACGCCGTGGGCACGCGTGGCGCCCTGGGCAAGAGCAACAAGTTCGTCTACCAGATGGACCCGGGCAACAGCGACGAAGCCCTGCGCGAAGTGGCGCTCGACATCTCCGAAGGCGCCGACATGGTGATGGTCAAGCCCGGCATGCCGTATCTGGACATCGTGCGGCGCGTGAAGGACGAGTTCCGCGTGCCCACCTTCGCCTACCAGGTGAGCGGCGAATACGCCATGCTCAAGGCCGCCGCCGCCAACGGCTGGCTCGACCACGACGCCGTGATGATGGAAAGCCTGCTGGCCTTCAAGCGCGCAGGCGCCGACGGCGTGCTGACCTACTTTGCCCGCGACGCCGCGCGTTTGCTTCAAAAATAATAGCTATTAGCGCTTATCCATAAAGCGCTAACGGCCAATTTCACTTAGAACCGACGGCAACGATGACAGGTCGCATCAAGCAGGAAACACGCCGGTGGATAGATAGCGATCCCCCCGGTCGCACACGACGAACACGATGGTGGCATTGCTTTCACGCTGCGCGATCTGTTGCGCCACCCAGCACGCGCCCGCCGCCGAAATGCCCGCAAAGATACCTTCCTCGCGCGCCAGGCGCCGGCACATGTCCTCGGCGTTGTCCTGACTCACATAGACCAATTCATCGACGGTACTCGCGTCGTAAATCTTGGGCAGGTATTCCTGCGGCCACTTGCGGATGCCCGGAATGCGTGATCCCTCTTCGGGCTGCGCCCCGATGATCTGGATGGCCGGATTCTTCTCTTTCAGAAAACGCGACACCCCCGTGATGGTGCCCGTGGTGCCCATGGCGCTTACAAAGTGGGTGATGCGACCACCCGTCTGCTCCCACAGCTCGGGGCCCGTGGTTTCGTAGTGAATGCGCGGGTTGTCGGGGTTGGCAAACTGGTCCAGCACCTTGCCCTCGCCGCGTTTTTGCATGGCTTCGGCCAAATCACGCGCGTGCTCCATGCCGCCACTCTTTGGCGTAAGCACCAGCTCGGCGCCAAACGCCTTCATGGTCTGCGCCCGCTCGATCGACAAATCCTCCGGCATCACCAGCACCATGCGATAGCCCTTGATGGCCGCCGCCATGGCCAGCGCAATGCCCGTGTTGCCCGACGTGGCTTCGATCAGCGTGTCGCCAGGGCGAATCTCGCCACGCTCTTCGGCACGGCGAATCATCGACAGCGCGGGCCGGTCTTTCACCGAGCCCGCGGGATTATTGCCCTCCAGCTTGCCCAGTACCACGTTGCCACGCTCAGCATGGTCTTGCGCCCCAATGCGCTGCAGCGCCACCAGCGGCGTGTTGCCCACCGCGTCTTCAATCGTCGGATATTTCATGCGCCCTACTGTGCCATAATTTGCGTCTTCACAAATTCCTGCCCGGGTGGTGAAATTGGTAGACGCAGGGGACTCAAAATCCCCCGCCGCAAGGCGTGCCGGTTCGATTCCGGCCCCGGGCACCATCTAATGGTCTCAAAGACTCTCTAGACGGATCAAAGCCGCTG
>JBASFP010000015.1:0-45372 GCA_049653085.1 Polaromonas sp.
GAAAAAAAACCACCCTAAGGTGGTTTTTTTACGCCCGAAGGGGTTACAGACCAGCAGCAGCGCGCAGGGCAGCAGCTTTATCGGTGCGTTCCCAAGTGAACTCAGGCTCGTCACGCCCAAAGTGGCCATATGCCGCCGTCTTCTCGTAAATCGGGCGCAGCAAATCCAGCATTTGAATGATGCCTTTCGGGCGCAGGTCAAAGTGCTCTTGCACCAGGGCTGACAGCTTGTCGTCGCTCATCACGCCTGTGCCTTCGGTGTAAACCGTCACGTTCATCGGCTTGGCCACGCCAATGGCGTAAGCGACCTGAATCTGGCACTGCTTGGCTAGGCCAGCAGCCACGATGTTTTTGGCCACATAACGCGCTGCGTAAGCGGCTGAACGGTCAACCTTGGAAGGGTCTTTGCCGCTGAAAGCACCGCCGCCGTGCGGGCAGGCACCGCCATAGGTGTCAACAATGATTTTGCGGCCGGTCAAGCCGCAATCGCCTTGCGGGCCGCCAATGACAAAACGGCCTGTCGGGTTGATCAAAAATTTGGTGTCTTTGGTCAACATGCCTTTTGGCAGCACGGGTTTGATCAGCTCTTCAATGATGGCCTCATTAAAAGACGCTTTCATTTTGTGCATGGACTCAGACTGGTCGGGGCTGTGCTGGGTGGACAGCACCACCGTGTCAATGCTGTGCGGCTTGCCGTCTACATAGCGCATCGTCACCTGGCTTTTTGCGTCAGGACGCAAAAACGGCAGCTTGCCGCTTTTGCGCAAGTGCGCCTGGCGCTCGACCAGACGGTGGGCGTAGTAAATCGGTGCGGGCATCAGTTCTGGCGTTTCGTCGCAGGCGTAGCCAAACATCAGGCCCTGGTCGCCCGCGCCTGTGTTCAGGTGGTCGTCGCTCGCATGGTCAACGCCCTGGGCGATGTCATTGCTCTGCTTGTCATAGCAGACCATGACTGCGCAGCCTTTGTAGTCAATGCCGTACTCGGTGTTGTCGTAGCCAATGCGCTTGATGGTGTCGCGCGCGACCTGGATGTAGTCCACATGCGCGTTGGTGGTGATCTCACCAGCCAGCACCACAAGACCGGTGTTGGTCAGCGTTTCTGCTGCCACACGGCTTAAAGGGTCTTGCTTGAAGATAGCGTCAAGAATCGCGTCGGAAATCTGGTCGGCTACCTTGTCGGGGTGGCCTTCAGAAACAGATTCAGAAGTAAATAAAAAGTCGTTCGCCATGTCAGTACACTCCATTTGATTGCTGGGCGCGTTGCCAGCGGAATGCTTTGGCGAACGCTTTAGCAGTTTGGTTTAACGTCGCTCTGCAAGTTGTTCAAATAACTCAGCGACTCCACGATTATATGACGCGCCAAGCGGCTTTGTTTCACCTTCAATAATGCTCTGGATATTTCGTTTCTTCTCGGTCTGGCCACTGCGCGCCTTGCATGCGCTGGGCGGCGCGCTGGGTTGGGGCGTCTGGTTATGCAACCCGGGCTACCGTCAGCGCTTTCGTGCCAACGTGCTTCAGGCAGGTTTGAGCTTTGACGTAGCTAAGCCCGCCATTGCCGAGGCAGGTCGTTTTGTCGCCGAACTGCCCAAGCTGTGGCTGCGGCCGTTTGATGCGTCGTGCCTGGCCAATGTACAGATGCTGGGCAACAACCATGCGCAAGAGGCTTTTGCCCAAGGCAAGGGTGTGATATTTTTCGGCCCGCATTGCGGCAGCTTTGAGCTGGGACCGCAAGCACTGGCAGAAATTCATGGGCCCATCACGGCGATTTATCGACCTGCGCGCCAGCCAGCGTTGGCGGCCATTGAGCTGGCCACCCGTCAGCGGCCGCTTTTCAAGGTGCTGCCTGCATCCCTGAGCGCCATCAAAGCCATGCACAAAGCCCTCAAGGCCAACCAGGCAGTGGCGCTTTTGACCGATCAGGTACCGCCTGAAGGCTTGGGGCTGTGGGCGCCGTTTTTTGGCAAACCCGCCTACACCATGACACTGGCGGCGCGTATGGCCTTGCAAACGGGCGCGACTCTACTGCCGGTGAGTTGTGAGCGCTTGCCGAAAGGGCGGGGCTACATCGTTAAAATCCGCCCCGCAATTGAGTTGGACGGCAATTCTGACCTTTTGAGTGCTGTGACCCGTATCAACCAGGCGATCGAAGCCATTGTGCTGAGCCAGCCCGGCCAATACCTGTGGGGCTATGGCCGCTACAAAACACCCCGTCAAGAAACACCCCGTCAAGACACGCCAAAAAAGGATTCAGTTTGAGAACACCGCGCCAATGGGCGAGCTATCTTTTCACCCGCAGCGGTATCTTGTTCATGTGCATGCTGGCCATGCTGCCCCTTGGCGTGGTGCGTGCGATGGGCAAACTGCTCGGCTGGGTGCTGTATGTGCTGGTGGCTTCGCGACGCCGGGTCGTGACCATTAATTTGACGCTCTGCTTTCCGGAGCACTCAGAACGCGAAATCAAAGACCTGACGCGCCAAACCTTTGTTTATTTTGCGCAGGCCTGGCTGGACCGAAGCTGGGTCTGGCATGCGCCGCGCGGCTGGATTTTGCGGCGCGTCACGTTGACAGGCGCAGTGAATGAAATGACAGGCAACGAGCCCACGGTGGTTTTTGTGCCGCATTTCGTCGGCATGGACGCCGCCTGGGGTGGCCTGGTGCTGCGCCACCCGCGTGAGTCGACCACCATTTACACCGACCAGTCGAACAAGCTGATTGACCGATGGATCCTGCGCGGCCGCAGGCGCTGGGGCCACATGCACCTGTTTGGGCGGATTGAAGGCATCAAGCCCATCCTGGCCGCGACCCGCGCTGGCAAGCCGCTCTACCTGTTGCCCGACATGGACTTTGGCCCGCAAGAGTCGATTTTTGTGCCGTTTTTTGGGGTGCCGACTGCCACCGTGCCGTCATTGTCACGCTTTGCCCGGCTCGGGCGCGCCAAGGTGGTGCCAGGCATCGTCACCATGACGGCGACGGGCTACGAAGTGAAGGTTTTGCCTGCCTGGGAGAACTTTCCGACTGATGACGTGGTGGCTGACACGGCGCGGATGAATAAAGAGCTGGAGGGCTACATCCGGGAGCAGCCAGCGCAGTATTTTTGGGTTCATAAACGGTTTAAAACCCGGCCTGAGGATGTGCCTGACGTGTATTGAGGTCTGAAAACGCTTTTAAAGGCCGATTTTAAGTGCCAAATTGGCCTTTAGACCAATAAATACGGGCGCAAGCAGCTCCTGAAATAATAGCAATCAAGAAGCCAGAAAATCCTGCAAATGCCGCGCCACCAGCGCTGGCTGCTCGTGAATGATCCAGTGCGTAGCGCCTTCAATTCGTTTCAGTTCCATACGCGGCACGTAGTCTTGCAGGCCGTCCAGCAGCCCATGCGGCAAGGCAATGTCCCCCATGCCCCACAGCACCAGCGTGCGCAGGCGCACGTCCAGCAGCTCACGCGGGATGACCAGGCTGGCAATCTCCGGCCCGGGCCGCAGCGGCGATGCGCGGTAATAGTTAAGCGGTCCGGTCAAACCGCGCTGCCAGACGTCTCGGTACTGGGCGCGAACGTCGTCACTCAGCCAGTCGGGTGCAACACGTGAGCCCTTAACCTCGGCGTTGTTGCCTTTGACGCTGCTGAACGGCATGAAAAACTCAAACAAGCGCCGAAAGTCATCTTCGGCCAGCAGGCTTGAGGCATCAGGTCGAATCAAAAAGTTCATGTACGCGCTGGCCGCTTGCTGGGCGGGTGAATGCTGCAATTCCCGCAAAAATGTGCCCGGATGCGGTGAATTGATGATGGCCAGCTTTTTGATGAGCTGCGGCTGGCTGGCCGCCAGGTTCCACGCCACCGCGCCGCCCCAGTCGTGAGCCACAAGACACTCAATCTGACCGCCTTCGCTTTCAATCAGCGCCGCGATGTCTTGCACCAGATGTTTGGGTCGGTAGGCGCTCACATCCGTCGGCGCGCTTGACAGCTCAAAGCCGCGCAGGTTGGGCGCAATGCAGCGGTAGCCGCCGTTTTCAGGTTGGGCAAAGTGCTGTAGCAACCCATCCCAGACAAAAGCCGCTTCAGGAAAGCCATGTAAAAACACCAGCACCGGACGGCCCTTTTCACCCGCGCTGCGGCATGACAGGGTGATGCCGTGTGACAAATCCTGAGCGTATTGATTGATCATCATGCTATATATTAAGGAGCTTCTTACGCCCGTATTGATTGGCTTTAAAGCCGATTTGACACCTGAAAATCATGCCGGATGCGTCCAGTCCCATAAGTGCTGGGCCACTTCTTCAACCCCCTGCTTTTTCAGCGCTGAAAACAGCTTCACATCACCGCCGCCAGCATTCAGTTTGGCAATTTGCAGTGCTTTGGCACCTTCGGTTTTGTTGAGCTTGTCGGACTTGGTCAGCAGGATTAAAAACTTTAAACCTTCTTCAACCCGGGGACGAATCACGTCCAGCAAAATCTCGTCCAGCTCGGTCATGCCGCGGCGTGGGTCGCACATCAGCACCACGGCTTTGAGGTTGTCGCGGGTTTGCAGGTAGTTGCCCATCACCTGCTGCCAGCGCAGCTTGGCTTCTTTAGGCACCGCCGCGTAGCCGTAGCCGGGCAGGTCGGTCAGCACCGCGTCGGTCACGCCCTGTTTGCCCAGCGTGAACAGGTTGATGGACTGGGTGCGGCCTGGCGTTTTGGACGCATACGCCAGGCGGTGCTGCTGGGTCAGGGTGTTGATGCAGGTCGATTTGCCAGCGTTGGACCTGCCGACAAAGGCGATTTCAGGCACATCAATGCGCGGCAGGTGCTTGAGTTCGGGGGCGGTGGTCAAAAATTTGGCCGTGTGCAGCCAGCCCATGGCGATTTTTGGGTCAGGTTTGGGGGCAGGTGCTGGCGGCGTGGCAGATGTGGTCATGGTGTGTTGTCAGAGTTCTTGATACCCGAGTAGCGGGATGTGCTCTTAACCCATTGTAAAATCACAGGTTATTGTTCGTAGTGCGTCACCTATTACATCACCCCCCGATATGAAGCTGTTTGTTACTTCCCTTTTGAGCGCCGTTTTGGCACTGTCTGCAGCCGCCTCATTTGCCGCCGGCCCCGCGCCCGTTGCCGCCACAGCAGCGCCCAAAGCCAAACCCGATGTCGTCAAAGGCCAAGCCAGCTTTGCAGTTTGTGCCAGTTGCCACGCCGCAGACGGCAATTCAGGCACACCTGTCAACCCCAAGCTGGCGCAGCAGCACCCTGAATACCTGGTCAAGCAACTGCAAGAGTTCAAATCTGGCAAGCGCGCCAATGCGGTGATGGCAGGCTTTGCGGCTGGTTTGTCTGAAGATGATATGAAAAACATTTCGTTCTGGCTGGCCTCCCAAAAAGCCAAACCAGGCTTTGCCAAAGACAAAGAGCTGGCAACTTTGGGCGAGCGCATTTACCGTGGCGGCATACAAGACCGCCAGATCGCTGCCTGTGCGGGTTGCCACAGCCCCAACGGCGCTGGCATTCCCGCCCAGTACCCCCGCCTGAGCGGCCAGCATGCTGAATACACCGCGACCCAGTTGACCAACTTCCGGGATGGTGTGCGCAAAAACAGCCTGCAAATGAACCAGGTCGCGGCCAAGCTGAACGACCGCGAAATACGCGCCCTGGCTGATTACATCGCCGGCTTGCGTTAAGCCCGGCTACATGCTGAAGACATGAAACTTTCAGCACTGACAACAGCCTAACCAGCGAGCCTTTGCAAAAAGGCTCGCTTTTTTTATGCGCCAACACCAAATCCATGTAAGAGTTGCGTGCGTATCCAGACTAAGCTGTAAGAACTTCAAAGGACCACGATGCTGATCAAAACCAACGCCAACGGCTTTAACCACGCTACTCCGAGTGAAATAACCTCGGCCAGCACCTACCAGGGCCGCCGCGACCTGATGAAACTGATGGCCACAGGCGCAGCTGGCGCTGCGCTGGCCAGCTGGGCCAGCCGTGAGGCGATGGCGCAAACCGTGGCCAAACCGGGCAAGCTGGCCGCACTGGCGGGTGGCAAGTCAGCCGTCGCAGGCGCGATGACGATGGAAAAAATCACCGACTACAAAGACGCCACCTCATACAACAACTTCTATGAATTTGGCACCGACAAGGCCGACCCTGGCAAAAACGCCCACACGTTGGTCACCAAGCCTTGGAGCGTCGCCATTGAGGGCCTGGTCAAGCAGCCCAAAAGCTACACACTCGAAGACCTGATCAAGCTCGCCCCGCAAGAAGAACGCATTTACCGCCTGCGCTGCGTTGAGGGCTGGTCGATGGTGATCCCATGGGTCGGTTATTCGATGTCAGAGCTGATCAAAAAAGTGGAGCCGCTGGGCAGCGCCAAATATGTGGAGTTTTACACCCTGGCCGACCCGAAAACCATGCCGGGTGTGGGCTCGCGCGTGCTCGACTGGCCCTATGTGGAGGCGCTGCGCATGGACGAGGCCATGCACCCGCTGGCGATGCTGGGTTTCGGCATGTACGGCGAAGTCTTGCCTAACCAGGCCGGTGCGCCGGTGCGGATGGTGCTGCCCTGGAAGTACGGCTTTAAAAGCGGCAAAAGCATTGTGAAAATCCGCTTTACTGACAAAGAACCTAAAACCGCCTGGAACAAGGCAGCGGCCAATGAATACGGCTTTTATTCCAACGTCAACCCCAGCGTTGACCACCCGCGCTGGAGTCAGGCGACCGAGCGCCGGATTGGTGAAGACGGGCTGCTGGCCAAAAAACGCAAAACGCTGATGTTCAACGGCTACGAAGCACAAGTCGGGCAGCTGTATGCGGGCATGGACTTGAAGAAAAACTTTTAAACAAATTGAACACATCATGAAAAAAGCGCTGACGCACGCTGCGGCCAAACCTCTGCTGTTTGTGCTGTGTCTGTTGCCTTTTGCATGGCTGTTCTACAGCGCGCTGACCAACCAGTTGGGCGCCAATCCGCAAGAGTTTTTGATCCGCGCCACCGGCGACTGGACGCTGAGGTTTGTCTGCATCGTGCTGGCTGTCACGCCTCTGCGCACCCTGTGCAACACGCCGCAACTGGCACGATTCAGGCGCATGTTGGGTCTGTTCGTGTATTTTTATGTCGTCATCCACTTGCTGAGCTACAGCTGGTTTGACATGGGTTTTGACGTGCCAGAGATCATCAAAGACATCATCAAACGCCCCTTCATCCTGGTCGGGTTTTTGGCTTTTCTCTTGCTCACGCCATTGGCGGCCACGTCGTTCAACGCAGCCATCAAGGCCATGGGTGCCAAGCGCTGGCAAATGCTGCACAAGCTGGTGTACGTGATTGCAGGGCTGGGGCTGCTGCACTTTTTCTGGATGCGTTCCGGCAAAAACGACTTTGCCGAAGTGTTTGTTTACGCCGCCATCATTGCGGTGCTATTGGGCTGGCGTGTACACCAATATTTAATAAAGAAAAGGGCTGTAGCCCAACAAATACGAGCGCAAGCAGCTATTTAATTTATAGCAAGTAATTTTTTGCCACATCAAAAGCGGTGGGCAATGCCCGCTTGCTTCATGATGCCGTTGGCGGTAAACCGCGAATGGCAGTTGGTTGACACGGTCTGGTTTCGGATGCCGCTTGTCCAAGTTTGATGTGACCCAGTTTGCCTTAAGAACACATACCCATTTGCCTTAAGCTGCTTGACAACAAGCTCATAAAACCCGTTCATACTGGCACTGTGCTGTGCCAGATAAAGTCAGTTCTTGCAGGGGTTTTGGTATGAAGAGCCAGCTCAAGCAACACGCCAGCGGCGGCCAGCGCCTCGTCTTTGAGTTCGTCAAGCGTGTGGGCTTCAACAATCAGGCCATCCAGATCGGGGCTTTGGGCCACATAGACATTGGCCTCCAAGTCTTGAATGATATTGACCCGCAGGCTTACTGGAACGCCATATTTGGCGGCAATTTTCCATCCAGGCAAACCAACTCGATACATACAAACTCCTAAAACAACCATTGATTTTATTCTGAGACCTGAAAAGCCGCAAACCTATGTTTCTACGCTCATATCGATTGTGCATTGGTTATTGATCAGGCCCGGTGATGTACAAATTTACGTTCGGTTTGAGCCTGTCGAAACTTTTCTACAAACGTAATGCGAACAGTTCGTAGTTCACGACACCGGATCAATGACCTGGTATGGCTACCTGCCAATCAAACCAGTATTTTTGAAGCGTGGTCGAAACTCATTTAACGCACTCAAAACCTCTTGCAGAATCGACAGGCTGGTTAAAAATCCCGCCCAAACCCTCGACATCAAATACGATAAACAAGCAGAGGGAGTGTCGATTTTCGACAAACAGCCGAATCAAGCCTGGAAAGTCATTCTATGCATCTAAAAAACTGAATATTTTCAAGCACTTGCAAACTTGTCGAACGCGGCAGCTAAAAACATGTCGATTGCGCGTTATCGTCAATTTTCTACAACCGCATGACTTTGTTGATAAATAACAATTTATTCATAAAATTAGTAAAACAACAAGAAAAAAATCCCTTTAAAACCTGCTGTTTACATAATACTGATTGATGAACACAGTTAAAACAAAAAAACCTGCCATATAAATATGGCAGGTTTTTGAAATCAAGATTTGATTTCTTTTATTTCGAAAGAGTTCTGGGGGAAAAATACCCTTCAAAAGTTCCTCGTTTGTTTGTATAAAAGGCTTTACCTTCTGCAAAAACATACCGAACTCCGACAGCTCGAGGGAGAGAAGCTGTCAGCTCGCCGTCTTTGATGGTCCCTGTAGCCAGAATTTCCCCCGCCTTTTCCCAGCGAGGGTCTACGCCAAAAGCATAGACAATGTCAACTTTGCCTGTGGTGCCAACTGGTGCTTTTATGAGCAACCCGTGACAAAGCCCTGTGCCTGGCCATGCCCCAACATACAGCTGAGTATTCTCCGCTGTGGAGGCGAGACGGAAATCTTCTGAGAGCTTGTTCAGACAGTCATGGTCATTGATGATCTTCTCTGTTTGGGCGAAACAGCCCACTGAAAAAGCGGAAAGAAGAAGGGTGATAAGAAGAGTGCGGACTTTCATAAAATCTCCTTGTGCGACAAGCGCTAATGATTACAAATGAAGTTTACATAATACTGATTGATGAACACAGTTAAAACAGAAAAGGCCCATCCAGAGGATTGGGCCTTTTTAATGCTTCGTGCTGTTTCAGCTGCACCGCAGATTGACAATTGCTTTGATCGTGAACCGCCCACCTTTTGTGGGGTCCAGCTCTCCTTTCAGGTCACCTTCGTTATACGTGAGAGTGAACTCCGTTTTCAATGAGTTGGCGAACGTGATTCGTTTGCCCTCAACCTTAAGGTCAATCATTTCCCCCAGGTTGTCGAACGGTACTTTCGTGTCAGGGCTTTGGTATGCAGGCTTGCCATACTTGCGCTCCAGGGTAGCAGTCAAGATGTCTTCCTTTTTCAGAAAACGTAGACGGTATGCGCCCATGCTGTTTTCGCCGCCATTGCCTCCAGTTGTTTCGGTTGAAAACGTGCCAAGGCACGTTTTGCCGATCAGGAGGGCGGAGTCAAAGTTCTTGACGTTGGACAGCGTAATCGCTGGAGCTGTTTCAGCCGTCGCTGTACCTTGTGCAAAGGCGGAGGTGACAGCGAAGAAAAAAACGACGATAGCGGTAGACAGTTTGTTCATGATGAATCTCCTTGGCCAAAGGCCGCGTTGTTTACATAATACTGATTGATGAACACAGTTAAAACAAATGCAATTGACACTATTTTTCATCTGAAATAAGGTAGTCTATTTTGGTTTTTCCATTAGCCAAATAATGAACTAGCCAGTCTGGCATACGTCCTCTTCCAGCCCATGTTTTACCCGTTATAGGATCTGCATATTTAGACGCAACAGTCATCCCCTTATCAACCCTCGTAGTTTTTTTAACCATAAGCATTTTTTTGGGTGCAAGCCCTAGATCAATGGCTGATAGTTGATGAAGTTTGATTAGTTCCTTAATCGATGCAATGGCGGTCAAGCGTTCACTGGTTTTTTTTTCATTTAATTTTTCACGCAGTTCATTGACTTTTGCTTCAGCCTGAATGATTTGTTGCTGTAGTTCGTGTGCAGTTGACATAAATGCTTTCTTAAATTAATTCACGTTTATGTAGTTTATCTGTGATTTTTAATTGCGTAATTAATAAATTTACTTAATACTGAAATCAGCTAATGAATACATGGCTTCATCCCAGTCAAGTTCATTAATTGGTAAATGAGAAAACCACATTTCAATCTGCGCACCCATACCACTGCGTGAACTGATTGAAATAAAAGGCTCTTTGGGTAGTATTTGTTTGCTGTTTTTTTTGATGACAGCAGTACTTGCACCATTGACTAAAAACCGCTGAAGCTGGCGGATATCAGCGTCTCTGTTTATCTTTTTGGCCCAGTCACGTATTTTGTCGGCCAGTAAATCAGCATGGCCTGGTAATGGCACACTCAATGCTGCTTTAATGCGTTCAATACCATGCAGCTTTGACCATACCTGCCGAAGTTCATTCAGGTTAATGCGTGTTTGCTTTAGCTCGCGGCAAGCCCACAGCACGACAAATAGAAATTTAAGCGGGTCAGACGCAGCGCCTTTGTCTGTGGTGGACATCCGTCTGTCGGTTCGCAGTTTCAGTGTGACCTGACCCTCCAACATGCAGAGCCGCAGGAGCGGCGGCTTGGCCTCAAAAGACATCAGGTCGCCTACAACACCTATTTGCAGACGTTCGAACGGCTGGTTGAATTGTTCGGGCAATGACAGTATCCATTCCTTGAATGCGGGGTGCAGAAAAAAATAGTCTTTACTGACTGAGCTTGAATCTTCGCTGCCATGCACTTCGTCAAAAGCAAACCGCTGCTGGTAGTAATGGCGATGCCGCTGCGGCATGGGCTCAGCTATACCAAGCAGGCCATGCTGGACAAAAAATTTGATGATCTGTGGGCCATCACTGCCAAACTGGGCGGCAGTGTTACCCATCGTTTTTCCATCAATTACTTCATGGTGCAGGGCAGTTGCAAACCGCCTGTGGTGTGCGTCATTCCAGCCCAGAAATGAATGCGAAATAGCATAGGCAATATTCCGGCTGGCCTGTGCATTCACGGCTCTTCTGACGGTGTCAAACCGCCGCACGCCTGCAATGTCGTATATCGCACCGCCAATACCAATGACTTCTCTGGGTACAAAACGGGTATGCCGCAAGATGGCATCAAACGCGCCTTCCGTGTAACGGCCACCGCCAAACGCCCCTCGGTCATCGTGCGTTACCTCGCTAAAGCCGCACAGTGCATGAACAGGCTTTCGTCCATCTATTAACGGTAACGCCAGCCTTGCTGCATCTGCCTGGCGAATTCTGTCGTCCAGCATGGCTTCAAGGTCATCACGGCTATATAGCAGCGGCATCACCAGCCCCGTGGCTAATGCAATATCGGGGTGGTCTTGCCCCGCGCCAAAGGCCTCACTGCGCACAGTTGCATAGATATTCAGCACATGGCTCCAGGTGGTGCTTTTTGAAAACTTCCATATGGCCAACAGCAGTCCTTGCTGTACGCTGCGCCAAAGGCTAGGTGGGTCAAGCTCAACCAACTCGTCGGGTGCGTCCAGGTACATGGCAATGCGGGCTTTGTCACGGCTTGCCATGCTGGCGGTGATGGCTATCGCCCAGTCGCTATTGCCGTGATACAGGCCCTGTTTTAGTTGGTCTATGCCTAGTTTGTAGTCGTCAGCAGGCATGCGTTCAAGTATCCGGCCCATGAACCAGGTCAGCATGACACTTGGCTGGTCAGTGTCCTGCATGTCGGGGTTATTTTGCTTTTGAACCTGGTCAAGCGACTCCAGGCTGCCAAACCAGTCAGCGTAGCCACGCAATGCGGCTGAACGGGATCGTGTGATCCAGACCAGTAAACCCAGTATGGATAGCTGCCAGATATATATCCACGCTGCAGCTGACTCTTTTCCTTGCAACCATCTGGGCACAACGACGTGCAAATTGCTCAAGGCATCAAACAATATGCGTTGGCGACCGCCTTGTGGGTAAAAAATAGTGCGGGTGGCGGCGGTACTGTTGCGGTGGTTCAAGCTGCGCACTGCCAGCAAGTGGCTCTTGCCAAAGCCTTTGCGGGCACGCAGTACGCAGACACCTCGTGTTTCCCAATTGTTTGCAGCGTCGCCAGCTCCACAAAACGCGCGTATTTCAGCGCCGCCATGCGGGCGAAGCAGCGCAAGCACTTGCTCAGAGGCAAGTGCTGCATCAACGTTAAATGGATTCGCTATACCCATCGACATCTCCCTTGGCATTTTGCAGCATGGTCTTCGTCAGCAACAGCAGTTAACCGAAGCCAAAACACCACAGCACCACGGCAGCACCAACTAGACAATTGCAAGCACACAGTCTGCCACAAATAGCCTTTGTATAGCGCCACATTTGCATGGTGCAATTTGTTGATTCTTCAGTCAGTCAATGTCAATAACTTTCAAGGAGTCCGCACCATGGTTCATTGTTTTATCACTGGCGTTCAGTTTGAGCTTGACGAGGGGTTTGTCCTCAACCGACGGGAGGCGCGTGACTTGTTGGATGCTCTGAAGGGGCGCGCCGCAAGCTTGATGCGGATCATTGAGCAACTTTCTCCGCTGGACGAACCAGACAACAACAGCATTGCTGCGTTGCAAAACATCTACCGCCCACCCAAGAAAAAACACCGTCTTGTTTGCAAGGCCATAGCCGACACGCTGGTTCCTAATTTCAATGAAATCAGGTTGTTTGTTTCTTGGCCAGAGTATCTGGCCATGTCACATCAGCGCCGTGCAGCCTTGGCTGCTCATACGTACGTACCGACAGCAACAGATGCGGTGCCAGATCATGAAAAAAAACAGCAGACATGAAAACCCGCGACCTCTGCTTGTACTGGGGCGTATGCGAGAGGCATCAGAGCTTGCCTTGCGCCGCATACTGCATGCCAAAGAGCGCAAGCAGCCGCTGGTCGTGGTGGATTACCAGGGCACCTTGACTGCGCTGTTGACCGAAAGAAACAAAGGCAATTTGCACAAGGGGCCCATGCTTTGGTGTGACTTGGCCAATCGTCGGCGACCCGTAGCCCTGTTTCGCTTCAAGCGCACAGTCGGCATGAAAGCCGCGCTGCACAGCTTTATAGAAAATTGCGTGCGCCTTGTTGCCGCAGTCGTGTCGGCGCAAACAATAGGCACTGCTGTTGATCTGGCCTATCGGCTGGCAGACCAGGGAACGATTGGTTTGGCTGCCCTGGTGCGCAGCTTAAGACGACCTGAGACAACGCATGCACTGCGGTCGCAACAGGACCTGATAACAGAGCTCAATGCCTTGATCGGCATGTTTGAGTGGTTGCTGCGCTTTCCAGCAGTTTGGGCTTTATCAGAAGGCAACAATGGCATTGAATTGGGTGAGGCGTTAGCGCTTGGCGGCACCATTTGGATAGAGCTGTCAGCGTCTCACTTTGAGCGACTGGAGCATCAGGTCGTGTCATGGATGGTGGAGGCCGTGCTTATGGATGCGCTGCTTTCCCGCACCGTTGACAAGCTGCCAAACGACACGCCTAAGCATTCACCTATCGTGCTGTACGGCTTTCCAGCATCATGCCCACTACCAATGAAGGCAGACACGACCAATGCGAAGCAAGTGGGATTATTTGCATTTTCAGAGGCTCATGCTTTGCCAGCGCCCGTACTGCATTGGCTTGAAAGCGATGCTGATTGCTGGATTACGGGCCACGTTGGTGAACTGCCAGAAAACACAAAAACTGAATGGCTTACGGCTGCTGAACGCCTACGCCTCCGCGATTTAGAGGCTGGCCAGGTTTGGGTCAGGTCAGGCGCTAGCGGCAAAGCGGTGATAGCGCTAATACGTACGTCAGAGTTCAATATCTCGTTGACGCAGGGGTTTCGCCGCCAGGGTTTAAAGCAGCTCCGACTGAGCAACGTCAAACAATTCTCATCAGCGCTGCCTGTCAACGACATACCAACGCCGCAAAACATAGACCTATACCGCAAGCTGGCTACAAAAGAAGCTCTTTACGCTGGCTGGCTACGCGTGAAGGCACACAACCGCCAATCGTTTGGCTATGACCAAGTGACTATTGAGCAGTATGGGACCCGGCTTGATGTTGAACTACAAAAGCTTTGTACTGAACTGACAGAAGGCAGCTACAAATGCGGTCCCTTACGCACGGCGCGTATACCAAAACCTGATGGTGATGTGCGCATTTTGAAAATCGCATGCGTCAGGGATCGCGTAGCGCAAGCCGCATGCCTGCAAATGATTGAACCCCTGTTTGATACAAAGTTCAGCTCTGCCAGTTTTGCCTATCGCCCAGGGCGTGGCGCACACCATGCGGTTGCCATGGCACGCTCTGCCATCCGTTCTGGCAAACAATGGGCCGTGATTGCAGATATCCGCAAGTGCTTTGACAGCATTGACCATGAGGTATTGCTGCGTCTGGTCAGCGATGTCATTGGTGATCAGGATTTGATTGCGTTGATCCGGCATTGGTTGACCGCAGACGTCATCGATTTTTCAGACATCATCCCCACCGAATTGGGCATTGCACAGGGGGAGGCCATTTCACCTTTGCTGGCAAATGTTTACCTTGACCCGATGGACAAGGCGTTTGAACAAGCCGGGATGACATTTGTACGGTATGCCGATGACTATGTAGTGCTCTGCAATACTGAGGCAGAGGCCCAGACAGCGCTGCGCATGATGGGTGAATTTTTGCAAGATGTATTGAGGCTTGCACTCAAGCCTGCCAAAACACACCACTGCCGGGTTGCAGAAGGTGTTGGGTTTCTTGGCTTTCAAATTGAAGTCGAAGACGTTCGTATTCCGCAGGACAAGCTGGCAGCAACGATTCAGGCGGCAGGTGAAATGGTTGAAAAAATTGCTTCAGTCGCTTCAACATCGGCAGAAAAATTTCATGCACTGATGCGCATGAATTCAAAAGTCAGAGGCTTTCGAAACTATTTTTTAATCGACAACGCGCCTGCCATTCAGGTACAGCTTAAAGAGATTGATATTGCCATTGACGCCATTGCAGGGCAGCGGTTTGACGAGCTACATGACATGAACACAGCTTGGCAGATGCGTGAAAGATTTTTACCTGATGTTCAAAGCAGCGTGCGTCAATCACAGATCAATGCGGAAGTTTCTGTGTTGACGGGCGCTTACCCGATAGACCAGGTAGATAACAGTCTGCTGCCTTCAGTGCCTTCCAGCTCAGTTGCAGCGACCGTCGTTCCAGCGGCCAATACCGTTACCCAAGATTCCTCCGTAGTGGGTGAGCCTGATGTCCTCCTGATGGATGGCAGACTGCATGTGATGACAAGTGGCTGTTTTGTTACCGTCAACATGGATGACCTTGTTGTACGGCGACGGAAAACAGAAATCTTTCGAGCCGCTATTGCAGACCTGACGATGGTTTACCTGGAGGGCAAGGGCATAGGCCTTTCAGCCGATTTGACAATGCGCCTTTGTGATATGGGTATTTCGGTGGTCTTTACACCACTGGTTGGCATACCAGCGGCAATCGCGCAGCCGGTGCAAAGTACCCGCTCGAACTTGCGGCAATTGCAAATACTGCGTAAGGATGACCCGGCTATTGTCAAAGTTGGGCTGAACATGCTTGCCGCCAAAGTTGCCAACCAGGCATCTGTCTTGAAATATTTTGCGCGCTATCGCAAGCGTACTGGCGATCCAATCTATGACAAGCTGGCTAAATCGGCTGACAGTGTCCGCAGCATTTCAGAAACGCTGGAGCAGCTTGATGCGTCAGCGCTGAACATTCGGGCTATGGCCATGGGCCATGAAGGCCGGGCTGCCGCTGCATACTGGTCTTCATTCGCGCTACTCGTACCTGAAGACTTTTCTTTTCCAGGTCGCCATACCCGTCACGCAGTTGACCCTATCAACAGCGCCATTAATTACATCTACGGCATGCTGTACGGAGAAGTGTGGCGCGCTGTCATACGTGCAGGGCTGGACCCGTATTTCGGAATCATTCACGGCACAGAACGCGATCAAGGGAGTCTGATTTTCGACATGATTGAAGAATATCGGACACCGTTTGGTGATCGTCTCGTCGTAGGCATGCTAGGTCGAGGATTTGCTATTGACCTTGACAAAGACGGACGCTTGCGTGCTGCTACACGCCATAAACTGGTTCATGCATTTCACAAACAATGGCATCGTGACGTACGCTGGTTGGGCAAGCGTTACACACCTTCCAGCATTCTTGAGCAGCAAGTCGCCAGTCTCAAAAACGCCTACCAAGGGACCGATGAATATCGACCATTCAGGTTTCGGTGGTGATTGGTCAAAAGTAAACGCCATCATCGCTGTGCTGCTGGGCTGGCGTATACGTCAGTTTTTGGGAAAGAAAAAGGCTGCAGCCCAACAAATACGGGCGCGAGCAGCTACTTGATTAATAGCGCCCGGATTAGCTGCTGACGAGTTGCTCACCACGCATCTGGTCCTGCGCAGTTTCCCGCTGGCGAATGACATGCGTCTTGTCGCCATCAACCAGCACTTCTACCGCACGGCCCCGGGTGTTGAAGTTGCTGGCCATGCTCATGCAGTATGCGCCTGCTGACAGCACTGCCACGTAGTCACCCGCAGCCACATTCAGCTCGCGGTCACGACCTATCCAGTCACCGCTTTCGCACACCGGGCCGACCACGTCGCAAGTTGTTGCAGGCTTGTCGGTCAAGGTTGTGGGAACAATCGCGTGAAACGCCTGGTACATCGCAGGGCGGGGCAGGTCGTTCATGGCCGCGTCAATGATGCAAAAGTTCTTTTGCTCACCGGGTTTGATGTACAGCACCTCGGTCACGCACACACCTGCATTACCGACCAACGAGCGGCCGGGTTCAATCATTAGTTTTTTGTTACCGAAACCGTGGGCATCAATTTTGGCCAGCAGTTGCTGCCACAGCGTATCGGCCTCTGGCGGTGCATCACCGTTGTAGTTGATACCCAAACCACCGCCAAAATCAATGTGTTCAAGTGGTATGCCTGCGGCTTCAATGCTCACGACCAGCTCCAGCACCCTGTCCATCGCGTCCAGATAGGGCTCGGTGGTGGTGATTTGTGAGCCGATATGGCAGTCAATGCCGACCACACGCAGGCCTTTAAGGCGGGCTGCGTGCTGGTAAATCCGCAGCGCGTCCTCGTGTGCCACACCAAACTTGTTGCCTTTGAGGCCGGTTGAAATGTAGGGGTGGGTTTTGGGGTCCACATTCGGGTTGACGCGAATGCTGATTGCGGCTGTCATGCCCATGCTCAGTGCCACGCTAGAAAGCACATCCAGCTCGGCTTCGCTCTCCACATTAAAGCAGCCGATACCGGCTTTCAAGGCCTGAGTCATCTCGGCGCGGGTTTTGCCAACACCTGAAAAAATCACTTTGGCCGCGTCGCCACCAGCCGCCAGCACACGCTCCAGCTCGCCACCGGACACAATGTCAAAGCCGCAACCTGCATCCGCAAAAACCTGCAAGATGCCGAGTGACGAATTGGCTTTCATGGCGTAGCAGATTTGGGCGTTGCGCCCGGCAAAGCCGCGCTGGTAAGCCGCCAGGGCACTGAGCATGGCAGCTTTGGAATACACAAACAGCGGTGTGCCGTGGGCTTGTGCCAGGCTGGCCAGATCAACCCCTTCTACGTGAAGCTGGTTATCTTTGTAAGCAACAAAGGGCTGACCGGGGAGTGGGGTGGCGCTGTTCATTTGGCGGCAGACGCTGGAGCAGCAGGCAAGGGCGCGGCCGTAGCGCTGGGCAAGAGGCTGTACGGCACGCTCTGCGGGGCTAAAAACAACGGGCCTTTTTGGCCACAGGCGGGCAGCACGCACACCACAAAAGTGACCGCTATGATTCGATAGATAAACAACATCAGCAGATTGTAATGACCGACCTAGACTATTGCAACCACGCCGAAAAGGCGCTTGCCGCCATTGAATTGGCCTGCGACCGCATCAATGATGCGAGTGACGCAGACATTGACAACCAACGCACGGGCGGCATGATCACCTTGACCTTTGCCAACCGCAGCCAGATCATCATCAACCTGCAAAAGCCGTTGCAGGAAATCTGGATGGCCGCCAGGGCGGGTGGCTTTCACTATAAATTCAATAGCGGGCTGTGGCTGAATACCAAGGACAACAGCGAGTTTTTTACTGCGTTGACGCAGTACGCCAGCGAGCAAGCGGGACAAGCTGTCATGTTTAGTTCTTGAACAAATCAAGAATCCGCTTTTTCTCATCGGCGGGCGGTAACACCGAAATCGGCGTGCCAGGGGCTGCTGGCGCAGTGCCTTCCGTGGCTGACGCAGCGCTACCCAAACCCACACTGCTGACACCTGCGCCCTTGGCGTACTCTTCGTAATACCATTCGCCACCCAGATTCAAAACACCCTCAGGCACGGGTAGCTCGGTGACGGGAATGCCTTTCAAGGCGTGACTCATGAAGTCAATCCACACCGGCAGGCTCAAGCCGCCGCCGGTTTCACGGTCACCCAGCTTTTTGGGTGTGTCGTAACCCATCCAGACGGCGGCTGTCAGCGTCGGCTGGTAGCCCACAAACCAGGTGTCGATCGAGTCGTTGGTTGTACCGGTTTTGCCGTAAAGGTCGGTACGCTTTAGCGTCGCTTGTGCTTTGGCAGCCGTGCCAGACCGCGCCACTTCTTGCAGCAGGCTGGACATGATGAAGGCGTTGCGCGCGTCAATGCCGCGTGCTGATTCTTCGCGCACCGGGGCTTTGGTTTCGACCAGCACCTTGCCCTTCTGGTCGGTGATTTTGGTGATCAGGTAGGGGTTGATGCGGTAGCCACCATTGGCAAACACCGAATACGCCGTCGCCATCTGGATCGGCGTGACCGAGCCCGCACCCAGTGCCATTGTCAGATACGCAGGGTGCTTTTCGGTCTCAAAACCAAAGTTGGTGATCCAGTCCTGCCCGTACTGCGCACCAATCGATTGCAGTATGCGAATGGAAACCATGTTTTTTGACTTCTTCAAGGCCGTACGCATGCTCATCGGGCCTTCAAAGGTACTGTCGTAGTTTTTCGGTTCCCAGGGCTGACCACCCGTCACGCCTGCGTCGAAAAAAAGCTGCGCATCATTGATCACGGTGGCTGGTGTAAAGCCCTTTTCGAGCGCGGCTGAATAGATGAATGGCTTGAAGCTCGACCCCGGTTGGCGCCAGGCCTGGGTGACGTGGTTGAACTTGTTTTTTTCAAAATCAAACCCACCGACCAGCGCACGGATGGCGCCGTCACGCGGGTCGAGCGCCACAAAAGCGCCTTCGACCTCTGGCAACTGGGTAATCTCCCAAGTGCCTTTGGGTGTTTTGGCGACACGAATCAACGCGCCCCGGCGTATCTTGATGTTGGGCGCTGCCTTGTCGGTCAGGCCAGACTGTGCAGGTTTCAGGCCGTCTCCCGTGATCTCCACGCTCTCGCTGTTTTGCCGCATGGCAATGACTTTTTTCGGATTGGCCTCCAGCACCACGGCAGACATGACATCGCCGTTGTCGGGGCTGTCGGTCAGCGCATCGTCAATCGCATCTTCAGCTTCTTTCGCGTCTTTGGGCAAGTCAATGAATTTTTCGGGGCCGCGGTAGATCTGGCGGCGCTCGTAGTCCATGATGCCCTTGCGCAGCGCCTTGTAGGCGGCGGTCTGGTCAGCCGCACTCAAGGTGGTGTAGACATTCAGGCCGCGTGTGTAGGTTTGGTCACCATACTGGTTAAAGACCAGTTGGCGAACTGTTTCAGCAATATATTCAGCGTGTACGCGCCCGGCATCAGGCCCGGTCTTGACATTGAGCACCTCGGCCTTGGCTGCAACGGCTTGCGCGCTGGTGATAAAACCGTTGTCTTCCATCCGCTCAATGATGTAGAGCTGGCGCGACCTGGCACGTTTGGGGTTGACGATGGGGTTAAATGCCGACGGCGCTTTGGGCAGGCCCGCCAGCATGGCCGCTTCGGCGATGCTGACATCTTTCAGCGGCTTGCCAAAGTAGGCTTCAGACGCTGCGGCAAAACCGTAAGCCCGATTGCCCAAAAAAATCTGGTTCATGTAGATTTCAAGAATCTGGTTTTTCGTCAGCAGGTGCTCCAGCTTGAAGGTCAGCAAAATCTCATAGATTTTTCGGGTGTAGGTTTTCTCAGCCGACAGGTACACATTGCGTGCCACCTGCATGGTGATGGTGGATGCGCCCTGCGCCTTGGTGCGGCCCACATTGGCCAGGCCAGCGCGAATCACGCCCAGATAGTCCACACCGCCATGCGAGAAAAAGCGCGCGTCTTCAATCGCCAGCACGGCATCTTTCATCACTTGCGGGATGTCCTTGATCGGGGTCAGGCTGCGCCGCTCTTCGCCAAACTCGCCAATCACGATGCCGTCAGACGAATAAACCCGCATCGGCAATTTGGGCCGGTAATCCGACAAGTCCGATATGTCTGGCAAATTGGGGTAGGCCACAGCCAGCGCCACAGCCACCACCATGACAACACCCAGCACCGCCGCTGCCGCAACGCCAGCGCCCCACAGTGTCAGCGTGATCAGCCAGCCCACCCAGGCCGGACGCGCTTTGCCGCCTGCTGGTTTTAGCGGATGGGTGTCTTGGTCTGTCACTTCAGGGGGGTGGGTCTTGGAGGGCATAGGGACAATCGTAAACTGCTGGTCATTATAAAAATCATCAAAGGCCGTGCGGTGTTTTTTAAACCAGCGCTTTCGATGGCAGTTTGACAAAATCCGGTCTGTTTGTTGCAACTTTCCTTAAATTGTAAAAAACGTCTGCTTTTGACAACGCTAATCGTATGTGAAATTGAAAAAATCCTTACTGTACAAAGAGCTTGCTGCTAATATTCATGTAACTTCTTAAGTATTTAACGAACCTTCGTAACCATTTTGGGGACTGTTTTGATCTCTTTGGGGTCTTTATTCAATCGACAAGATCCGCCTTTGCTGGGTCTTGACATCAGCTCGTCAAGCGTCAAGCTGGTGGAACTGAGCCGCGACAAGGCAGGCAACCTGGTGCTGGATCGCTGCGCGATCGAGCCTCTGGAGCGCGGCTGGATCACTGACGGCAACGTCGAAAAATTCGAGGAAGTCGCTGACGCGGTACGCCGCGTCGTGAAAAAAAGCGGCACTAAGACCAAGCATGTAGCCATGGCGCTACCAGCTTCAGCCGTGATTACAAAAAAAATCATCCTGCCAGGCGGCATGAGTGATGCTGACCTGGAGTCTCAGGTTGAGTCTGAAGCCAACCAATACATCCCGTTTTCTCTGGACGAGGTGAGTCTGGACTTTTGTGTGGTTGGGCCAAGTGCAACATCCGCGGGCGATGTGGAGGTGCTGATTGCAGCGTCACGCAAGGAAAAAGTCCAGGATCGCCAGGGTCTGGCTGAAGCCGCTGGTCTCAAACCCATCGTGGTCGATGTGGAGTCTTATGCATCACGCTTGGCCACTGCGCGGCTGATTGAAAACCTGCCCAACATGGGGTTGGATACTCTGGTCGCGCTTTTTGAAGTCGGCGCTTTGACCACCAGCATGCAGGTGATCAAGAACGACGAAGTGCTTTATGAACGTGATCAGGCCTTTGGTGGTGCGCAGCTTACCCAGCTCATTGTTCGCCAGTATGGTTTTTCGCCTGAAGAAGCCGAAACCAAAAAACGCAGCGGCGATTTACCTGAAGACTACGAATCAGGTGTCTTAAAACCGTTTGTAGAAAGCATGGCGCAAGAAATTGGTCGTGCGCTGCAGTTTTTCTTCACCAGTACGCCGCACAACAAGGTGGACTATGTGATGCTGGCGGGCGGTTCGTCGTCGTTGCCAGGACTCACCGATTCAGTGACCCAGCAAACATCGTTTGCCTGCATGCAGGCCGATCCTTTTCAGGGCATGACGATTGGCGGCGATGTGAAGGAAAAGAAAATGCGGCGTGAGGCAGCGTCTTACCTGACCTCTTGCGGCCTGGCGTTGCGGAGGTTCCTGCGGTGATTTTGATTAACCTGCTCCCGCACCGCGAAGAAGCTCGAAAGAAAAAGCGCGAGTTCTTTTTTGTCATGCTCGGTGTTGCTGCCCTGCTCGGTGGTTTGATTTGCGGCGGTGTTTACTCCTGGTATCAAACCCAAATTTCAAGCCAAAAAGACAAAAACACGCTGCTGAAAAAGGAAATTACCAAGCTCGAAGGCCAGATCAAGGACATTGCCGGATTGCAACAGGAAATTGCTGCCCTTCGTGCCCGCCAGGGTGCGGTTGAGGAATTGCAGGGCAACCGCAACTTGCCCGTGTACCTGATGACCGAGCTGGTCAAGCAGTTGCCTGACGGCGTTTACATCAACAGCATGAAACAGGACAATCAGACCGTGTTGATCAGTGGCGTGGCGCAGTCCAATGAACGGGTGTCTGAATTGCTGCGCAATCTGGCCAACAACAGCAGCACCTTGTACCGCCCTGAATTGGTTGAAATTACGGCAGCGACCATCTCGCTGTCGGCACGGGATCAGCGTCGCGTGTCCAATTTTTCGATGCGGGTGTCCCTGAAGCGCGCCAGTGATGAGGCCAAACCAGCTGCATCTGCTGCCGCTGGCGTTGTAGCCAAGCCGCCACAGCCCGCGTCAAGCGCTGCAAAAGTCTGAATCAGGTTTGACCATGGCAAAAATTCCCAAACTCAATATTGATTTTTCAGCCTTACAAAGCGGGTTGAAGTCACAGTTCGTCGGGCTCAACCCCAACGACCCACCATCCTGGCCGGCGATTCCGCGTTACTTGTTGTGTGTCGCCGTCACGGTTGTCGTGGTGGTCGCACTGTGGTTTGTCTGGTTGAGTGCTTCTGAAGAAGAGCTGACAGCTGAGGCCGCAACTGAGGTCAAGCTGCGGGAAGATTTCTCAAAAAAACTGACGCAAGCAGCCAGCCTGGACGCACTGAAAAAGCAGCGTGAACAAGTTCAGCAGTACGTCACGCAGCTAGAAAAGCAATTGCCGGGCAAAGCCGACATGGATGCACTCTTGTCGGACATCAATCAGGCGGGCTTGGGACGCAGCTTGCAGTTTGAACTGTTCCGTCCTGGGCAGGTGATTGTCAAGGAATACTATGCTGAACTGCCGATTGCAGTGCGTGTGACAGGCCGATACCATGACATGGGTGCCTTTGCTGCTGATATTGCAAATCTGTCCCGAATCGTGACGCTGAATAACCTGACACTGACGCCAGCAAAAGAAGGTGTCCTGACCATGGACACCACAGCCAAAACATTTCGCTACCTGGACAAGGATGAGGTTGCCTTGCAACGTAAAACAGCACCGGCTGGCGCTGCGGCCAAAGGAGATAAAAAGTGATCTCCCGCAAAAATGTTGCTGCGTTAGCACTCGTATCCGTCACCGCCTTTTTGTCGGGATGCGGTTCATCTGACCAGGAACTGCAGGGTTGGATGACCGAGCAGCGCAACAACAGTCGCTCCAAGGTGGATCGTTTGCCCGAACCGACCAAATTTTCCCCCCAGCCCTACACGCAGGAGGGCTCGGTCGAGCCTTTCAGCAACCAAAAGCTGGCGCAGGCGCTCAAACGCGATTCCAGCCAGGCAACCGTCAACACGGCGCTGATCGCTCCCGAGCTGGCGCGACGCAAAGAGCCGCTGGAGGCGTCTCCGCTTGACGCTGTTGCCATGGTAGGCAGTCTGATCAAAGTCGGGCAACCTGTTGCCCTGGTCAGGGTAGACAACCTGCTTTACCAGGTGCGCGTGGGCAATTATTTGGGCCAGAACTATGGCCGAATCACCAAAGTCACTGAGACGGGTTTGAGTCTGCGTGAAATTGTTCAGGACGCAGCCGGCGAATGGATAGAGCGGACAGCGAATTTACAGTTACAAGAGGTATCAAAATGAATAAGCAGACGTGGATGATGAGGGCAGCTGCGGCGCAAACCGCGCTGTACCGCTGGCCTGCGATCCTGGCTCTGTGCGCATCAGCTGGCGTCGTTGCCTTGCTCATGCCTGCGCCCGCAAGTGCTCAAACAGCCAATACCATTCAGGCGGTGACAGGCTCTGTGCAGGGCGGTACCGAGGTCATCAGGATTGACCTGGCAGAACCCCTGACGGCTGTCCCGGCGGGTTTCAGCATTCAAACCCCTGCCCGTATCGCACTTGATTTCCCGGGCATTGGTAACAGCATGGGTCGCAACGCGGTAGAGATGAACCTGGGCAACCTGCGCTCTGCCAATGTGGTGCAGGCTGGCGAAAGAACCCGCGTTGTGTTGAACCTGAAAGCCTCCACGGCCTACAAGGCTGAAATTCAGGGCAAATCGCTTTTCATCACGCTAGAGCCTGTTGTGGCAGCAGCTCCTACTGCCATTGCCCCGCCTGCATTTGCTGAAAACCGCAACCGTGATGTCTTGCCTCTGAAAGACCTGGACTTCAGGCGTGGTGCAGACAGCTCTGGTCGCATTGTTGTTGACCTGCCCAACAACCAGGTGGGTGTGGACATTCGCCAGCAAGGTCAAACCCTGGTGGTTGAGTTTTTAAAGACCGCTTTGCCAGAAGGCCTGCGCCGCCGCCTGGATGTGTCTGACTTTGGCACACCTGTGCAAAGCGTCACCACGTTCCAGACCGGAGACAAAGTCAGAATGGTGATTGAGCCCAAGGGTCTGTGGGAGCACAGCGCCTACCAGAGCGACAACCAGTTTGTGATTGAAGTACGCCAGCAAAAAATCGACCCGAACAAGTTGACCCAAGGGCCAGGCTTTAACGGTGAAAAACTGTCACTAAATTTTCAGAACATCGAAATCCGCTCGCTGCTGCAAGTCATTGCCGACTTCACCAATTTCAACATCGTGGCATCGGACACCGTGACGGGCGCGGTCACGCTACGCCTGAAAGATGTGCCTTGGGATCAGGCGCTGGACATCATTTTGCAGGCACGTGGTTTGGGCATGCGCAAGAATGGCAATGTGTTGTTGATTGCGCCCAAGGATGAGCTCGCTGCCAAAGACAAGCTCGATCTGGAGTCGAAAAATGCCATTCAAAGTCTGGAGCAATTGCGTACGCAAGACTTCAAATTGAACTATGCAAAAGCCACAGAAATTGCGACGGGATTGATAGGTACCGGAGCCGGTGCTACAAGAATTTTGTCTGCGCGTGGCAGCGTCATTTCTGAAGCTCGAACCAATCAGTTGTTCGTGACCGATGTGCCATCCAGGCTTGAGCAGGTTCAGGCCTTGATTGCCAAGGTCGATATACCTGTGAGGCAGGTGTTGATTGAGGCGCGTATTGTGGAGGCGGCTGACTCCTTTGGAAAGTCCCTGGGTGTCAGGCTGGGCGGTAGACCATTCAATACAACCCGAAATGTGATGGCTGGTAGCACTTACATTGCACCGAACGTTCCAATTGGAACTAACCCGACCTTGGGTATCAACATTGGCACAGGTGCGGGTGACTTTCTCAACTTGCCTGCCGTTGGGCAAAGCGGATTTCCGGCTGCCACTTTTGCCTTGTCTCTGTTCAGCGCAAATCTGTCCCGCCTTTTAAATCTGGAAATCTCCGCCGCTGAAGCCGATGGTCGAGGCAAAATTGTCTCCAGCCCGCGCATCGTCACAGCCGATCAGGTTAAGGCTTTGATTGAACAGGGAACAGAGCTGCCTTACCAGCAAGCCACGTCAAGCGGCGCAACCGCCATTTCTTTTCGCAAAGCCAACCTGAAACTCGAAGTCACGCCGCAGATCACACCTGAAGGCAATATCATTTTGAATGTTGACGTGAACAAAGACAGCGTGGGTCGCTCCACGGCCAACGGTTTTGCCATTGACACCAAGCACATCCAGACGCAGGTGCTGGTTGAAAACGGCGGCACGGTGGTGATTGGCGGTATCTACGAACAATCTGACCGTGAAGATGAAACCAAAGTGCCTTTGTTGGGTGATTTGCCCGTGCTGGGCAACTTGTTCAAACAAAAAACCCGCACGGCCAACAAGTCAGAACTGCTGGTCTTCATCACGCCCAAAATGCTGACCAACGGCGCGCCTTTGCGCTGAAGCCAGCGCAGCGATTGACTCCATCTGCTTTGAGTGCTGCGCCCGGCTACATCGCCAACATTGCCTGCATTGGTTTACCTGGTTCGGGCAAGTCAACCATCGGCAGGCAACTCGCGCGCCGTCTTGACATCCGTTTTTTTGACTCTGACTTTGTCATTGAACGGCGTTTAGGCTGTTCCATCCGCGAGTTTTTTGAGCGCGAAGGCGAGCAGGCTTTTCGTGACCTTGAGCAGGATGTGATGGGTGAGCTGACGCAAAACAGGGCCTGCGTTTTGTCCACGGGTGGTGGTGTTGTTTTGCGGCCTGCCAACCGCGAAAAGCTTCACCAGCGCTGCCAGGTGATTTATTTGCATTCCGCCCCTGAAGAGGTTTTTCGCCGCTTGCGTCATGACCAAAACAGGCCGCTGCTGCAAGTCGCAGATCCGCTGGCGCGCCTCAAAGAGCTGTATGAACTGCGTGACCCGTTGTATCGCGAAACGGCGCATTTTGTGGTTGAAACCGGGCGCCCATCGGTTTCAACACTGGTCAACATGATCGTGACGCAATTGGAGCTGGCCGGGGTGATTGCTGCACAAGGCTAGCCTCTACACTTGTTGCCATGCACGCCATGTCCGTTATGTCACTCGCCAGCCCCATGCAAGTCACCATTGATTTAGCCGATCGCAGCTACCCCATCGTCATCGGTGCTGGTCTGCTCAGCAACCCAACAACCTACCAAAACCTGCCCCCGGCGAACACGGCATTGGTTGTTTCAAACACCACCGTTGCGCCGCTGTATGCCGCCCAGTTGCAGGCCGCGCTGCAAACCCGCTACGCCCGGGTTCTGCTGCTGGCCCTGCCCGATGGCGAGGTCTACAAAGACTGGCAGACGCTGCAACTTATTTTTGACGCGCTGCTGGCCAATGGCTGCGACCGCAAAACAGTTTTGTTTGCACTCGGTGGCGGTGTGGTGGGCGACATGACGGGTTTCGCCGCTGCCAGCTACATGCGCGGCGTGCCATTTGTGCAGGTGCCGACAACATTGCTGGCTCAGGTTGATTCATCGGTCGGCGGCAAGACCGCCATCAACCACACGCTGGGTAAAAACATGATTGGCGCGTTTTACCAGCCGCAGTTGGTGGTCTGCGATCTGGATGTTTTTAAAACACTACCGCCCAGAGAGCTCAGCGCCGGTCTGGCTGAAATCATCAAATACGGACCGATTGCCGACATGGCGTTTTTCGATTGGATTGAAAGCAACTTGCCCGCACTGCTGGCCAGTGAGCCAGTTGCTTTGGCGCATGCCATCCAGCGCAGTTGCGAGATCAAGGCGCATGTGGTAGGGCAAGACGAGCGTGAACAGGGTCTGCGCGCCATTTTGAACTTTGGCCACACCTTTGGCCACGCCATTGAGTCAGGTCTGGGTTACGGGCAGTGGCTGCATGGCGAAGGCGTGGGTTGCGGCATGGTGATGGCGGCGCATTTGTCGCAGCGACTGGGGCTGGTGGACTCTGCTTTTGTTGAGCGCCTGACCGCTTTGATCCAGCGCGCCGGCCTGCCCATCCAGGGTCCGATTCTGGATGCAAAAGACAACGCTTCCCGTTACCTTGAGCTGATGCGGGTGGATAAAAAATCTGAAGCAGGCGACATCCGTTTTGTGCTGATCGATTCACCCGGCTCTGCCGTGGTGCGTGCTGCGCCCGATGCTTTGGTGCGTGAAGTGATCGACGCCTGCTGCAGTTGATTGAAATCTGGCAACTTGAAATGCTATTGATTCAGGAGCTGCTTGCGCCCGTATTGATTGGTCAAAAGGCCTATTTGGCACATAAAAACGGCCTTTCTTCATGCTGAAAACCCCATTTTTAGCCCATGTCGCCTGTGACCCGGCACAGTCCCGCGGGCGCCGTTTTTTTGAACCAGCTGCACCCACCCGATCCGATTTTCAGCGCGACCGCGACCGGATTGTTCACTCTTCTGCGTTTCGCCGGCTGGTCTACAAAACCCAGGTTTTTTTAAACCACGAAGGCGACTTGTTTCGCACCCGGCTGACGCATTCGCTTGAAGTGGCGCAACTGGGCCGCTCGATTGCCCGCAGCCTGCATTTGAACGAGGATCTGGTCGAAGCCATCGCGTTGGCGCACGACTTGGGCCACACACCTTTTGGCCATGCCGGGCAGGATGCGCTGAATGAATGCCTCAAAGCTCACAACCCCAACAGCGCGGGTTTTGAGCACAACCTGCAAAGCCTGCGTGTGGTTGATTCGCTGGAAGAGCGCTACCCCACCCACAACGGCTTGAACCTGACGTTTGAAACCCGCGAGGGGATTTTGAAGCATTGCTCCCGCCGCAACGCCCGGCTGATTGAAGCGCGCGAGCCCGGCGGTGTGGCGCAGCGTTTCGTTGATCAAAAAGATGCTCCCGAGCCCTGGCGCCAACCGAGTCTGGAGGCGCAACTGGCCAATCTGGCCGATGAAATTGCCTACAACGCCCATGACATCGACGACGGCGTGCGCTCTGGCTTGCTCACGCTGGAGCAACTACAGGACGTGACCTTGTTCAGGCAATTCAGCCGGGAAGCTTTGACCCAGCACCCCACACTCAAAGGCCGCAGGCTGCTGTTTGAAGCCATCCGCCTGATGCTCAGCGCCCAGGTGTATGACGTGATGGATGCCACGCGCCAGGCGCTTGACAAGGCTGCCTTGCCAGACGTTGATGCCGCACGCAAATATTCGGCGCTGGTGTGTTTTACGCCCGCCATGACGGCGCAGTCGGCTGACCTGAAAAAGTTTTTATTTCACAACCTGTATCGCCACCCCCAGGTGCTCGAAAAAATGGATCAGGCGCAGCAGGTTGTGCGCGATTTGTTTGCCGCCTACATGGCCGACCCGGCTCGCATGCCGCAGGCGCATGCAGACCGGTTTGACGGAACCGACACGCCCATGACTGCCAGCGCCAAGCCCGAGCGCGTGGTGGCCGACTACATCGCCGGCATGACCGACCGGTTTGCCGCCAAAGAGCACGAACGGCTGTAACTCAGCTTTCTATCGGCACTCATCACTGTGACGCCATCGTGAATATTTAGCCCCCTGCATAGCGTTATTACTTGTTGGCATTTGCCGAACTATCTTTTAAGCTGGCAACCGTTTACGCTAACAATTGTTAGTTTTTATGACATTTTGTGAATTTTGGACGGCATCCGTCGTTGGGTGGCTGGCTTCAGTCTAGTTACCGGGCATTAAACATGCTTTCACAATTTGTAACTTCAAAGGCCCGTCATGCACTTCAATCGTCGAAACCTCCTCTTGTCCGGCGCAGCAGCCAGTATCTCGGTTGCCAGCCCCTGGATTCATGCGCAATCAGCCCGTGCACCGCGCAAACTCTTGTTGGGTCAATCCGTTCCACTGACGGGCGCGGCTGACCAGATTGGCCTGGCGTACTTTAATGGCGCCAAAATGTTCTTTGATGCCATCAACGCCAAAAACGGCGCAGCAGGCTACAAAATTGAAGTCAAAACCCTGGACGACGGCTACAACGCCGCCAAGGCAGCCGCCAACGCCAAGCAGTTGATCGACGAAGGTGCCGACGCGCTTTTTGGCTTTGCCGGTACAGCCAGTTGCGATGCGGCTTACGCAGTTACCAAAACTTCTGGCACGCCTTTTTTTGCACCGTTTGCAGCGTCTGATGCGCTGCGTGAAGCCGCTGCCAGTAACGCTTTTCATATCCGTCCTGGCCTGGCAGACGAAGCCTACAAAATAGCACGCCACAGCGCCACATTGAACCAAGATCGCATTGCCGTGTTTGCCGAAGAAGACGCCATGGGACGCGCCGGCCTGGCAGCCGTCGTGCAGGCGCTGGTTGACCTCAAACGCCCCCCCCCTGGTTGCAAGCGCACTGTCACCCGTCAACAGCGACAAGGTTGACGCAGCCGTCGCCACCTTGATGAAAGCCAACCCGCAGGCCATCATCCAGGTCAGCTTGTTCAATTCATCGGCAGCTTTTATCCGCAAAGCTCGCAAGGCTGGCTACGGCGGCCAGTTTTTAAATTTTTCAGTCGTGGGTATTGACCCTTTGTTCACCGCCTTGGGCAAAGAAATTGGCGGCATCGTCATCTCGCAAGTTGTGCCATCACCGCGCAGTGTGGGCACGCCGCTCATCAAAGAATACCTGGACGTTCTCAACGCGACTGACCAGACACCCAGCTACGAAAGCGTAGAAGGCTACGTGGCCGCACGCGCTTTTGCCGAGGGCGTGCGGCGTGCCGCATCAGGCAGCGGCAAACCAGACAAGGCCGGTCTGCAACGCGCCTTTGAGTCGATGACCGACTACGACATGAGCGGCTTCAGGGTCAACCTGCGTGCCAAAAAGTACGAGTCCGTCAGGGCGGTTGACCTGGTCACCATCACCGCAGACGGCAAAGTGGTGCGATAAAGCACCACTTGATTACCTTTATAGCTATATATTTAGTAGCTGCTTGCGCCCGTATTGATTGGGCTGCAGCTACTTTTTATAGACAAATGGAGTGGTTTTACTGCCAGTTGTCTGACCGGATGATGCTTTCCCAGCGTCCGCCGTTGACTTTGTACACGCTCACCACGCCGTAGCGCTGCTCGCCCTTGTCGTCCCATTTCATCGAGCCCGTGACCGGTGCAAAACCATCAATCTTGCGCAGCACTTCCGTTACCTTGGCTGGGTCTGCACTGTTGGCGCGCTTGATGGCTGAGGCCAGGATATAAGTCGCATCGTAGGTGTAATGGCCGCCATAAGCGGGCGGGATTTTAAAGGCCGCCTGGTAGGCCTCCAAAAACTTGCGCCCACCTGCAAACTCGCTGGCCTCCAGCACAATCGACGTGGCATAAAACGCACCCACCCTGCCGGTTTCCTTGATCATGTCGGTGGTTTTGAGTGTGTCCGTCCCCAAAATGGTGATCTGCTTGTTGTACTCCACCTTGACCAGCTCATCAATCAGCGCCACCACCTGAAAGTCATTCAGCGTGCTGACCACCACCTCGATGCCATCGGCCTTCAGCTTGGCTGCCAGCGCTGCAAAGTCCTTGGTTTTGTCGTCAAAGCTTTGGCGCAAGGCAATGGTTTTCTTGGCTTTGAGCTTGTCAGCCGCAGCATCTGCCAGGCCTTTGCCATAAGGCGTGCCGTCGTCAATCACTGCAAACTTGGTGCCCGTGATCTGGCTACCCGCAAAGGAGCCGACCGCCCGTGCTTGCAGTTCGTCATTGGCCACCAGGCGCAGCGTGGTGGGCAGACCCAGCTGGTTAAATTTGGGGTTGCTGGAGATCGCCAGTTGCGCAATGCCCTTGGCCGCGTAAATCGGCGCCGCCGGAATGCTGACGCCCGAGTTCAAATGACCCACCACCGCAATCACGCCCGCGTCAACCAACTGCTTGGCCACCTTCACGCCTTCTTCCGCATTGGCCTTGTCGTCCATGATCACCAGCTCAAGCTTGACAACCTTGCCGTTGAGTTTGAAGCCTTCCTTGTTCAGCTCGTCAACAGCCAGTTGCACGCCATTGGCCAGGTCTTTGCCCAGTGCCGCCAGGCCGCCAGACAAGGGTTGTGCCACACCAATTTTGATGGTGTCAGGCGTGCGGTCGCAGCCAGCAAGGGTAATGCCGGCGAGTGCAATCACGGCAACGCTGATGGCGCGGCGGCGATGGATGTGTTTCATAAAAACTCCTGGATTGAGTGGATCAAAAAGTCAATCCAGAAGTATCGATTGGTTACAACAACAAGCACAATGCCGCCCGGCAGGTGTTAACACTTATATTCATGTTATTGCACCGTCATCAGTAACGCTAATGTCGATGCGTTTGCGTCAGGTGACTGTCCAGTGGTTACCTGACAGCGTCAAAATTGTTGTTTTAAGGTATTGTTTCGGCCTGCAGCTCAATCAATACGTGCGCAACCAGCTATTAAAATAATAGCGTTTAAAGTCCTGATATCTGGGTCTCAAGCCACACTGTTCATCATCCGCTGCGCTTCTGGCGATCGGTGCATCTCTGACAGCAGGGTGGGGCGCTTGCCTGTGATCTGCTGCACCGCATGCTCGCTGGACAAGAAAGCGCCCTCTTGCCAGCCCGGCAGAGGCGAGACCTGATCACCGATCACAAAAAACCGACCATCAGGTGCTAACAGGCGCTGGTAGGCACGGTTGTCAGCCGCATTGGCCGGGTTCCACAGCGCAACACCACCGCTTTGGCCTTCGGCCTGATTCCAGGCAATGCTGACCGCTTTTGAGGAGGGCAGCAATGCCTCACTTGAAAACTCCTTGTGCAACTTGGCCGCATCTTGCCGGGCTGCACGAATGCGTTCTGCCAGGCTCATTCGGCCAAAAGCTTCTGCCTGTTCAAAATACGAGTAGGAACCCGCCAGCACGCCACGGCGGCTTTGGTAGTCGTTGGAGGGATACCACATTTGCGTGATGGGGTTGTCGGTGTAGCTGATGCCGCCATAAATGTTGTACGGCGCTTCTTCCCAAAAGCGGCGGTTGGCCTGCCAGCCCAGCTTGTACAAAGCCCCAATGCGGGCGTGGGCAATGGCCTGCTTGAAGTCATCTGACAGATTGGTTTTGATCTGCGCCAGCTTGGGCAATGGCATATTGCACAAACAATGGTCAGCACGCACCAGCGTCGTTTTGCCGCTGCGTGTGTCGCGGTACACCACATCCACCCCATCCGGTTTGTTGGTGATGTCAATGGCCTGCGCGTGGTAGCGGATGGTTTTGCCAACGCGCTTGATGAAAGCGTCCACAATTTTGTCCATCCCGCCGACAGGCTGAAACAGTGTTGGCTGCCATTCACCCTCAAAGGGCTGGTAAAACAGGTGCTGCCAAAAGCCAGACTTGAGCAACTCATTGAGCGGCAAGCGGGGATTGGCAGCGCAGATAGCCTGTACCGTCATGGCAGACACGCAACCGCTGCGGGGCGTCTCTGAGCCCACCGTCGCACTGCCGTCTTGCGGCAAGTCACCAAACACTTTCAGCATGTCCAGAAACACCTGGCGGTCATCTGGCTTGAGCTGGGCGTCCAGCGCGTTCTGGTTGACAGCTTTTGTCAGCAGCTCGGCAATGTGGTTGTTGCTGTCACTGCCCAGCCTGTAGCGGGGCATGGCCTGGCCGTTGAATGCCTTGTCGGTCTGGTACAAATTGGCGGTGCTGGACATCACATACACCTCCAGCGCAATCGCAAACTCCTTGCAGTAGTGCATCAGCCTGGGGTGGTGAAAAGGCAACCGGGCAGGCCCCAGGTTCAGGTACATGCCGTCATCAAAAGCACAGGTCTGCACGGTGCGCCCGTTCGGGCCGGTGTCTTCCACCACCTGCGTGCCACGGCGCGCCGTAAAGTTGCGGCCACCCGGCCTGCCAAGTGCCTCCAGAATGATGCAGCGGTAGCCCGCCTTTTGCAGCTCGTAGGCAGAGGCCATGCCCGCCATGCCCGCCCCCAAAATCACCACCGTTTTGCCAGTACCCATGCCCGCGGGCAAACGGGCAGGCCCCGCCCAGGCCGCAGGCGTTTGCAACATGCCCATCGCCACCATGGTCTGATACATCGCCCCCGCACCGCCCAGTTTGCCAATCGCTTCAAGAAAACTGCGGCGCGAGCCGGGTGTGCTGGAGTTTTGGGGCAGGGGCATGACGACCTCTTGAACGTGGAGTTGATGATGCTTCTGAATGTAACCGGATGGAGACACACGTTTTTGTTGACAAACTCACGGGTGGCGAAGACCCCAAAGTCTGCGATGATGCACGATGATCGCTATAAAAATAGGAGCTTTTTGTGCCCGTATTTATTGGGCTTAAGACTTAGAATACACCTGAAAATGCGGCCGAATTGCTCAAACAAAACTTCCAGCACGGAAATAATGGCGGAAATAAAAATAATCTGGGTCTGACCCTCATGGCACTACCTTAAGGAATTGGAACTAATATCCTTGACCGTTCACCCTGAGCTTGTCGAAGGGTTTCCGCAGGCTTCGACAGGCTCAGCCCGAACGGTAATCTCTTAAGGTAGTGCCATGAGGGTCAGATTCTAATTAAATCCACTCAAATGCTCTCAAAATCGTAGCTGCTAGCGCACATATCCATTGGCCTGCATCCCTTTTCGGCACCTGAAAATCGCTTCGAAAAGCATTTTTCAAGCAAATAAACGCGAATTTGAAGCTGCGCAAAGCTATTTTGACTGCTCAGCATACCATTTTTACTCATCAAATAAGCCTGTAGCTCAATGAATACGTGCGCAAGAAGCTCTTAAAAGTATAGCAAATCGGGTTTCGTGTTGAACCCTATCAAAGCTTGCCAAGCTGCACAAACCACAATCCGCGCAGGGTTTGCGTCTGTACCAAACCGGGCTGGCTGCCAGCCGTTGCACCAACCGAGGCCGTCACGCTTTCAAGCTGCCAGGGCAGTGTGTCATAGCCTGCGCTGAAGATGGCGGTGACAAATAAACCCCAGGATTTAGAATCAACTCATGAAGCCGCGCATCTATGTCGAAACCTCTGTCATCAGCTATCTGACGGCGCGACCCAGTTCAAACGTGATGCTACTGGCGCGTCAGCAATTCACGCGTGAGTTATGGGATTTGCAGCCTGATCGTTTCGAAGCATGGCTTTCACCGCTTGTGCTCGACGAAGCATCACAAGGCGACCCACAAGCCGCCGCAGTACGCGTGCAGGTATGCCGTGGACTGCCTGAGTTAGAAATTACCAGTGAGGTCAAGACGTTTGCACAACTGCTTGTCAACACAGGCGCTGTGCCGTCTACAGAGCCAGAAGACGCACTGCACATAGCGCTGGCTACCTTGCATGCTATCGACTACATTGCCTCTAGGAACTTTGCGCATATGGTTGGACCGGCAGCAAGGTTCAAGCTGCAAAACAAAATCAGTGAATTGGGATATCGGCCCCCCATCATTGCCACACCTGAAGAGATTTTTGAGGAGCTAACGCTATGACCTTATCTGCATCACATCAAGCTGTACCAGCAGCTGACTTGGTTGGCACGCGCGACCCGATCTTGCAAGAATTGTGGCGTATCAAAGCCCAGCTTAACGCACAAGCCAATTACAGCATTGACGAAATCGTGCGTCGCTTGAAAGAAAGGAAAGCTCAAAGCAAGCTGCTTGGAGGCATACCTGTTCAGGGTTGAGCTTGATGCATTTCAAGACCCTTCAGTCCACCTGGTGTCAAGCGTTGGCATAAGCATCCGGCCCATGCAAGCCCCGCCCAAAGCCCGCCAAGCCAAAGCCAGCCATCGGGTTCGCCGCGTAGCACGTCCGTACCCCTGCTCAAACCGCCGTTTTAGTCGTTTCAGCCCGCCACAGCCTCAAAACAAGCTCTTTTTGAGTGCCTTTTTAGCCTGCAGGCCAATAAATACCTGCGCAAACAGCTATGAAATAAATAGCGAATCTGTAGCTGCCAGCTACAACATGCCCAGTGCCATGACCTTTGGCAGCATCTCAGGCAGCACCATCGGCCAGGGCACAGCAGGCCCGGTGGAGCGCAGCCTGGCCTTTGTGTATGGCCCCGAGCACCAGCGCATCAAGCAAACTGTGGTCGGCGGGCCCACCCCCGGCACCACCTGGTACCTG
Organism: Polaromonas sp.; assembly: GCA_049653085.1. Classification (GTDB taxonomy): domain Bacteria; phylum Pseudomonadota; class Gammaproteobacteria; order Burkholderiales; family Burkholderiaceae_C; genus Polaromonas. Next base: position 35,617 of record JBASFP010000015.1, read on the forward strand.
AACGGCGAAGACAGCCAGGGCCTGACCTATGAGAAAGAAACCAGTGCAGGCGGCTTGATAGAGCACAAACACTACGCCAGCGCAGGCGGTGTGGTGTTTGCCCTGTTTGTGCAAAGAACCGGCAACCTGGGCACCCAAACAGCTAGCGCCACCCGCTACTTTCATCACGACCACTTAGGCAGCATTGCGGTGGTGACCAATGAAGCCGGCACGGTGATTGAACGCATGGCCTTTGATGCCTGGGGCAAACGTAGATTCGTCAACGGCAACACGGACAGTCTGGACGCCATCACCGGGCAGACCACAGACCGTGGCTACACCATGCATGAGCATCTGGACGAGATGGGTGTGATCCACATGAATGGGCGCATCTATGACCCGCTGATTGGCCGGTTCATTAGCCGCGATCCGATTGGGCTTGATGGCGGGCCTAACGAACATGCGTATGTGGAAGGAAACCCAATAGCTAAATCTGATCCGACCGGGCACTTAAGCGCTGATACCACTGTTAGCGTTCAAGCACAGGCATCAGTCATGCTAGTGATGGTAGGAGGCTCTGCTGCTGTCGGTCAAAACATAAGCACGGACGGTAAAAGTTGCACCTACGTTCAAATTTGTCCTCGCTTGGGGTTTGGTTTATTTGCTGGCGCTGGTGTAGGGGTAGGCGCGGGTATTGGAGGAACCGGATCCGACGTAAGCGTGAGCGCCGGGGGTGGCTTCGATGCTGGATTCGGAGTTACCCAAAGCGCACAGGTAACAACCGGTCCTGATGGTGTCGGAGTTTCTGGTGGCAGGGGTGGATGGGGTATGGGTGCCGGTATTTCGGTTGGTGCGGACTTATGTATTCAGATACCAATCAACTGCAAGCAAGTCTTTTGCCCTGCAAAGTAGAAAGTAGCGTGTCATGACCAGATTTTTGAAATGGAGTATTTGGACCCAAATCCTAAAACTTATTGGTTTTATTGTTGTCATGTGCAGTCAATGGCTAGAGCCTTTAGCATCAAGTCAATATTCCACTATGCTCTTAATTGTTGGCTTTTTACTCACTTTTATTGGTGCAAGTGCTGGAAGTGGGTGGTTCTTTTTTAGGAAAACTTATGAATTGCTAGAGGCGGAGGAGCTCGAGCGAATCAAAAATAAGAGGCGCGGCTGAGAATCAGAAACAGCTAATTTCGGTCTACAGCCAAGTCTTTCAAAGTCTTTTTCTTAGAATTAATTGGGGTCAGACTCCAATTAATATTCATATTCCGAAATCAACCTCACAAAATCATGGCTCGCCTCCCCCGTCTGACACTCGCTGGCTACCCGCATCACGTGATCCAGCGCGGCAACAACCGCCAGGCCATCTTCACCACTGTGGCTGACTACGAGTGCCTGCTGGGTTTGCTAGAAGATAACGCCAAAAAGATTGGCGTTGACATTCATGCCTATGTGCTGATGACAAATCACTTTCATCTCTTGGCCACGCCGCAGACCGACAAAGCGTTGCCGCTGCTGATGCAGGCGGTGGGGCGCAGTTATGTGCGGTACTTCAATGATCGGCACACCCGCACTGGCTCGCTGTGGGAAGGACGCTATCGCTCCACGCTGATCGAGACTGACCGCTACCTGCTGGCATGTATGGCCTACATTGACTTGAACCCCGTACGCGCTGGGATGGTTGGTGAGGCGCTTGACTATGCCTGGTCAAGCCACGGCTTTTACGTGGGCGCGCGGGCTGACAAGCTCATCACGCCGCATGCGCTGTTCTGGGAGCTGGCCAACACGCCGTTTGGCCGGGAGGCGGCTTACGCCGATTTGGTGCGTGCAGGCGTCAGCAGCGACCAGCAGGCAGCGCTGACCAAGTCTGCGCTGGCCGGGTGGGCGCTGGGCGACCCTGACTTTGTTGCAGATTTACAAAAAAGAACCGAGCGCCGCGTGAACAAAGTGAAAGCAGGGCGACCGTTTTTAGACGCCGTCAAAGCTGACGCTTGAGCCAAGTGTTTGATTTTTATATGAAATTGACTTTCATTTGATGTGTCCCCAATTTAACGATGACGGCGAATTTGCGGAATTAATTGGAGTCTGACCCCAATTAAAGTATTTGGCATTGTTGTTGCTCCGACTTATCATCTGCATCCCCCGATAAATTTAGGAGTGCGCCATGACCACGGCTGCTGAGATCAAACATTTTCAAGACCACGGTTTGTATTCACCTGCCAACGAGCATGACGCTTGCGGCGTGGGTTTTGTGGCGCACATCAAGGGGCACAAGTCGCATGCCATCGTTCAGCAGGGCCTGAAGATTCTTGAAAACCTGGACCACCGGGGCGCGGTGGGTGCTGACAAGCTGATGGGTGACGGTGCAGGCATCCTGATTCAGTTGCCCGACGCGCTGTACCGCGAAGAAATGGCCAAACAAGGCGTGGCACTGCCGCCACCCGGTGAATACGGTGTGGGCATGGTGTTTTTGCCAAAAGAACATGCGTCGCGTCTGGCATGTGAGCAGGCACTGGAGCGCGCCGTCAAGGCCGAAGGCCAAGTGCTGCTGGGCTGGCGCGATGTGCCGGTCAACCGTGACATGCCGATGTCGCCCACCGTGCGCAAAAAAGAGCCGATCCTCAAACAGATTTTCATTGGCCGCGGCAATGACGTCATCGTGCAAGACGCGCTGGAGCGCAAGCTGTATGTCATCCGCAAAACCGCCAGTGCCGCCATTCAAAACCTGCATCTGACGCACAGCAAAGAATATTACGTGCCCAGCATGTCCAGCCGCACGGTGGTTTACAAAGGGCTGCTGCTGGCTGACCAAGTTGGTACGTACTATCTTGATTTGCAAGACGAGCGTTGCGTCTCAGCGCTCGGGCTGGTACACCAGCGTTTCAGTACCAACACCTTCCCTGAATGGCCGTTGGCACACCCGTACCGCTACGTGGCGCACAACGGCGAGATCAATACCGTCAAAGGCAACTACAACTGGATGAAAGCGCGCGAAGGCGTGATGTCGTCCCCCGTGCTGGGCGCGGATTTGCAAAAGCTCTACCCGATCAGCTTTGCTGACCAGTCGGACACCGCCACGTTTGACAACTGCCTTGAATTGCTCACCATGTCGGGCTACCCCATCAGCCAGGCCGTGATGATGATGATCCCCGAGCCGTGGGAGCAGCACACCACGATGGACGAGCGCCGCAAGGCCTTTTATGAATACCACGCCGCCATGCTGGAGCCGTGGGACGGCCCGGCGTCCATCGTGTTCACCGATGGCCGCCAGATCGGTGCGACGCTGGACCGCAATGGCCTGCGCCCCTCGCGCTACTGCGTGACCGATGATGACCTGGTCATCATGGCATCAGAGTCAGGCGTGCTCCCGATTCCGGAGCACAAAATCGTCCGCAAATGGCGCCTGCAGCCGGGCAAGATGTTTTTGATCGACCTCGAGCAAGGCCGCATGGTTGATGACGAAGAGATCAAGGCCACGCTGGCACACAGCAAGCCGTACAAGCAGTGGATTGAGAATTTGCGGATTAAATTGGATGACGTTTCCCTCGCTGCGAGCGGGGTCGCCAAAATTGGGGTCAGAGCCGAATCTACCGAGCCGCTGCCTGTCGGCATCAACTCCGGTAATTCGGATCCGACCCCAAATTTGACGACGGGGACTACGACGCTGCTCGACCGTCAACAAGCCTTCGGCTACACGCAAGAAGACATCAAGTTCCTGATGTCCCCCATGGCCGCCAACGGCGAAGAAGCCACGGGCTCCATGGGCAACGACTCGCCGCTGGCGGTGTTGTCGAACAAAAACAAATCGCTTTACAACTACTTCAAGCAGTTGTTTGCCCAGGTCACCAACCCGCCGATTGACCCGATTCGCGAGGCGATTGTGATGTCGCTGGTGTCCTTTGTCGGCCCCAAGCCGAACCTGCTGGACATCAACCAGGTCAACCCACCCATGCGGCTTGAAGTGGCGCAGCCAGTGTTGAATGTGGCTGACATGCAAAAGCTGCGCGACATCGAGTCGCACACGCAGGGCAAGTTCAAAAGCTACACACTCGACATTACCTACCCGCTGGCCTGGGGTCACCAGGGCGTGGAGGCCAAACTGGCATCGCTGTGCGCTGAAGCGGTTGACGCGATCAAAACCGGCAAGAACATTCTGATCATCAGCGACCGCGCCTTGAGCGCCACGCAAGTCGCCATTCCTGCGCTGCTGGCGCTGTCTGCCATTCACCAGCATCTGGTCAGTGTCGGCTTGCGCACCACCGCAGGTCTGGTGGTTGAAACCGGCTCAGCGCGTGAGGTGCATCACTTCGCGGTGCTGGCAGGTTACGGCGCAGAAGCTGTTCACCCCTACCTGGCGATGGAAACCCTGGCTGAAATGCACGACGGCTTGCCGGGTGACTTGAGCACTGAAAAGGCCATCTACAACTACACCAAGGCCATCGGCAAAGGCCTGTCGAAGATCATGTCCAAAATGGGCGTGTCAACCTACATGAGCTACTGCGGCGCGCAGTTGTTTGAGGTGATCGGATTGAGTCGCGAAACCGTCGCCAAGTTTTTTACCGGCACAGCCAGCCAGGTTGAAGGCATGGGTGTGTTTGAGATTGCCGAAGAAGCGCTGCGCATGCACCGCGCTGCCTTCAGCGACGACCCGGTGTTGGCCAACATGCTTGATGCGGGCGGTGAATACGCCTTCAGGGTGCGTGGTGAAAACCACATGTGGACGCCTGACGCGATTGCCAAGTTGCAGCACGCCACCCGCGCCAACAACTTCAACACATACAAAGAATACGCACAGCTCATCAACGACCAGAACCGCCGCCACATGACGCTGCGCGGCCTGTTCGAGTTCAAGATTGACCCAAGCAAGGCCATCCCGATTGACGAGGTCGAGTCGGCCAAAGAAATCGTCAAGCGTTTTGCCACTGGCGCGATGTCACTCGGCTCTATCAGCACGGAAGCGCACGCCACACTTGCTGTGGCCATGAACCGCATTGGCGGCAAAAGCAACACGGGTGAGGGCGGTGAAGACCCGGCGCGTTACCGCCAGGAGCTTAAAGGCATCCCGATCAAGCAAGGCGCCACGCTAAAAAGTGTGATTGGTGACAAGGTTGTGGAAGTGGATTTGCCTTTGCAGGACGGCGATTCGCTGCGCTCCAAAATCAAGCAGGTCGCATCAGGCCGCTTTGGCGTGACGGCGGAGTACCTGGTGTCGGCTGATCAGATTCAGATCAAGATGGCGCAAGGTGCCAAGCCAGGTGAAGGCGGCCAGTTGCCGGGCGGCAAGGTCAGTGAATACATCGGTGCGCTGCGTTATTCAGTGCCCGGCGTGGGTTTGATTTCACCACCACCGCACCATGACATTTATTCCATTGAAGACCTGGCGCAGCTGATTCATGATTTGAAAAACGTCAACCCGCGTGCCAGCATCAGCGTGAAATTGGTCAGTGAAGTCGGCGTGGGCACGATTGCCGCAGGCGTGACCAAAGCCAAGGCTGATCACATTGTGATAGCAGGTCATGACGGTGGTACGGGCGCTTCGCCTTGGTCGAGCATCAAGCATGCAGGCAGCCCATGGGAGATCGGCCTGGCTGAAACGCAGCAAACGCTGGTGCTGAACCGCCTGCGGGGCCGCATTCGGGTGCAGGCGGACGGCCAGATGAAAACTGGTCGTGACGTGGTGATTGGCGCACTGCTCGGCGCTGATGAATTCGGCTTTGCCACCGCCCCTCTGGTTGTAGAGGGCTGCATCATGATGCGCAAATGCCACCTGAACACCTGCCCGGTGGGCGTGGCGACACAAGACCCGGTGTTGCGTCAGAAATTCAGCGGCAAGCCTGAGCATGTCGTCAACTATTTCTTCTTTGTTGCTGAAGAAGCGCGCCACCTGATGGCACAGCTCGGCGTGCGCACGTTTGACGAATTGATTGGCCGCGCAGACTTGCTCGACACGCAAAAAGGCATTGAACACTGGAAGGCCACTGGCCTTGACTTTGCGCGGCTGTTCTATCAGCCGAACGTGCCAGCAGACGTGCCGCGCCTGCACACGTCAGTCCAGGAGCATGGTCTGGAAAAGTCACTCGACGTGCGTTTGATTGAAAAGTCAAAAGCCGCCATTGAAAAGGGCGAGAAAGTCCAGTTCATCGAAGTGGCACGCAACGTCAACCGCACGGTCGGCGCGATGCTGTCGGGCGAGCTGACACGTGTGCGGCCTGAGGGTTTGCCAGACGACACGCTGCGCATTCAGCTTGAAGGCACGGGCGGCCAGTCATTTGGCGCGTTTTTGGCGAAAGGCATCACCATGTATTTGATTGGTGACGCGAACGACTACACCGGCAAGGGTTTGAGCGGTGGCCGCATTGTGGTGCGCCCGAGCATTGACTTCCGGGGTGAGTCGCACAAAAACACCATTGTTGGCAACACCGTGCTGTACGGCGCGACCACCGGCGAGGCGTTTTTCAGTGGCGTGGCCGGTGAGCGCTTTGCGGTGCGCTTGTCGGGTGCCACGGCAGTTGTTGAAGGCACGGGCGACCACGGCTGCGAATACATGACCGGCGGCACCGTGGCCGTTCTGGGTAAAACCGGGCGCAACTTTGCAGCCGGCATGAGCGGCGGCGTGGCGTACGTGTACGACGAAGACGGCAAGTTTGCCAGCCGTTGCAACACGTCGATGGTCAGCCTGGACAAAGTGGTGACCACAGCAGAGCAGCACACGCATGACAAGTCCGACTGGCATGTGGAAGAGAGCGATGAAGCGCTGCTCAAACGTCTGCTGCAAGACCACAACCGCTGGACTGGCAGCAAGCGCGCGCGCGAGTTGCTGGACACCTGGGCCGAGTCGCGTTTGAAGTTTGTGAAAGTCTTCCCGAACGAGTACAAGCGTGCCCTGCTGGAGCGCAAGGATCGCCGCCTGAATGCATCAACCGAGACGACGCGGGCTCAGGTACAGACCAACCGTGAGCCAGTGGGCGCCAAGTAAACGTGGAAAGTTACTATTAATTCAGGAGCTGCTTGCGCCCGTATCTATTGGATTGCAGCATTAAAACATACTAAGAATAAGCTAGAAATGGCTTACGACAAGCGCAAGTAAAGAAATACAACTCGTGTCAGTTCCAGCCCATACCCAGACTCAATTGCCCGAGTCGCTAATCACCGCCCTCCGTGAGCTAGTCCACAGCGCTAGGCAACGCGCTCTGCGGGCTGTCGATATGGTGCAGGTTCAAACTTGCTGGGAGATCGGGCGGCATATTGTTGAGTATGAGCAGGCCGGTGAAACGCGTGCTTTGTATGGCAAGCAGTTGTTGACGCTGTTGGCTCAAACTTTGACCAAGGAGTTTGGCAAGGGGTTCGATGAATCGAATCTGCGCTACATGCGAGGGTTTTTTAGAGCATTCCCAATTCGTGACGCGGTGCGTCACGAATTGAGCTGGACACACTACCGTGCGCTTATTCGTGTTGAAAGCGAAGCAGCTAGAGTTTGGTATGCGCAAGAAGCAGCCAAACAAAATTGGAGCTCGCGCGCTTTAGACTGCCAGATCAGCAGTCTTTATTACGACCGCTTAACGCTGAGTCAAGATAAGCAAGCTGTCCGTGACGAGGCAAGTCAAAAGGCGAGTCTGGCAGGTATCAGTCCTCGCAGTTTCATGCGCGAGCCAGTCATGCTGGAATTTTTAGGCTTGCCAGAGTCGGGGAAATTGCTGGAGTCCACGCTAGAAGCTGCACTGATGAATAAGTTGCAGAGTTTTCTTTTGGAGCTTGGGCGTGGTTTTTCTTTTGTGGCACGGCAGCAGCGGATCAGTACCGAAACACAAGACTTCTATGTTGACCTCGTTTTCTACCATTACGTACTGAAGTGCTTTGTGCTGTTTGAATTAAAAACGACCAAGCTCACACATCAGGATATCGGTCAGATGGATATGTATGTGAGGATGTTTGACGAATTGAAGCGCGACGCATCTGACAACCCGACGATTGGGATTATTTTGTGCTCGCACAAAGACGAATCGGTGGTGCGATATTCCGTGATGCATGAGAGCGAACAGCTCTTTGCCAGCAAATACAAATTAGTCCTTCCTAGCGAGGAAGAACTGCGCATCGAACTTGAGCGAGAACGCCAAACAATTGACGATTTTTACAGTATTGAAATAGCCAAGTTAAAGGAAGAGTAATCATGGGAAAAATCACCGGTTTTATGGAATTTGAGCGTCTGGAAGAGGGCTACAAGCCCGTACCCGAGCGCTTGAAGAACTACAAGGAGTTCGTCATTGGCCTGGACGACGCGCAAGCCAAAACCCAAAGCGCCCGCTGCATGGACTGTGGCACGCCGTTTTGCAACACGGGTTGCCCGGTCAACAACATCATTCCTGACTTCAACGACATGGTGTTTCGCGCTGACTGGAAAAACGCGATAGAAACGCTGCACAGCACGAATAATTTTCCTGAATTTACAGGCCGTATCTGCCCCGCACCATGCGAAGCCGCCTGCACTTTGAACGTCAACGACGACGCAGTCGGCATCAAGTCGATTGAGCACGCCATCATTGACCGCGCCTGGGCTGAGGGCTGGGTCAAACCGCAGTTGCCAAAGCATAAAACCGGCAAAAAAGTCGCCATTGTTGGTAGCGGCCCGGCCGGTATGGCGGCAGCCCAGCAACTGGCACGCGCTGGCCACGACGTCACGCTGTTTGAAAAGAACGACCGCGTCGGCGGCTTGCTGCGTTACGGCATTCCAGACTTCAAGATGGAAAAAATCCACATCGACCGCCGCGTTGAGCAAATGACGGCTGAAGGCGTGACCTTCAAATGCGGTGTGATGGTCGGCAACCTGCCCAAGGACTCCAAGGTCACCAACTGGGCTAAAGAAACGATCAGCCCGGAACAGCTGAAAAAAGATTTTGACGCGGTGATGCTGACGGGCGGTGCCGAGCAGTCACGTGATTTGCCTGTGCCCGGCCGTGACCTGGACGGTGTGCATTTCGCGATGGAGTTTTTGCCGTCTCAAAACAAGGTCAATGCAGGCGACAAGGTCAAAGGCCAACTGCGTGCCGACGGCAAACACGTCATCGTGATTGGCGGCGGTGACACCGGCAGCGACTGCGTGGGCACCAGCAACCGCCATGGCGCGGTCAGCGTCACGCAGTTTGAATTGATGCCCCAGCCACCCATCGAAGAAAACCGCCCCATGACTTGGCCGTACTGGCCCATCAAGCTGCGCACCTCGTCCAGCCACGACGAGGGCTGCGAGCGCGAGTTTGCCATTTCCACCAAAGAGCTGCTGGGCGAAAAGGGCAAAGTCACCGGCCTGAAAACCGTCCGCGTCGAGTGGGTCAACGGCAAGATGGTCGAAGTCGCCGGGTCAGAGCAAACCCTGAAAGCTGATCTGGTGCTGCTGGCGATGGGTTTTGTATCGCCGGTTGCGTCGATTCTGGAGTCGTTTGGCATCGACAAAGACAACCGTGGCAATGCCAAAGCCAGCGACGCCTTCATTGGTGGCTATGCGACAAATGTACACAAGGTGTTTGTGGCGGGCGATATTCGCCGGGGGCAGTCACTGGTCGTTTGGGCGATTCGAGAAGGCCGCCAGGCAGCAAGAGCTGTCGATGAATTTCTGATGGGTTACAGCGACTTGCCAAGGTAATTTTTCGCTATCAATGCAGGAGCTGTACATGGACGCTCCCGGTATGCCAAGCTTTCAATTCATGGTGGCTAGAAAGTAAAGATTGCACCCGTACATTCGGACTTCAGATGTGACTTTTGGTCACTGTCCCTGATGGGATTCGC
>JBASFP010000016.1:0-2699 GCA_049653085.1 Polaromonas sp.
ATCACTGCAGACCAGATGGTCACCCGCTTCACCAAAGACCTGTACAAGCTCGCCCAAAACGGCGGCATGACGCTGACCGATGGCATCTCTGGCGCACCTGGCTTACACAACCTGAACTTAGCCCTGACCGCCTTTGCGATGCAGATCTACCACGAAGACACGGCCAACGCCACAGACCAAAATAAACAACTCTTCACCGAAGTCACAGGCGGCATCCAGTTCGACATAGCCGATGTGTCGAAGAAATTCGCAGCAGCCTTTGCGGCCAGCGACAAACTCGATCTGAAAGACGCCAAAGGCTTCGATCTTTATTTTGAAGAATACCTCGAATCATCTAACTTCTCAGGCACTGAGCGCCAGCTCATTCGTTCCATACTGCCTTACATGCGCGACTGGTATGTGCAAGCGGGTAGCAACGGCCTGGCTTATACAGATACTCAAAACCGGGGTGCCTTCATGCTGGGCGGTGACGGCAGTGGCACCGGTAGCGCCTCGAACGATTCTGTCTGGAGGATTGCAGCATGAAAACAATCAACGCAACTATCTTGACATTAATACTGGGGGTGAGCATGAACGCGGACGCTGGGCTATTTGGATTGGGTGGAACAAGCTGGCAAGAAGAAGTGCTGTTGCATGACGGCAGCAAGATCATCGTCAAGCGTACGGCTGTCCGGGGCGGACGGCATGAGATTGGTCAGGAGCCCCCGATCAAAGAGCAGAGCCTGAGCTTCAAACTGCCAGGCACAAACGAAAACGTGGTTTGGGAAGACAAGTTCACAGAGGACGTTGGCGGTGCCAATTTTTTACCCAAGCTGCTTGATATTCACAATGGTGCGGCTTTTTTAGTAGCGCATCCGATGGGAAGTTTGTCATACATGAAATGGGGTAGCCCAAACCCCCCTTATGTTGTCTTCAAATATCAAAACAAGACATGGCAGCGTATCCCGCTGCAACAGTTGCCGTTAGAAATAAAAAACCCTAATTTAATCCCATCGTCGCCCGACGACGAAGCCAAGAAATTTGGTCAACGCATCGTGCCAGCCGAAGCTATCAAGAAGATGTATGACGGTTACAAACAACCCGAGTACAGAACCATCTTACGCACGCCTCTTGACTATGGTCCAGCGCGACCGGTTCACTCCGGCCCCAAAGCACCGCAACCGATTCCATCACCGAACACGACGGATGACAAAAAGTAAGTCACATCGCAACTTGAATCGTTCATAACTCAGATCAGGAGAACATCATGGCTACCGACACCGAATATGCACTTATGGCAGGACGTGTTTATCAAAGCACTCGCGGCACAATAAATTGGCTTCCCGATCTCCAATCGCTGGGCTGGGCGGAATTCTTTCCACAGCAAGAATCCAGCGGTTTTGAGGCTATCTCATTCCAGAAGGGCAACGAAATCGTCATTTCCTTTGCCGGTACGGGTTCAAATGTGGACTGGTGGGCCAATGCGGGTGGTGTCTTCGGAGTCACCTCAGGTCAACTCAGGCAGGCCGCAGACTACTACTTGCAAGTCAAGGCAGTCAACCCCAGCGCCATCATCAGTTTCACCGGCCATTCACTGGGCGGCGGGTTGGCCTCGTTGATGGCGGTTTTCTTTGGGGGGACTGCCACGACCTTTGACCAGGCGCCGTTCAGAAACTCCGCCAATGTGGCGGTGGCGGCCACCCTCAAAGACTACTTGCTCAATCAGCGGAGGTACAGTGAGGCCGCCGTGCAAGGACTCACCAATTTCATCAACACAGCCGCTGTTGGTGTTATTACTGGTGAAGGCAATGTCCGCGATTTCAGCGTGCAAGGAGAAATTCTGAGCGCAGCCTCCGGGCTCAGAATTGGTGCCACGACCAGTCTGACACACGGTACCCCGGACTTGACGCTGACTGTTGCCTTGCATTCACAGGCACTTCTTACTGCTTTTTTGCAGAGCGACCAAACAGTATCCACTCAACCATCGTTGCGTCAAGTCACCTTCAAGCTTCCGGATGTGGTGAGGATGATTTTTGATGACAAATTGTATTCATACACAACTGCACGGGCTAACGATAAAAACGAAAATTTTATCGAACGCCTCGTGCGTCATCAAAACGGCATCGTAGGGAATCCAATCACAGGCGAAACCGCAGTACTCGCCGACGCCATGCTCACCCGCTTCACCGCCGACCTGTGGAAACTCGCCCAGGACGGCGGCATGACGCTCAAAGATGGCAACTCGAATACCACCTGGATCAGCAAAGCCCTGACCGCCTTCGCCATGCAGATGTACTACGAAGACACAGCCAACGCGACAGACAAAAACAAAAAACTCTTCAGCGACGTGAACGGTGGCATCCGCTTCGACATGGCCGACGTGTCCACCAAATTTGCTGCCGCCTTTCAAAACAACGAGGCACTCACCCTGACCGACGCCAAAGGCTTTGACCAGTACTTCAAGTACTACCTGGACAACAACCTCGACATAAACGACATCAACTTTAATCTCGCAGAAACGGCACTCATCAAATCGGTGCTCCCCTACATGCGCGACTGGTATGTACAGGCTGGCAGCAACGGCCTGGCTTATACAGATATTCAAAACCGGGGCGCCTTCATGCTGGGTGGCAACGGCAGTGATGCACTGGTAGGCGGCACAGCGTCTGACCTGTTGGTAGGCAACGCAGGCGACGACTTGCTCATGGGCGGTAAGGGAA
>JBASFP010000017.1:0-13038 GCA_049653085.1 Polaromonas sp.
TATCGGTTTAACAGGCGATTTGACTTGGCAGCCATGGTGCCTCGACTGCTTCGCGCTGCTGTGACTACAAAACCTCTTCCTCTGAGCATCCTACGCCTGTCTGAGGCAGGTATCTAATCAGGCTAAATTGACCTTCAGCCCAATAAATACGGGCGCAAGCAGATACTAAATCAGTAGCATCTGAAAGTCAGCGACCTGCGAAAAACTCCGCTGCTGCATCCACCGTCGCTTCAATATCCGCTGCTGTGTGCGCTGCGCTGACGAATCCGGCTTCGTACAGTGCGGGCGCGTAGTACACGCCTTTGTCCAGCATGGCGTGAAAGAAGCGGTTGAAGGCCGGGCTGTCGGTGGTCATCACTGTGGCGTAGTTTTGTGGCAAGGTGCTGAGCAAGAAAAAGCCGAACATGCCGCCTTCGCTGTCGCCGCAGAACTGAACGCCTGCTTTGCTGGCGGCTGCGCTCAGGCCGCTGACCAGGCTGCGGGTGCGTTCGACCAAAGCTTCGTAAAAACCAGGTTTTTGCACCTCGCGCAGCGTGGCCAGTCCGCAAGCGGTGGCCACCGGGTTGCCTGACAAGGTGCCTGCCTGGTAGACAGGGCCCAAGGGGGCGAGTTGCTCCATCACGGCGCGGGTGCCGCCAAAAGCGGCCAGCGGCATGCCGCCGCCAATCACTTTGCCCAGCACCGTCATGTCGGGTTTAAAGCCCGGAATGCTCTTTGCATAAACGCTTTGTGCGCCGCCCAGCGCGACCCTGAAGCCGGTCATGACTTCATCAAACACCAGCAGCGCGCCGTACTGGGTACACAGCTCACGGCAGCGCTGCATGAAGGGCACGCTGGCACGTACAAAGTTCATGTTGCCGGCAATTGGCTCAATCATCAGGCAGGCCAGCTCTTTGCCGTGCAGGGCGAAGCACTCATCAAGCTGCGCAACGTTGTTGTATTCAAGGACCAGCGTGTGCTGCACGACCTCTGGCGGCACGCCTGCGCTGGTGGGGTTGCCGAAGGTCGCCAGGCCGGAGCCTGCTTTGACCAGCAGCGCATCGGCATGGCCGTGGTAGCAGCCCTCAAACTTGATCAGCTTGCTGCGGCCGGTGGCGCCGCGTGCGAGCCGGATGGCGCTCATGGCGGCTTCCGTGCCAGAGCTGACAAGGCGCACCATTTCTATCGACGGCACGAGTTTGACGATTTCTTCGGCCAGCTCCACCTCACGCTCGGTCGGTGCGCCAAACGAGAAACCTTCGAGCATCGCTTTTTGAACCGACTCAATGACGGCAGTGTGACCATGACCCAGAATCATCGGCCCCCAGGAGCCGATGTAGTCGATGTAGCGCTTGCCGTCAGCGTCCCAAAAATACGCGCCTTGTGCGCGCTGCACAAAACGCGGCGTGCCGCCAACGGCCTTGAAGGCGCGAACAGGAGAGTTCACGCCGCCGGGGATCAGTTTTTTGGCGCGTTCAAACAGAATGTCATTTTGTGAGGTTTGCATAGGTTGCTCAGTGTTTGGTGGTGCCGTGCGGCGGCATGTCAAAAAAGGTTCGTTGCACAGACATTGTTAAATCTGCATCGTCGGTGGCTGGCGCGTCGTCAAGAGCTTCGTCGTCCGGGTTGCCGTCGGTCTGTGCCCAAAACATGCGGTCAGGCACTGTCTGCCCCATGCCAGGGTGAAAGCCCGCACTCAGGGATTGATCCAGATAAGTCAGCGCTTCAGCGGTGGCGGCAACCAGGTCATGGCCATTGGCCAGAAGAGCTGTCAGCGCAGCAGACAAGGTGTCGCCAGCGCCTGCAAAAACCGCCTCAAAGCGTTCAAACTTTTCGCTGTACAACACGGCTTGCGGCGTGGCCAGCACGTTGTCGATAAATTGTTCGGGCAGCGGAATGCCTGTGACCAGCGTGTACGGCACACCCAACTGTGCCGCAGCTTTGGCAATGTCTTTGGCCGATGGATTGCGATCCCCCGGCCAGTCGGGCAGCAGCCAGCGCCACAGTGTGCTGTGGTTGCCCACCAAAATGGTGGTTTGCGGCAACAGCAGTTCCCTGAAGGCGTCAAGATAGTCGTCAATTTTGTCTTCGCTCCACCAGGCCAGGCTGGGCATGTAGGCAATCAGCGGGACTTCAGCATAGTCAGCGGCAATCTCGGCCACGGTGCTGATGTTTTCCGGATTACCCACAAAGCCAACCTTGATGGCGCTGACGGGCATGTCTTCAAGCGCAGTGCGGGCTTGTTCGCTGACGGCTTCTTCATCAAAACTGACGTGATCAAAAATCTCAGCGGTGTCGCGCACATAAGCGCCCGTGACGATGCCCAATGCATGGCCACCGGCAGATGAAATGGCCATGATGTCGGCCGTCAAACCGCCCGCGCCACTGGGGTCGCTGGCGTTGAAGGTCATCACGCACACAGGTGCGTCTTCGACTTCTGGGGCAGACGTTTCAGGAATAGGTACAGTCGGGGTGCTGGGGTTTGCCATAGGCGATGATTTTGCCTGTGAGCGAAATAGCAACGCGGCATAGATACAATTACTTGCATTCTATGTGAAGGCAACTTAAGCTGGGACTAACGAATGACTTGGATGTGTTTGATTTGTGGATGGATCTACGACGAGGCGACCGGCTCGCCCGAAGAAGGTATTGCTGCTGGTACGGCTTGGGCACAGGTACCCATGAACTGGACTTGCCCCGAGTGTGGTGCGCGCAAGGAAGATTTTGAAATGGTTCAAATCTGACGATAAACTTCAGCAGACTTATCAGTGACTCACTCTGACACCACAATCGCTGGTTATCTGGTCAACAGTTAAAAGGCGAACATGCAAGAACCACAGGAGTTATTGAAGTGAGTATTCCAAGTTCAGGACTCAAAGTCCTTGTCATTGATGACAGCAACACCATCCGGCGCAGCGCCGAGATTTTTTTAAAGCAGGGCGGCCATGAAGTGCTGCTGGCTGAAGATGGTTTTGATGCGCTGGCCAAAGTCAACGACTACCAGCCCAACCTTATTTTTTGTGACATTCTGATGCCGCGTCTGGATGGCTATCAGACCTGTGCCATCATCAAACGCAATGCCAGGTTTTCTGATGTCCCCATCGTCATGCTGTCATCCAAAGACGGTGTGTTCGACAAGGCCAGAGGCCGCATGGTCGGCTCGCAAGATTATTTGACCAAACCCTTCACCAAAGACCAACTGCTGCAAACAGTCACAGTACTGGGCAGCGCCAAACATGGAGTAACGCAATGACAATCAACAAAATTCTGATCGTGGACGATTCAAAAACTGAATTGATGTTCCTGACCGACCTGCTGGGCAAAAAAGGCTTCAGCGTGAAGACCGCCGAGAACGCCGAAGACGCCTTTCGTCGTCTGGCTGAAGATAAACCCGAACTGATTTTGATGGATGTGGTGATGCCGGGTCAAAATGGTTTTCAGTTAACCCGCGCCATTTCACGTGACCCCCTTTATTCAGACATCCCGATCATCATGTGTACCAGCAAAAACCAGGAAACCGACCGGGTTTGGGGCATGCGCCAGGGCGCACGTGACTACATCACCAAACCAGTCAACGCTGAAGAATTGATGGCCAAAATCAGCGCTCTGGGCTAAAGCGCGAGCCTTCATTTTCAATCACTAAAACATGGCGAACAGACAAGCAATTCGAGAGCTCCAAACCCGTCTGGCAGACAGGCTGCAGATTGCACGTACGCAGGGTGTTGCACCCTCATGGCTGGCAGTCGAGGCCAGCGGCAAAAAATATCTGTTCCCCATGACGCAGGCCGGCGAAATCTTCCCGTGGGTGGCAACGCAGGCAGTGCCGTACACGCAAAGCTGGTTTTTGGGTGTGGCCAATCTGCGCGGCGGCTTGTTTGGGGTGGTGGATCTGGCCAGCTATGTGTCTGGCCAAAGCGCCAGTGCGAAAACAGAGTTTGCAATGAAAGAGTCACGCCTGGTGGCGCTGAACAGTGCGCTGGACATCAACTGCGCCTTGCTGATTGACCGCCTGGCCGGGCTGCGCAATCAGGAGGCATTCAGTGACTTTACTGAAAAATCAGCCGATGCACCGGAGTTTTTTGGCAACCAGTACATTGATCAATCGGGTCAGTCCTGGCAAGAAATCAATCTTCAGTTGCTGGCTCAGCAAGCGCACTTTTTGACCATCAGCGCCTAGCGCATACAAGTTTTTCCAGAGGGCTCATCATGTCGTTAATTGAAAATATCCAAAACCTGTTCAAACCAAAAAACAAGCTGCCTGAAGACAGCATGGACATGGCATCTGTCGGTATGCCAGTGGATCCGTTTGCAACTGGCGCGATGAGTGCTGCGGGCGATGGCATGTCGCCTGAAGCTACCGCCAACATGATGGCCCGGCAAGCTGAAACTGAAAAAGAACCTTTTGCGCCCAGCATGATGTTCAATGAAGAGGCGCCTGCCGCCGCCGCTGCTGCCGAGACCAACCCTGATCTGTTGAAATTGCCGATTCTGGGCAGCAAAACGATTGCACAACATCAGCGAACCTTGCTCTTGATGTTGGGCTTGTCGGTGCTGGTGCTGGCTGTGGTGGCTTACCGGGCCCTGAGTCAGGCTGACACCGTGACACGTGAGATTACCGCCACGGGTGAGTCGTTGATGCAGTCTCAGCGTCTGGCCAAATCGGTGTCACAGGCGCTGGTGGGCAGTGCCCAGGCTTTTCCTGACGTGAAGGAAAGCGCGTCAGTGCTGGCCAAATCGGTGCGCGCACTGAAGTCTGGTGACGAAAGCTTGAATGTGGCAGCCGTTGCAGGCGACCTGCAGTCTGACGTTGACAAAGTCGTGCCGCTGATGGAGCGTGCCGAGAAAAATGCGGCCACCGTGATGAGCCAGCAGGCGATTTTGACCCAGGTGGGTGCCGCGCTGCGCACCATCAACCGCCAGTCATCCGACCTGCTTGAAATTGCTGAAACCGTATCGTCGCTCAAGCTCCAGCAAAACGCGGCACCGGCTGAAATTTCCGCGTCCGGTCAGCTGGTGATGTTGACCCAGCGGATTGGTAAATCAGCCAACGAGTTCCTGACGCTGGAGGGTGTGAGCCCGGAGGCCGTGTTTTTGCTGGGTAAAGACTTGAATTCTTTCAAGGAAATTGCCCAGGGCTTGCAGGAAGGCAGCCCTGAGCTGCGGCTGACCGGCTCCAAAGACCCGCAAACCCGCGAACGCCTGGAAGCGCTGATGGCGCTGTATGAGCAGACACGTGTACAGGCTGGTGCTATTTTGGGTAACTTGCAGGGTCTGGTGTCAGCCCGTGAAGCGCAAGCCTCCATCATTTCAGACAGCGAGCCGCTGCGCCGTACCCTTGAAGAGCTGCAAGGACGACTGACCTCTCAATCAGGTCTGGGCGCGGGCTCTGTGGCGGCGCTGATTGCTGCGGCTTTGTTCGGCCTGCTTTGCGCGGTGGGCATTGCGCGTATTCAGCTGCAAGACAGCCGCCAGCGCCAGGGCGTTGCTGAAAAGCAGCAGCTTGAAGCACGTGGACTGGAGCAGGACGCCAAGCGCGTCAATGACGCCAATCAGGCCGCCATTTTGCGACTGATGAATGAGTTGCAAACCGTCGCTGAGGGTGATTTGACCCAGGAAGCCACGGTGACAGAGGACATCACTGGCGCTATTGCTGACTCGGTGAACTACACGGTTGAGGAATTGCGACAGCTGGTAGGTAACGTACAAAACACGGCGACCCGGGTGGCGCAAACCACGGCCCAGGTGGAAAGCACTTCCACAGAACTGCTGGCTGCATCTACCGAGCAGTTGCGCGAGATTCGAGAAACCGGCCAGTCGGTGCTGGACATGGCATCACGAATCAACGATGTGTCTGCTCAGGCGCAAGAGTCATCCCAAGTGGCGCGCCAATCACTGACAGCGGCGGAGTCCGGCCTGCAGGCTGTGCAGAACGCCATCGGCGGTATGAACTCGATTCGTGACCAGATTCAGGAAACCTCCAAACGCATCAAGCGACTGGGCGAGTCCTCACAAGAGATTGGCGAGATCACCGAGCTGATTTCTGACATTACCGAACAGACCAACGTATTGGCGCTGAACGCTGCCATTCAGGCGGCGTCAGCAGGTGAAGCCGGGCGAGGCTTCTCGGTGGTGGCTGAGGAGGTGCAGCGACTGGCTGAACGGTCAGGTGATGCTACCCGGCAGATTTCGGCTCTGGTGAAAGCAATTCAAACCGACACCCAGGACGCGGTAGCCGCTATGGAACGCTCCACGCAGGGTGTGGTTGAAGGGGCCAAACTGTCTGACAGTGCAGGTACGGCGCTGTCAGAAATTGACAGCGTGTCACGCCGATTGGCTGAACTGATTGAGCAGATTTCAAAGTCAGCGACCCGCGAGGCTGCATCTGCCAACGTGGTGGCCGACAACATCCAGCACATTTTTGCGGTGACTGAGCAAACCGGAGAAGGTACACGCTCAACAGCCACCCAGGTGCGCGAGTTGTCACGCATGGCTGAAGAGCTGCGCCAGTCGGTGTCACGGTTCAAGATTGCTTGACCTTTGCCGCTCCATTTTGCGACCACAGTATTCCTGAATCGGCCCATCATTTATGCAAGCCCATGATCTGACTTCAACTCCTGCTGACATTGATGTCGGCATCAACGACCTGGGCCCCTTGGCCTGGGTGCTTGATGAGCTGCGCAAATCGCTGGACGGCTCGGCCAAGGCGCTCAAGCGCTTCGTCAGAGAGGCTGAAGCCGCCAAGGGCTCAGACCTGGCCACACTGGATGCCAGCCAGCTGCGCATTGCCCGCCAGCAACTGCATCAGGCCGTGGGTGCGCTGGAGATGGTGGGACTGGCTGGGCCTGCACTGGTGCTGCGGGCCATGGAGGCGGCAGTCCAGAAATTTGTTGAAAAACCTGAGCAATGCAGCCAGGACGCCGCGACCAAAATTGAAAATGCCAGCTTTGCGCTGACTGAATATCTGGAAAGCGTGCTGGCTGACAAGCCTGTGTCTCCCGTGTCACTTTTCCCGCAGTACCGTCAGGTGCAGGAGTTGGTCAAAGCTGACCGCATTCACCCTGCTGACTTGTGGCCAATGGACTGGCGCTGGTTAGAGCCCGAACTGAGCGTTAAACCTGAGCCTCGCAATTACGATACTGAGTCCCGTACGACTTTTGACCAGTCAGTTTTGCAGATCATGAAAGGCCAGGCACCCTTGGCTGCAACTGGTCTGAAGGATTTGAGCCTTGGCTTTTCAGCCCGGCAGGCCGACCGTCAGCCCAGAATTTTCTGGAAAATTGCCGCCGCCTATTTTGAAGCGCTGGAGCATGGCCTGTTGCCCTCAGACATTT
The DNA here is from genome assembly GCA_049653085.1 of Polaromonas sp. Classification (GTDB taxonomy): domain Bacteria; phylum Pseudomonadota; class Gammaproteobacteria; order Burkholderiales; family Burkholderiaceae_C; genus Polaromonas. The sequence continues at coordinate 7,311 of JBASFP010000017.1, forward strand.
ATGTACGGCGTGCCTCGTCGCGCGTGCTATTGCAATATGCGAGCTTGAGTAAAGGCGATACAGGTATTTCTGATCGGCTGGCGCAAGACCTGCTGTTCTTTTGCTCCCAGGCCAGCGCAGCTTCCACAGCCACGCCGGTGTTGACCGCCGTCCGCGCTGCTTACGGTTTGGCGCGATTCAAAGCGGTGGATTACGAAGCATTGCTGTTTGGCCGATTTGATCCTGCCACGCTGGCACAAGCGCGCAAGCGGATTATGTCTGCCAAAGAAACCTGGTCAGCGCTGTCAGCAGGTGACGCCAACAAATTCAAGGTGGTGGTAGACCAGTTCAGTCTGGTGACAGATTCGCTTGTCAAACTGCATCCACCGAGCGAGCCTTTGGCGCAGGCGTTAACCCGTGCGATTGATGCCACGGCGCGTTCCGGTCAGGCACCACCGATTGAGCTGGCCATGGAAGTGGCCACCTCTGTGCTGTACCTGGAAGCCGCGTTTGACGACCTGGATCCCAGCGATGCGCAGCTTGCCGCACGCACAAAACATCTGGCCGAACGCCTGGAAACCGTGAAAAACGGTGGCGTTGCCCAACCGCTTGAATCGTGGATGGAAGACCTCTATCGGCGCGTCAGCGACAAACAGACCATGGGCAGCGTGGTGGGTGAGCTCAGGGTGTCTCTCGGCGAGCTTGAAAAGTCATTGGACATTTTCTTTCGCAATCCGAAAGACAAAGTCGTGCTCACCAGCGTGCCCGGCCAGTTGGCACAAATGCGCGGCGTGCTGTCGGTGCTGGGCCTGGATCAGGCCTCGCAGGCGGTCATGCGGATGCGAGACACCGTCGAGCAAATGCTGGAGACCGAAATTGACGAGGCGCGCGCGCGTGCAGCCGGGACTTTCGACCAGTTGGGCAACAACCTGGGCGCGTTGAGCTTTTTGATTGACATGCTCAACTACCAGCCGGCGCTGGCCAAAAAACTGTTTGTGTACGACGATGTCAAAGGTGAGCTCAAACCACTGATGGGTCGTGTTGAGAAAGCCACCAACTCCGCTGCAGCCGATGAAGCACCTGGCCTGACAATCTCGCAGGAAGTGACCTCTGTGGTCAATGATGCCGGATCGGGTGCTGCGGACGATGCGCTCGGCATCAAGCTCGATAGCTTGGCGACGCATGCGGCACTGGCGGGGCAGCCCGTGTTGGCTAAAGCTGCGCATGACGCCTCTGTTGCGGTGTCGGTTCACGATAGCCAGGCGACAGCCAGCGCGATGAGCACGCTGGCCACAGCGGTTGCGCCAACGGCAGCCAGCCCAGTCAGTCAGGTTGAAGAAGTAGACTTTGAAGAAGACGATTTGCGCGATATTTTTCTCGAAGAAGCCAGGGAAGTTGCGGGCAATGGCCTGGAGGCGGTGCGCCAGTTGGGCACAGACCCCGGCGATATCAACCAGCTGACTGTTTTGCGGCGTGTGTTTCACACCCTCAAAGGCAGTTCGCGCATGGTGGGGCTCAACGAGTTTGGCGAAGCCGCCTGGTCAATGGAGCAACTGTTTAACGGCTGGCTGGCAGATCAAAAATCGGCCAGCCCTGATTTGCTGAGTTTGTCGGGTGACAGCCTGGCTGGCTTTTCCCGCTGGATCGAAGACATTGCCGCCAACAGTGATGGTATGTGGGCTGCTTCAGCATTTCGCACCAGCGCTGAAGCCATGCGCACCGAAAGCCGGCTCAGCCCGCTTGTCTTGCCGCAGCCGTTGTCCGCACGGGTAGCGTTGCCTGTTGCTGAGGTTGAACCTGCCCCTGCATCGAAACCTGTTGTACTGGCACCGATAACTTTAGACCAGACGGTTGCTTTTGTTGCTGACGAACCTGTCAGCGCATCAAGTGATTCTGATATTGACTTCGACTTTTTTGCTTTGGCCGATGCGCCTGTGCCTGCATTTGAGGCGGCTGCTCCCGTACCTTTGACACCGCCTGCACCCTTGGCTGAGCCTGACATGCTCACCATTGAAGGCATTGACTTTGACAGTCTGTCTGCCATTTCAGGTGTACCGGAGACGCCGACTACGGCTGTCGATGAAACGACTGCTGAGCTTCTTGAAATGGAAGCCCTGCAAAAGCAGCTTGAGGAATTTGAAGCCCAGTCATTGGCTGACTCTGCTGAGGCAGAGGCCTTGCCTTCAGAATTTGTTGATGTTGTCGACATGTCGGCGGCTGACTTTGAGGCTGAGTTTTTGACTCCTGCCGTTGCACCGCCAGTACCCGTTCAGGCAGTCGCTGATTTTGAGTTGCCTGATTTGGTCATTGAAGAACCCGCCCTTGTGTTGCAACCTGATGTGATGTCGCAAGAGGAAGCTGACATGACTGATAGCGCGTCGTCTGCTGACGATGAGCAAATCAAGGTGATTGGCGATTTGCGCATTGGTATCCCGCTGTACAACGTCTACCTCAATGAGGCTGACGAATGGTCACGCCGGTTGCTGGCTGAAGTGTCTGAATGGGCGATGGAGCGAAGCCTCCCGGTCAGTGACTCTGCGGTGTCGTTTGCCCATTCGCTGGCTGGCAGTTCTGCGACTGTGGGCTTCAATTCACTGTCAGAAATAGCGCGCGCTCTTGAAGATGCATTGCAACTGTCGCAGGCGCATTACTCTGAAGCCGCCGCTGCGCAGTATGCAGATGTGTTCGTCAATGCCGCTGAAGATATCCGGCGACTCTTGCATCAGTTTGCAGCGGGTTTCCTGAAGGATGCCGACCCAGCTCTGCTGTCGCAACTGTGCGCGCTGGAGTTTCCTGATGCGGATCCCGAAGCCGTTCTTGAGGCCGACGTTACCGATCTGGACTTGGTCTTTGACATGTCGAGTTTGCTGGCCGAAGTGCCAGCTGAAGCACCAAAAGCCGAACTCGCAGCGCCGGTGGCAGAACCGGTGGCAGAACCGGCGGTCGAGCTGCCTGTTGCCATTGTTTTACCGGCTGCGCCAGCGTTTACCCCTGCCGCCCCCGTGTTGGCAGCGGTTGCCTCAGTGGCCAGCTTGTCTGCGCTGCCTGTGGTGGTCGCACACCTTGCGCCTACAGTTAGCGTGACGTCGGTTGCCTCTCAGATGGGTGAGGACGGCGATGACGACATTGACGCGGTAGACGCGATTGATGCTGAACTCTTCCCGATTTTTGACGAAGAGGCCACCGAGCTGATGCCCGAATTGGGCGGCGCATTGCGCCAGTGGTCAGCCCGGCCCGACAACCTCGGTGCGCGTAATGAAGTGCTGCGCGCCTTGCACACCCTCAAAGGCAGTGCGCGGCTGGCGGGCGCGCTGCGCCTGGGTGAGATGGCGCACAAGATTGAATCCGAGATTGAATTCCTGGGCACTGACGCTGCCGCCAGTCAGAATTTTGAGCCTCTGCTCACACGTTTCGATGCGATGCAGCATGCGCTGGATGTGCTGCGCCAGGCTGATGCAGTGCATGAAACATCAAGCCCAACAACTACACCAACTGCGCCTGCTTCGCCTGCTGCAACACCTGCTCCAGCTAATTTAGCGCCTGTCAGCACAACAGCGCAAACCGATACGCTGCCTGACGTTTCGTCAGTGACGCAAGACACTGACGATAGCGCCGAACGCGCTGTTGCGCGTGCAGCGGTAGGCAAGGCCATGATTCCCGCGCCGCAAACCATGGCCATGCAGCCACTGCGGCAAGCGGCTACTGCCTCAATTCGCGTGCGCTCTCAGTTGCTTGACCGCATGGTGAATCAGGCGGGCGAGGTCATGATCACCCGGTCACGCCTGGAGGTTGAACTTAACCAATTGCGCGGCTCGCTGGGCGACATGAGCGACAACTTGAACCGCCTGCGCCAGCACTTGCGTGACATTGAATTGCAGGCTGAAACCCAGATGCAGTCACGCCTGGCGCAAGCCAAAGAATTGCAGGCCGGTTTTGACCCGCTTGAGTTTGACCGTTTCACCCGCGTACAGGAACTCACCCGCATGATGGCCGAGTCGGTCAACGACGTGGCGACAGTGCAGCGCACCTTGCAGCGCACCGTGGAGGCAACTGAAGACGATCTGGTGGCTCAGGCGCGCCAGACCCGTGAATTGCAGCGTGACCTGCTCAAAACCCGCATGGTGGAGTTCGAAGGCATCTCCGACCGCCTGTACCGCGTGGTGCGGCTGGCATCCAAAGAAACTGGCAAGCAGGTCAAGCTTGATTTGCTGGGCGCAACGATCGAGATGGACCGCGGCATGCTGGACCGCATGACGCCCGCCTTTGAGCACTTGTTGCGTAACTGCGTGGCGCACGGTATTGAGAGCCCGGCGGTGCGCAGTGCTGCGGGTAAAGATGCCGCAGGGCTGATCACGGTTGAATTGCGCCAGGAAGGCAACGACGTGTCGGTCGAGTTCCGCGACGACGGTGCCGGTCTTGATTTGAAACGCATTCGTGAAAAAGCCATCAGCTCAGGCCTGATCACAGCCGACCAGCAAATTGATGACAACGAAGCTGCCAACCTGATTTTCATGCCGGGTTTCACAACTGCTGCGCAAGTCACTGAACTGGCTGGGCGCGGCATCGGCATGGATGTGGTGCGCTCTGAAGTCAACGGCGTGGGCGGCAGGATTGAAACTGCCACCACCTTTGGCCAGGGCACGCAGTTCAAACTGGTGCTGCCGTTGACCACGGCTGTGACGCAGGTGGTGATGATCCGCAGTGGCAACCTGTCGGTGGGTGTGCCTGCCAACGTGGTTGAAACAGTACGCCGTACAACCGCCAAAGATTTGCAGCAGGCCTACAACACTGGCACGCTGGATGTGGGTGGCGAGGCTGTGCCTTTCTTCTGGTCTGGCGCGTTACTCCAGGCTTCGGCTCAAAGTGCTGAAGTGCAGGTTAAAAACTCGTCGGTGGTGGTCTTCCGAAGCGCAGCACAGCGCGTGGCCTTGCACGTTGACGAGGTGCTGGGTAACCAGGAGGTGGTGGTTAAAAATCTGGGGCCACAACTGTCGCGTCTGCCGGGTCTGGCGGGCATGTCGGTGCTGGCATCCGGTGCAGTCGTGCTGATTTACAACCCGGTGGCGCTGGCTTCTGTTTACGGTATTCAGGCACGTGCCTTGAGCGGCGACAGTGCCGAGCCGCACATGCTGGAAGCCGCAGGCGGCGGCGCTGCGCCTGTGCTGGTAGCCGCTGCCCCGCAGATTCCGCTGGTCATGGTGGTTGACGACTCCATCACCGTGCGCCGCGTGACGCAACGCTTGCTTCAGCGTGAAGGCTACCGCGTCGTGCTGGCAGCCGATGGTTTGCAGGCACTTGAACGGTTGCAGGAAGAGCGGCCATCGGTGGTGCTGTCAGACATCGAAATGCCGCGCATGGACGGGTTCGACCTGGCGCGCAACATTCGCAGTGACGTGCGCCTGAAGGACTTGCCAATTGTCATGATCACCTCGCGCATCGCTGAAAAGCACCGTGAATACGCCAAAGAACTCGGTGTAGACCACTATCTGGGCAAGCCGTATCCTGAAGATGAGCTGATGAGCCTGGTGCGGCACTATTGCAGTGCTGAAGCCACTGATTAGCAGGTTTTGGGTCATTTTTGATGCTGTTTTGATGCTTTTTAGGCATCAAAATGGCCTCTAAGCCAATTACAGGGACTTCCCATAAAGTCAACCGAGGGCATCTAATAAATTTCCCTTGGTGACGGTATTTCTCAGCACTGACGTCAACGAAATCGGCTATCAAAGCGAGGAACAGACTGCACATCTAC
>JBASFP010000018.1:0-11342 GCA_049653085.1 Polaromonas sp.
AGATCAATGCCTAATGTTGTAATCTTCATGTCGGACGCTCCTGTCTGTTGAAGTGGTTGATAAGCACCTCCACTTTGGCACATTGCGATGCCGTTTAGGTGGGAGCGTCCATCCCATTGCTTGCGCCCTTTTTTATTGGGTTGAAGGCCAATTTGGCAGGTAAAAATCAGGGTTTTAAGGCTTTTCAAGCCCTGAATGCGCCACAAACAGCGGATCAAGACTTTTTAAAAGGCTGTTTTAGCCCGGTTTCATGTGCAAAATCGTGGATTAAGCCAATAGATACGGGTGCAAGCAGCTATTGTATTAATAGCAATCTTGCATCCGTCATTCGGCCTATGGCTTACCTTAAAAAGCCCAAACTGAAAACCTGCGGCCTGAGTTTGTCGCTAAGAACCTGGTAAGCCGATTCAAACGGGCTGAAACTCACGGGAATCAATAGGGGTCAGACTCCCATGGAATCAATAGGGGTCTGGAATCAATAGGAATCAATAGGGGAATCAATAGGGGAATCAATAGGGGTCAGACTCCCATTGTTTGATGATTACAAGAATCAATAGGGGTCAGACTCCCATGGGAATCAAGGAATCAATAGGGGTCAGACTCCCATGGAATCAATAGGGGAATCAATAGGGGTCAGACTCCCATTGTTTGATGATTACAAAGAAATCCGCAGCGGTTGCCCAGTGCGCACCACCCTGTCAATCATGGCGTCAACCGTAAATTTGCTGTTTTGATGCCGAATCACATCGGACACGCGGGGGGCGCGACACGCCCAGCACGCTGGCTGCGTTGGCCAGCGTCTGCTTTTCTTGCACCACCCACTGGGCGAGAGAGTCCAGCGGTTGTGCTTCATGTTTGATTGCCTTTAGTTTTTGGTCGGTTCACATCAGTTCGAGAATTGCGACTCGCTGCAATCTGGTGATGCTTGAGCTCAAATTTAAATGCTTCAAACCCCAGTCCAGCGATCATCAAGCACAGCGTTTTTGTTGCCCACTTTTGCCCAAGCCTTATTAGCTTTGGCCTTGGACGCATTCATGCCGCGCCTTTCAAAAAAGTCGGCTGTCTCCATGGCGCTGATTTTTTCAGCGATGGCCACAACAAAAAACTGGTTCATGGTGGTGTCGTCCGCAGCGGCAATGCGCTTGGATGCATTTTTAAGGGACTCTGGCAGGCGAAGGGCGTAGCTGCTCATGGCAAGGGGTCTTTCATGGCGGGTTTGCGAAGCTGAAAATGTTTAAAGGTTTGCTCTGGGTTCAATACTGCAATACCAAAATTTTGTGCTGGCGCGAAGTCACGCAGGTTGTAGGTCACGATGGCTTGTACGCCCGCGTTGACGGCGGCCTCCAGCACCATTTCATCAGAAGGGTCACGCAACAGCGGTCGCCACTGGTAATGTGTGCTGACAGGAACAATGCGACAAGCCAAGTCAGCAAGAATATCGTCGATGTCAGTGACCAAAAGTCCAGAGGCTTTAAGCTGCTCAGGGCGTTTTAGGACATCCTCATATTCCAAAAAAAGAGCAGGGCTACAGCACATGCCAATCTTGCCCAAGCGGATGATTTGCATCAATGCAAATGATGGCCCATTTGCGCTGCGCAATGCGCTCACCAAAATATTGGTGTCAAGAACAATTTTATGTAACGTCTTCATATCATGGGTGATATTAACATTATTTGAACTTTCTAACCCGAGCTACGCGACTTCAAGGCAATCCACTTTGTCGCGCTGGCAGCAGGGCATCCTGGCATTTTTCTGTATAAAGCGGTGATGCCTTTGAACCTTTGTCTTGAACGCAAAAAAAATGAACCTCATCCATACTGACCTGCAAACACTCAGCGTCCTGAACAAGCGCTTTATTCACAATTTCGTGACCAATGATGTGCCGTCGCATGACGCGATTCTTCATGCTGACTTTCGGGCGATTTACTCGGCTGGCAATCACATTGACCGGGCCACTTACCTGCATGACTGGGCCAGTGGTTTTGATCCGCAGGTCATCACCTATTGGGACATGCGGGATCAGCGCATCAATGTGGTGGGTGACACGGCTCTGGTGGGTGCAACCAACCGGTGGATTCGGGTGCGCGATGGGGTTGAAACGCTGGGCATGACAAGCTACACCGACACCTATGTTCGCACCGGGCAGGGCTGGCTGTGTATTCTTGCGCAGCTCACACCTGTGATGCCAGCGCATTACCCACCTGACGACACCATTGTGGTGAAGTATTTGCATGGTGTGCGCCAGTAGAAATTGCTATATATTCAGTAGCTGCTTGCGCCCGTATTTATTGGCCTACAGGCCAAAATGACACTCAAAAGAAGCTCGAAATAGCTATCTAGAAGCCCAAAACACACCAAACCAGCCCCGCGCATCCGTCCAGTGCTGCACCTGGCCAAAACCGGCTTGTTTGAGCAGTGCGGTCATGCCGTTCAGCGTGTATTTGTAGGAGTTTTCGGTGTGGATGCGTTCGCCTGCTGCAAAGCTTCTCTCATGCCCTGGCCAGCGCACGGTGGTGGCGGTGCTGGCTTGCAGGTGCATTTCAATGCGTGATTCGTGTACGTTGAACAGTGCCACGTGTTGCCACTGGCGCAGGTCAAAGTCTGTACCCAGCTGGTCGTTGATGTTGAGCAGCACGTTTTTGTTAAACGCTGCGGTCACACCCGGCGCGTCGTCGTAGGCGGCTTGCAGCACTGCCGTGTCTTTGACCAGGTCAATGCCGATTAGCAGGCCGCTGGCGTTGCCTTGGGCGGGGTTGGCGATTTGCTGCAAAAAGCGCAGGGCTTCGTCGGGTGCAAAGTTGCCCAGGCTGGAGCCGGGGTAGAAGAACACGCGGTTATCGGGCTGCACGACTGGCGGCAAGGCCAGCGTGCCTGAGAAGTCCATGCCCACGCCCACGATGTCAAGCTGCGTAAAGCTGGCCTGCAGGTTGCCCGCTGACTCGCGTAAAAACTCGACTGAAATATCAACCGGCACATATTGATGCGGCTTCAAATGCGGGATCAGCGCCGCTGACTTCGCGCAGTTGCCAGCGCCCAGGTCAATCAAACACGCATCGCTAATACCCGCCTGCGCAATAGCGTGCGCAATACCTGTGTTGTGCGCCTCAAAAATAGCCGCCTCGGTGCGGGTGGGGTAGTACTCGTCCAGCAGGGTGATGGCTTCAAACAGCTTGGAGCCGAGTGCGTTGTAAAAGTATTTGGGGGCAATGCTGGCGCTGGCTGCCAGCAGCCCGTTGGCCAGGTCGTGGGTTGTGACGCTTGTCGCTGGGTTTTCAGCAGACTCTGGCGGCAGGGTGCAATCAATGAATGTAGGGGTGCGCATGAGGAATATCAAAACAATCGTCAGGGCTCAAAATCTTTGACCATTAAAGCAAAGCCAGATGACTCTCAAAATACCGCTTTTGCCCCGTCACCGGGTCATCAAAAGCAATCGATTTGGCCAGCAGTTGCAGCGGCTGGGCGTAGTCGTCGTCTGGCGTCACTTCAACGGGCGGGTACATGCGGTCATTCAAAATGGGCAAGCCCAGCGCGTTCATGTGGACGCGCAGCTGGTGCTTTTTGCCTGTGACGGGGCTTAGGGCGTATTTGGCCTGCTGGCCGCGTATTTCAATCACGTCAATACGAGTTTCGCTGTTCTGCTCACCCGGGACTTCGCGTTGTCTGAAGAAGGGCTGGTCTTCAACGATGCGGCTTTTGCGGGTGATGGGAAATACCAACTCGTCTCGCCACAGTGCAATCGCTTCGTAATGCTTGGTCACCGCGTGGTCTCTGAACAAGCCTTGGTAAGCATTGCGCTCGGCAGGGTTGATACTGAACAGTACCAGCCCGGCGGTTTCGCGGTCAATGCGGTGGATGGGGATCAGCGTGTCAATACCGAGGCGTTTTTTAAGCCGAACCAGCAGCGTTTCTTGCAGGTAGTGGCCCGAGGGTGTGACTGGCAGAAAATGTGGTTTGTCGGCCACGACCAGATGCTCGTCCTGGTACAGCACGGCTTCGTCAAAAGGAATGCGCGCCTCAATGTCAACCTCGCGGTAGTAGTAGATGCGCATGTGGCTGGGGTAAGGGCGATCGGGTGTCACAAGGTCGCCAAATTCGTCAACCACCAGTTGGTGCGCCATGCGATCAAGCCATACATCGCGGCTGATGGCAGGAAAGCGCTCCACCAGAAAGTCCGTGATGGTGGGCCAGTGGCCAGCGGGCAGGCCGACACAACTGGGGCCTACGCCGTTGCGTGTGGGCAGGCCGGGGGCAGCCCTCACCCTAGCCCTCTCCCAGAGGGAGAGGGGACAAGACGGGAGAGTTTCGTTTGAAGACCACGTCCCATACGCCGTGCCCCAGCTTGATGCCCCGGTTTTCAAACTTGGTCAGCGGGCGGTAGTCGGGCTTGGGGGCGTAGCCGTCGGGGGACGTGTTTTGCAGGCTTGGCTCAGCGCTCAACACTTCCAGAATCTGCTCGGCATAGGGCTGCCAGTCGGTCGCGCAGTGCAGGTAGCCGCCGGGTTTGAGGCGGGCGGCCAGCTTGGCAACCAGCGGGGCTTGAATCAGGCGGCGCTTGTTGTGCTTTTTCTTGTGCCACGGGTCGGGGAAAAAAATGTGAACGCCGTCCAGGTTGCTCATGGGCAGCATGTTGTCAATCACTTCAACCGCATCGTGCTGAAGGATGCGGATGTTGGTCAGGTGTTGCTCTTCAATCCGTTTGAGCAGCGCACCCACGCCGGGTGTGTGGACTTCACAGCATAAAAAATCGGTAGCAGGCAGCCCTGCGGCAATTTGCGCTGTGGCCTCACCCATGCCAAAACCAATTTCCAGCACCGTCGGTGCGGCGCGCTTGAAAATGGTTTCAAAACTGCACAGCTCAGGCGTGTAGGACAGCAGGTACTGCGGGCCTTGCGTTTCAAACGCCTTGGCCTGGCCGGCGGTGGTACGGCCGGTGCGAAGGACAAAGCTGCGGATGGTGCGGTGCGGGAAGGCTGTGGGGGGAGTTGTTGATTCAATCACGCTGCGATTTTAAAGCGCCCTTCAACGTACTATCCATTGGGTTAGGGCTTGCTGCAACCATTCAGCAGAGGTGGCTGCTTTGCAGTTGATGCCCAAATGCTGCCCGGCCTGCATCAAGGCCTTCACCGGGTCATGCAAGTCCAGTGCTTGTGCGCCGTTTTGCTTGGACAGCTTCTCCCCATTGGACTCCAGCACCAGCGGCGTGTGTAGGTACTGCGGCAGCGGCAAGCCCAGCGCACTTTGCAGCAAAATCTGTCGTGCCGTGTTGTCTGCCAGGTCTTGCCCGCGCACGATGTGGGTGATTCCTTGAGCCGCGTCGTCTACCACCACGGCCAGTTGGTACGCCCACAGGCCGTCAGCGCGTTTGAGCACAAAGTCGCCGACCTCAGCGCTGACGTTTTGCTGCTGCTGGCCTGTCACGCGGTCTGCCCAGGTCACATTATTTGCTATTGAATCAGGAGCTGCTTGCGCCCGTCTTTGTTGGACTAAAGGCCGATTTGATGCTTGAAAAGTGCTTAAAAATCGCCAGGAACGGGCTTTTTTGCCATTCAGGCCATGGCGGCAGGTGCCCGGGTAGACCAGCTCGCCATGGCGTTCGCGTGGCTGGCCTGATGCCGCAATGTCTTGTTCAATTTCCTGCCGCGTGCAGCCGCAGGGGTAGGCTTGGGATTGCGCGATCAGTTGGTCTAAAGCGGTTTGATAAATGTTGCTGCGTTGTGATTGGTAGACAGGCGGCGCGTCAGGTTGCATGCCGCACGCTGCCAGTTGCTGCAAGATGATCTGGTCAGCACCGGGGATGCAGCGCGGTGTGTCCACGTCTTCAATTCTTACCAGCCATTGCCCGTTGTGGGCTTTGGCGTCCAGCCAGCTGGCTAGGGCTGCTACCAAGGAGCCTGCGTGCAGTGGCCCGGTGGGAGAGGGTGCGAACCTGCCGATGTATGTGGCCCCCACGTTTGTCGCTTCGCGTACTTCACTGCCCCCCGAGGGTGCTAATTTTCCTAGGGGCGGCCCGTCGGAAAATTGCCCTGATGCCGCCACAGCAGAAGTTACAAAATGGCCAAAGCCATCTCAAGCCCTGACAGAAACCCGTCTTCCACCCGATGCCCCAAACACCAGTCACCACATGCGCCAATGCCCAGCTTGGCGTCCCACAGGTGGCTTTGGTTCGTAAATTTAGCTAGCGGTTCGGTGGTTTGGGCGTAGCGCCAGCGGTGGACTTCAGCGTAAGGCGGCTGGGCGCGTATGCCAGTTACTTCGGTAAAGGCTTTGAGCAGCTTGGCCTTGACGCGCTCGGCGTCGTCTTCAAGGTGGCGCTCAGACCAGTCCGGGCTGGCCTGCACAGTCCAGCGTTCAATCGAGCCGCGTCCGGGTTTGGATGATTCACGCGCCAGCCAGGCGATGCGGTGGTGGGTAGAGCGTGCCGCGTTCCACTGCGGGCCCAGGTGCGCCAGCGCCGGTTGCGCCGCCTGGGGGAAAGCCAGCATCAGCGTCCAGCACGGCGCAACGCTGACTTTGGCGATGTCATTCATCAGCGGTTTGGCGACTTGCGACGACAGCAGCAGCGCGTGCGCCTGCACTGAAGGCACGGCCATGATGACCGCATCAAAACCTGAATGCACGCTGGTCGTAGCGCCGGGCCCTTCGGTTTGCAGTTGCCAGCGTTTGGGGCTGAGCAAGTCGGTTTGCAGGCGCGTGACCTGGGTCTCAAAATGCACCTGCCCTTTGGCCACCAGCGGTTTGGCCCAGTCTTTGACCAGTGCGCTCATGCCGGGTGTGGCGACCCAATGGGATTCTTTGGGCGGCAGGCTGGATGCCACCACGCGGCCCGCTTCGTCAAGAATCCGCACGGTGTTGGCGCTCCAGCGGCGCACGCCTTGCGGGTTGATGGCCAGGGCCTTTTCAAACCGCGCATCACGCACGGTGAAGTACTGCGTACCGTGGTCAAAATCTCCAAACTCAGTGCTGCGGGTTGACATGCGGCCACCCGCACCCCGACTTTTTTCAAACACCGTGACCACATGCCCAGCCTGCATCAAAGTACGGGCGCAGGCCATGCCCGCAATGCCCGCGCCAATGACGGCGATGCGGCGCGAAGGCGCGGGAGGTTTGGAGGGGGCAGATTTTTTTGTCATGGTGTGTTTTTATGTTGTGGAGTCGGATTGTCGTCAATGTACTCTAAACCTTGATGGCTATGACCGTTCAAGCAGCGCGCTGTGCGTCTTCGGACTTTCCAGTTGCCTGAGCCACCACTGCAAGGCCTTGCCGTCGGTTGCGCGCCACGCATAACTGACCCGCACCACGCGCGGCTTTTGCCTGACTTTTTTCTCAACCAGTCGGCCTGCGTGAATGTGTGGCCTGGCCATGTACTCAGGCAGAAAACCTGCACCCAGGCCGCGTATCTGTGCATCCAGCTTGGCCAGCATGCCCGGTACGGTAAACACGTCTTGCCCGCCCAGCAAGCCAATCGTCACGCCGCTGCCGCGCTGGACTGAATCAGCCACTGCCACCACCCGGTGCGCCAGCATCATGCTGTCGGTGATGGGCTCTGCGGCTGCGGCCAGTGGGTGATGCGGCGCAACCGCATAAATAAATTTTGTGATGCCCAGCACCTTGCTTTGCAGATCCTGGTTGGTGCCTGGCTCCTGTGTCCCGCCTATGGCCAGATCAGCCTGGCCTGATGTCAGTGCCTGCAGCGTGCCAGACAGCGCTTCTTCACGCAGTTTTAAGCGCGTGGGTGGTTTGAGCGCAAAAAAAGCCTCGCACAGCTCCATGATGGTGCTGCGTGAAATGATGCTGTCCACTGCCAGTGTCAGCTGAGGTTCCCATCCTGTGGCCACACGCTTGACGCGGTTGGCAATGGCATCAAGTTCATTCAACACACGATTGCCTTCACGCAGCAGTTCTTTGCCTGCCTCGGTCAGTTTGGCCTGGCGTGATGACCTGTCAAAGAGCAGCACGTCGAGTGCGTCTTCCACCCGGCGGATGCGGTAGGTCAGGGCGCTGGGTACCACGCCCAGCTCGCGCGAAGCGGCGGCCATGCTGCCGGTGCGGTACACGGCGTCAATCAGGCTCAGGGCTTCGGGCGTCAGGACATCACGGATCGCAGGTTTTTGCATGGCGTGGTAAATCGTTCAAATAATTTGAATGATGCCATCAAATTCAAACAACTGCCAGCAACGGTTTGCCAACTACAGTCTGGACATGCCAACAACAGTTGAAAGTCAAGCACCATGATCACCTTGCGCAAATCAGCAGAGCGCGGCTATGCCGACCACGGCTGGCTGAAGTCATACCATTCGTTTTCATTTGCCGGCTACTACGACGACAAGCACATGGGTTTTGGCAATCTGCGCGTCATCAACGAAGACCGCATCGCACCAGGCACCGGCTTTGGCACGCACGGCCACAAAGACATGGAAATCATCAGCTACGTGCTGCAAGGCAACCTGGCGCACAAAGACAGCATGGGCAACGTCAAGGGCATTCCGCCGGGCGATGTGCAGCGCATGAGCGCGGGCACCGGCGTGCAACACAGCGAGTTCAATCATGCTGAGGGGCAAACCACGCATTTTTTGCAAATCTGGATCGAGCCGAATGTCAAAGGCATCGCGCCTAGCTATGAGCAAAAGACATTCAGCGCCGATGAAAAACGCGGCAAGCTGCGTCTGGTGGCATCGAATGATGGCGCTGAGGTTTCAGTGACCATTCATGCCGATGCCAAGCTTTATGCTGGCTTGCTGGATGGCGACGAAACAGCCACCCTGGCGTTGAACCCGGCGCGCAAAACCTATGTGCAACTTGTCAAAGGCAGCCTTCAGGTCAATGGCCAAACGCTGGCCCAAGGCGACGCTGCACTGTTGCAGCACGAAAGCCGCTTGCAACTGGCCAAGGGCCAGGGCGCTGAAGTGCTGGTATTTGACCTCGCGGCCTAGCGCTGGCGCGATTTATTTTTCTCGTTCATGTTTTATCAAAAGGACTTTTTATGTTGACATCTCTTCAAAACCCTCTGTCTCTGGTTGGCCGCATCTTGCTGGCGCTGTTGTTCATCCCCGCAGGCTTCAGCAAAATTGGCGGCTTTGCAGACGCCGTGGGTTATGCTGCCGCTAAAGGCGTGCCGTTGCCTGAGGTTGCCATTGCCATTGCCATCGTGGTTGAACTCGGCCTTGGCCTTTTATTGCTGGTGGGTTTTCAGACCCGCTGGGCCGCTCTGACCATTGCTTTCTTCACGGTTGTCATCACGTTTATTTTTCACCCTTTGTCTGACCCGACCCAAGCGCAGGCTTTCTTCAAGAACATCGCGGTGGTCGGTGGCTTGCTGACGGTTGCCGCATGGGGCGCAGGTGCCTGGAGTCTGGACGCCAAACGCGGTCGCTAAACCGCTGTCAATTTTCTCGTTTGTTTTTTTCTTTCACTCATCAGGATTTTCATCATGTCAAAAGTAGTTGTTGTTTATCACTCCGGTTACGGCCATACCCAGCGCGTGGCGCAATTTGTCTCTGATGGCGCCGGCGCAGAGCTGATCGCCATTGATGCCGATGGCAATCTGAGCGACGCCAACTGGGCCAGCCTGGACGCAGCAGACGCCATCATCATGGGCAGCCCAACCTACATGGGCATGGCAAGCTGGCAGTTTAAAAAGTTTGCCGACGCGACCAGCAAGAAATGGTTTACCAGCGCCTGGAAAGACAAGGTTGCAGGCGGCTTTACCTGCTCTGCCAGCCCGAGTGGTGACAAGCTGTCAACCATCCAGTACTTCATCACCCTGGCCATGCAGCAGGGCATGATTTGGGTCGGTCAGCCTGCACTGAACGACGGCACGATCAACCGCATTGGTTCCAATTCAGGTGTGATGGCACAAGTCGGCCCGCAAGACCCGGCCAGTGCCATTCCTCAGGGCGACCTGGATACCGCATCGGCCTACGGCAAGCGTGTGGCTGAAGTGGCCAGCAAGCTGCGCGGTTAATTAATCCACATCCCGCGCCAGCCGCAACCCACTGAACTGCCAGCGCGCATCCGGTGGAAAAAAATTGCGATAGCTGGCGCGGATATGGCTGTGCGGCGTGGCACATGAGCCGCCGCGCAGCACAAACTGGTTACACATGAACTTGCCGTTGTATTCACCCACCAGGCCTTCCCACGGCTTGTAGCCGGGGTAGGGGTTGTAGTTCGATTGTGTCCATTCCCACACGTCGCCAAACAGTTGCGACGGCTGCGACTGGTAGGCATGTTGCAGCGGCATCGGGTGGTAGGCGGCGCTTTCTACAAAGTTGCCAGCGAGTGGTGCTTTGACGTTGCTGGCAGCCAGCTCCCATTCAAACTCGGTCGGCAGCCGTGCGCCTGACCAGCGGGCAAAGGCATCGGCCTCAAAATAATTCAAATGGCACGCCGGCGTGTTGGGGTCAACATCCACCATACCTTGCAAGGTGAAGTTTTCATACCCGGTGGCGTTTGTTTGCCAATACAGCGGCTGCGTGTGCTGCCCGCCCTGCGCCCAGTCCCAACCCATTGCCAGCCACAGCTCAGCACGCTGGTAGCCTCCATCGGCCATGAACGCCATGTAGTCACCATTGGTTACCAAACGGCTGGCCAGTTCAAACGCTGCGATGTAGACGCGGTGGCGTGGGGTTTCATTGTCAAATGCGAAATCGCCCCGTGCAGGGTCAAAACCGAGTTCAGCCAAACCCCCTTCGTAGTGATGCCATGTCACCGCCTGTGGGGAAACGCTGGACAGCGGCCAGCGCTTGGCATAGGCCGGTCGGGCGGGGTTTGATGACAGCGCGTGTTTGATGTCAGTGAGCAGCAGTTCCTGATGCTGCTGCTCATGGTGCAGGCCCAGCGTGATGAGCTGGGCCAACCCATCGTCTTGCGGGTGTTCACTGATCACCGCTGTCACACGCGCATCAACTGCTTGCCGGTAAGCCAGCACGTCAAGCAATGTGGGGCGGCTGATCAAACCGCGTTGTGTGCGCGGATGCTTGTCGCCAATGCCGTTGTAGTAGCTGTTGAACAGCACCCGAAAGCTGGCATCAAATGGCTTGAAATTCGCTTCATATTTTTCAAGTATGAAAGTCTCAAAAAACCAGGTCAGGTGTGCCAAGTGCCATTTGGTCGGGCTGGCGTCTGGCATGGACTGCAGTTGGCAGTCCTCAGCGCTTAACGGTTTGGCCAGGGTTTCAGTTTGGCTGCGAACACGCTGAAATTGCAGTGCAAGCGGGTGGCTAGTGCGTCAACATGCAAGTTTAGAAACATAATGGCGGCTCATTTTTCGGTCTGCATCTTGCCGCGTGAACTTCCACTCGATGGTTCTGTGGTCGGTGTTTCGTGCTTGCTGCCAAGCATCGACT
>JBASFP010000019.1:0-67167 GCA_049653085.1 Polaromonas sp.
ATCGGTTTAACAGGCGATTTGACTTGGCAGCCATGGTGCCTCGACTGCTTCGCGCTGCTGTGACTACAAAACCTCTTCCTCTGAGCATCCTACGCCTGTCTGAGGCAGGTATCTAATCAGGCAAAAAGATACCTGAAAAGAGGTGTTTTGAGGGTCTTCAGCTGGTTGGATGCTGTTTTTCAGGCATGTCATACTTTAACCAGCACGATTACTTTTGAATCCGAAATGTACTTTTAGGCTATGACTATATTCGTTGTGCTTTGTTTCTACATCGCGATGAGTTCTTTAATTGCGTTGCGACTAGGGTGGCATCTAGCCTTCAAGCTTGACCGCTACGACTGGAGCTATAACAGGCTCGGAATATGGGTCGCTTTTCTATTAAGCATCTTTTTTTGGCCGTTGCTTTTGTTGAAACCAAGTGTTTTAATTTTTCCAGGACGTATTTTTGATGGGTATGGTCGAGCGGCGCGCGAACGTGAGCGTGATCGATTGTGGCAATTCCCGCCGAAGTGTGGTGAGTTAATTCGCTACGCACAAAATCGAACGATGTTTGAAGAAGGTGTTGTTGGCGAGTTTTTGTTCGATTCGTATTTGGTAGAGCTGGAGTTAGAAAAATATTTACAGAATGCGCCTCATCAAGCTGATGGAGATTTCGGAGCAATGCTTAATTGGATTCGACGCCGAGAAATTAATAGTCAGGTAGAAACTGATGTTCCGGAGTTATGGTCAGACTTTCAGTACATAGCCAACAATTTGATTCGATTAGGCGAGGGTAAAGTTCATTGCAAAGTTTGTGGGAAAACATTTCCTACAGGGGCGCTGATCCCTATTGACGACTCTGCAAAGCGCGGTTGGAACTTCGACCGACTCTTATGCCATAAGGGGCACAAACTTCTTGTCGTAGACACAGGACATTTTGTTGTTTGATTTTAGTTTGATCGCCAGGTGCACATTGCTTGTAAGGATGCGAAAAACATCACTTTAAGGAGTAGTAATGGGGGTTTTCGATATTTTTAGGAGTTCAATACCAAGTCAAAGACAAGTGACTGCACATTTACTTGACCCCAAGACAGGGCACACCACACAGGAATGGATTGTTGGTAAGGATGTTGACGCTGAAACAATAGCTCAATTCGCGGAGGACGGAAATTTGTACATTGCAATTGCTTATCGAAGTGGGGAACCAACATTAACCGTGGTCAACAGGGCGAAGTGGATAAGTGCTCGGATGGAGTTTGACGCGATCGATCTGCAAATAAGTGATTCCCCATCTTTGCGCCTGCTTCGGGAATTTGAGAAAAACCAAAGCAAATGACTTCGAAGCTTGAGCGCCTCGCTTGGATACTTCTCGGTGGCTTGATCGTCTGGGGTTACCAGGTGGCTACAGAAAAAAGGGCTGAAAAGGCGACTATCGCATCTGCAAGCTATGCCCAGCGCAAACTTGCCACACAAGAGATTCTTAAAGCTGGATCCAAAACTACTATCTCTGAGACTCCGCAAGGTACGGTCATTGAATTGAGCATCCCCAAAGCCAGTTTTGGCGGGAGCTTTTTGGAGATCAAGCGTTGCATCATCTGGCGTGACGCTGTTACCAAGACCGCTGCTCTTTCCTGTGAAAAAGACGAAATTGAGACGCGAAACTACAGTTCAGAAAATCAGAGATTGAGCGATGAATAATGCTCGCGTATTTAAACAGAGAACCGGAGTCTGTTCGTGTAGAGCAACATTCGGCGCCATTGTTAAATCTCATCGTGCCTCCGGTAAACAAGCCAACAATTGAAACTAAGAACAGCGTCGTGACAGTCATGGTGTGTCGCCCTTTAAATCCTCACTTTGCCCAGCCAGATGTCCCGGTACATTGCCCAGTCACCCATAAAGCTGTACAGCGGACGCTTGAAGCTGGCAGGATTGTTCTTCTCAAAGCCAAAGTGGCCGACCCACGCAAAGCCGTAGCCGCAAAGCAGGCCATACAGCAGGTATTGCGGCTTGCCGGTGGCTACCAGCATGGCCAGGCAGACCAGTACCAGGCTGGTGCCGACAAAATGCAAACGGCGGCAGGTTTTGTTGCTGTGTTCAGTCAGGTAGAACGGGTAAAACTCAGCGAAGGTTTGAAACGCTTTGGGGTCTTGCATGGCTGTCTCCTTGTTTTTTGCTAGTTTAGGCGACCGCGAAGGGCGCGCTAAGAAAGCCCCTGAAACGTGCGCGACCGCCCCGGGTGGGTGGCTCGGTTAACCGGTAGTTGGGAAAGCGCTGCAAAAACCGGCCAATCGCAATGCGGCCTTCGAGCCGCGCCAGGCTCATGCCCGCGCACTGGTGAATGCCCAGGCCAAACGACAGGTGTCGGTTGTTGCTGCGCTCTAGCTGTAACTGGTTGGGTTGATCAAACTGCGCCGGGTCGCGGTTGGCAGCACCGATGCACAGCGTGAGCAGGCTGCCTGCGGCTATCGTCACGCCACCAATCTGCGTGTTTTTCAAGGCGCGGCGGTTGCTGAGCTGGTTGGATGGCTCAAAACGTAAAAATTCGTCAATTACAAGGCTCAAATAAGCCTCCAGGCCAATGGAATCGGGCGCAAGAAGCTCCTGTTTTGATAGTAACTCTGCTTTGGCGTCGGGGTGCTCCGTCAGTGCCACCAACGCATTGCCAATCAGGTTGGTGGTGGTTTCATGGCCTGCGTTGAGGATAAAGACGCAGTTTTGAAGCAGCTCGGCCTCGCTCAGTTTTTCACCGGTTTGCTCTTCTCCAATCAGCCGCGTCAGCACGTCATGCTCAGGGTCGCCGGGGTCCTTGCGCCGCTCGGTCACCAGCGTTTTCAGGTAGTCGGTAAATTCAGTCACGCTGCGGTTGCCCAAGGCCTCCTGCTCGGGCGTGAGCCTGGGCTCCAGCGCTCCCAAGATGGCCAGTGACCAGCCGCGCAGTGGCGCTCTGTCAGCGTGCGGCACACCCAACAAATTGCCAATCACCTCCACCGGAATCGCAGATGCAAAATCCTCAATCAAATCGCCGCGGCCCTTGATTTGAATCGCGTCCAGCAGGCTGTCTACCAGCGCGATGAGGCTGGGCTCCATGCCAGCAATCGCCCGCCGGGTCAGCGCGCCAATGATGCGGCTGCGCACCCGCGTATGCAGCGGCGGGTCGTTAAACACCAGGCTGGTGGTGTGGTGCGCAAACAGGGGTGATGCCGCACCGTACTTGGGTTCAAACTCCACTTTTTTGTCAGAGCTGAAGGTTTGCGCATCCCGGTACACCGCTACCAGATCCGCATGCCGGGTTAGAAAGTACGAGCCGTCAGGCATCAGCCGCACCGGGCTGGTTTCACGCAGCACGTCATACACCGGGTAGGGGTTGGCGTAAAAGTCTGCGGGCAGGGCGCGCAGGTCAAAAGTGGCGGCGATGTCTTGCGCTCTGGCCTTGGACATTGAAATCATCATTGAAGAAAGCTTTTGATCGCCATCAAGGTTTGCTCAGGTGCTTCGGTCATCTGGTGATGGCCGACGGCCAACTTGACCACTTTGAAAGTTTTACCCGCCGTTTTTGCTGTCTCAATCAGCAAGTTAGCCGCCTTGGCCAGCGTCATCTGATCATCAGCACCCAGCAAAAACAGGATCGGGCAAGTCACCTGGCGGATGGCGGTTTCGCCATTGGCGTAGTCGTCACAAGCCTTGAAGCCCCGGTGGAACACGTTGACCTGCGTGTTGCTGGCCAGCACGCGCCGGCCCAGTGCCAGGCTGCTGCCGTACACCCAAGTACCGGGGCCAAGCGCAGAGGGCGGGGCGGCGAGTGTGCTGCGTGAAAAGATGTTGATCATTTTCAGCGCTGTCATGGGGTCATTGAGTGACGATTCAAGCAAAGCAGGTGACACCTTCATCGGGAAAGCCGTGCCTACCAACACCAGGTGCGTGATGCGCTCCTTCAGCTTCGATGCCGCTTCTAGCGCAATCAAGGAGCCCCAGCTATGGCCCACCAGAGCGGCTTTCTCAATACCTGCCGCGTCCAGCAGTGCAGCAATAAACGCAGCGGCTTCTTCAACACTGGCGGGCGCTTCTCCCTCGCTTTTGCAATGCCCCGGCAGGTCAATGGCCAGCACGTTCCAGCCGTGGTTGGCCATGTAGCGGCTTTGCAAAATCCACACGCTGTGGTCATGGACAACGCCGTGGATGAAGACGACTGTAGGCTTGGCTGCGTCGAAAGCCTTGCCTGCTGTGTAGCAGTAGGTTTTGTGTTGGTTGACGGTGATGATCATGCTGCTTTCTCCGCAACTTTTAAAGCCCGTTTCAAATCATCAATCAAATCATCCGCATCCTCCAGCCCAATCGACAGTCGAATCGTGCCCTGGCTGATGCCTGCGCCGCTCAGTGCCTCGTCCGTCATGCGGAAGTGCGTGGTGCTGGCTGGGTGAATCACCAGGCTGCGGCAGTCGCCCACATTGGCCAGATGGCTGAAGACTTTGAGGCTTTCAACAAATGCTTTGCCCTGGCTGCGCGAGCCTTTCAAATCAAAACTGAAGACTGAGCCCGCACCGCGTGGCAGCAGCTTTTTGGC
This sequence comes from Polaromonas sp., assembly GCA_049653085.1. Lineage (GTDB taxonomy): Bacteria > Pseudomonadota > Gammaproteobacteria > Burkholderiales > Burkholderiaceae_C > Polaromonas. Next base: position 4,541 of record JBASFP010000019.1, read on the forward strand.
CAGCGCGTGGCTAGTATGCGACTCCAGCAGCGGGTGGCCAACGCGCGACACAAACGGGTGGCTTGCCAAAAATGCCACGACTTTTTCCGTGTTACTCATGTGGCGTGCCATGCGCAGACCCAGTGTTTCAATGCCCTGCAAAATCAGCCAGGCCGTGTGCGGGCTCATGCAGGCGCCAAAGTCACGCAGGCCTTCACGCCGCGCGCGCAGCAAGAATGCGCCGACGGTGCTTTCTTCACTGAACACCATGTTGTGAAAGCCGTCGTAGGGTTCGGTCAGTTCCTTGAATTTCCCCGAGCGCTCCCAGTCAAACGACCCCCCATCCACCACAATGCCGCCAATCACCGTGCCGTGGCCGCTTAAAAACTTGGTGGCCGAGTGGTAGACCAGATCAGCACCATGGTCGAACGGTTTGATGAGCCAAGGCGAGGTGAGGGTGGAGTCCACCAACAGCGGCGCACCTGCTTCGTGGGCAATGGCGGCAACGGCTTCAATGTCCAGCACGTCCAGGCCGGGGTTGCCCACTGTTTCGCCAAAAAAAAGTTTGGTGTTGGGCCGGGCGGCCGCGCGCCAGCCGTCCAGGTCACCGGGTTTGACGAAAGTTGTCTCAATGCCAAAGCGGCGCATGGTGTAGTGCAACAGGTTTTGTGAGCCGCCGTAAAGGGCAGTCGATGCCACGATATGGGAGTCTGCGCCCATCAGGGTGGCAATGCTCAGGTGTAGCGCCGCCTGGCCGCTGGCCGTGGCGATGGCGCCTATGCCGCCTTCAAGCGCGGCCACACGCTGCTCCAGCACCGCGTTGGTCGGGTTGCTGATGCGTGAATAAACGTGGCCTGCACGCTCCAGGTTAAACAGGCTGGCGGCGTGGTCGCTCGATTCAAAAACAAACGAGGTCGTCAGGTGAATCGGCACGGCGCGCGCGCCGGTGGTTGGGTCAGGCGATGCGCCTGCGTGCAACGACAGGGTGTCAAAACCGGGGTCAGCGTAGCCAGGCATGGGCTTGTCTCCAAATGAAAAAATCCGAGTCAGGCAGCAAATTTAAATGCCTTGACACTTATTGTGGGCTATATTGGCTCTCAGCTTCCCAAAATGCAGCAGGCATTGGGAAAATGCAAACACCACACCGAGGAGATCGCCATGAAAGTAGCCGACATACTGCGCGTCAAGGGCAGCACGCTGTACACCGTTCAGCCTGACGAGCCGCTGGCCAAAGCCGCGCAAATCATGGCCGAAAAAGACATCGGCTCACTGGTGGTGATGGAGCATGGCGATTTGGTCGGCATGCTGACCTTCAGGGAAGTGATTGTCTGCATCGTCGGCAACGGCGGCGAGATTGGCAGCATGCAGGTGAGGAAGGCGATGGACGACCACCCGCTGACCTGTACCAGCGAGACTGAGCTCGACGAAGTGCGACGCATGATGCTGGAGCGCCACGCCCGCTACATGCCAGTGATGAACCAAAAAATGCTGATGGGCGTGATCTCTTTGTACGACGTGGCCAAAGCCGTCGTTGACAGCCAGAATTTTGAAAACAAGATGCTCAAGGCTTACATACGCGACTGGCCTGCGGGTGAGGATGATGGCAAGGATGGTTGATCCTGCTGTCATATCAACCGAGTATTGTGATAACATTGTTATCACTGAAGTTAAGGGTGAATATCATGCAAGTCGCTATCCGAAAAATGGGAAATTCCCAGGGCGTTTTAATCCCCAAGCCATTCTTGGTGCAGGTCGGGTTTGAAGATGCCGCCGACATGCAAGTCAGAAACGGCGTGATTGAAATCCGTCCCATCAAGCGCAACCCGCGCGAAGACTGGGCCAAAGACAGTCAGCGCATTGCACTGGCAGGCGACGACAAGCTGGTTTGGCATGAGTTTGCCAATGAAGGCGATGCAGAGTTGGTCTGGTGAGTACGCTGGTTGTTAATACTGGTGACGTGTGGCTGGCTGCACTAGACCCAACTGTTGGCAGTGAGATTCAAAAAACCAGGCCATGCGTGGTTGTATCGCCAGTTGAAATGAATGCACATTTACGAACAGTGATCGTCGTGCCCATGACAACGGGGTCGCGGCCAGCAGGCTTTCGTGTGCCGTTAACTTTTCAGGGCAAAACGGGGCTGATGCTTCTTGATCAAATCCGTACACTTGATAAATCACGGTTGGTCAAAAAGATGGGCACCATTCAGAAAGCCACCTTGTCAAAAGCACTGAACACATTGCAAGATGTTTTTGAACCTGTAGACATTTGAGATTTAAAAGATCATGAGCGGCAACACCTTCGGCAACCTATTCGCAGTCACCAACTTTGGTGAATCCCACGGCCCGGCCATTGGCTGTGTGATTGACGGCTGCCCGCCGGGCATGGATTTGTGCGAGGCAGACATTCAAATTGACCTGGATCGCCGCCGCCCCGGCACCAGCCGCCACGTGACCCAGCGCAACGAGCCTGACGCGGTTGAAATTTTGTCGGGCGTCTACCAGGGCAAAACCACTGGTACGCCGATTTGCTTGCTGATTAAAAACACCGACCAACGCAGCAAAGACTACGGCAATATTCTGGAAACTTTCAGACCCGGCCATGCGGACTACGCTTACCTGCACAAGTACGGCCTGCGGGATCCGCGTGGGGGCGGGCGGTCTTCAGCTCGTTTAACTGCGCCCACAGTAGCGGCGGGTGCTGTGGCTAAAAAGTGGCTGCTGGCCAAATACGGCACAACCTTCAAAGGCTGCATGACGCAGATTGGCGACGAGGCCATTGGGTTTGAGTCCTGGGACTTTGTTGCCAACAATCCGTTTTTCGCGCCGGTTGCGGACGTGTCAAAACTTGAAACCTACATGGACGCATTGCGCAAGGCGGGTGATTCCTGCGGTGCGCGTATTCGTGTCACCGCGTCAAAAGTGCCTGTCGGCCTGGGCGAGCCGCTGTACGACAAGCTTGATGCCGACATTGCCTTTGCCATGATGGGTATCAACGCGGTCAAGGGCGTTGAAATCGGTGCGGGTTTTGCCAGTGTGACTCAACGAGGGACGACGCACGGCGATGGCCTGTCGCCCGAAGGCTTCATGTCCAACAACGCGGGGGGCGTGCTGGGCGGTATCAGCACCGGGCAAGACCTGGAGGTGTCGATAGCGATCAAGCCGACCAGTTCCATCATCTCGCCGCGCCAGTCGATTGACACAGCAGGCAACCCCGCTGAAGTGGTGACCAAAGGCCGTCACGACCCCTGCGTGGGCATACGCGCCACGCCGATTGCCGAAGCGCTGCTGGCTCTCGTCGTGATGGAGCATGCCCTGCGCCAGCGCGCGCAAAATGCTGATGTGGTGGTGACGACACCTGACATCATGCGCAGCCGTTAATACCCGCCCAAAGTCTGAAAGCTCGCCCCATGAAAACCATTCTCGTTTTGAACGGCCCCAACCTCAACTTGCTAGGCACACGCGAGCCCGCCGTTTATGGCTCGCAAACGCTGGCTGATGTTGAGGCGCTGTGCATTGATGAGTGTGCAAAGTTTGGTTTTAAACTCGATTTTCGGCAAAGCAATCACGAAGGCGTGCTGGTGGATGCGATACACGTTGCGGGCCGATCACAGGCTGCTGGCACGCTTGCAGGCGTGGTCTTTAATGCGGGTGCCTACACCCATACCAGCGTGGCGCTGCATGACGCCATCAAGGGTGCTGGTGTCACGGTGATAGAGCTGCACATCAGCAACGTCCACGCCCGCGAGCCGTTTCGCCATCACTCCTATTTGTCGCCTGTGGCCAAGGGCGTGATGGCCGGTTTTGGCGTGAAGGGCTATGCACTGGCAATTTCTGCACTCGCGGACATGGCTTGACAAGCCATTAAGTCATGGCCACAGCGCCCAAATACCCGGTTGATGAGCGCGAGGTTGAATTTAGTGCGATTCGTGCGCAAGGTGCGGGTGGACAAAACGTCAACAAAGTCTCGAGCGCTATTCATTTGCGGTTTGACATCAACGCATCGTCATTGCCCGACGACGTTAAAGAACGCTTGTTCGCGCTGAACGACAGCCGCATCACCGAGGCAGGTGTGCTGGTGCTGAAAGCCCAGCAGCACCGTACGCAGGACATGAACCGCAGCGACGCGATGGCCAGGCTGCAAGAAGTCATTGACAGCGTTGCCACCCCGCCGAAAAACCGCAGGGCAACCAAGCCAACTTATGCATCCAAACAGCGCAGGCTGGAGGGCAAAAGCCTGCGGGCGGGCATCAAGGCTGGCAGAGGAAAAAGTGGCGACTATGAAAATTAACTCATTCAAATTTTTTGCAAGAGGATGCTTGACATGACCCAGCCAAAACAAAACGCTGACCATAAGGCCAGGTGGAACTCGGGTTTGCTAACGGCTTTATCCCTGGCCGGTGGCTTTATCTTGTCGTTTGCAGGTCTGGGTGTGCTCTGGGTAGGCACACCATGGCCATATCAGTTTTTGATGGCGGTCCCGTTTTTCGCACTGTCTTTTGTAGTGACACGGCTTGGAAGTGTTGGAAACCAGTTTTTTTGGCTGGTCATCTGCGGCGCAACACCCATTGGCTTGCTGATCACGAAATTCAGGGATTCAAACGACTCTCATTTGCTACCCATCCTGACGGTATCTGGTTGGCTGGCAGGGGTGCTGTGCGGGTATTTTTTGTGTCAACAATTCCGCCGCAAATGAAGTGCGAGTGAAGTCACCTCACCCAGCCACCGTCAATTACTTTTCTTCATGCCGCAGGTATTCCAGCCAAACATTGCATAGGGCGGGCACCAACCCATGGCGGCCGTTGCCAGGGGTATCAGACCCAGGTATCCCCACCAGCCGACCGTGCCAGTGGCAGCAAGCGCTATCAGGGTCAAGCCAATAACGGCGCGCAGAATTCGGTCAATGTTGCCTACGTTTTTTGTCATGAAGTGCTCCTTTGATGGTTGATTGAAAAACTTGGATCGCGCACGGCGTTTTGGATGCGCCGTTACGTCACCACGTAGCCTTCTTCGGCGATGGCATGGCTCAAAAGCTCGCGTGCTGCGGTCGACTGAACCTGCACGCTGTTGGCGGCGCGGTCGATGCGGACTTCTGCTTGCGGGTCAAGCTGCCTGATGGCCTGGGCCACGGCTTTTTCGCAATGGCCGCAGGTCATGCCGGTAACGGTAAAGGTTTGCATCATGGTTTCGATCATGTTTGGCGGAGATGACTTTAAGCATAGCGCGATGCGGGCTGCGTTGCTCTTGTATTTGCATGGAGCTTGATCTGCATCAAAGATTTTGCGCGCGTACCGGGCAGTATCATCTTTATGCCTATGACCTTTGACTTGACCACCCCTGCGGTTCTTCAAACCTTCCCCCCGCTGGACATCGGCATAGGCGGCATGACCTGTGCGTCGTGCGTGGCACGGGTTGAAAAGGCCTTGAAAAAAGTCCCCGGCGTGCAAGCCGCCACGGTCAATCTGGCGACTGAATCGGCCCGCGTTGTGGTTGCGCCTGGCGAGCAGATGGAGGCGCGTTTGCGCCGTGCCATACGAGACGCAGGCTACGAGCCGCGCGCTGCCAGCGCAGCGATTGACGCGCCAGATGCGTCGCCTTGGGCGGGCTTTATGCCCGTGGGCATCGGGCTGGCGCTGTCGATGCCGCTGGTGCTGCCGATGTTAGGCGACCTGTTTGGCAAGCACTGGATGCTGCCCCCGCTGTGGCAGTTTTTACTGGCCACGCCGGTGCAGTTTGTGCTGGGGGCGCGTTTTTACAAAGCCGCGTGGGGCGCGGTCAAGGCCATGACGGGCAACATGGATTTGCTGGTAGCACTGGGCACCACGGCAGGCTGGGCGCTGTCTGTGTGGCTCTGGCTGACGGCAGATGCGGGCGCAATGGTTCACCTGTACTTTGAAGGCTCGGCCATCGTCATCACGCTGGTGCTGCTGGGCAAGTGGCTGGAGGCGCGTGCCAAGCGGCAAACCACATCGGCCATCAGGGCGCTGCATGCGCTGCGGCCTGACGTGGCGCATTTGCTCGGCTCGGATGGTGAGGTGGACGTGCCCGTGGCCGAGGTGCTGGTGGCCGACCAATTGGTCGTCAAGCCCGGTGAACGATTCCCGGTAGACGGCACGCTGCTTGAAGGCCACACCCAGGTCGATGAGTCGATGCTGACAGGCGAGTCGCTGCCGGTGACCAAAGACATCGGCGGCAAGCTGACGGGGGGCTCTATCAATGGTGATGGCCGGGTCGTGATGCAAGCCAGTGCCGTGGGCAACGCCACTGTGCTGTCGCACATCATTGCTTTGGTTGAAGACGCCCAAGCTGCCAAGGCGCCCATTCAGCGGCTGGTGGACCAGGTCAGCGCCGTGTTTGTGCCGGTGGTGCTGGTCATTGCAGTGGCCACGCTGCTGGGCTGGTGGTTAACGGGCCATGCGTTTGAGCTGGCGCTGATCCGTGCAGTGGCGGTATTGGTGATTGCCTGCCCCTGCGCCCTGGGTTTGGCCACGCCGGCCGCCATCATGGCGGGTACGGGTGTGGCGGCCAAGCACGGCATTCTGATCAAAGACGCACAAGCCCTTGAGATAGCGCACAAGGTCGATGTGGTGGCTTTTGACAAAACTGGCACGCTGACGTTGGGCCAACCCAAACTGACGAGCCTAGGCGTGCCTGCGGGTATGGAAGAGCTTGAAGCGCTGCACATGGCGGCCAGCCTGCAAAGCGGCAGTGAACACCCGCTGGCTAGGGCCGTGGTCAATGACGCCAAACAAAAAAATGTCGTGATTCAAACACCCACCCATGTCAGCGCGGTACCTGGCCGGGGCACTGAGGGCAGCGTTGGCACACGCAGTTTTTTGATTGGCAGCCTGCGCTGGATGGAAGAGCTGAAGGTTGACATGAGCGCCGTGGCCGTCCAAGCCGCAGCATTACAGGGGCAGGGCGCGACCGTCTCGGCCTGCGGCCAGAAGCAGGCGAAGTCATGGCTGAGGTGCTGCCGGGTGAGAAGGTGGCCATCGTTGTCAAGCTGAAGGAGGGTGGCCACACAGTCGCCATGGTGGGTGATGGGGTCAACGATGCGCCCGCATTGGCCGCCGCTGATGTTGGTATGGCCATGGCAAATATTGGCGGTGGGGGCACTGACGTCGCCATGCACGCCGCAGGCATCACGCTGATGCGCGGCGACCCGCTGCTGGTGGCCGCAGCACTTGATATTTCAGCCCGCACAGTTGCCAAAATCAGGCAAAACCTGTTTTGGGCCTTTGCCTACAACGCCGCCGGAATACCTCTGGCCGCACTGGGTTTTTTAAACCCGGTACTGGCAGGTGCGGCCATGGCCATGAGCTCGGTCAGCGTCATGAGCAACGCGCTGTTGCTCAAGCGCTGGACACCTAAATAGTAACTACTCGGCTCGCCAGATAAATCGGGCAGCCGAACGCAGAGGGCGCAGAGATTTCGCAGAAAAAACAGCCAAACATACCTTTTGATGGTGTTTTTTGCGACTTTTGCGTCAGTTTTGCGGTTTCTGCGTTCGGCTGTCCGGCTTTAAATACCCGTGCTGAGCAGTTACCAAAAATAAGTCATAAACCACTAAACGCCAATAAATAAGGGCGCAAACAGCTATTAAAACTGTAGCGCCCTGTGGCTATGTCAAGCATTCGGTCAATTGACCGATCAGGTTTAGAACCTGTAACGCAAACCCAGGCTGGTGGTGTTGATCTTGTCGCGGTTACCTCCTGCAAACTTCAGGTTGTATTCGTCATATTGCAGAACTGCTGACAGTTGCGGGTTGAACATGAACTCGGCACCGATGCCGTATGAGCCGCCCCAGCCGGTTTCCTTGCCAGCCACCACACCCGAACGGATGTTGGAAGACACATCGGTACGGCCATAGGTTGTGCCCAGACGGCCCAGCAGGTTAAAAGATGTGCCCAACGGCAATTTGCCTACGAGACCCACATTGAAACCATCGGCTCTGGTCTGGCCGCCGCCACGGTTGATACTGCCGAAATCTGCAAAGCCAATCTCCAGGCCGATGTAGTCATTGAAGTAACTGCCGCCGTAGAGGTTGTAGGTGTTTTTGCTTTTCTCAATGCCAAACAGGTTGTTGCCGTTGTTCAGGTTCAGGTTTGACTGGCCAACGTTAAAGCCAATGTAGGCTGAGCCTGGGGCGTACATTGAGTAGCCAGTTCTTGGCGCAGCTGTTGTAGAGCTTTGCGCTTGTACGCCGCCAGCGAATGCCAGCGCTGTTGCCAGTGCAATAGAGAGTTTGTTTGAGCTTTTCACGATGAGTCCTTGGTCGTGTTGATTGAATCAGTCGGGACTTTCAGAACGCACAGGGGTGCGAACCAAAAGATGAATTCAATGTAAGCACAAGGCCATGCAATGGATGTAGGCGACGCAAACCCGATTTTGTAGGACAAGGCTGGTGCTGGCTGCAAATCGTTACATCGTTATATCGGCTGATACAAAACTCAAACTCAAACTGAAGCCAGTAGCCATTTTTTGAAGTGGCTCAACGGCAGCAGATGACTGCGGGCCTCGGGGTAGCACAGGTAATAGCCCGTGTCACCCAAATAGCCACCCCAATATGCCGCCTGGAACGGGGCAGATACCAAGCCTGTAGCAATGTCGTCTTTGACCAGGCAGTGCGGAACAAGCGCTACGCCCATGCCGGCCATCACCGCGCGGATCAGGCTGTGAAACTGATCCAGCTGCGGGCCTGCCAGCGGGTTAAAACCCGTCACGCCATGCACGCCCGCCCAGCGTGCCCAAGCCTGCGGCACGCTGACGTGGTGCAGCAGCGTCAAGCCTGCCACATCTTGCGCGGTGTTGATGGTTTGCGAAGGCGGCGCAATCAAAGCCATTTCATGCCCGGCAATGTACTCGGCAACAGCGCCCGGCCAGTTGCCGTCACCAAACAGAATCGAGCAATCCAAGTCCGCCCGCGTAAAGTCGTAGCCCTGCACATAAGGCACAAAATGCAGCGCAATTTGCGGATGCAAAGCCTGAAAAGCGGGCAGGCGCGGTATCAGGCATTTGGCACCAAAGGTTGGCAGCGTAGACAGATGCAGCGCACCGCCACCGTCGCCGCTGGTGATCAGCTCCAGTGTGGCTGCTTCAAGTTGGCCTAACAGGGGTTTGATGGCCGCTTCATATCGCATGCCAGCGGGGCTTAATACCAGCCGTTTGCGGATGCGTTCAATCAGCAGCACGCCTGTCATGTCTTCAAGCTCGGCAATCTGTTTGCTGACGGCGCTTTGTGTCAAGTGCAGCGCCTGGCTTGCGCGTGACACGCTGCCAAAGCGTGCCGTGGTGGTGAAGGCTGTGAGCAGGTGAATCGGTGGCAGCAGGCGTTTCATGCTTTTGAGTTTATTCCAATACGGAATGAAATAAGTCTTAAACATCATTTGTCACAAAACCTGTCGCCTTACACAATCAGCCATCATCAACAAACCGAGACAAGCATGCAAAAACGACAACTGCTTCAAAGCCTGGCTGCCATCGCCACCACATCATTACTCCCGGGACTGTCATGGGCGCAAGCATCCAGGCCGCTGCGACTGATCGTGCCTTTCCCGCCCGGCGGCGCAACTGACATCACCGCCCGTGTCATGACCGAACCGCTGTCGCGTATTTTGGGTCAAAGTGTCATCGTTGAAAACCGTGCCGGGGCAGGCGGCTCCATTGGCATGAGCGAGGTCGCCAAGTCAGCGCCAGATGGCTTTACTTTGGGCGTGGCCACGCTGTCTACCCATGGCGTCAACCCATCGGTATATAAAAAGCTGCCCTACGACCCGATCAAGGATTTCGTCGCCGTGACCGAGTTGGTCAAGGCGCCGGGTGTGCTGGTGGTCAATGCGGCGCTGCCCGTCAACAACTATGCAGAACTTGTCAAATACCTCAAAGCCAATCCCGGCAAGGTCACGTTTGCATCGCCTGGCAATGGCACCATTGGCCACATGTGGGGCGAACTGTTCAAAAGCACCACCAACACCTTCATGGTTCATATCCCGTACCGGGGCGCAGGGCCTGCGCTCAACGACGTGGTGGCGGGTCAGGTGAATGTGTACTTTGACCAGGTCGCCTCGTCGCTGCCATTTATTCAGTCGGGCAAACTGCGGGCGATTGCGGTGTCGTGGGGCAAGCGGCTGGATGTGCTGCCCAATGTGCCGACTTATGGCGAGCTGGCGCTGTTCTCCAACAACGATCCATCATGGTTTGGTCTGGTTGCGCCTGCAGGCACGCCAGGGGCCGCTGTCAAGCGCATCAACGACGCGGTGGTGACGGCACTCAAAGAGCCCGCCGTTCGTGACAAGCTGGCCGGGCTGGGCTTGTTTGCGTCGGGCACATCGCCTGACGAATTTGCAATGCAGGTCAAAAAAGAAATCGACAAAATGCAGCGCATCGCCAAGTTTGCCAAGATCAGTCTGGATTGATGCACCCGGCAAGCGTGTTGCTTCTCAAGCGTGGCGGTCGTCCGCGCTTGAAGAAAGGCACAATCCCAAACATGGTTTCGATGGTTTCACATTCACCCGGCAGCACTGCGCTGGTACTGGACTCCCCACACAGCGGCACGCAGTACCCGGCAGACTTTTTGTTTCACTGCGACGCGCTTGTCTTGCGCCGCGCGGAAGACACGCACGTTGAAAAACTCTACGACTTTGCGCCCGGCCTGGGGGTGCATTGGGTTCAGGCGCATTTCCCGCGCAGCTACCTGGACGCGAACCGCAACACGACCGAGATTGACGAGACCCTGCTGGACGCGCCCTGGCCTGATCTGATTGAGACAGACCCCAAAACCATGGCCAAAGTCCGGTTGGGCAAAGGGCTGATCTGGCGCACCACAGACGATGGGTTGCCGATATACAACCGCCAACTGGGTGTGGCTGAAGTTCAGGCGCGGATTGCCAACTGCTGGCAGCCCTACCATGCGGCGGTGGCCAGTGCGATTGACGCTGCCCATACACAGCACGGTTACAGCATTCACATCAACTGCCACTCCATGCCTGCGATTGCGTCGAGCAACGCGACTGACTTCCCCGGTGAGGCGCATGCTGATTTTGTAGTGGGTGACAGAGACTGTACGACTGCGAAACGGGCTTTGTCAGCGTTGATTTGCGACCATCTACGTGGCCTGGGTTACAGCGTGGCCTACAACCACCCGTACAAGGGTGTTGAATTGGTGCGGCGCTACAGCAACCCAGCCGAGCAACGCCACAGCATTCAACTGGAGATCAACCGCAAGCTCTACATGAATGAAAAAACGCTTGAGCTGACGCCAGGTTTTGCGCCGCTCAAGTTGCATTTGCAGTCGTTGGTAGAGTTGCTGCTTAAAACGGATCCACGCGAACTTTAGGCTAATTTTTAAGGGTATTGAAATTGGACAAAGTTGATTGCATCGTCATAGGCGCAGGCGTGGTGGGGCTGGCTGTAGCCCGGGCGCTAGCATTGCAGGGCAGGGAGGTGATGGTGCTGGAAGCCGCCAACGCCATCGGCACGGGTACCAGTTCCCGCAACAGCGAGGTGATTCATGCCGGCATTTACTACCCGCAAGGCTCACTCAAAGCCCAGCTGTGTGTGCAAGGCAAGCAACTGCTGTACGACTACTGCGCCCAGCGCGGCATTGGCCACAGCCGTTGCGGCAAAATGATCGTGGCGACCCACGAATCGCAAGTCGCGCAGTTGCAGGCCATCATCGCCAAGGCAGCTACCAACGGCGTACATGACCTGGTGCTGCTTAGCCGTGAACAGGCCATGGCCATGGAGCCACAGCTTGAATGCGTTGCCGCCGTTCATTCACCCAGTACGGGCATCGTTGACAGCCACGCGCTGATGCTGTCGCTGCAAGGTGATATCGAGAACGCGGGTGGTTTTTTGGTGCTAAATACGGCTGTAGACCAAATAATACGGGCGCAAGCAGCTATCGAAGTCATAGCGTCTGACGGAACTGAGCTGGCTGCTAACACTGTCATCAACGCCGCTGGTTTGAATGCGCCACAAGTCGCCAGTCGCATCAAAGGCCTGGATGCCAAACACGTCCCGCCAACCTTTTGGGCAAAAGGCAATTACTTCACGCTGGCTGGCAAGTCACCCTTTAGTCGTCTGATTTACCCCGTGCCCGAAGCCGCCGGACTGGGTGTGCATTTAACGATTGACCTGGGTGGCCAAGCCAAATTTGGCCCGGATGTGCAGTGGGTGGATTCCCCCGACGATTTGCTGGTAGACCCCAGCCGGGGTGATGCCTTCTATGCCGAAGTCCGCAAATACTGGCCTGGTTTGAAGTACGGCACGCTGCAAGCAGGTTACGCAGGCATACGCCCCAAGCTGCAAGGGCCAGGGCAGGCGGCGGGGGACTTTGTGATTCAAGGCGAGGCCGTTCACGGCATACCAGGCTTGGTCAACCTGTTCGGCATCGAGTCACCGGGCTTGACCAGCTCGCTGGCGATCGGTGAAATCGTCAGTCGGATGCTATTGAAAAATTAGCTGCTTGCGCCCGTATTTATTGGGAGAAAGAGCGTTTTTTATTTAAAACGAGGTTGAATTCAAGAGCCAGGGGCGCTTCTGAAAATTCAGATTTTCGGGATGAAGTGCAAGGCGCCCGGAGCGCAGGACACCGGAATGCACTTGTGTGCATGAGGATTCCGAGCACCGCGCAACGCCGCAATTCGCCCGAAAAATGAATTTACAGAAGTGCCCCCAGCCGCGTCCCTTGGTCAATCGCCCGTTTGGCGTCCAACTCGCCAGCTTCTTGCGCGCCGCCTATCAGGTGGGTGTTGATGCCCGCGGCTTTTAACGGTTCCAGCAGTTCTTGCAGTGGCTCTTGCCCGGCGCACAGCACGATGGTGTCTACCTCCAATACCGTGCCGTCTGTCCGTTTTTCACCAAAGGTGATGAACAGACCCAGGCCGCCCGGCTGCTGCACGATGCGTTCGTAGTTCACTGCGGACAGCATCTCGACGTTTTTCATTTTCAGCGCTGCGCGGTGAATCCAGCCCGTGGTTTTGCCCAGGTTGTTGCCCAGCTTGCCGGGTTTGCGCTGTAGCAGCGTGACTTGGCGGGCTGCGGGTGTGGACACAGGCCGCACCACGCCGCCGCGCACGGTGCCCGGGTCAGCCACGCCCCATTCGGCCAGCCATTCGGGCAGGTTCACAGCCGTTGAATGCCCGGCAGGCGTGACCAGATATTCAGCCACGTCAAAGCCAATGCCGCCTGCGCCTATCAGTGCCACACGCTGGCCAACGGCTTTCTGACCCAGCAGCACGTCGATGTAGCTCAGCACGCCGGGCAAGTCTTGGCCGGGGATGCGCGGGTTACGCGGCTTGACGCCTGTGGCCAGCACCACGTCGTCGTACTTTTGGGCGATCAGATGCGCCGCATCGACCCGCTGGTTCAAGTGAAGATTGACGCCCGTCAGCTTGGCGCGCTGGCCAAAGTAGCGCAGGGTTTCTTCAAACTCTTCTTTGCCTGGTACCAGCTTGGCCATATTGAATTGCCCACCGATTTTGTCCGCTGAGTCAAACAAATCGACGCTGTGGCCGCGCTCGGCCAGCGTGGTGGCGGCGGCTAAACCTGCGGGGCCAGCGCCGATGACAGCGATGCGTTTTTTTGCTTTCGTGATGTTGATGACCAATTCAAGTTCATGCCCGGCGCGCGGGTTCACCAGGCAACTGGCCAGCTTGTTTTTAAAGGCATGGTCTAAACATGCCTGGTTGCAGGCGATGCAAGTGTTGATCTCGTTGCTGCGGCCAAGAGCTGCTTTGTTGACAAACTCCGGGTCAGCCAAAAACGGCCGCGCCATGCTGATCATGTCTGCATTGCCGTCTGCCAATACCTGCTCGGCGACTTCGGGCATGTTGACGCGGTTGCCCGTGATGACGGGGATGCTCAAACCTGCTGCCCGCAATTCAGTCCGCAGCTTTTTTGTCACCCAGGTAAACGCGCCGCGAGGCACGGATGTGGCAATGGTGGGCACACGCGATTCATGCCAGCCAATACCGCTGTTGATAATGGTTGCGCCGGCATTTTCAATCGCTTTGGCGAGCTCCACTACTTCGTCCCAACTGCTGCCACCTGGGATCAAGTCGATGATCGACAAGCGGTAAATGATGATGAAGTCGCGCCCCAGTGCCTCGCGCGTACGGCGCACAATTTCAATCGCCAAGCGCATGCGGTTGGCGTAGCTGCCGCCCCAGTCGTCTGTGCGGTGGTTGGTATGCGCAACTAAAAACTGGTTGATCAGATAGCCTTCGCTGCCCATGATCTCCACGCCGTCGTAACCCGCCTCACGCGCCAGCGACGCGCAGCGTACGAAGGCGCGAATCTGCCGCTCAATGCCCGTAGCGCTCAGTTCAAACGGGGTAAAGGGCGATATCGGGCTTTGGATGCGTGACGGCGCGACGCAGAGCGGGTGGTAGCCGTAGCGGCCACTGTGCAAAATTTGCAGCGCGATTTTGCCGCCTTCAGCTTGTACCGCGTCAGTTACTAATCTGTGCCGCTTGGCAGCACCATGGCTGGCCAGCATGCCCGCAAACGGTTTGGTCCAGCCTGCAATGTTGGGCGCAAAACCGCCGGTCACGATCAAACCCACGCCGCCGCGCGCCCGCTCAGCAAAGTAGGCCGCCATGGCGGGGAAGTGCCTGCGCCCGTCCTCCAGCCCCGTGTGCATGCTGCCCATCAAAACCCTGTTTTTCAGGGTGGTAAAGCCAAGATCGAGGGGGGCGAGCAGGTGAGGGAAGAGCTGAGTCATTTGTATTGCTATAAAGTTAGGAGCTGCTTGCGCCCGTATTTATTGGGCTAAAGGCTGTTTTGATTGCTTTTTTAGGGCATTTGCGGCGTCTTTGACCAGCTCTGGTCCTTTGTAGATCAGCCCCGTGTAGATTTGGACCACATCCGCTCCGGATTTGATTTTTGATACGGCATCTGCACCGCTCATCACGCCGCCTACGCCGATGATGGGAAAGCCTTTGCCTAACGCGGTGCGTAACTGGCTGATGACGCGGTTGCTGGCCGCCAGCACGGGTGAGCCACTCAGGCCGCCCATCTCGTCGGCATGGCGCATGCCCTTGACGGCGTCGCGGCTCAGGGTGGTGTTGGTGGCTACCACGCCGTCCATGTTGTGGCGCTTGAGGGTGGCGGCTATCACGTCAACCTGCGCCTCGTCCAAGTCAGGCGCGATTTTCACGAAGATCGGCACGCGCTTGCTGTGCTGTTTGACCAGCTTGTCGCGGCGTTTGGCGATGGCGCTCAGCAGTGCATCCAGCGCTTCGTCACTTTGCAGCACCCGCAGGTTTTTGGTGTTGGGGCTGGAGATATTGACGGTCACGTAGTCTGCATGCGGGTATACGCCATCCAGGCAAATCAGGTAGTCATCGACAGCGTTTTCAATCGGCGTGCTGGCGTTTTTACCGATGTTCAGGCCCAGGATCAACGGCAATTTTGAGTTTGACTGCCTGACTTTTGACTTCTGCACATTGGCAATAAAAGCGTCCAGTCCGTCGTTGTTAAACCCCAGGCGGTTGATCAGCGCATTCGCTTCAGGCAATCGAAACATGCGCGGCTTGGGGTTGCCGCTTTGGGCTTTTGGTGTCACGGTGCCAACCTCGACAAAGCCAAAACCCATCGCGGCCAGGCCATCAATACAGCGGGCGTTTTTGTCCAAGCCAGCGGCCAAGCCCACGCGATTGGCGAACTTCAAACCTGCCAGCTCTATCGGGTCATCCACCCGCGTGCCGCAATAGGCTAACGACAATGGCGTGCCCTGCGTATGCGCCAGGCTGGCCATGGTCAACTCGTGAGCGGTCTCGGCGTCCAGGCCAAATAAAAAGGGACGAGCCAGCGCGTAGGGGAGTAATGCCATTGGATAATTTGGTTTGTCAGGTTTAACTTACCGCATTGTCTCAAACTCAATTTATTACCCCCATGACCCAAGACGAACTCAAAACGCTGGTCGGCCAAGCGGCTTTGGCCTATGTGCAACCTGGCAGCATAGTGGGCGTAGGCACAGGCTCCACCGTCAACAAATTCATTGATGCGCTAGGGACGATGGTGGGGCAGATCAAAGGCGCGGTGTCCAGCTCCATCGCTTCCACCGAACGCTTGCAGGCGCTAGGCATCACCGTTTTTGATGCCACCGAGGTCGATGAACTGGCGGTCTACATCGACGGTGCCGACGAGATTGACCACGCGGGCTACATGATCAAAGGCGGCGGCGCAGCATTGACGCGCGAAAAGATTGTGGCGGCGCAGGCGCGGCAGTTTGTATGCATCGCAGATGAGTCCAAGCTGGTGACGACGCTGGGCGCTTTCCCCTTGCCTGTTGAAGTGATCCCGATGGCAGCCAAGCGCATCGCCCGGCAGTTTGCGGCGCTCGGCGGCACGGCTGCGTTGCGAATGAAGGCTGGCGTGCCGCTGGTCACTGACAACGGTCAGCACATTCTGGACGTGACAGGTTTGAACATCGCCGACCCGCTGGCGTTTGAAGCTGATGTCAACAACTGGCCGGGTGTGGTCACGGTCGGCGTTTTTGCATTTCAAAAAGCAGGTGTTTGTTTGCTGGCAACGCCTGCTGGCGTTAAAACATTGACGTTTTAGAAACGCCTTAGAAACGTATCCCTGACGGATTAGCCGCGGCTGGCGACGGGGCTGGGGTGGGCGCTGGAGCAGCGGCGCGAACGGGTGCGGCCGGAGCAGTAGTCGGTGGTGCTGCCGCTACCGTGACCAGTGGTGTTGCGGGTGGCTGGCGGTAGGTGGAGGGCAGCGTCGACGCGGCCGGGTAGCCCGCCGCATTCAAAAATTGCGTCCACTCGGCATCTGAAAAGCCTTTGAGCTGCTGGCCGCCAATGGTGGCAAAGGGCAGGGAGTTTTCGCCGCTCAGGCGTTGCAAAGCCTGGCTGTCTTCCACCGTGGTGACGGTTTTTTCTGAAAAGGGGATGCCGCGTGTGATTAACATGGCGCGGGCTGATTGGCACGGGCCGCAGTTTTCACCCGTGTAGAGCGTCACCGGGTATTTTTGCGCCACCTGACGCAGCTCGAACGGCAAGGCGCTGCTGGCCACGCCGCCGCCCGATGCACCCGCAGCCGTCGTGACCTTGGCATTGGTTTCAGCGGGTGGTTTGTCTGAAAACGTGACCTTGCCGTCAGACCCGACGATGCGGTACACCGGTTGAGCAATGGATACGGCTGTAGCGCCCATAAAAAGGGCGCAAGCAGCTATTAATTTAGTAGTATGGGTAACGCCAGAAAAGTACATTTGTATCTCCGTCAGTTCAATCTGCAATTCATGAATAACGTTTCTAAGCCATGCCTTGATGACGCAGCAGCGCATCTATCGACGGTTCCCTACCCCTGAACGCCTTGAAAGATTCCATCGCGGGGCGGCTACCGCCTGCTTCCAGAATCGCTTCACGGTATTTTCGTTTTTTCAAACACACAGCATGTTAGATGGTTTTTCTGGTAAATTCATCTCGGCAGCGGATGTAACGGTCGGAAAACCGTATCCGTACTTAAAGAGTGAATCCTTAGATCTCTGCGGTTGTCAATATTGCTGCTGTCAAAAAATTGATTAAAAAATGATTGATATCAAAGACATAATTTCGATTGCTTTAGGCACTACTTTTGGAGGGCTTATCAGTTGGTGGCTCTCCCGATACTACTGGTTAAAAAGTAAACCCTTGGAAGCCATGGCTACAAACATAAGGGACATTAGCATTGAGCTTCGAAAACTAAACATAAGCATGTTTTCAGCACTTAGAACCCAAATGGTTTTCGAGAGGAATAAGCAATATTTTTCTGCTGATGCACAGTTGATGGAAATATTGCCGCAGTACGAAAGCTCAAAACGCGATGTTCCACAAATAGAGTGGTGTAGAGCTTCTTCAAATATTATTGCTGGTACAACTTTCAAAATACTGATGAAAGTTGTCGACTTGGGTTTGAATTTTGAAAATCCTAATGGCGCAACAATTACCGACCATCGAGGGAATCTAGCACCTGTCGAAGATGCTGGTTTCGGTTGTATGTTCGCCACTATCAACACCACATTAGTTGACCAGGGCAAGTATTATTTAACAATTAAATTAGTAGATGTGCCGGAAGGCGGGGGAAGCATCAATTCCTGTACCCAGCGCATCAGTTTTTTTATAAGGAGTTGATTTAGTGATCGCCAACAATGCTGTTTTTGAAACCCCGGATTTCTCAGATCCAAATTTAAAGTCAATTCTTGAGAAATTGGCTAAAACATGGGGGCTTGGAGTATGTCTACCTCACTCGCATGACGAAGACGGACAGTTCGAATCCTTGGCTGATGGCCAGTTGTCGCTTGAACGGGATTTGATAGTTTCTTTTGTGGACGTAGATAGTCCGGAAGCTCGATCCGCTACTCCCGTTGCTTGGATGTGGCGTGAATCTGAAATCGCTACAACTGCGGCATGTTGCCAAAGAGAAAAAGGTCGCGTTGCGTCAGTTGGAAAAATAATTGCTATCGCGGGATGCTGTGGAAAAGAAGGTCCGATGGTTGGACGCAAACCTGATGTAGTGAACTCAGCACATACCTCGACTGTTTAAAAAAGCGTCAATGCTTGCCATTTGCCCTCTAAATTGCGGGTAGCTTGTGTTAACTGATTCGATGCCTCCTGCCGAAATAATATTTTTGTAAAACAAATTTACAACAGTTGTTTTTTCTGACTCAGTTTTTGCTTGCTTATAGTAATGAAAAGCGTCGGAACTCAGCACTTCGGCCCAAAGATAACTGTAGTATCCCGCAGCGTAACCTCCCGCGAAAATATGATCAAAACTGTGAGTTGATCTGTTGTATTCGGGTGTCTGAGTAGTTGCCATTTCTGCTCTAACTTCTTTAACGATTTGATTCATATCTTTTGAATCAGATTGCGTGTGTAAGTAGATGTCAAGTAAGGCAAGCTCAATCTGTTTCATTGTTTGAATGCCGCTATGGAAGTTTTTTGCATTCAGCATTTTGCCAAACAACAAAAACGGAATAGCAGCCCCCGTTTTTTGGTGGCTTGATATTTCCTCAAGAATTTTTTGTTCCCAGCAAAAATTTTCCATGAATTGGCTTGGTAACTCAACTGCATCCCACTCAACACCGTTTAGGCCGCTAACTTGCAGCTCGTCAACTCTTGTGAGCATATGGTGGAGTCCATGACCCAGCTCGTGGAAAAGATCGACAACCTGTCGGTGCGAAAGAGTGGCGTTCTTTGGCCAGTCGAGTACGAGTACGCAAATTGGCAAGTCCACGCTATTTGTTTCTGGTCTTTTCCACCTCCAAACAAAGCGATCCATCCATGCACCGCTTTGTTTGCCAGATCGGGCATCTGTGTCAATATAAAAGGAGGCTATTTTTTTTCCTTTTTGATATATTGAATAAAACTCAACTTGGTCATTCCAGATAGGAGCAAGTTCTTTGGCGATGGTGATTCCGAATAGCTGCTCTGTTATCTTGAATACGCCGTCTAGTACCTTCGGCACAGTGAAATACTGTTTAACTTCATCTTCGCTAAATTCGTAGCGAGCTTCTTTCAATTTTTCACCTATGAAAGTCCAATCCCAGGCTTGCGGATCGCTTAACTCTAAGTAAATTGACGCGAACTGCCGCATTTCAGCTAAGTCCTTTTCTGCATGAGGACGAGCCTTGAAAGATAAATCTCTTAGGAAATTAATTATTTGCTCTGACGATCTAGCCATCTTCGGTACAAGTGAAAGCTCAGCATAATTATTGAAGCCGAGCAGTTTGGATTCTTCCAGCCGGAGCGCCAGTATTTCTTGAATCACGGCACTGTTGTCAAATTTGCTGAACTCCGCTGGCGCCTGATCGCTGGCTCGGGTGGTGTACGCGCGGTACAAAACTTCACGCAGCGCGGAGCTAATTGCAAATTGCATCACCGGCAGGTAGCTGGGCATTTTCAGCGTCAGTTTGTAGCCGTCTTTGCCTTCGGCTTTAGCCTGTTCGCGTGCCGTTTCAATCACATCGGCTGGCACGCCTGTGAGTTCAGACTCAGTCGCGTAATAGGCAAAGGCGTCGGTTGCATCGAGCGCGTTTTCACTGAATTTTTGACTCAGCTCAGCTTGGCGCTCCTGAATTTTGGCAAAGCGCTCTTTGGCTGCACCCACCAGTTCAGCGCCTGACAACACAAAGTTACGCATGGCGTTTTTATGCGCCTGTTTTTGCTCGGTGTTTAACGTGTTGACATCAATCGCTTTGTACTTCGCATACAGCGCTTCATCTGCACCCAGGCGGGTGTAAAACTCGGTGATGACGGGCAGGGCGGCGTTGTAAGCGGCGCGCAGCTCGGGTGTATCGGCTACGGCATTCAGATGGCTGACAGCGCCCCAGGCGCGGCCCAGCTTTTCAGTGGCAACGTCGAGCACAGCAGAAATACCGCTCCAGTCAGCGGGAAAGTCGCTGGCAGTGACTTTGCCAAGCGCGGCTTGGGCATCAACCAGCAGGGCATCAACCGCAGGGCTAACGTGCTCGGGCTGGATGCGGTCAAACAACGGTACGTCAGAAAAATCGAGGAGGGGATTGGTCGTAGTCATGATGTACAGCTTTGGGCTAACCGCCTGATTTCAAATCAATCCTGCGAACGTTTTTTCAGGCTTTTCAACTGCGGCTTTTTGGCCCGCTTGACCGTGCCGCCCGGCGTCAGCCGCTGGTTGCCCAGCACGCGCAGCACCTTGACTTCAGGCCGCTGGCCGTAGCGTGAGCTGTTCTTCAGCACCTTCACTTCTCGCGGGCCTGCCTTGCGGTCATCGTCAATTTTCTTTTCTTTCTCTGGCATGGGCCGCCACAGCACCAGCAGCTTGCCAATGTGCTGAATTGGCGCGGCATTCAGCTCAGTGCTCAGTTCTTGAAAAGCTGCCTCGCGGGATGCGCGGTCATCCATTTGCGCCCGCACTTTGATCAGGCCATGGGCATTGAGCGCGGCATCGACTTCTTTTTTAACCGCAGCGGTCAAACCGCCTGAGCCAATCATGACGACGGCGTTTAAATGGTGGGCATCGGCGCGGTGGTCTTTGCGCTGGGCGGGGGTGAGGATTATTTGAGCCATACCTCGATTATCGGTGGACAATCAAACGATGAAGTCAAACGTCAAGCCAAGCACCGAAAAAATCAAAAAAACCGATGCTGACAGCGCAAAACGCGGCAGCAAGGTCAACAAGGCGTGGCTGCATGACCACATCAACGACCCTTACGTGAAGCTGGCGCAGCGCGAAGGCTACCGCGCGCGGGCGGCTTACAAACTGAAGGAAATTGACGAAAGCCTGGGGCTGATCAAGCCTGGCAGTCTGGTGGTTGACTTGGGCAGCACCCCCGGTGCCTGGAGTCAATACGCACGTCGCAAAATGTCGCCCAAGGGCGCGGCAACAGGTGAGTTGAACGGCCAGATTGTGGCGCTGGACTTGCTTGCGATGGAGCCGATTGAGGGCGTGGTGTTTATCCAGGGCGACTTTCGTGAAGCTGAGGTGCTACAGGTTTTAGAGCAGACCCTGGCCGCCCATGGCGCGGGCAAAAAGCTGGATCTGGTCATGTCAGACATGGCGCCGAATTTGTCGGGCATTGAATCTGCCGACGCCGCGCGCATCAGCGACCTGGTCGAGCTTGCGGTTGACTTTGCCAACCAGCACCTCAAGGCCGATGGCGCGCTGGTCGTCAAGCTGTTTCATGGCGGTGCTTATGACCCGATGGTCAAGCTGTTCAAAGACACTTTCAGCGTCGTCAAGCGCATCAAACCCAAGGCGTCGCGACCCGGCTCGTCAGAGACTTTTTTGGTCGGTTTGGGGCTGAAAAACAAAGCTTGAACGGGCAAAAATTCCTAAACCCGTGTTCTTTCAAAGGGTGTCTGCTTCAATTTATACGGTTTTTGCCCTTGAAAGGCCTAAAATGTGACGCATCTGCCCCTTCAAAGCTGCACTTTGTGCATCTGGGTTTTTTGATTGGAGTTCTCCTTGAACAATCAGTGGTTTTCAAAAGTTGCAATCTGGCTGGTGATCGGCATGGTTCTGTTCACCGTTTTCAAGCAGTTTGAGACACGCGGCGGCACTGCCGCCAACTACCTGGGCTATTCAGATTTTCTGGAAGAGGTGCGCGGCAAGCGCATCAAGACCGCAACAATAGCTGAAGGTCAGGGCGGCACAGAAATTGTGGCGACCACAACAGATGACCGCAAAGTTCGTACCACCGCTACTTATCTGGATCGCGGCTTGGTCGGCGACCTGATTGCCAACGATGTGAAGTTTGATGTCAAAGCACGTGAAGAGGGTTCACTGCTCATGACATTGCTGGTCAGCTGGGGCCCGATGTTGCTTTTGATTGGCGTGTGGGTGTACTTCATGCGGCAAATGCAGGGCGGTGGCAAGGGCGGCGCGTTCAGCTTTGGCAAGTCAAAAGCGCGTTTGCTGGACGAGTCCACCAACCCTGTCACCTTTGCAGACGTCGCCGGTTGCGACGAAGCCAAAGAAGAAGTCAAGGAAGTTGTTGACTTTTTGAAAGACCCGACGAAATTTCAAAAACTCGGTGGCCGTATTCCACGTGGCTTGCTGCTGGTCGGCCCTCCGGGCACCGGTAAAACGCTGTTGGCCAAGAGCATTGCTGGCGAGGCCAAAGTGCCTTTCTTCTCGATTTCAGGTTCTGACTTTGTTGAAATGTTTGTCGGTGTTGGTGCATCCCGTGTGCGCGACATGTTTGACAACGCCAAGAAAAACGCCCCTTGCATTATTTTTATCGACGAGATTGATGCGGTCGGCCGCCAGCGCGGCGCAGGCCTGGGTGGCGGTAATGACGAGCGCGAGCAAACCCTGAACCAGATGCTGGTCGAGATGGACGGCTTCGAAACCAACGTCGGCGTGATTGTGGTGGCTGCTACCAACCGGCCTGACATTCTGGACGCTGCCCTGCTGCGCCCCGGCCGTTTTGACCGCCAGGTGTACGTGACGCTGCCAGACATTCGTGGCCGTGAGCAGATTTTGAATGTTCACATGCGTAAAGTGCCGTTGGGCCAGGACGTGAGTCCCGGCGTGATTGCACGCGGCACACCGGGCATGTCGGGTGCTGACCTGGCCAATTTGTGCAATGAAGCCGCCTTGATGGCCGCACGCCGCAATGCCCGTACGGTTGAAATGGTCGACTTTGAAAAAGCCAAAGACAAAATCCTGATGGGCCCTGAGCGCAAGAGCATGGTCATGCCTGAAGAAGAGCGCCGTAACACGGCGTACCACGAGTCAGGCCACGCGCTGATTGGCAAGATGCTGCCCAAGTGCGACCCGGTGCATAAAGTCACGATCATCCCGCGTGGCCGCGCTCTGGGCGTGACGATGAGCCTGCCTGCCGCAGACCGCTACAGCTATGACAAAGAGTTCATGCTCAGCCAGATCAGCATGCTGTTTGGTGGCCGTATTGCCGAGGAAGTCTTCATGAACCAGATGACGACGGGTGCCAGCAATGACTTTGAACGCGCGACAAGCTTGGCGCGCGATATGGTGACCCGTTACGGCATGACCGAAGCCTTGGGCCCGATGGTCTATGCTGAAAACGAAGGCGAAGTGTTTTTGGGCCGCTCTGTTACCAAGACAACCAGCATGAGTGAAACCACCATGCAAAAAGTCGACGCTGAAGTGCGCCGCATCATCGACCAGCAATACACAGTAGCCCGCACACTCATTGAAGACAACAAAGACAAAATGCACGCCATGGCCAAGGCGCTGATCGAATGGGAAACCATTGACTCCGATCAGATCGACGACATCATTGCTGGCAAAGAGCCACGCCCACCGAAAGACTGGACACCGCGCAACCCGTCAGTCGGCGGCACAGGCGGCCCCACAGGCGGCACGCCAGCGATCAACCCTGACCCGGCACCAGCGGCTGCCAAAAGCGATTTGTAGACGTTTGCTGCGTTCGTATACGAACTCCAACCCGGGCTTGCCCGGGTTTTTTCATTTTTAAAAATAGACTAAACGATGTTTTGGCAAACCACCCGTTTTCATATTGACCTGACCCAGCCCAAAATCATGGGCATCGTCAACGTCACGCCTGATTCGTTTTCAGACGGTGGCCAGTTTTTTGCACCCGGCAGTGGCATGGCCAGTGCGCTGGCGCATTCTGAACAATTGGTCAAGGATGGCGCAGACATGCTGGACATTGGCGGCGAGTCCAGCCGCCCCGGCGCGCAGCCTTTGCCGCTGGCGGACGAGCTGGCGCGCGTGCTGCCCGTGGTGCGCCACGCTCTCACGCTGGGTGTGGCGGTCTCTGTTGACACTTACAAGCCCGAAGTCATGCAGGCCGTGCTTGATTTGGGTGCTGACATCATCAATGACATTTGGGCGCTGCGCCAGCCCGGCGCGCTTGAAGTCGTGGCGGCCCACCGCAATTGCGGCGTGTGCCTGATGCACATGCACCTCGAGCCGCAAACCATGCAGGCTGAACCGATGCAGGGCGACGTGGTGGCACAGGTGCTGGCGTTTTTAACGCACCAGGCCAAGGTGCTGCAAGCCATTGGCGTTCAGCCTGCACGCATCACGCTCGACCCCGGCATCGGTTTTGGCAAAACCGTGGCGCAAAACTTTGAATTGCTGGCGCGGCAGCAGGAATTGATGTCCGCAGGCTACCCGCTGCTGGCAGGCTGGTCACGCAAGTCATCACTGGCGGCAGTTAGCAGCACTTCCTTGGGGCTGGTGGCGCAAATGGACATTGCTGACCGCATGGTGCCCAGCGTGGCAGCCGCTTTGTTGGCGGTCGAGCGTGGCGCACGGGTGGTTCGCGTACACGATGTCAGGGAAACGGCGCAGGCTTTGAAGGTGTGGGTGGCTTCTAAAATGCCAACTTAACCAAAAAAAAGAAATTCATGACCAGACAATACTTTGGCACCGACGGCATTCGCGGCACGGTGGGCCAGCCACCCATTACCCCTGACTTTGTGTTGCGCCTGGCGCACGCCGTGGGCCGCGTGCTCAAGCGCACCGAATCACGCCCGACGGTGCTGATCGGCAAAGACACCCGTATTTCGGGCTACATGCTGGAAAGCGCTTTGGAGTCCGGCTTTAATTCCGCAGGCGTTGACGTGGTGCTGTTGGGCCCGCTACCCACACCCGGCGTGGCCTACCTCACACGCGCCCAGCGTGCCAGTCTGGGCGTGGTCATCAGCGCCAGCCACAATGCTTTTCCTGACAACGGCATCAAATTTTTCAGCGCGCAAGGCGCCAAACTTGACGATGCGTGGGAGCTTGCCGTTGAAGCCGCACTTAAAGAGCCGCCTGTCTGGGCAGACTCAGCTGCACTTGGCAAAACCAGGCGCCTGGACGACGCGGCCGGCCGCTACATCGAGTTTTGCAAAAGCACCTTTGCCAACGATTTGACGCTCAAGGGCTTGCGGATTGTGGTCGATGGCGCACATGGCGCGGCGTATCACATTGCGCCTAAAGTCTTCCATGAACTGGGTGCTGAAGTGGTGGCCATCGGCTGCGCCCCTGACGGCATGAACATCAACGACGGCGTGGGCGCAACCCACCCAGAGGCGCTGATTGAAGCCGTACGCGCCCACCGCGCTGACTACGGCATTGCCCTGGACGGCGACGCAGACCGCCTGCAACTGGTGGACAGCCAAGGGCGGTTGTTCAATGGCGACGAGGTGCTGTTTTTAATGGTCAACGAGCGCTTGGCACGCGGTGAAAAAGTACCCGGCGCTGTTGGCACACTGATGACCAACATGGCTGTCGAGGTGGCTCTGCAGGCCAAAGGTGTTGAGTTTGTACGCGCCAAGGTGGGTGACCGCTATGTGCTGGAAGAACTTGAAAAGCGTGGCTGGCTGCTGGGAGGCGAGGGTTCTGGGCACTTGCTGGCACTGGACAAACACACCACAGGCGACGGCCTCATCAGCGCGCTGCAAGTCCTGCAAGCCTGCGTACGCAGCGGCAAAACACTGGCTCAGTTACTGGCAGACGTGACCCTGTTCCCGCAAACGCTGATCAACGTGCGCCTTAAACCTGGCCAAGACTGGAACACCAACGACCTGCTGAAAACCGAGACCGCAGCCATTGAAGCTGAGCTGGGCAAAACAGGCCGTGTCTTGATTCGCGCCAGCGGCACCGAGCCCCTGCTGCGCCTGATGGTCGAGGCGCGAGATGCCGATCAGGCGCTGGGTTGCGCGCAGCGGCTGGTCAAAGCTGTGACAGGCTGAAAACAGCAAATATGGCGCTTAAAACACCATTTTTATATATAAAAAGTGCCTGTAAACCAATCAATACGTGCGCAAGCAGCTACTAAATAAGTAGCAAATAAATACCCGTCAAACGCCAGCCATCAACCTGGGCATGTTGCCAATGGCGGCTTTGGCACAGGTTTTAAACTTTTCCAGAATCGCCATTTTCTCCAGGTCTTGCTGATCCACAGAGGCCATCACTTTGCCAAAACCGTCCAGTCGGCTGTTGTGAATCCAGGTGCGCAATGTCTTGTCCTGCCCCCAGGCAAACTGGTTCATCATGCTGGTCATGGTCGCGGGCAGGTAGCTTTTCAAATCGTCCGGCAAAGGCACAGGCATGCACAGCTTGTTTTTTGCCGCATCGTCGTCGTAATGCGCCTCCACATACGCCACCAGCGCAGCACTGAAGGCGGGCTGGGGGATGCGCACCATCTGCAGGGTGATGGAGCCGCCATTGAAAATGGGAACTGTGGGGCGGCGTTCGACGGCTGAGGCTGTGCAGTCAATACACACCGTGTCCGGCGGCAAGGCAACCGTGCCATTTGCCAATACCAGCGCATCAGGCTCCACCGCCTGCACATGCCCCAGGCGAATCACGTTTTTGATTTTGCGCAAGATCTCAATCTCGCCTTTGGACATGGTGGCGTAATGAAACATGCTGGGCTTGTGGTCGGGGTAGATGCGCAGCATCGCCTCACAGGCTTGCAGCCGCTCAAACAAATCGTCGATTGACGTGGCTTTGGCAAACGCCTCCATTTGCCTGGCTTGGCCGCCAATCGCGTCATTGAAAAACTCCATACCTGGCTGGGTGGTTAACCGGTTGACCAGGTACGAGTCACGCGGCATGACCCAGCTGATGTTGGCCGGTAGCGCGCCTGAGTTGATGAGCCAGACGCCCACATCCATCGCGGTTTTACCTGCGCCTAGGATGGTGAAATGCTTTGGTTTCTTCTGTTTGCTTTGCCATAGTTGCGCAAGGCCGGTGGGCGTGACCAGCCAGGCGTCATCTGCCACCTTGAACTTGGGCGTGTGGGTGGCGGGCACGGTTGTGCCGTAGTAGGTGGCGTCCACCGTTTTTTTGCGCACCGTGACTTGCGTCTCTATCCCGGACAAAATCGACACAAACTTGCCACCTTTTTCGTCGCTACCAACATAGTCACACATCGCGTGGTAGTTGACGCGGCCACTGGGCAGCAGCGTCTGGTGCATCACCTTGTCAAAGTAGCTGGACACCTCAGCACCCGAAGCCAATTCATAGCAGCCCGCGTTTGAGCCAAACGTGTCTTTGCGGTTGCTGCCCAGCGGCATCGAGTTAACGCCGTAAAAGGCCGATGGCTGGTGCAGCGCAACAAACGGATAAGCGTCATTCCAGTGACCACCGGGTTTGCCGTGACGGTCGATGATGGTGATGTGGGCATCGGTCTCGGCCAGCAGCGTGTCGGCAAAAGCCAGGCCGACTGCGCCTGCGCCTATGACCAGGTAATCCGTTTCAAAGTGCTGCATGAAAACTCCTTTTGGGTCATTCTAGTGCCTTTTTAGGAGTGTTTTAGGGCTAAAGACCAATCAATACGGGCGCAAGCAGCTACTTTATTGATAGCATTTTTTGGGCAAGTGAGTGCATCGCCGCAACGCTTCTGTCTTCAGGCGCAATGGTTTGTCTGGCAGCGTACTGCGCAAAATTCCGCTTCATCGACTGCAAATACACCGGGTCGTAGTGGTTGACCAGCAGCTCGCGCACCACGCTGGCAACGTCGCCGTTGCGCGCTCGGGTTTGCCAGTCAGTTACCACGTCCTTGCCGCGCGCCTGGGTCAGCGCGCCGAGGCGGTCGCAGAAAAATTCAATGTCTTTGACGAAAAAATCGTAGTCTTCTAGCAGCAGCTCAACCCGTTCGTCATCGCTTAAATCCAGTTGCAGGCAAGGCGCGGCTCGCATGGCGGTGATCAGGCCTTCGGGTATGGCCACATTGCCGACTTTTTTGCTTTCGCTTTCGATGTACACAGGCCGCGACTCATCAAAACCTTTGAGTGCTGCCCAGATCAGGCTGTCGTAGGCTTTTTGGCTGGGTTGCGCGGTGCCGGGTATCAGCCCCAAAACAGATGAGCGGTGGTTGGCCAGCGCTTCCAGGTCAAGCACTTGCGCGCCTTGCGCGGCTAACGCCTGCAGCAGGCGCGTTTTGCCGGAGCCGGTGGTGCCGCAAATCACGCGATAGTCAAAGCGGGCGGCGAGTTGCGGCAAGTCAGCCACCAGCGCGGCCCGGAAGGCCTTGTAGCCGCCGTCCACCAGCGTCACGTTAAAGCCAATCTGATCCAGGATGAGCGCCAGCGAGCCGCTGCGTTTGCCGCCGCGCCAGCAGTACACCAGCGGCTGCCAGTCACGCGGTTTGTGAATCACATCGCGCTCCAGGTGGCGGGCAATGTTTTTGGCCACCAGTGCCGCGCCGCGCTTTTTGGCGTCAAAGGCGCTGATCTGTTTGTATTCCGTCCCCACCAGCTCACGCTCATCGTTGGTCAAGCTGGGCCAGTTGATAGCGCCGGGCAGGTGGTCTTCAGCAAATTCTCCTTCGCTGCGTGCGTCAATCACGTCTGAAAATTCGCCAAGTCGATTCAGTACATCGGCGGCTGAGATTTTGACCAAACTCATTTCAGGAGTTTTTTCAGTTCAGGCCACACATTGGCCAGCATTTTGGGTTGCGCCTGCTCGTTGGGGTGAATGCGGTCTGGCTGGAAGTTCGCGGCAACGTCGGGTACATCAGCCACACCCGCCAGAAAAAACGGCATCAGCGCCACTTTTTCTGTCTTGGCCACTTTGCCGAACAGCCCTGAGAATGTAGCGCCGTAAGCGCCGCCATAGTTGGGCGGCACCTGCATGCCCAGCAGCAGCACCTTGGCACCGGCTTTTTTGGCAGCTTGCGTCATGGCCGTCAGATTCGCCTCGGTCATGTCCAGCGGCAGGCCACGCAGCGCGTCGTTGCCGCCGAGTTCGATTACCACAATGCTGGGTTTGTGGGTTTTGAGCAAAGCGGCCAGCCTTGAGCGGCCCCCCGAGGTTGTGTCGCCGCTGATGCTGGCGTTGATGACTTTTGCGGTTTTCTTTTCTTGCTTCAGTTGCTTTTCAAGCAAGGGTACCCAACCTGTACCGCGCTTGAGGCCATATTCAGCGCTCAAAGAATCGCCAACAATCAAAATAGTGTCAGACGTTTCCGATTGAACAGGCAATGCCATTACGCCAATCGCCATCACTGCCAGAAAAGTCCTAAAACCTTTCATAGCCGACTGGGCAAGCAGCTTGGTAAAGTACAAAGCACTGAAGTCAAGAATTGTTGAAAAGGTCGTCATGTCTGTTTCTGTAGCCTCAAATTCAAATTCAAAATCGAACGAAGCAATTGTTGCCGTTCAGCATATTTTCAAGTCGGTCACTGACTCAACCGGCACATTGACCATTTTGCGCGATATTGACTTTGCCCTCGCACCGCGCGAAACCGCCGCCATCGTGGGCGCATCTGGCTCCGGCAAAAGCACGCTGCTGTCCATCATCGCCGGGCTGGACACACCCACCAGCGGCACGGTACGACTGGCCGGGCAGGACATTTTTGCCATCAGTGAAGACGACCGCGCCGCTCTGAGGGCGCAAAAAGTGGGTTTTGTGTTTCAGAGCTTTCAGTTGATGGGCAATTTGACAGCGCTCGAAAACGTCATGCTGCCGCTGGAGCTATCCGGCACCAAAAACGCCCGCAGCATGGCGCTGGAGATGCTCAAGCGCGTCGGCCTGGGTGAGCGGCTGACCCATTACCCCAAGGTGCTGTCTGGCGGCGAGCAACAACGCGTGGCGCTGGCCCGAGCCTTTGTGGTGCAACCTGCGGTGTTGCTGGCTGACGAGCCCACAGGAAGCTTGGACTTTGCAACTGGCGATACCGTGATGCAACTGATGTTTGAGCTGAACCGCGAGCTGGGCACAACGCTGGTGCTCGTCACGCATGACAAGGCGATTGCCGCGCGGTGCGAACGGCGGATTACAATTGAAGCGGGGCAAATCAGCTCAATCGATTGAAAAGGACATCTTTTATGCACAGCAAACGGGTCACGATTTTCAAAATTCTGCTGCTGGCCGCAGCTGCCTTTTTGGCCAACCCCGGCCATGCCCAAGACAAGATCGGCGTGCTGATGTTGCACGGTAAAAACCCCGGTAGCAACCAGGATCCCAACTTCAGCAAGATCAAACCCGCGTTCGAAAGGGCTGGCATGCTGGTACTGCTGCCGGACATGCCGTGGTCGCGCGGTCGCTACATTGACGGACATTGGGACAAGGCTATGGCCGAAATGACTGCGCATGTCAAAGAGCTGCGCAGCAAAGGCGCAACCAAAGTGGTGGTGGTGGGTCACAGTCTTGGCGTCCCTGCTGCGATGAGTTTTGCAGCGCGCGGCGGCGATGTGCAGGCTCTGGTGTTGCTCGCACCAGGCCATGTGCCAAAAAATTATTACAACGCTCCGGCTCTGAAGGTTGTCCGCGAAAGTGTGGACGAGGCCCGTGCGTTGGTGACCGCTGGCAAGGGTGATTCGCGTGAGCGTTTCAGCGACATCAATCAGGGCAAACAACTGAACGTGGTGGCAACAGCCAAAGACTACCTGTCGTACTTCGACCCCGAGTCAGATGCCGAAATGGGCGTGACAGCGCCGCGTATACCGCCGAGTACGCCGGTGCTGACTGTGGTCGGCGATGAAGATTACATGTTTACCCGAGCCAAAGCGTACTTTGCCGACAAGCTGCCCGCCAATCCAAAAAGCCAGTACCTTGAAGTCAAAGCCAATCACTTGAGCACGCCTGCCGTTGCCAACGAAGCCGTGTTGGCTTGGGTTAAAGCGGTTTTATAGCCGCGATTGTCAAAACATGCCTTTTTTAGCTATTGTTTTGAGCTGTAACCTAATCAATACGGGCGCAAGCAGCTATAAAATACATAGCAAAATCATCTCAACGAGCCAGCCCACTGCTGGGTACTGATGCCTTTGCCTGCTTAAGCAGCGTACCCACAGTGCCAGACCAGAGCTCAAAAAAGCCTTCAGCTTGGCGTGTTTGCAACCAGCTTTCCCAGCGGCTGCTGGCAAAAACGGGGTCGCTTACTGCGATGCCTTCCTGTGCAATGCCAACACTTACTCTGCCGCTGCCTTTGCTCGGGTTACTTCCCGACAACTTGGCTTGCAACAGGCTTTTGATGTTGAGCTGCAAGCGCTGTAGCTCAGCCTGGGACTCGGGCGTAAAGCTGTAAACCAGCCAGTGTCTGCCTTTGGGGGCGGCTTGAAGGCCAAGGCTGCGCACTGCGGCGCTGTCATTGATGTGGGCAAGGCGCATCGGCAATTTTTGATGGATAACCTCAAATGAGCCCGGTACGGTGGGTTCAACCTTCACCTCCATCATGGGTACACCGCCCGGCGGCGGCAGCATGCGGGCATCCAGTTGAACGGCAAGCATGAATTCACTGGGTTTGGCGTCGAGCAACTGGGTGTTGAGTTGAAGCAAGCGCGGGATTGACGACACGGGTATGCCTGAGCATCCTGTCATGATGCAAATAGCTGCAATTGCCATGACTGCTGATCTGCGAAGAGTGGTTTTGCGAGTTATGAAGTCGAGGAACGGCATGGTGAAAAAATGAGTTGGTATCATTTAATTATTGTTTTACATAAATAAATTGTCAATATATAATTATTTCAAACTTTCAAGCGGAAGCGCTCAAGCCATGACACCCACTGAACCAAACCCAACCATGTCGCCAACAGGCCCGCACTTGCAACGCCTGATGCGTACCAGCCAGTGGTTGATATGGGCGTGCTGGGTGTTGATCATTGCGCTGCCGCCACTGTATGTATGGTTCTGGGCGGTGGCCAGTCCGGGGCAACTGGCCTCACGGATTAACCTGCCGACGGATGTCATTCAGAGCCCGCTCATGGTTTGGCAGCGTGTGGCAGGCGGATGCATCAGCGCCGTACCGCTGGTGCTGATGCTGACTGGCTTGTGGCAGGCCCGCCGGTGTTTCGGCTTGTTTGCAGTGGGTCAGGTCTTTACGTTGCAGGCCGTACGCGCCTTGAAACGATTTGCCAGTCTGGCGGCTGCGTCATTTGTTTGTGGCGTGCTGGCCAGCTCGGTGCTGTCCGTTGTGCTGACCATCGGGAACGCACCTGGCGCGCGACATCTGGCTGTTGGCTTGAGTACAGACCAGGCGTTTGCACTTTTCTTTGCCGGTGTTGTGTGGCTGATGGCCGCTGTCATTGCGCAGGGTTTGCAACTGGCTGAAGAAAATGCCAACTTCGTCTAGTGCGACTTTGGGTTGATCATTGTGCCTATCATTGTTGAACTTGATGTGATGCTGGCGCGTCGCAAGGTGCGCTCCAAACAGCTGGCCGAGCACATCGGCATCACTGAGGCAAACCTGTCGCTGCTCAAACAAGGCAAGGTCAAAGGCGTCCGCTTTGACACGATTGAGAAAATCTGCGCTTTTCTGGACTGCCAGCCAGGTGATTTGCTCATCTACCGACCCGGTGACTAAGCGATTGGGTGTCTTCTGGCTGGCGTTGTTGCTGTCACTCTGCTTGCATATTTTTTTTGGCTGGTGGCTTCATCAATCAGCTCGTCTCGTGAAGCCCTCAACTTCGCGCGCCGTAATTTCTGTACGGCTCTTGCAAGCCAGGCTGACGCCCGCTGAAAATCAGTTTGACTTGCAAGCACCGTCAACGTCGCCACGGGAAAGGCACGCCAGCAGTGTGCGTGCAGGCCAGCGTCTTGCCGCAAACAGGCCGCAGACTTCAGCACGCCGAGACGCCACAAGCCCCACGGCAGTGCCAGAATCCACTTCGGTCTCTGCGTCAGACACGCCAGTGTCATCAGTGCCTGGCGGGAAGCAGCAAAACCTGCCGCCCAGGCTTGAGCTGAACCTGGCAGGCGCTGCTGCAGCGACGGAGAAACAACGTCGCCAGTCGTTGCTGGCTGGCGTCATTGATGCGCAGCAGATGCAGGCGAGGGCGTCAAAATCGGTAGGGGCTGTCTCTAGGCTCAGCGTTGTGACCCCCAACATTGCCGAAGAACGGTTCACGGCCACTGGTGGGCGGGTGATTCGATTTTCAGGCGGCGACTGTATGCGGCTTCCAAACCCAGCGGCCAGACCGCTTGGGGACACCCGTCAAGCGGGGATGGAGAACTGTTAACGCGACTTCCAGACTTTTCGTGTTGATCACCCATTGCAATTAGAAATTATTTAAAAAGTACCTGTAGCGCAACAAATACGGGCGCAAGCAGCTATAAAAATCATAGTTAATAAATGTGACGGTTGAGCAGGGATAATCAACCCATGTCTTCATCATCCAAAAATCTTTTCGGCTTTCACGCGGTGGGCGTGCGCATCAAAACTGCACCCAAGTCCGTTTATGAAGTGTTCTACGACGTGCAGCGCCGCGATGTCCGCATGCGCTCTTTTCTGGACAGGGCGCGTGACAGTGGCATCAAGCTGGTCGAATCTGACGGCTTGCGGTTGGCCAAAATGTGCGGCAGTCACGGCCACCAGGGTGTGGTGGCGCGGGTTGATGCGCTGGCGCAGGTCACATCGCTTGACGAGCTGCTTGAAAATCTGGAAGCCTCAGGCGTTAAAAACCCACTGCTCTTGGTGCTGGACGGCGTGACCGACCCGCACAACCTGGGGGCCTGCCTGCGGGTGGCCGATGGCGCGGGTGCTCATGCGGTGATAGCGCCCAAAGACCACGCGGCGGGCATCAGCGCCATTGTGTCCAAAGTAGCCAGTGGTGCGGCAGAGACCATGCCGTACTTCATGGTGACCAACCTGGCACGCACGCTGGGCGAATTGAAAGAGCGCAGCATCTGGTGCATTGGCACAAGTGATGATGCTGAAAAAACAATCTACGACGCGCAATTGACCGGCCCGGTGGCGCTGGTGCTGGGCGCTGAAGGGGAGGGCATGCGCCAGCTCACCCGCAAGACTTGCGACGAGCTGGTCAGCATCCCGATGGCGGGTGCGGTGGAAAGCCTGAATGTGTCAGTGGCCAGCGGCGTGTGCCTGTATGAGGCGCTGCGCCAGCGGCGTTTGACTTTGTCTTAAAACAGATAACCGCTGACGCGCTGCAACACCGCTTCAGCTTCTGCATAACGTCCTAGGCCATGCAGCATTTTGGCGCTGGCCATGTCGCTGCGCACCAGCAGGTCGGTGTTGATGGTGACGCTGTCTGCCGCGCTCAGTCCTGCTGTTGCCTGCGCCAGACTGCGCAGTTGGGAGGCTTTGCCGGGCAAGCCGGCAGCGGTGTAGAGCAGAGAAAGTTCAGTCAGGCCGCGCGCCTTTTCAAGGCCTGTTTTGCCAGTGAGCTGATTTTGCAGGCTGGTCGCCATCGCTTCAAATTGCTCCTGGGTGCTGGCATCTGATGACAGTTGGGCAATGTTGCGCAGCCAGCTGGCGCGCTCCTGCAAATTGGTGTTTTTACCTGCCAGGCCAAGCGCTAACTCCAGGCTTTTGGTGGCTTTGTCGGTTTGCCCTGTTTGCAGCTTGGACTGATAGTCAACCGCATACAGCCGGGTTTGCGCCCAGGCGTCAGGTGCCTGCTTTAACAAATCTTCTACCTGCGCTGCGCTGGCCTTGGCTTTAGACCAGCCGCCCGCTTTGGCGCGGGCTGTGGTTTCATGCAAAAACACTTCTGCCATCGACACGGCCAGGTCGCCCAGCGCCGCACTGCTTTGCGCACCCCCCACCGCCTTGAGCGACTCAGCGCCGAGCGATAAAAACAGGCGGGGTACTTCAGGCGGTAACAGTGAATTACGGCTCAAAATAACCGCCACCTGGCCTTGCAACTGGGTACGTTCTTGCGGGTTGGCTATGGCCTGGGTTTTCACCCTCAAATCTTCTGCCACCTGCCGCGCCTGGCCACCGTCCATGCGCAGGGCTGACCAGGCTTGCAGCTTTAATTGCGCCGCTTGCAGTGCTGATGCTGCTGGCGCATCTGTGGCTGGGTTGATGCTGCCAGCCAGCGACTTGAGCACTTCCCGCGAGCGCGCAACCTGGCCCAGTTCAGCCAGCAAACCTGAAAATTCTGCTGTCAGCAGTTGTTTGGTCTGTTTGGGGACGGCGTCTGCGCCAGCACCTGCGCTGCCTGCACCTGAAACCCCACCTGCGCCGCTGGCAACCACTGCACCGCCCGTATCGACAGGCCCTGTACCTGCCGGACCTGCGGCAGCGCCGCCACCTGCTTTGGCACCCGCCGCACCGCCCGGGCCACCCACCGGGCCACCTGCCAGCGCACGCTCAGCGGTGGTGTTGCCAACCGATTTGGCCAGCGTTTTGGAAGCAGCAAGTGCTTCTTCCATGGTTAAACCTTTGGCACCAATTCTTTTGCCGCCTGCAGCTTGAATCAAAGGGTCGTCAACATCCGGATCGCCCGTTGGGTCGGCTGCTGCAGCGCCAGCCACAGCACCCGCCGCGCCTGCCGCACCGGCTGCACCCGCCGCTGCGCCCGTGCCGCCAGCCGCAGATGCACCAGCCGATGCCTGTTGAAGGCTGGCAGCGCTCATCGTTCCGGGAGGCGCTTCTTTTTTGCCCCAGGGCAGGGACATGCCGCCAACGGTCACGCCTTTTTCACCCGCGTAAAGCAGGCCTAACGCAACCGCGACCAGACTGGCAGCCAGGATGGCACCTTTACCCTTGAAAAAACCGCCTTTGCTGATGCCGTATTTCTTTTCAAGCTCTTCACGAACCTGTGCGCGTATGGCCGCTTCCGTTGCTGATTTGATGTCTTTGCTGGTATTTTTGGCGGACTGGCTTTTTTGAAACTCAATCGCGCCCAGTTCCTGCTGCATGATTTTTTTCTTCAGCAAATACTCGTCGGTCAGCTTGTCAATAAACACGCCGCAAGAAGGGCACTGACGGTTTTTGGGCATCACTGCACGTTTGCCGCAAGCGGGGCAGCCTTCTAGGCCGTCGTAGCTGCCCGCGACCAGCGTCTGCACGGTCAGCAAAGGCGTTACTTCAACCAGCAACCCGGCTTTGGTAAAGCGTGCTCTTTCTTCTTCAGCACGTTCCATCGTGACGGCCGCGCCGACTTTGGCATTAGGGGTGCTGCGCAAGACCTTGATCAGGCGCTCGACACGATCCGGCGGCAAACCCGCTTCAGTTTCAGCCAGCCGTTGAATCGTCTCCAGCTTGGCACCCGGCGGCATACTGATAACGACGTCAAACAGGGGAACGGCTGAGTCGATGCTTTCACTGTCGGGTGCAGACATATCAAGTCCCTGAAAAAATATTAAAAATAATTGTATCTAAATGTCAAGAATGCTTTGGGTTTATTTGTATCACTCAAACAAAACCAAACCATCCCAGCAAAGCGCCAGCACCCAACAACCAGAGCATGTGCATTTTGGTGCGCCAAACAATCAAAGCCGTGATGACGGTGGCCAGCCATAGCGGCCAGTCTTTCAATGCGCTGCCATAGCTGGTGGCCAAAATCCATCCGGTCGCAATCAGCAGTGCCACCACAATCGGTGCCATGCCTTGTTTGAAGGCGCGTACCGCGCGCAGCTCACGGTTGCGATGCCCCCAGCTGGCAGCCAGGTAAGTGAGCGTGGTGCTGGGGATCAAGATGCCTGTCATCGCCACCAGCACGCCCAGCAGCCCTGTTAGCGCGCCGCCAGCATTCAGGCCTACGTTCCAGCCCAGCAGCGCGATGAACAGCACATTCGGGCCAGGTGCAGCCTGCGCAATCGCAATCGATGCGTTGAACTGAGCGTCATTCAGCCAGCCTTGCTGAACTACCAGAAAGCGTTGCATGTCGGGTGCCGTGGTGATCGCCCCGCCAATCGACAGCAAAGACAGCGACAAATAGTGCAAAAACAAAGCCCCCCAGTCTTGCAGCGCCAGGTTGAGTTCGGGTGCATTCATGACAACTTCAATTTTTTAAAGGCAATGGCACACGCCAGCCCGCCCAGCCCCAGCAGCACATAGGCCAGCGGCCAGCGCAGCAGGGCAATGGCGATAAAGCACAGCACGCCGAGAGTGATGCACATCGGCAAACCCAGCACGTTTTTTTGCAAAGCACCAAACAGTTTTAAACCCGTTGCCGCTATCAAGCCCGCAGCCACCGCGCCCATGCCGCGCAATGCGCCCTGCACGCCGGGGTAGTCTGCAAATTGCGCGTAAACCAAGGCCAGCAACAACACGATGACCAGCGGCGCAGCCAGCATGCCAGCCAGCGCTGCCATCGCGCCTTTAAAGCCAAAGTAGCGTGCGCCAATCATCAGCGACAGGTTCACCACATTGGGCCCCGGCATGATTTGCGCCACGGCCCATTCTTCTACAAACTCTTCGCGCGTCATCCAGCGCTTTTTCTCGACCAGCTCACGCTGCACAACCGCCAGTACACCGCCAAAGCCCTGCAAGGCCAGCAGGGTAAAAGACACAAACAAATCCGTCAGCGACTGAGGTCGTGGGTGGGGATCATCAGAATGCAAGCTCATGGCTGCATTATCTCTATGGCCTGTCACGGATTGGTCATAAAAACAAAGCACCATCACTGGTTAGTTTTTTTATTGAAAGCCCACGATGACCTTTGACAATAATTCCCAAGAGCACAGCCACATCGACCCTGATGACCTGGACAAAAACACCAGCGGCAACCCCAGCATGCACGATGTACTGGCCGCCCGTTTGCACCGCCGTCATGTTTTAAAGGGTGGTGTGGGCGCTATCACCATGGCCAGCCTGGGCACGTTGGGTTTGACCGCTTGCGCCACCGGGCCGGGCGCGTCGAGTGAGCCAGTATTGGGTTTCAAGGCTGTAGGCAAGGCGACGACAGACCGCGTGACCGTACCCGAGGGCTACACCGCCACCGTGATTTATGCAACAGGCGATTCGATTGACCCAACCGTGTCAGACTACAAAAACGACGGCACGGATGGCAACTTTGCCCGACGTTCGGGCGACCACCATGATGGCATTCACTTTTTTGGTCTGACGGCTGCGGGTCTGCCCAGCACCATCAGCAACGAGCGTGCTTTGCTGGTCATTAACCATGAAAATATTTCGGGTACGGCTCGCTTTTTACACCCCAACGGGCAAACCGCCAACAGTGGTGTGGGTCCCAGGCCAGAAGGCGAATCGCTCAAGGAAATCGAAGCCCACGGCGTGTCCATCATCGAGCTGGCCAAAACAGCAGGCAAGTTTGGCATGGTCAAGGCGTCAGGTTTCAACCGCCGCATCACTGCTGCAACACCGATGGACATTGCGGGTCCCGCGCGCGGCACGGCATTCATGAAGACGAAGTTCTCAACCAACGGCACACAAACCCGCGGCACCATCAACAACTGCGGACATGGCTACACACCTTGGGGCACCTACCTGACGGCTGAAGAAAACTGGGCTGGGTACTTCACCCGTGGGCAAGACGCGGCAGTTCGCAGCCCGAAAGAAAACGCCGCCCTGTTACGCAACGGCATCAAACCAGGTCGTACCGGTGTCAATCGCTGGACGACCACAGTTGCCGCTGACCCAGCCAGCACCGCATTCAGCCGCTGGGACTGCACCGCGACCACGGCACTGCCTGCTGACGGCACGGGCGACTTTCGAAACGAAGCCAACACCTTTGGCTACATTGTTGAAATTGACCCCTACAGCGCTACGTCAACACCCGCCAAGCGCACCGCACTGGGTCGCCGCGCCAACGAAGGCGCGTGGCCCAGTCTGGCCATTGTTGGCCGTCCTCTGGCGTTTTACATGGGCTGCGATTCACGCGGCGAGTATGTCTACAAGTTTGTGTCTAAAAAGCTGTGGCAGGCCGCTGACGCCAACCGGGCAGACCGCATGAAGGTGGGCGCTGAGTACATGGACGAAGGCACAATTTACGCTGCCCGTTTCAACGCCGATGGCACGGGAACCTGGGTCAAGCTGGACATGAGTAACCCTGATGTGGCAGCAGGCGTGCCCGTCAGCACACTCAACCCGGCAGGCTACAAGTTTGAAAGCCAGGCCGACATTTGCGTCAACACCCGCCTGGCTGCCGATGCCGCCAAAGCCACTCGGATGGATCGCCCGGAGTGGACGGCGGTTAACCCGAAAAACGGTGAAATCTACATCACCATGACGGAGAACCCGGATCGTGGCAACACCACCACGGTGTCCAACAACAACTTCATGAACCCGGATGTGGATGCCGCCAACCCGCGTTACTGGCTCGACAGCAAAGAGATCACTTCGCAAAACGCAGCGCGTGTTGCGGCTCAAAAGGGCAATGTCAACGGCCACATCATGCGCATTCGTGAGACCAACGACAACGCGGGTGCCGAGTCCTTCAAGTGGGACATCTTTTTGTTTGGCGCCCAGGCGGTGGCTGATGCCGGTATTGACAACGTCAACTGGCAGCAGAACGTGAACCTGTCACAGCTCAGCCCCATGAACGACTTGTCCAAGCCCGATGGTTGCTGGTTCTCCAAAGCCAGTGGCGTGCTGTGGATTCAAACCGATGACAACACCTTCACCGACCAGTCCAATGCCATGCTGCTGGCGGCAGTGCCCGGCAACTATGGCGATGGCGGTGTGCGCACCGTGGTGAACAAAGCCAATGGCAGCCCAAATGCGGCCGTAACGACCGACAAGGTCGTCACCACTTACGCGGGTAAGCCCATGACCGAGACAACCTTCAAGCGCTTTTTAACTGCGCCACTAGGTGCAGAAGTGACGGGCTTGACGGAGTCGCCTGACGGCAAGGCGCTGTTTATCAATATCCAGCATCCGGGTGAAAACACAACATCCGCTGGTTTTGCTGCCAAGGTGTTTGAAAGCAACTGGCCGGGCAATGGTTCAGGTGTACCCGCCTACGGTCCGGGTGGCGCATCAGCCCGCCCGCGTTCAGCCACCATCGTCATCACCAAAAACGATGGCGGCGTGATCGGCTTGTAAAAGCGCAAATGGGGGTCATGGCAGACAATGGTGTTTTACCCATTTGAGCCTGCCATGACCACTGTCTTAAAAATTGATTTCGTCTCCGATGTCTCCTGCCCCTGGTGCGTGATTGGTCTGAAAGCGCTAGACCAGGCGCTTGCCAATGTCAAAGATGACATCACCGCCGAGATCCACTTTCAGCCCTTTGAGTTGAACCCGCAAATGGGACCCGAGGGGCAAGAGATCACCGAGCACATCACACAAAAGTACGGCATCAGCGCTGCGCAGGCCGATGCCAACCGCGAGAACATTCGCCAGCGTGGGGCCGATTTGGGCTTCAGGTTCGCGATGGCCACTGACGCAGGTGGCGGGCGCAGCCGCATCTACAACACCTTTGATGCACACCGTTTGCTGCACTGGGCTGAAACGGTCAGTCTTGACAAACAAAAGGCGTTGAAAGAAGCTCTGTTTGCTGCTTACTTTACCGACGGCCAGAGCCCGGGCTCGCACGATGTGCTGGCGCGCGTAGCGGGGGAGGTGGGTCTTGATGAGGCACAAGCCAAAGCGGTTTTAAGCTCTGACCAGTATGCCGCTGAAGTGCGTGCGCAAGCTCAGTTTTATATCGGGCAGGGTATTCGCTCCGTGCCAGCGGTCATCATCAATGACAGGCATTTGATATCGGGCGGCCAGCCGGTTGAGGTATTTGAGCAGGCGCTGCGGCAGATTGCAGCGGGCGTTTGATTATTTGCCATAGCCCATCGTTTGAGGTAGCCACAGCACGATTTGCGGGAAGCAGGTGATGGCCAGCAGCAGAGCCAGCAGCATGACCAAAAACGGCCAGCCCTCCTTCATCATTTCGCCAATCGGTATGCCTGTCAGGGCCTTGGTCACAAACAGCAGCATGCCAAACGGCGGGTGAATCAGCCCGATCATCATGTTCAGCACCACCAGCACGCCAAAGTGAACCAGGTCAACACCCAGCAGTTTGGCAGCAGGCAGCAGCATGGGCACAAACACCAGCAGCAGCACCGACACATCAAGAAAGCAGCCCAGCACCAGAAACATCAGGTTGACCAGCAGCAAAAACTTGAGTTGACTCAGCTGCATGCTGTCTACCCACTGCGCCATGGCTTGCGGCACACCTTCGGCAGTAAAGGCGTAGTTCAAAATGAAGGAGCCCGCCAAAATGAGAGTGATCACCGCACTGCCGCGTGTGGACTCCATCACCACTCCCCAAAAGCTGCGCCAGGTCAATGCCCGGTAAACCACGCCCGCCAAAATCAAGGCATGCAGGGCAGCAACAGCCGCTGATTCAGTCGGCGTAAAAGCACCAGAGTAAATACCGCCCAGCAGCACAATCGGCATCGACAGCGGCAGCGCGCCCCGGTAAATGATGCTGGGCCACTCGCGCAATGGAATCTTGTCTTCACGCGGCATGTTGCGTTTAACGGCGATGAAATGCACGACGACCATCATCAAAAACGCCATCAAAAAGCCCGGCACCACGCCGCCCAAAAACAGTGCACCCACCGACGCGCCCGACACCATGGCGTAAA
Organism: Polaromonas sp.; assembly: GCA_049653085.1. Taxonomy (GTDB): domain Bacteria; phylum Pseudomonadota; class Gammaproteobacteria; order Burkholderiales; family Burkholderiaceae_C; genus Polaromonas. The sequence continues at coordinate 46,171 of JBASFP010000019.1, forward strand.
TCACCATCGGTATCGACGGCGGAATAATCGGCCCCAGCGTGGCGCTGGCCACCACCACCGCCGCTGCAAAGCCGCGTGGGTAGCCAGGCTTTTTCATCATCTGCTTGATGGTGACCAGACCTGGCCCGGCCGCATCGGCAATCGCGCTGCCGCTCATGCCTGAAAAAATCACGCTGACCAGAATGTCCACCTGCGCCAGCCCGCCGCGCATGCGGCCCACCAAAATGCGGCAAAAGTCAAAAATCCGTTCACTCACCGTGCCGGCATTCATGATGTTGGCGGCAAACACAAACAGCGGCACTGCCAGCAGCACATAGCTGTTGTACAGGCCGTTGCCAATCTGCTCAGCCACCAGCCCCAGGTCTTGCAGCTTGACCAGCAGGTAGGCAATGCCCGACGCGATCATCGAAAAGCCGATCGGCATGCGCAGCAGCATGGCGCTGACCAGCACGATGACCAAAACAATGAGCGCCGTGCTCAAAGCCGCAACTCCACATCCAGGCCTTCGCCTCTGGCGGCCCGCCAGATGGCCCAGGCCGAGCGAACAGCCAATGCCACCAGCAAAAACACAAACGGCAAAAACACCCACATGAAGGGCAGGCCCAGCACCGGCGTGCCCTCACGCTTCATGAAATGCACGTAGTCCCAGGTGGCTGGAATGGCGCAAATTGCCAGAGAGCCCACAAGCAGGTTGCCCGCAATCTGCATGGCCTGGCGGGTGCGTTTGCCAGCGCTGTTCCACAACAGGTCAAACGCCACGTGCTCGCGATCAGGCACCACAAAGGCGGCTGCCCACAAAATAATCCACACATACAAAATGACCGCCAGCTCGTCTGTCCAGGCCAGCGGTTTGTTGAATCCAAAGCGCGCCGTGACCTGAATCACAAACACGATGAACAGCGTTAAAAACAGCCCACCGCCAATGGCATTGGCAGCTCTTTTAAACCACACGGCCGTTACTTTGTGGCGTTGATGCGCTCTAGCAGGCCCTTGGGCCAGACCTTGGCGTAGTCTGAATTCAAGTACGCGGTTTGCACGGTTTTGCGAAACGCCTCCACATCTGGTGTGGTGACTTGCAGGCCTTGCTGCTTGAAAAATTCAACCGACTGGGCTTCTTCTTTGATGCGGTTGTCGTTGTTGTAGGCGGTTGCAGCGTCAGCAGCGGCTCTTACTTTTTGGCGCTGCGCGGCGGTCATGCTGACCAGTGCCTTGTTGGAGATCGCAATAAACAAACTGTCCACCAGATGGCTGGTCAGCACAATCTGTTTGGTCACTTCATAAAACTTGGCGGCGCGCACGGTGGGCAGCGGGTTGTCCTGGCCGTCAATCGTGCCGGTTTTAAGGCCCAGGTAGACCTCGCCAAAGGCCAGCGGTGTGGGTGTCACACCCAAGGCTTCGCCCAAAAACAGCCATTCTTTGCTGCCGGGCATACGTAGCTTCACACCCTTCAGGTCAGCCGGGGTTTTGACATTGCGCACTTCGCGCAAATTGACTTGCCGCGTGCCCAGGTAAGCAGTTGACAGCGGCGTGATGTCCATCTTTTCGGCCACGGTCTTGAACATTTCAGTACCAATGGGGCCGTTGAATATTTTTTGCTGATGCGCCGGGTCACGCACGATGTAGCCCGCTGTGAAGACTGAAAACTCCGGTACCAGCTTGGCAATGTCAAACGCTGAAATGGTGGTCAGCTCCAGGTTGCCACGCGCCATGGCCGCAGGCTCCGCGCCTTGCTTGAAGAGCGAGGCATTCAAATTGATCTGCACGTCAAACTCGCCCGGCGCGGTTTTCTCAAGCGTGTCTTTGAAGACTGTCCACATTTTGGCGTGCCAGTCGTCGGGCACGGCGGGGGTGGAGATGCGCAGCAAAGTTTTGGATTGAGCCAACGCTGCGGGCAGGGCGCTTGTTAAAACGGCACTAGCGCCAGCGGCCAGCAGGGTACGGCGTGCGGTGGTTGTTTTTGTTGCGTTCATGTCTCGTTCCTGAGTTGTAGCTAGAGCGGGCAATTATCATGGCAGCGCTTTGCCCAACTCTTAAAGACATACCCCATGACGCACGCACCGCTGCAAATTTTGCAAGCCAACTACAACGACACCTTTCATGCCCAGGCCATCGTGCAACTGCTGGATGTCTATGCCCAAGACCCGGCAGGTGGTGGCTCGCCGCTGAGTGATTTCGCCAAGGCCCATTTGGTGCAAGAGCTGGCCAAGCGCCCGCAAGCCTTCAGCGTGCTGGCGTTTGATGGTGTGACGTCCGTCGGCCTGGTCAACTGCATCGAAGGCTTTTCAACCTTTGCCTGCAAGCCGCTGGTCAATGTGCACGATGTGGTGGTGCTGGCCAGCCATCGCGGTCAGCGGGTGGGTGAGCAGATGCTGGCGCTGGCCGAGCAAATCGCCCTGCAGCGCGGTGCCTGCAAGCTGACGCTGGAAGTCTTGAGTGGTAACGGCAGCGCTATCAAGCTGTATGAACGTATCGGCTTTGCGGGCTATCAACTCGACCCTGCCATGGGCAGCGCGCTGTTTTTACAGAAGTGGCTTGCCTAAAGTTTTGTGAATCACAACGCCAGCCACCGCCCCCACACACTGCGCCGCCACAAACCCCAGCGCGCTACCCGGTGCAATGCCTGCAAAGCTGTCTGACAGCATCCGCCCCATCACTGCCGCCGGGTTGGCAAACGAGGTGCTGGACGTGAACCAGTACGCCGCACCGATGTAGCAGGCGACCAGGCCAGCGGCCTTGCCTGCGGGGGCGCGCAGAACCACCAGAATCAGCCCGGCTGTGGCTACCACCTCGCCCAGCCATTGCCCCCAGCCGCCGCGCACTTTGCTGCTGAACTGCAAGACGCTCAAGTCGAACATCGCATTGGCAACCCACGCGCCAGCGACTGCACCAGCCAATTGAAACGCTATAAATAAAATAGCTGCTTGCGCCCGATTTTGTTGACTTTCAGCCTCTTTTGATGCCCTAAAAAGCACCACCAGCGTGACCAACGGGTTGAAATGCGCACCACTCACTGGCCCCAGCAGCTCAATCAGTACATACAGCGCAAACACGGTGGCCAGCGTATTGGCCAGCAGCGCCACGCCGTTGTTGCCACCACTCAAATTCACGGCCATGATCCCCGAGCCAATCACCGCGCACAGCAGCGCGGCGGTACCAAAAAATTCTGCGAAGAGTTGATTTTTAAGACTGGACTGGCTCATGCTTTGCAACACTGCGGGCTGAACATTGACAGGACTTGTGACGCAAACGACGCGCGCGGCTGATAGCGGCTGCCTGGGTACAAGCCTATATCGACGGGTTCGGTTTTATCCTTGGGGTAATAGAACGTGCCAAATATCTGATCCCAAATGACCAAAGCACTGCCGTAATTGGTATTGCCTTCGTGCGGCTGGGCAGAGTGATGCCAGCGGTGAAGTGTGTTGGTGCTGAAAATATAGTTCAGCCAGCCGTGTTGTAGCGGCAAATTCAGGTGCTGCAGCATCAACACAGGCTGCGTGACGGCTACATAACCCAGCAATACATCGACGGGTGCGCCCAGCAGCATCAGCGGCAGCAGGCTCAACACGGTTTTAACAGCGTATTCAACCGGGTGCGTGCGAAAGTTGTTGATGGAATACAGCCGCTCGCTGCCATGGTGCAGGGCGTGCAGCCACCACAATGCACGCTGCGTGTGGTGCAAGCGGTGAACCCAATAGTTGGACAGCTCTGCCAGCAATATGGCTAACAAGACTTGCAGAGCAAATGGCAAATCAGTCGGAAACAGGCTTGCAGAAGGCGTTGCGTTGCCAACCAGCGCGATCACCAGCAGCGGCAGCAACACTTTCAGCAGCGGCTGCACAACCCCCGCCAACACGCCAAAACTTAGCCAGTTGGTCAGTGCATCACCGCGCGGCGTGTTCCAGTCGGGTTTGTAGGGCATGCGGCGCTCCAGCCACATGGCCACTACCAACGCGGCGACAGTGGGTAAGGTGATGGACAGTTCCATTGCGGCCACGCTGCCGCCCATATGCCGCGTGACTAAAAAGCTGCTGACCGTGAGCAGCAGGGTAGCGGGCAGAAAAGCCCAAGAGATAGCTTTTTTCATGTGCCCGGCTTTCATGACTTGGCAAGGGCTCTGGCACTGTTCTCCAGCATCAGGCGGCTGACGCTGGCTTCTGGCAGCGCGACCAGCAGGTCAAGGCGGCGGCGCATCTCATGCAGCGTGGCCCGAAAGGCATTGAGCTGGTGCGCGTGGTCGCCTTTGACTTCTGACGGGTCAGGGTAGCCCCAATGCGCCGTGGCGGGCTGGCCGGGCCAGTAGGGGCACACCTCACCGGCGGCGTTGTCGCAAACCGTGATCACCAGATCCATGTGGGGCGCATCGGGCTTGCCAAACTCGTCCCAGTTCTTGCTGCGCAAGCCTTCTGTCGGGATGCCTGCCGACTGCAAAACCTCCAGCGCCAGCGGGTTGGGCTGCTGATTCTCACGTGGGCTGCTACCCGCTGAATAGGCCTTGAAGCGGCCTTGGCCAACGCGGTTTAACAGCGCTTCAGCCAAAATGCTGCGGGCTGAATTGTGGGTACACAAAAACAGCACGTTGATCGGTTGGGTTGACATGAAATGCTCCTTGGTTAAATAAAATTACTATCGAATTAATAGCTGCTTGCGCCCGTATTGATTGGTCAAAAGACTTAAATGATGCTTAAAAAAGGTTAAAAATGACTTGAAACGACGGTTCAAACTAACAATCCACACATTCAGCCAAACTGCTCACCTCACACGCCTGACCCTGGCAGCAATGCGCCGTCAGGTAGCCAAGCAGGGCGGTCATGTGGCCAAAGCTGGCGCGGTAAATCAGGTTGCGGCCACGCGCCTCAGCGCTCACCAGGCCTGAATGTGAAAGCTCCTTTAAATGAAACGACAGCGCACTCGGTGCCACGCCCAGTTGCTCTGCCATCACACCCGGCGTCAGCCCGTCAGGGCCCGCCGCCACGAGGGCCCTGAAGGCCTGCAGACGATGCGCTTGAGCCAGGGCGGCCAGAGCTTTGACGGCAGTGGCCTCGTCCATCAACTCAGTGGTTTGTTCAATTGTTTCCATAGTTCAAATATAATTGAAGTATTGAATTAAAACAAGATGTCTCAGATTTTTTATGCAACTTCCTAACCTCGACCCAGCGCTTTTCACCGTCCCCAATTTGACGGACGCAGGCAGACCCAGCAACCACCCACCCCGCATCTTGTTGCTCTATGGCTCAGTTCGCGAACGCTCCTACAGCCGCCTGGCCAGTGAAGAAGCCGCCCGGTTGCTCGAGGCCATGGGCTGCGAGACCAAAACCTTCAACCCCAGCGGGCTGCCCCTGCCAGACGACGCACCCGATACCCACCCCAAAGTAGCCGAGCTGCGTGCCCTGACTGAATGGGCTGAAGGCATGGTGTGGACATCGCCCGAGCGCCACGGCGCCATGACCGGCATCATGAAGTCGCAAATCGACTGGATACCGCTGGCACTGGGCGCGGTGCGGCCAACGCAGGGCAAAACCCTGGCGCTGATGCAGGTCAGCGGCGGCAGCCAGTCGTTCAACGCCGTCAACCAGATGCGCGTGTTGGGCCGCTGGATGCGCATGCTCACCATCCCCAACCAGTCGTCAGTGGCCAAAGCGTTTTTAGAGTTTGACGAAGCAGGGCGCATGAAGCCATCCGCCTATTACGACCGCGTGGTTGATGTGATGGAAGAGCTAGTGAAGTTCACGCTGCTCACGCGGGGCGTGGATGGCTGGTTGACGGATCGGTATAGCGAGCGCAAGGAGAGTGCTGAGGCTTTGAGCAAGCGGGTGAATTTGCGAGGGGTATAGATAGTTCAAGCGTTGCTGGATTAAACTGATTACACCTTGAAATCAGCAGCTTCACGGTGTCGATATACCTTCACCACAAACCAATCACACGGGGCTCACAATGTTGAACAGTTACCAAGCCGAGATCAACGGCTCGCAATTAATCTGGATTGACCAGCCGCCCAAGCCGGTACAGCATCGCAGTGTTCTGGTGGTGATGGAAGAAGTTGCCGCTGCACTGGTAAAAAATCCACCGACCAATTCGGCTTACAGCGCCTTCATGCAGGCGCAGGGCTGCTTGGGCAAAGCCAGCCGGGACCAGATTGATGCGCAGCTAGCTGCCATGCGGTCTGAATGGGACGACCGACCATTGGGTGCATAAACGGATGGCTGTCTCAACACTGACTGCGCCGTTGCTGCTGGACACCAATGTATTGATTTATCACCTCAACCTGGCGCTGACGCCGCAGATCACCCAGCAATTGGGGGATGCGTTAAAGACGCAGCAGGCGTTCATCAGCGTGATCACCCGTATCGAAATGTTGGCCTGGAAAGGTCACACCGACGAATCGCTGCGCCAGACCACAAATTTGATTGAACAAATGCCTTAGTTTGCATTGAGCGAGCCTGTCATTGCCCAAGCCATCCGCGTCCGTAAAGCGCACGGACTCAAACTACCCGATGCTGTCATAGCGGCCACTGCGCTAACTCACAGCTTGCAGCTTTTGATGGCTAACGAAACAGATTTCAAGCGTGTTGATAGTTTGAGTCTTTTTTGTATTTAGGCGGTATCGCAGCAAGCCGTGTGCTTTAGTCGCTGGCTGAAATCAATCCAAACTCACACGTTTTGTAGTTATCTGCTCTCCATGCCCAACCAGTCGTCAATCGCCAAAGCGTTTTTAGAGTTCGACGAAGCAGGGCGCATGAAGCCCTCAGCTTATTACGACCGCGTGGTGGATGTTATGGAAGAGCTGGTCAAGTTCTCTCTGCTCACGCGGGGGGCGTCTGACTGGTTGACGGATCGGTATAGCGAGCGCAAGGAGAGTGCTGAGGCTTTGAGTAAGCGGGTGAATCACCGCAGCTTGTAGCCTTTTGGCGCGTACCGGGGGAGTTCGTGCCTGGATAGCTTATGGCGTGCCGTGCATTCATTGGGTCGCCCGACGGATGCGAAACCGATTGCGCAAATCAACGCACGGGGCAAATCTCGCGTCATAATTTGTGTATGCACCCGTACGCAAACCTTACAAACCCCTTTGCCTGCACCCCGTTAGTTTTCTGGGCGGCGATTCAGCCCAACAAGGTTTATCCGCCGCGTTTTGGTTCTCGCGCTTTGGCTGGCATCGCGGCGTGGGGGATAAACGCGATTCGCTGGGCAGAACCAATATGACGTCTACATTCGACTCACGGCAACGTTGCTTAATACCCACTGTTTGGCGACAAGATTTACTAACAAAAGATCCACACCATCCTCCCGAGGAAATGAGGCGACTGTCGCTTCACGCAAAAGCCGCTTGGCCGGGATATTGGTTCCTTGCTGACGAATCTCTGTTTTGCACACTCTTTGAGATCAACATCTTGTCGGACACTGCTTCGAAGTGGAGGGAAACCCGAACTTCCGAATTTGAAGGGACTGTTGGAGTCTTAACGTTCTTGACGTATGAAGGCTTGCCTGCTGATGAAACCGGCGAGAAAGGTAAACCACTTGTTTCCGGATGGGTGTCCGTAAGCGATACCATGTTCGAAGAACTATGGGAAAGAGTAAAGACTGGAGCAGCGATTTCCTGTGCGATCTGGCTGGAGGTACTTGGACTTGAAATCGATCCATTGGGTGGAATGGATTCATCCATGCCCGATGATTATTGGGACGTCAAAAAACAGCCTAGGCTAAAAATTCTTAACGCGAGGCTGAGCTTCTCTTACGAATGTTCATAATCCAGTCTCGTAGTTCGGGTTACGCATTGAGGGAAAATCCCACCTACTGCGCTGGTACACAGTCAGCAACAAAGCTAAATAACTGCGCTGGATTAAACTGGTTAACTAAACGTCTGTTTGTTTAACCACATTGGAGTTATCCATGACCAGCATCACCATTGAGCTACCTGATGACATTGCCAGTCAAGCCGAGCAGGCAGGCATGCTGTCTTCATCTGCAATTGCTAAATTGGTAGAACAAGCCGTGGCACGGGTGAACCAAGACGACGCATGGTTTCGTCAGGAGGTCGGCGCCAGCCTGGAGCAAGCAGACCGGGCAGATGCAACATGGTTAAGTCATGCGCAGGTTCAGGCGGAATGGCAGGCCGAGCGCGCAGACTTGCTGGCGCACAAGTCCTTGTAGTGCCGTCTCCAACGCCTTATGTCATCGTCTGGCTAAGTGCTGCGGCCATCGACCGCAGACGCATCGTCCGCTATATCGCAGAGCAAAGTCGCGATGCACATGTGGCAGTTGCCTTCATGGATGCGCTGATGGGCAAGATTGATCTGCTGGCGCTAGGCACCGTGCAGTTCAAGCCGGGCAGACTGGCTGGCACCCGTGAATATGTGGTGCATCCCAACTACATCGTGGTGTACCGCATCAAGGACGCGACCCGGCAGGTACAAATCATCAGGTTATCGAGTGTGTGGAATCAGCCAGATTAAGGTTGAAACGGAGAGGTCTAATCGGGGTCAGGACTGATCGGGGTCAGATTCAGATTAATCTCCAAGATTCATCAGCTCTTCAAGGTAAAAGTTGAAACTTCGCTATTTACCTTGAAGAACGCAGTCTTCAAGGTAAAATCATAATTTAATATTTTTACCTTGAAGATTCCCGGTGACCTCCTTTTTTGAACTAACCGAACAGCAAAAGCGGCAACTCATTGATGCCGAGATGCTGTTCTCTGCCCTGGAGCAGGCCGAGGCGGAGGCTATTCGTTATCGGGGTTCGATGTTCTGGCGTGATCAGGATGGCGGGCGTTACCTTATTTCTCTGTCTGCTCATTCGCGCCAGCGGTCCCATGGCCCGGCGTCGCCTGAAAACGAGTTGAAGTACGAGAAATTCACGCAAAGAAAAACCGAGGTCGAAGCACGGCTGAAGTCTCTGCGTACCAAGGCGGATGAAGTCAAGCGCATGAACAAGGCGCTGAGGGTGGGGCGCACGCCTGATATTTTGATAGACGTGCTGAACGCGATGATGCGCTACGGTGTGGCGGAGCATTTTTTGGTGGTGGGCACGCATGCGCTGTTTGCCTTTGAAACCGCTGCTGGTGTGCGCCTGCCAAACGATGTGATGGCCACGCAAGACGCGGATTTGCTCTTTGACACAGGCAAGCGGGCTGCTTTTGTCGAGGTGATGAAGGACCGTCAAATGTCGTTTCTGGGCATCTTGAAAAAGGTTGATAAAACCTTTGAACGGGATGTGCTGGACAACCATACGGCGCGCAACGCGTCAGGCTATGAGATTGACCTGATCCGCCGCTTTCCGCCAGACTCGGATGATGCGACAGAGCACCCGCTGCAACTGACGCCAGAAGACGGCGACTTATGGCCTGTTCGGGCATCGATGGGGCAAAAGCTGTTGTCTGTGCCGCGTTTTGACCAGGTTGTGATTGGCATCAATGGCGGCATGGCGCGGATGCGTACCGTACACCCGCTGGACTTTGCCCGTATCAAACGGCAACTTTCCCAAGATCTGCGGCGCGACCCGCTCAAAAAAACCAAAGACATGGCACAGGCGGAATTGATTGAGCAGTTGGTGCGGGAATGCCTGCCGCACCTAGACAAGCTACCTGCTCAACCTTAGTTGCTATTTATTCAGTAGCTGCTTGCACCCGTATTCATTGGGCTAAAGACCTAAAGTATGCCTAAAATATACCTAAGATCGTCGTCAATAAAGAGTGGGAGTCAACTTTCATTTTTTAACCCTGTATGACATTTTCATTTTTGATATCTATCGCCTGCGCCACGCCGCTGCGCATCATTCTTTTAGCCTTCACACTCATGACCGCCGCCACCTCATCCCAAGCCGACAGCTCCAGCCCCAGCCTTGCCGCCTATTACGACCGCCACATGGCGCTCCGGGGCGATGTGGCTTATGGCTGGGTTGGGCGTGGCCAGCCTGCTCGCATGATGGCGGGCGTGGTGCAACTGGGTGTGAGCGACAAGGCGTTTTTTGCCCTGCTCGCCGATGGCACGCTCCAGACCTGGACGGACCAGCCCGCCCGCGCCACCACGCTGATGCGCGGCGTCAAGCGCTTTGCCGCTGGCGCGTCAGGCTGGTTTGCCATTGATACCGCAGACGCCTTGTGGCACAGCACAGGCGGTGCAGCGGCACAGCGCATTGCAGAGGGCGTGACTGACGTGTGCATTGGCGACAGCGCGGACTACTACATCCGTCAGGGTGGCGCACTGTATGCCAAGGGCCTGGCGCACCGCGGCCAGTATGGCGATGGCAAGCTGACTGCCACCACTGAATTTGTGGCCACCGCGCAGAACGCAGTCGCCGTGCGCGCCCAAACCGGCCATGCGATTTACCTGCGGCGCGACGGCACCGTGATGGGCACGGGCGGCAACCGCTTTGGCCCACTGTCGTCCCACGGCCTGGGTGACAAGGCTGATCGCTGGGGCGCGATTTTCCAGAATGCAGTCGCCATTGCCACTGGCTCACGCCATTCGCTGGCGATTCGCGCTGACGGCAGCCTCTGGGCCTGGGGCGCAGGCTTTGCGATAGAGCCTGCAAAGCTGCTCGACAACGTGACTGACGTCGCCGCTGGCGATACCGTCACCCTGGCCCGCACCCGCGACGGTGCGCTGTGGCAATGGGACGCAGGCAGCAGCCAGATGCCCCGGCGACTGAGCTTGCCACCATGACCAGCCGGCGCAAAGTGATGGCTCAAGCTGTTGCTGGCACGGCGCTACTTTGCACGGGCGACTCCGCCGTCTTTGCCAGGCCTGAACACCCCGACCCGCAATGGCAACAAGCCGCACAGCGGATGCTGCAACTGGCCGAGTCCTGGGGCGACCAAAGTTATGGCGCGGTGCTGGTATTGGGCGGCAAGCTGGTGGGCGAAGGGCCCAGCCGGGTAGTCAAAGACAATAACCTTGATGCGCATGCCGAACGTATTGCTATTGCTGATGCGCAGCGACGCTTGGGGCGCAAAAATCTGGCGGGTAGCGTGCTGTATTCGACCAGCCGGCCTTGTGCCTTTTGCGAAGCTGCCGCGTCATGTACGGGTGTGAGTTTGATGTATTTTGGGAAAGCACAGCAAAAGGCGACACCAAGTCAGAGTCTGTGTGTAAGGCGGTGAATGGTTTCAACCAGCTTTGCCTTATTTTCTGGCTTTTTATTGCAGTTGTTTAAAAGCTGATTTTTAAAACAATTCATGGTCAGCGTTGTTCAAATCTCAGCAAAAAGGGCAAAATCCGGAAATGTCCTATAAAAATCAGTCACCAGAACGCGCGGGGTTTGCTGCTACTTTTATTGGAGCAAACTATTCAAGCCAGACAATTGAAAACCTCATTTTCTTTGGGGTAAGTTGCCACGTTATAGTGCGGGGTTTGCTGTGTACGTTGAGTTGAACTAAACCGCTGACGCGGTGGTTGATCTGCAAAGACAGCCACCGCGTTTTGCATTGCGCTGCACTTGCGTTTAGGTTCGATCAGCAGAAACCTTCAGGTTGGAGAATATTCCCCGGCTTTGAAGGAGAAACCTCATGACTGAACTGCGCCAACGCATGCTCGACGCCATGGTCCAGCGCGGCTTTGCCCAGCGCACCCAGGAGAGTTACATCAGCGCCATACGGCGCATGGCCAAACACTATCGGCGCGACCCAGCGCTGTACACCCAGCAAGACGTGCAGGCCTACTTGCTGCACATGGTCAAGGAGGACAAGCTGTCCTACAGCAGCATGATACCCAAGCCGCCTGCGCTGCCCAGTTCCTGTTTCAAACCGTACTCGGACGCGGGCGCGAACACTTTCAAGTGCCCTTTGCCAAAGTCCCCGCCAAACAACCCGAGTTGCTGGCACGCCTGGAGATATCGCGCTTGTTTGCGGTATGCCCCCATCCGGCCAAGCGGATGCTGCTGCAAACCGTCTACGCCACAGGCCTATGCGTCTCAGAGGCTTGTGCGCTCAGAGTAGCCGACATCGACAGCGCCGCCGACCGGATGTGCGTGCGAGTGCAAAACGGTAAAGGCGGCAAAGACCGTTACACCCTGCTCAGCCCAACTCTGCTGGCCTTGCTGCGTGCGTACGTGCGCCACTTTCGCCCTGGCACCTGGCTGTTTGCAGACACCGGCGGCAAAGCTGCCATGAGCATCGAGATGGCACAGCGCGCCTACCAGGATGCCCGCTTCGTAGCCCGTATTACTAAAAATGGCGGTATCCACACCCTGCGTCACTGCTTTGCCACCCACTTGCTCGAAGGCGGGGTAGACCTCTTTACGATTCAAAAGCTGCTGGGGCACAGCCACATCGCCACCACCGGGCGCTACCTGCACCTGATCAGCCCCCAGTTCCGCTCGCCCCAAGGCGGCGACCCACTGGATTTACTGGCTGCGCTTGGCTTGTCCTGAACACTTGTAGCGCAGCCCCTCATGGCCAGCTTGGCACAGGCGTTACGCCAGCACGGCGCAGCGTACCTGCAATCGCACCTCCTGTGCACCCCGCAGGCCAAGGCTTGGCGGGCCATCACGGCCTGCCGTACTGCTGCGCTGGGTGGACAGCAACTGGCCTGTGCGACGTGTGGTCACAGCCACTGGCACTACCACTCGTGCCGCAACCGGCATTGCCCTACCTGCGGCGCGCGTGCCAAGGACGCGTGGTTGCAAGGGCGCCTGAGCGAAGTGCTGCCAGTGCCGTATTGCCATCTGGTGTTCACCTTGCCGCATACCCTGAATGCTTTGTACGGCATGCACCCGCGCTGGGTGATCGATACCTTGTTTGCCTGCACGGCGCAAACCTTGGCCGAGTTTGCGGGCAACCCCAAATGGATGGGACTGGCCTGTGGTACACCTGCCTTCAGTTTGGTGCTGCATACCTGGACGCAGGACTTGCGCCTGCACATTCACCTGCATGCTGTCATGGCCTGCGGGGTGCTGGGCAGGGATAGCAACGGTTGTGACAAGTGGCACACGCCGACACGCAAGCCCGATTTCTTGTTTCCTGTACAGGCGCTGTCAACGGTGTTTCGCGGTAAATTCATGGCGGCACTGGTAGCGGCGCACAAAGCGGGCAAGCTTGAGCGTGACCCGCAGGTCGATGAACAAAGCTGGCGGGCGCGTAAGCACCAGCTCTACCAGCATGCGTGGGTGGTGTATGCCAAGACCCCATTGGGCGGCCCCGCACAGGTGTTGGAATACCTGTCTCGCTACACGCATCGCACCGCCATCAGCAATGAGCGCATTCGCTGTGTCAGCGAGCACGAGGTGGCGTTCACGGTGCGTGCTGACGGGGGCGGTGGCCAGAACCATGATGCCAAGCGCTTGCTGAGGATGCAAGGCTGCGAGTTTGTGCGCCGCTTCATGCTGCACATCCTGCCCAGCGGCATCAAGCGGATTCGCCACTATGGGGTGTTGGCATCAAGCTGCAAGGCGGTCAAGCTGGCAACAGCACGCGCAGCCTTGCAGATGCCAGCCCTCAACTCACGGGCGTTCGAGTGCGCCCAAGCGTTCATGGTGCGGGTGGCCAGGCTCGATGTGGGCTTGTGTCCGTGCTGCGGGCAAGATCGTTTGCGGGTAACGGCGGTGCTCGCCGGTCTTGGCCGATTGCCAGCGCCAGGTGGGGCGGTGTTGCAGCACAACCGAGGCCCGCCTTGACCACCCGGCACAGCCGCAGGTTTGAACCGATGTTGGCAGAGCCTAGCAAGCCCGGCCGGGATAGCGCTGCGTGTTGTGCCAGTGCTTGTGTGTTGGCACGCCGCGCACACTAGCCTAGGCACGGAGGGTCACAGCGATTGCTGAGAAAACGGGTGCGCCAAGTCACACATGGGCCGCATCTGAAGTCATAATTTACGCATGCTAAAGCCCCCCAAGCTTACAAACCCCTATACCGCCGATCAGCATGAGATCGGGGCGGTGGTTCAGTCCAACAAGGTTTATCTGCCGCCTTTGAGTGCCCGCCCTTTGCTAGCATCGCAGCGCGGCAGATAAACGCTATTCGTTATGTCGCAGGCAAAGCGTGACGCTTAACGACCTCCATCTTCATGATGCCGTCCTGCACCGAGTGACCGAGGACAAGGGGCAAGACACGCTTTCGTTCGATGTGGAATACCCAGTCGACTGTAAGAGTCCGATAGTCCTGTCCTTGATCGAGCCGCAAGAGCGGGATGATCGTTTTTGTTCAACTTGCATCAGGGACTGCCCTCATTGGAAAAATGGTCAGCCCCTGATATGCTGAGCTGTCTTGTCACAAAGCGTGGGTATCCTCAGTGACGTGCCCGGTGCACTGCAATGCACCAAATGCCAAAGACCGAAAGGACTTTCCATGTTGTCCGAATCTCTGTCAAAGCGCAGCCAAAATCGCATGAGGATGCTCCTCCTGCTCGCTGTATTGGCATGCTCCACGGTTTCGCTGGCCGCCCCGGATGAAGAAGCGTTAGGCAAATCCAGAGGCTATCCGACCTGTCCAAACGCGAAAGGTTCGTTCTCGCCTGAGTGGTGTCTGGTCGGCGTAATGAGCCACTATCACCAGATATACCCGTCCCGGGTAGTGAAGAAAGCCGACTCGCCGCGGCCGTTACGGCGGGCGGCGCAGGAACCAGCGGTCGGCCTAGAGGCGTTTCTGGCCGAGCACCGCAACACCGGACTGCTCGTCATGCAGGGGGACACCATCCACGCCGAGCGCTACCAGTATGAGCGCAACGCGGAGCACCGGTTCGCGTCGATGTCCATGGCGAAGACCGTGATCGGTATTCTGGTGGGCATTGCACTGCACGAGAAGAAGATCAAATCCCTGGACGACAAGGCAGAGGTCTATGTGCCGAACCTGAAGGGACATCCGTACGGCCAGACGCCGATCCGGCACCTGCTCACCATGACCTCGGGGGTGAGGTTCCAGGAGGTTTACAACGGCAGTGACGATGTGATGAAGTTGGCCAACGCAATCCTGTTCCAGGAAGGACCAGGCGGGGCGGCCGCCGTGCTGCCCTACAAGGAGCGCGTCGCGCCACCCGGGCAGCGCTGGAGCTACGCTTCATCCGAGACGTTTGTCCTCGCGCTCGTGCTTCGCGGCGCGGTAGGCGGCGACCTCTCCGAGTACACCTCGCGCGTGCTATGGCAACCGATGGGTGCCGAGTTTGACGCCTACTGGAATATCGACCCGCTGGGCAACGAGGTGGGCTACTGCTGCTTCAGCGCCACACTTCGCGACTGGGCGCGCCTCGGGCTTCTCCTTGCGGACGGCGGTGCGCGCGATGGCAAGCAGATCATCCCCTCCGCCTGGGTAAAGGCCGCCACTACATCGCAAGCACCGAACCCCACCTACGGGTATCAAACCTGGGTTTCTTCGCTGGGAGATCGCTTCCACCTGCGAGGCCTTCGCGGGCAGGCGGTTTGGGTACATCCCGCCACGCGCACAGTCGTCGTTCACACCTCGGTCTACCAAATCGGCTGGTCGGCGGCCACATTCACCCAAGGGCGCTTCTTCGATGCGGTCCTGCAGACCCTGGTCAAGTGAGACGAGCGCCGGCTAGGCCGTCAGACTCAGCGATGCGACATAACAGGTCATTCGACACGGACGCCCAGCGGCTGTCCTTCGCTTTGCTCCTCCCCGCTGGTCGCCGGTCAACTCCGACGTTAGCGCGTGCTTGGCACATATCGTCAATATTTGTTGACAAGCGATCATTCGTCAACTATGATTGACGAATGATCAACCTTAAATCGCTTCCTTCTCCAGATGATCCTGCCGAAGCCTTGGCAGCCGTCGTAGCTCTTCGTTTGTTGGCAGACAAATTGGAGCGGAGTGCTGTCAACGCAGCAATAGAACAAGGGTGGTCATGGTCTCATATTGCTGAAGCGCTTGGCGTATCCAAGCAGGCTGCTCACAAGCGTTTAGCAAACTCCCTGTCCAAACCATATTCAGATTAGGTGCATTTATGTTCAATGCCATAAAACAACGCTTCCGTGATGTAAGTACAATCAAAGCACTCTGCTTCGGGGCTGAAAAGCTTGCGAACGCCGATGGACAAAAAGAGCCGGGAGCGGAACATTTTGTTCTGATGGCTCTGGAGCTGCCAGATGGCACGGCACGTAAAGCATTTAAGAGATTACATGCTGATCCAGACAGTTTTTGCGTTGCCATCGCTCGACAATACGATGATGCTTTGCAAAATATCGGCATTGCGTTACCACCTGATGCTGCAATTACCGATGAGGCAACACCCCTACCCACTGGCACGGGGCTGTATAAAACGCAATCTTCCGCTCAAGCACTCATGCAAACATTGACGAAAGAAATAATGGTCAAGGAACAAAAGGCGAACTTAGCAGCCCCTCTATTGGGCGCACACGTCATCCTAGCAGCCACCACCGCCCAATATGGCGTAGCTGTACGCGCTTTTCAGGCTATGGGAATTGACCCTAAAAAACTTGCTGAAGCGGCAACGGCAGAAATCATTGCGAGTCGTACGGCATGACGACACATCGCGCTAACATTGCGCTCAAGCGGGACGGTTGCTACCGCGCCCGCCCCTTAGCTTTACGTTAGCCTGCTAGAAAATAACTTGGTTACAGTAGCGACATGGTACCTACCATAGTTCGCGACGGCCAATTTCGTCTCTTCTTTTTTTCTCGGGAGTAGACACGCATTCATGTGCATGTTGCGCACAATGACGGAGAGGCAAAGTTTTGGCTTACACCGCAGGTGGCCCTAGCCAGCAGCACAGGCCTTTCTGCTACGCAAATTCGGCAAGCGCAAGCAGTTGTGAATGCACATTTCAAGGAGATCCAGGATGCATGGAACCACCACTTCGGCGGCTGAAGTTACCCATGTTTCAAAGCACGGTTTTTGGCTTTTGCTTGCCGACGAAGAACTGCTTGTGCCGTTCGATCAATTCCCCTGGTTTCGTAAGGGGACGATTGAGCAGATATCAGAAGTTCAGTGGCCTACCGCCGACCACCTCTACTAGCCGGGGTTGGACGTCGATTTATCGGTGCAGTCCATACGAAACCCATCGGCATTTCCCCTGGTTTCGGGTGCAAGCAGCTACTAAAAATGTAGCGATTGACGCTTTCTAGTTCAAGCCATTCGACCGTTATTCGCAACCACCGCACAGCCGCTGATGCGCCAGGTTTTGTCTTTTTGCCGTTGCAGGCTGTACAGCGCCAGATACGACGTGCCGCTGGCGTCGAGCATCTGCACTTTTTGAACCACTTCGTCGCCTGAGCTTTCGGCTTTTAAAAATACCACTGACGCCGGGCGGTACACCACCGGGTAGCTGCCCTTGACCATGGCCATGAAAGCGCTGGCGTTGCCAATGGTTTTGCGCAACTCGGGCGTGGCATATGAAAAAGCCTTGTTCGCGTCGTCTTTGGCAAACGCAGCCAACTGGCTTTGCACCACGGCCAGCACGGCTTTTTCGTCTTTGGCTGAGAGTGATTGGGCGTGTGCGGGCATCAGAGTTTGAAGCGCCAGCCACATGGCAAGTAAAACCAGGCGATGGAAACGATTAAAAAAATGTGTCATGGCAATGCCTTGGTTGCGGTTATCACAGAGTGCATCATTCTTATACGCATGCGGGTGTAATTTGGATGCTCAATTCGCTGCGTTCACTAAAATCAGGTTTTTCAGCTTTCAATAATCCACCATGCCCCTCCAAGTCCTCGAAGCTCAAACGGGTGAGAACCCTGTCGCCACCATCCTCATCATGCACGGCCTGGGTGCTGATGGTCGGGACTTTGTGCCAATCGCCCAGCAGATGGATTTGTCCAGTGTGGGGCCGGTGCGTTATCTCTTTCCCAACGCGCCGACGATTCCCGTCACCATCAATGGCGGCTATGTGATGCCGGCCTGGTACGACATTTTGGCGGCGGATCTGGTCAAGCGCGAAGACGAAGCGGGTTTGCGTCAGTCGCAGTTGCAGATTGAAGAGATCATTGCCAATGAAAAAGCGCGCGGCATACCCGCCAACCGAATGGTGGTGGCGGGCTTTTCACAGGGCTGCGCCATGTCGTTGATGGTGGGGTTGCGCCATGCCGAGACATTGGCGGGCATTGTTGGCATGTCGGGTTATTTGCCACTGGCTAGCACCACCGCAGCAGAGCATTCGGCTGCGAGTTTAAAAACACCCATCTTCCTGGCACACGGCACGCACGACGGCGTAGTGGTATTGCCGCGCGCGACCGCCTCGCGTGATGCACTGGCGGCGATGGGCTACGCGGTTGAGTGGCGCGAATACGCCATGGAGCATTCAGTTTGCCCGCAAGAGGTTTTAGATCTGGAAGCCTTTTTGAAGCGCGTTTTGACCTGATTTTAATGCTAAATCAGGCTGCATCCCAATAGATACGGGCGCAAGAAGCTACTAAAAAAGTAGCGATTATCAGCCGCGCTGTAGCGGCGAAGGCTCCATACTTTGGTTGCCGACTGGCAGCAGATTGTCTTTGGCCAGGCTTGCCAGTTCGTTGTCGCGTATGGCGAACAGGCGCCCCAGGTCTTGCGCGGTATCGTCTACAGGTGGGGTCGGTACGTCGATCAGTGGCGGCAGCGAAGGCAGCGCATCTGGCACACCCACAACGGCAGCAACCGGAAATCCAGGCAAGACTGGCACGGCAGGCGATTCAGGCACTGGCATTGGTGCAACCACGGCCACAGCATTTGCAGGCATCGGGACGATGTCAAATTGATCAAAGGGTTTAGCGCTAAGCGCAGGTGCTTGCCAGAAGTCCGGGCCAGGCAGATCCGTCAATGGGCAACTGGCTGCCACTTCGAGTTGCCAGGCAATGCCCTGCAACCAGGTGCCCGCTTGGGGCTCAAACTGTACGATTTCTGTCAGCAAAGCCTTTTGAAAGGCGAAAGCATAGGTCATCAGCCGCTCATCCCACTGCTTGACAACCAGTCGCACAAAAAGCCCCTGGCCGCGAGAGCGGCTGTTCATGACCTGTATCTGGCACTGAATCAAACCGGGTGGCATGCCACTTTTGCGCACCAGGTCACGCAGCAGAACCTGCACCAACTGACCGCGTGTAGCGGTTTCCGAACCATCATGAAGCATCGATTGTTCAGGGTTGCGGCTGCTGGGTAAGGCGCTATTCTTGTGCGTCGTTTGACTCCGACCAAGCCAGTCAGATAATTTTTTCAACAGTGTATTCATCGGCTTGCGTTCAAATTGTCTTCGATTTGTTAGATTTTCGCACTTTATAGTTCTTTATAGTGACTTGCAAGCCAATGATCATGCCCGACATATAAGTGTGAAACTGATTGTGTCAAAAATAGTCTTGCCAAGCGCAAAAAGCTGGCCTGTGATAACTTCCAGCCCCACAAAGAACAATTCGGGAATCTTACAATATGAACCATTTACAGGCACTGACTGCTGACCAGGCTGTTGTTTTATCGCCCGTTCGCTTGCTGGGTATGCACTGCGGTATTGAAAAAGAAAGCTTGCGCGCCCAGCCCAGCGGCGCTTTGGCGTTGACCCCACACCCGTTGGCTTTAGGCTCGGCGCTGACGCACCCCAGCATCACCACCGACTTCAGCGAGTCGCAGGTTGAACTGGTCACGGGTGTCCACGCGGGTGTGCAGGCCGCGATTGACGAGCTGACGCAAATCCATCAGTACACCTACCAGACCATGCAGGTGCTGGGCGATGAAATGCTGTGGGTGTCATCCATGCCCTGCGGCTTGCCGACGGACGAGACCATTCCCGTGGCGCGTTTTGGCTCGTCCAATGTGGGTCGGGCCAAAAGCGTTTACCGCCTGGGCTTGAGTCACCGTTACGGCAGGCGCATGCAAACCATTTCGGGCATTCATTACAACTGGTCGTTCCCCGGTGTGACCAGCCAGCAGTATTTTTCGCAGATTCGCAACTTCAGGCGTCAGGCGTTTTTGCTGCTGTACCTGTTTGGCGCGTCGCCTGCGGTGTGCTCCAGCTTTGTCGCAGGCCGCCAGCATGAGTTGCAGCAGCTCAACGCCAGCACCATGTACATGCCCTACGGCACATCACTGCGCATGGGCCGGCTGGGCTACCAGAGCGATGCGCAAGCCTCGCTAGCCGTCAGCTACAACAGCCTAGATGGTTACGCCGCATCACTGCAAGACGCTTTGACCCGTCCTTACCCCGCCTATGAAAAGGTGGGTATTCAAAACCCCGGCGGCGACTACAACCAGCTTGGTACTACCCTGCTGCAAATTGAAAACGAGTTTTACGGCACGATTCGGCCTAAACGGGTGATTTTTCCTGGTGAGCGGCCACTGCACGCGCTGCGCGAGCGGGGGGTGGAATACATTGAGGTGCGCTTGATGGATCTCGATCCGTTTGAGCCAGTGGGCATCACCGCACAAACCATGCGCTTCCTGGATGTCTTTTTGCTGCATTGCCTGACGAGCGTCAGCCCGCCTGACACCCCAGAGGAAATCGCCGCACTGGCACGCAACCAACACCGCACCGCCGCCCGTGGCCGTGAACCGGGTTTGCTGCTGGAGCGAGATGGCAAAGAAGTCGCTCTGACCGACTGGGGTCATGAGATTGTGGCCAAGTGCGCGCCAATTGCGGCAGCGCTGGATGCGGCGCATGGCACATCAGACTACAGCGCAGCATTGAAGGCGGCTACGCAAGGTTTGAACGATGCCGGCACATTGCCATCAGCCAGGGTACTGGCCGCGATGGCCAAAGACCATGACAACTCTTTTGTGAAGTTTGTACGCGCGCAGTCTGAAAAAACCAAAGATTATTTTCAGGCGTTGCCGTTTTCAAGTGAGCAGCAGGCGCGCTTTAAAAGTTTGAGCCAACAGTCAATGGCGGATCAAAAAAAGATTGAAGCCCTGGACAGCATGCCGTTTGAAATGTACCGCGAGCAGTATGTGTCAGCTGAGCGGTTGAATGTGCCTGAAAAGATTGAAAAAGAGGCTTTTTTAAGTGCCTGATTAGGCTATAGGCCAATTACAGGGACTTCCCATAAAGTCAACCGAGGGCATCTAATAAATTTCCCTTGGTGACGGTATTTCTCAGCACTGACGTCAACGAAATCGGCTATCAAAGCGAGGAACAGACTGCACATCTA
>JBASFP010000020.1:0-29996 GCA_049653085.1 Polaromonas sp.
TGGCTTGATGCAGTCCTTTGCTGCGAATGTCTTCGATGACCAAGCGATCTTCTTCGCTCAAGGTGAGTTCCGTCTGACGCATGACCACTCCTTTGTATGCCGGATGGCGATACCTAGAGTTTAATAAGGTTTCGTTATTTATGTGTCAATGTACTAGAAGCCACCATCCCCATGGCGCAAACCCGCGAGACTGACTTTAAAAAGCTCGTCACTGAAGGCTTCATCAGCAGCCACGCCACCCAAGACAAAACCCGTGAAAGGGTAGAACTTGAACGCGACCTGGCCACCCAGCGCGCCAAGTTGCAAGAGGCGCAGTCAACGCTAAACGAAGCCGCTCAATCAAAAGCCGCATATATCGCCGAAACGCGCCGCACCCTGAATGACCGTAACGCACAAGCCACATCCAAAGCCCAGCAACTGACACAAGACGAATCAAAAGCCAACCAGCGTGAACGCCTCACGCAGCTCACCGCCCCGGTAGCAGGCACCATTCAGCAACTGGCCGTGCATTCCGTCGGCGGCGTGGTCACGCCCGCCCAGCCGCTGATGATTGTGGTGCCAGATTCAGCCAGAGTCACCGCAGAAATCAGCATCGCCAATTTAGACATTGGCTTTGTCAACGCGGGCCAGCAGGCTGAAGTCAAGCTAGAGACCTTCCCGTACACCAAGTACGGCACGGTTAAAGCTAAGGTAGACATGGTGACAGCTGATGCAGTCACCGACGAAAAAAAGGGCAGCTACTACCCCGCCACCTTAACGCTCGCCGCCAAAGACATGAACATCGACGGCAAGCGCGTCCCCATCAGCCCGGGCATGAACATCACAGCTGAAATCAAAACCGGGCAAAGGCGGGTGATTGAGTATTTGCTCAGCCCGATTCAAAGGGCGGGTAGCGAGAGCCTAAAAGAACGTTAAACACAAAATCACTAAAACCAACCCATGCAAATCAAAGCCTTCCCCACCCATTTGGGCAACCTGCTCGTCACAGACGACGCTGTGCCACTGGCCTTGCAGCAAGCTATTTCAGAGCTGACGCATGAGCCGATCTGGAAGTACGGCTGGCGGTCTAACACCCGGCGCGACCGCTATTGCTACTGGCATGCCCATATTGCAGGCGGCGACGGCAGCAGCCGCCAAAACTGTGAAGACGAGCTGGCTGAGTCGCACAAGTATTCAGCTGCGTACGCACTGTTCAAGCTATTGCAGCAAGGCCCGCTTAAAGGCCATGAGCCGCTGCGCGTGTACCTCAACAGCCATACCTTTGGTGTTGAAGGCTATGTACACCAGGACAACAAAGACACTGAAAATTATTTCTCGACCGTCTATTACGCCCACCCGGTATGGCACCAAAACTGGGCGGGCGACACGGTGTTTTACACCCGTGATGAGACCGACATTTTGACCTCGGTGTTCCCCCGCCCAGGCCGCGCCGTGACGTTTCATGGTGCTATTCCCCACTGCGCCCGTGCCCCCAGCCGCGACTGCAACGAGCTGCGGGTGTCATTGGTCATCAAAACCCAGCTCGCAGCACCCGCTCAACCTGGGGCAGCGCATGCCTAGCCCGAGCGCCATCGCCACCCGGTTTGAGCTGCCAGAGGCAGCACGCGCACTGTTGCTGCGCAGCGGTGCCATGCAAACACCCCACACCGGCCGCGTGCTGTTTGACCATCTTTTGGCAACCTGTCAGCAGTTGCACGCGTGGGGCAACCCACAGGCCGTTTGCATGGCTGGCTTGTTTCACAGTATTTACGGCACCAACGCCTTTACCCACCAAAGCCTGGTGCAGTCCCAGCGGGCTGAGCTACAAAACGCCATTGGTACGGATGCAGAAGCCCTAGCCTGGCTGTTTTGCAGCATTGACCGCCCCCACGCCATCTTGCAAGGCCTACAAAGCCGCAAGCCTAGCGGTAGCACTCAACTGCAAGGCAGGGCAGGGGCGCAGCACCCTGGGCTGGCTGAAGGCGCTTTGCTGGTCCAATACACCCAACTCCAAGCCTTGGCTGAAATGGAATGCGCCAACCTGATTGAGCAAGCCAGCTGGGGCAAGGCCTTGCAGGGGCTGTATTGCGCCGCCATAGATAACCCCGGCCTGTTAAGCAACGGCGCATTGGCTGCGCTGCGCAGCGGCCTGGCCAACAAACTACAAGCTCCACTGCATCAACAGGCGTTAGCCCAAAGGCAGGCCGCATGACACAAGTCAGATTTGCCCAACTGTCAGACATCCCCGCCATGGTCGAGCTGGGCCGGCAAATACATGTGCAAAGCCGCTACGGCTGGATGATGTACAGCGCATCCCAAACCTGGAAGTACCTTGAGCGCGTGATTCCAGCCAAACAAAACTGCGTGATCGTTGCAGTACAGGTAACGCCAGCAGAATCCACCACCGTGGGCGTGCTGGTCGCCACTGCACGCCAGTACCCCTTCAGTACCGATCTTTGTGCGCATATCGACTACTTGTACGTCACGCCCCCAAAGCGCGGCACACCAGTCGCCATGAAGCTGGTCACGGCCTTCAGGCGCTGGGCCAACAACCGCGAGGTGGCTGAAATCACCATCACCAACCAATTCGGCCCAGGCCAGGCGCAGTCAGCCAAACTGTTCACCAAACTCGGCATGCCATCCGTCGGCGGCCAGCACAGCATGTGGGTACAGCGCAAATGAATGAAATGTGCGAATTGATCAAGCGATTCAACCCGCAGGCTGACAGTGGCGTACTGGCTACACGCCAGATCCGCTATAAAAACAGGAGCTGCTTGCGCCCGTATTTATTGAGTTACAGCCCTAAAACATACCTGAAAACAGGTGAAAATGACCTGAAACAGGCTGATTTTGCCAATACCCGTCAACCCAGTCGCCCCGCCAATTGCAGGGACGCTCGTAACGTGCTGTTAATGCGTGTTTGCCAACCATCACCCGTGGCACGCAGCGCGGCCAACACGTCTGGGTCTAAGCGGATTTTGACGGGCTCTTTTGTCGATACCTGCACACTGCCCGTGGGCCTGCCACGGCGGCGCACTGCGATTTGCTCGGGCGTGTGCACGGCGGCAAACTCGCCGCGCTTTGCTTGGCCCATAGACTCCAACAAGCCACGCTCAAACGCGGCAATGTCAGGGTCCACACCCGCCCAAAACTCAGGCGGCGGTACAGCGGCGGGTGTTTTAGCGGTCACTTTAGTGCGGTCAGTCATGGGTTTGCTCCTTCAGATAATTCAAAAACTCAGGGCGAAGATTGTCAAATTTGGTTTTGGTGTAAACGGTCAGCAACACAATCAGGCCAGCGTCAAGGCGGTTGAAATAAATCACCCTTGCACCGCCCCGCTTGCCTATACCCGCACGCTGCCAACGCACCTTGCGCAGACCCGTTGTGCCAGGTATCACGTCACCAGCCATCGGGTTAACAGCAATCCAGTCGATAAATTCAATGCGCTCCGCGTCTTGCCAAACGCTCGACGCGACACGCTTGAAATAATCGGTTTCTTTGACTGTCAGCATCTATTTAATGTACACCCAAACAATTTAATTGGCAATCGGCTTTTTTCTTCAAACTCACTACAACGCAAATGAAAAAAATTTCAGTCACCGCTTTTGTAACCTTGTCACTTGCTCTGGCCTGGGCCAGCAGCGCCAAAGCCATGGACATAGAGGCCCGCCCCCCGTTTGTCATCTTGTCCGGCAACGTCACCGGCATAGAGCTGCGCATGCTCAAAGACGCCATCGACAACAACCCCAGCATCACCACCGTCGTCTTAAAAGACTCCCGGGGTGGCGACGCCCGCACAGGCTACGCGGTAGGTGAATACATACGTGAAAAAGGCCTGAGTACCGCCGTATCAGGCTTTTGCCGCTCGTCATGTTCGCGTATGTTTTTAGGCGGCAAAACACGCAACTTTTCAGACGACCAGCCACTGGACAAAACCTACGTTGCCTTTCACGGCAACTACAGCAACGACGGCAAACTCATCAAAGCCAGCGCACACAGGCTAAAGGCGTGGATAGCGACGCACAGCGACGGCAAAGCCAACCCCGAGTTGGTCGAGCAGTGGGTCAATATTGAAATTCCCAACGGCTTTGCCTACTTCTACCACCCCCAAGCCAGCGTACCCGCAAGCACACAGCGCGTACTGCTTTGCCAGGGCAGTGAAGACCCCAAAACCCGACTACAGCAATGCGCCAAACCCGAGCTGGGCGACGCACTGGCTAACGGCATTTTGACGACATTGGAGATTGTGAAGATGAACCCAGCCACGGAGAAAGGCAAACCATGATGCTGAAAAAATACTATCAAAACAGGAGCTGCTCGCGCCCGTATTTGTTGGTCTGTAGGCCTAAAACGTGCCTGAAAACAGGTAAAAACTGCTCAAAACGAGCTTCCAGCAGAATTAAAAACCGTTTGAAAGCTCAAAAACAAAGCGATTTAGGAACGAAAAGTAGCCAGAGCCGCTTGTTTACGGGCGTAAGCAGCTACGTAATATGTAGCAAATTTGTTCCGGGCTTGGCGCTCATGTCGGTCAACCTGATCTAAGCTATACAGCATGAGCCTTCTAAAAAAAATCATTATTTTGGTGGTCTTACTGATTGCCACTGCCTGCGATGCAGACAACCAAGGAGCCGACTTTATGCAGCCGCCACTGAAACCCGGTCAACTGCTCGACCCCGAAAGCCCGTACGCGAAAACTTGGCCGGGCAAACCTGCACTGGTCAAGCTTAAAGACAACTTAATTCTGGCCATACCGCCGCAACACCATGAATTTTGGGCGCACCGAGATTCGTTTACAGGACGGGATCTGGCTTTTCGTCCGCCCTATCCAGTCGAAAAACTCCCATATGCAGACCTAGCTGGTTTCACCATGCACATGCCTGACTTTGGGGGCTTCACACCTGATAACTACTTGAACAGTTTTGATAAAAACCGGGTGGAGGTAGCTTTTATCGCTCCTGCATCGATGAGCGCAATAGAGCTCGACGCGCCGGGAAGACATCCGCCGAATATGTTTAAAAGAACTTCAACGGGACCATATCGCTCAATTGACACCGAAAAATTTCAGGACAAATATGGCTTGCGTTGCTATGCACCAATAAAAAAAGAAAGCGATGGATTCCTTTGCTATGGCAGACGCGAATCAGAGATTGAGGAATATATTTTGTTGGACATCATGCTTGAGCCTTATGAACCTCATCACATTTTCCCAATGATGACTACAAAGTATTTCAGCGTGAAATATGGCGGCGTAGACATTGCCTGGCGTAGCCATATGGATAACTGGCCACGCTGGAAAGAAATCGATGCACAAATATGGAAGTACATCGACGCATGGAATATTGCACCAAAGGTCGCCGCGTCTGCTGCGCCCAGATCTACCCAAAAAAATTAACCTGAAGAGACCAACATGAGCTTGAATTTATCAACCCAACAACTGACCACCATCAATAGCTACGGTAGCACCAGCAAATATCCGGCGATGTACAGCTACATTGCCGCTGAAATGAAGGCTGGACGCATTGCAGGTGCGAGCAATAAGCAAATTTACTGGTTTGACCAGGCCGCCAAGATTAACGCTAGCGACAGCAGTTCACCCGCATCGGTTTACATACGGGCAGCTACCGTCTCCGGGCTGGCCGCTACCCCCGGCGCACGTACTGACTTGGTGCATGTGAACGGTATTTCTGACGATATTGGCAGCAATGTGTTTGCGGATATTCGCAGAGCGTCAGGTATACCGGATTTTAAGCAGCAACTGAACGCCGACATTAGCGCCGCAATTAAATTTGGCGGTATGACTATCGGTGGCTGGGGCGGTGCTTTCTATTATTGGAACGAGCCTTACACCCTGCCCAACGGCGTGGTCACGACGGTGGGCGATGCTATTCGAAACAATCCAGTCGAAAGGCAAAAGTTCATTGACGGCACACTTGCAGGCACTGATGCTGCTCTTCAAAAATTTGGCGTTGCAGGGTTGCTTAGCGATCCGTCATTTTGGCCAGCGTTCGGTATTGGATCAAAAAACTTGCTTGTTTCAGATCCAGTTCTTTTTGCGAAATTAACGCAAGAGTTGAGCAAGCTACCTATCAAATATGGCGAACAGGCCGTTCGGGATTTTGAAAACCAAATTCTCAGAGCCACTGGCTATTTCATATCCAGCGAATCACCTAATGCACTGCCGGCTGATGTGGCGCAGGCAGCGGCTGATAAGTTTATTGAGCTGATTCCTGGTGGGGGTGTCGAGAATGAATCCGATGTATTTGCGCAGTCAGTTGAAACCAGACTAAGTGAATTGCTTGCAGGCAAAGACACAAGCAACGCAAATATCTATGCAATTCCGAGTGGGCCAGGCGATGGTGCGGGTGCTGCAAGCGTTGTAGTTCAACTTCAAAATGGTGAATCTGTCACTATCAATCGCAATGGTGATGTGTCTTACCGATTCAAGCAAACTGACGATTCCGGTAATGTGCTGTGGACAGTTCAAAGTGTTGATAAAAGCTACCAAACCGTTTTGAAAGAAGTCAGTGGTGTGCTTGACACGCGCAACTATTCAGCGACAAATCAATTACTGTTACAAGTTACGGAAACGCCGCAATCTAACGGGTCAATCTCTACAGTCACCCGCACCGGCCTTGGGCAAATAACATCAACCGTCAATGTTCAAAAAATTGACGACAACACAATAATCACAGACACAATCAAGTACACCCCCACAGGCCAATTCCAAAGCCGCAACATCAGCACCACAGCCCCAGACAGCAACGGCAACGGCAACCCAACCAACACAGAACAAAATCTGGACATTGCTGGCATCCAGATCAATAAAACCATCACGTCGGTTGTAGGCGGCACAAACCAAACCGAAGTCTATGGCCCGACTAATCAACTGCAAAGCACCACGACAGCCCAAACCTTCGACGACGGCACCCAGCTTGTCACCGTTAACTACCCAAGCGGCTTTCAAACCATCATCTCCACAGACACTTTGGGCGGCAGCCGCCAAGTCGAATACAGCGTCCTAGGCGACTTGAACATCCGCACCATCACAGACAGAAACCCCCAAGGCCAAGTCACCAGCACCAGCAACATCACCCCCTACATAGAAGACGACCCAAGATCGGGCGACTTCAACCGCGTCATCCCCAACACTTACAGCATCGTCAACACAGACGGTGCAGGCACGATAACCGCCACAGGCCTGCGCACCGTCAACCCTGCGGATAAAAGCTTTGTTGACAACATTCTTGGCTCAGCCACCCCAGACAACCCGGCAGGCACCTACGGTGAATACGCCACAGACCCCGCTGGCGTAACCCGCCCCGTGGTGCAACAGACTGCACTGCACAACCTGGCTCAATCTGCGAATGCTTTTAACAACGCCTACGCCCTCATTCAGGCATTACAGAACAACCAACCTTTACCCGCGCTGGCCTCAGGCATACGCCTGTACAACGACATATCGCCCAGTACCTTTACCCCGCAGTTGACTGGTGTTGCCAGTGCTATCGGCGCTTTAAGCGGTCTATATTCATTTGATGCAGCTCTGACACGTGGCGACTACGCATCAGCCTTTGCAGCCGGAGCCAGTGCTTTCACAGTGGGTGTCGATGCTTTTGCAGTCATCGTTTATGGCGATGCTATCAATGCTGCCGCCGAAGGCTTTGGTGCATTGTTAGGTGCTGGCAGAGCCGTATCGACTGCATTGCCCTACATCAACATCGCCAACAGCCTGATACGCGGCGACATAGGCGGCGCAGCAGGTGGAGTAGCGGGTTTGATGGTCAGCTCAGCCATCACCACGGCTGCTATTGGGGCTACTGCTGGCACCACGCTCGCCGCACTCGGCGCAGCCGCAGGGCCCATAGGCGCCATTGCGGGCATGGTGATTGGCACGATTCTCAGTTCTTTACTTGAAGATGATCCACGCCCCTTCATACCGACCGAGTTGTGGAGTCAAACTGGCGTTGCCAGCGTCTACCTCAACGGTGCAGGCGCACTGGACATTGCTGCCAGTGGCGAAGCCTACCCACGCAATGCGGCCATCGCCCAACTGGGCAGCTTGATCAACAGCCTGAACAACATCGTCATCAACCACAACACAGGCGACCCGATCAATCTGCTGGCCTTGATCCCCCAGCGCCTGACAACCGTCAATGCCACAGTAGGCGGCTTTGTAGGCGCGCCAGACACCACCAATTTGACCTACACCGTCAACAGCGTCAACCCCGCCACAGGCCAAAGCCTGAACCCCGACCTGTACTTTACCGCTAACGGCAACGGTTCGAGCCAAACCTTTAACCCAGAGCGCCCCGAGCTGTACTTTGGCACCACCATCAACGCTTACTACACCCAAGAAGCGCTGTCCCGCCAAGCCATCGCCCCGCTGTGGGAAGCACAAACCGCAAGAATTCAGGCCAACAACCTGCTCAGCAACGCAGGTCTGAGCGAGCTGGAGCGCGCTGCCAACCTGGGCCGGCTGGCAGGCACACCCGCGCCAGCCGTAGCAGGGACTTTTGAGAATTGGAACCCGATAGCCCTGAACTTTGGCGGTGGCCTGGCTGTGACTACAGTGGCTAGCATCAACGCCAACAGCACAGAATTCAACATCGACGGCACAGCCGACCTGAACGCGCGTCTGCTCGGCACAGCCAACCCTCAGTACCAGCACAAAACCCAATGGCTCAACAGCACAGACGGCTACTTGGTGCTCGACAAAAACATCAACGGCACTATTGACAACGCTGAAGAGCTGTTCAGCAACACCAAGGTGGCAGAACAACACAGGGGCATGGCCAGCCTGGGTAACTGGGACGCTGATGGCAATGGGCTGATCAACACCACCGATCCTTTGTACAACCAGTTGTTTGTGTGGAAGGATCTGAACGCCGACGGTAAAACCCAAAGCGCCGAGGTCACCAACCTGGCGGGCTTAGGGGTGAGCAGCCTGGACTATGCCAACGGCACGTTTACCCAAGCCGGGCAAACCAGGCAGATGAGCACCTTGAGCCTGAAAGCTGAAACGATAGGCCGCAGCTATGTGCAAAAGCCCGATGGCATACAGATCAACACCAACGCAGGGCAGTCAACTCTGCGCGTCACGCAGTTGCATGACCTGAACAATCTGCAGCCCAACGGAGATGGCTTCACGACAGAGCAGGGCGTACCGGCCATTATTTCAGTACGCGGTAACGGCACAACGTATGAAGGCCTGCTGGACAACGACCGGGTGAGCAATGCACCGAATGCGCTGTTGACTGTGGCTGGGGTGGGGAATGCCAGCAATGGGCAGGTGAGCCTGGATGCGGCATCAGGCACCGTTTTGTTTACGCCGAATGCCGGGTTTTATGGTGCTGCGGGGTTTGACTATGTGGTGGACGGCGGTGCGTACGGGCAAGCCATTTCGCGTGTGCAGGTGAATGTGAGTCGCATCAATCAAGCCCCGCGTATTACGGGCAGCGTGGTTGTACCGTCTGTGCTTATTGGGTATAACCAAATAGAAATCAGACCGGCTTCAGGTGAAAGTGATGCAGCTTACCGAACTGTGCCCGTTTACTCGAGCCCAAGCGGTGTGATTACGGCTACAGATGCAGACGATGCGACTGAATTTTTGACTTGGACGGTGGTTAATCAGCCGCGTACAGGTGGTGTGGCTCTAGACAACTATGGCCGATGGAGTTTTACGGCTGATGCTTACGGCCCCTTTGCCGTAGAAGTACGAGATCCGTCGGGGGCAACAGCTCGCATAGTTGTAGACGGTGGTTATACCCTGACGCCGCCCCCACCACCGCCACCGCCGCCAGGCGGTGACACCGGGGACAGCGTTTTCCCCATCATCCTAGACCTGGAAAACAATGGTTTCGAGTTCACGTCAGTCAATGACTCCAACGTCTTTTTCATGAACCCTGCTGATGGTTTGCGTCACCAGACGGCATGGTTTGGCAACACGGATGGTGTGTTAGCCTTTGACAAATATGGTGACGGTGTGGTGCGCGACACCACGCAAATTGCTTTTAAAGATTACCTGCCGGGCGCGCAGACTGACTTGCAGGGCCTGGCCGCGTTTGACTCAAACAGTGACGGCATCATCAGCCGGCTGGATGCGCGCTGGTCGCAACTGGGTGTGTGGGTAGACGGTGACACCGATGGCCTGAGTGATAGTGGTGAATACCAAAGCCTTGAAGCGCGCGGTATTCAGTCCATCAGCTTGACCAGCAACAACCAGTTTGCCATTGACAACGGCGTGGTGGTACACGGTATGGCAACCTTTACCCGGGTAGACGGCAGCACCAGCCAGGTGGCTGATGTAACGCTACCCTACAGCGGCAATGTGCTGGGTTACAGCCCAGATGGCAGTCAGCGCGTTACCACGGTTGCCGTGGCCAACCCGGCCACCCCAATGATGGTGGGCGATGGCGATGACCTGGTGCTGGGCAACCGGGGTGACAACGTGATCATTGCGCGCAACGGCAATAAGGTCATTTCAACCGGGAACGGCAATGACCTGATTCGCGCGGGTGATGGCAACAACAGCATTTACAGCGGTGCAGGCAAAGACATCATTGTTGCGGGCGGTGGCAATAACGCGATTTACCTGGGTGCTGGGCCCAAGTGGGTCACGACGGCGTCGGGTAACAACCTGATTGTGGGCGGCAGTGGTAACACCGTCATCATGGCAGGCAACGGCAACAACACGATTTATGCAGGTACTGGTAACAGCGTGGTGTACGCCAACAATGGCGACAACTTGCTGGTGGGCGGCCTGGGTCGCAATGCGCTGATAGCTGGCGACGGCAACAACACGCTGATGGACGGTGGCGGGCGTGCCGACATGTACGCGGGCACAGGCAGCAACACCTTTGTGGTGGCCAATGCGCTGAGCATCGTGACTGCCAAAGCAGGGGCGGGCGTTAACACGGTTAAAACATCGGTTAACTGGACGCTGGGCGACAACACGGACATTTTGTGGGGTCACGGGCGCAATGCCTTGACGCTAACTGGCAATGCGCTTGACAACCAGATCATTGGCACTGGTGCGGCCGACACGCTGGCAGGCGGCGCGGGCAATGACACGCTGGCCGATAGCGGCGGCGCAGCAACCATGCTGGGCGGTACAGGGGACGACACTTATATCGTCAGCAATGCGGCTGCAAGGGTGGTTGAAAGTTTTGCAGAAGGCTATGACATGGTTAAAACCAGTGTCAGTTACGCAGTGGCTGCGAATGTTGAAAAGCTCATGGCAACAGGCAACGCGGTATTGACTCTCACAGCTCATGACGACGGTGTAACGCTGGTAGCCAACAATGCAGGCAATACGCTGCTGGGCGGCGCTGGTGCGGACGTGTTGCAAGGCGGTGCAGCGGCAGACACGCTACGCGGCGGCGCAGGCAACGACTGCTACGTGCTGCAACGCGGCGGCGGGCGCGACACGGTGACAGACACGGCTGGCGCGGCTGACAGTGTGCTGGTGCGCGGCAACCTGACGGCTGCCGACATCACCTTGACGCGCCGGGACTTTGACGTTTTGGTCGGTGTCAAAAATACCAACGATGCGCTGGTGCTTAAAAACTGGTTTAGCGGTACTTTGGGTGAGGAGTCAAGCGGTGCCGTTGAATTTATCCGCTTTGAAAACGGTTCGCCCGCCATTGACAGTGCGGCCATTCATTCGTTGCTGGACAACCATGCGCCTACCGCAGCAGCAGATTCAGGCGCAACGCAAGAAGACGCAACAGCCAGCGTAACGGGCAATGTATTGATCAATGACGGCGACATTGACTTGCCATACGACAGCCGCCAGCAACTGCAAGTGGCCAACGCCGGCACGTATGCGGGTGTGTACGGCAGCCTGGCGCTGGCAGCCAATGGCAGCTACACCTACACACTGAACAACACCGCAGCCAATGTGCAAGCGCTGAGCCGTGATGCGCTGGTCAATGATGTGTTTAGCTACACGGTGCAAGACAATGCGCTCGATAACAAAACTGCCACCAGCACCCTGACGATCAGCATCCGTGGTACTAACGATGGCCCGCAGGCTTTTGTTGATGCAACAGACGTGACAGAAGACGGCGTAACAAATGCAACAGGCAATTTGCTAGCCAACGACGCTGATGTAGACACGGGCGACGTTTTGACAGTGACTGAACCTGGCGTTTTGCTAGGCACATACGGCGACCTGAGTTTGAACGCCAACGGCAGCTACAGCTATGCGCTGAACAACGCAGCTTTGAATGTACAAAGCTTGCGCGACGGCCAGCAAGTGACCGACACCTTCGCCTACAACACAACCGACGGCTTGGCCACTTCAGCCAGCAGTTTGGCCGTCACGGTAACGGGCAGCAACGATGCGCCAGTGGCCTTTGCTGATGTTGCATCAGTCAAAGAAGACGCTGCTTTGTTAGCCGCAGGTCACGTGCTGGCCAACGACATTGACCCTGATGTGGGTGACAGTCTGCACTTGGCAGCAAGCTCGGTCGGCACATTGCAAGGCACTTATGGCAGTCTGACCTTGACTGAAAATGGCAGCTACGCCTACGCGCTCAACAACGGTGCAGCCAACGTGCAAGCCTTGGGGCGCAATGCTGTGGTGACTGACACCTTTGCCTACACCGCTCAGGACGACGGCAATAACCCGTTACTGGCAACATCGACACTGACAGTGACGATCGCAGGCGCCAACGATGGCCCGCAGGCAAGCGCTGATGAAGCCAGCGTGAAGGAAGACGGCACGGTGACGGCAACGGGCAACCTGCTGGCTAACGACACCGACGTGGACGCAGGCGATATTTTGACGGTTGCTGCACCTGGCGTTTTGCAGGGCACTTTTGGTGACTTGAGTTTGAGCGCCAACGGCAGTTACAGCTACGAGCTGAACAACGCCGCCTTGAATGTGCAAAGCTTGCGCGGCGGCCAGCAGGTGACTGATAGTTTTGCCTACAGCGCCACCGATGGCTTGGCAACTTCAGCCAGCAGCCTGGAAATAACGGTAACGGGCACCAACGATGCGCCAGTGGCTTTTGCCGATGCGGCCAGCGTGAAAGAAGACATCACCTTGACAGCCACAGGCAACGTACTGGCCAACGACAAAGATGTTGACCAGGGCACGGTATTGAGCGTAGCAACGGCAGGGACTTTCACCAGCCTGTACGGCACGTTGACCATTGCCGCCAACGGCGGCTACACCTACACGCTGAACAACAGCGCAGCCGCCGTGCAAAAGCTGGGCGTTGGCCAAAGCGTGACGGATGTGTTTGCCTACACTGTGACGGACGATGATGTTGAGCCACTGACCGCCACAGCCAACCTGAGCATCACCATTGCGGGTACGAATGACGTGCCCATCGTGGCCAGCGCCATCGCCACACAGGCTGCGCGCGAAAACCAGGCCTTCGGCTACACCGTACCACTGGGCACATTCACCGACGCAGACAACGGCGATGCCTTGACCTACAGCGCCAAGATGGTGGATGTGCAGGGCAACTTGCAGGCGCTGCCGGGCTGGCTGAGCTTTAACACGGCGACGCGCGCCTTCACTGGGACGCCGGGCGGCATGGCGGGTGGAAGCTTTGAGTTTGTTGTGACAGCCACAGACCTTTCAGGTGCCAGCGCTTCAAGTCGTTTTGCTATCAACATCAGCGACGAGTTTGCAGGCACGGGCGCAACTGCTAATGTCATCACGGGCAATAACTTGAACAATGTGTTGAACGGCGGTTCTTTGAACGAAACCATCATTGGCAAGGCGGGCAGTGACACGCTTTATGGTGGTGCGGGTGACGATAGCTTGGATGGTGGCACAGGTTCTGATCTGCTGTTTGGCGATGCGGGAAATGATGTTTTGAAATTCAGCAAAGATGGGCGCTGGAGCGGTGGCGACTATGCATACGACTACGGCAACCCCGGCCAGCCTGGATCTGGCGAACGCATTCACTTGGTGCAAATGAACCGCAGCCTGGACACAATTGACGGCGGTACAGGTACTGACACCTTGCTCGGCACGTCAGGTGACGACGCCATCATTTTGGACGAAGGTGGTCAGCGCATTAAAAACATTGAGGTGATTGATGCAGGCGCAGGTGACGACGTGGTGGACTTGACCAGTGATCTTTACGCGCTGGGCAACGTGACGCTGTATGGCGGAGAGGGGGATGATGTGCTGTGGGCATCCTCTGGCGACGACGCCGTTTACGGTGGTAACGGCGATGACGAGCTACGCGGCAGTGTCGGTAACGATCTGCTGGATGGCGGTTCAGGAGAGGACTTGATCATCGGCGGCAGTGGTGCAGACGTACTAGACGGCAAAACCGGAAAGGATACGCTTGAAGGCGGTACAGGTAACGACACCTACCTATTTGGTCGTGGTTCGGAACGCGACACCCTGCAAGAAAACGACGCGACAGCAGGCAACTACGACACCCTGCAATTTACAGGCGGCATCGCTACCAACCAGATATGGCTGCGTAAAGTGTCTAACAACCTAGAAGTCAGCGTGATAGGCACGGCAGACAAAATGACCATCAGCAACTGGTACTCGGGCGGTCAGTACCGTGTTGAGGAGTTCAAAACATCAGACGGCAAGGTGCTGCTGGACAGCCAGGTGCAAAACCTGGTGCAGGCGATGGCGAGTTTTGCGCCGCCAGCGGCTGGGCAAACAACGCTGACGACAGCACGGCAAGCAGCCCTGGCGCCGCTGATTGCTGCGAATTGGCAGTAAAAGTTGATCAGATTGCCTGTCATCCCGGACTCGATCCGGGATTCATGCCCCTTGCCGTGCTTGCAACGGAGTGGGGTCATGGATTGCGGCTCAAGGCCGCAATGACAGCACATAAAGTAGCCATAACTCAATGTATACGGGCGCAAATAGCTATCAAAAATGTAGCGGTCTGTTTTCCTGTCTGGACAGCCTTGCGCTAAGTCGCTCTGTAAACGTCAGGCATTTCTTACGCCTTGTATCCGTGTTTGCCCACTGTTACCCAAGCTGAACGCTCATGGCGCGGGGTTTGAGCGCCTCCTGTAATTGATTCAAAGCTTCAGGCAATCTGCTCACCTCAAAAAGCAGGTTGAGGGTGTCAAGCTTCTTGAAAACCATTTACAGGAGATTTTATGAACTACCCATCACGCTCAGTTTCAGTGGCTGCCTCGGCTGTCATGCTTGCCAGCCTTATGGCCTGCGCGCCTATGAACCCAGCGCCGGTATCCACCTACCCAACGTCGTCAACGCCGCCCAATACACAAGGGGCTTATGTGGAGTACGGGCGCGTCAACAATGTGGAAATCATCCGAACGCAGGAGCCCGCGCGTGGCCCGGGTATTGGCGCGGTGATTGGTGGCGTGGCCGGTGCGGTGGTGGGTAGCCAGATTGGCTCAGGCGGCGGGCGTACTGCTGCTACCGTGATTGGTGCCGTCGGCGGCGCAGTGGCTGGAAATGCGATTGAAAAAAGTCGTACTGCCAACAGCGCTGCGGGCGAAAGCTACCGCGTTTCGGTTCAGCTGGACAACGGCTCGCAGCGCGCTTATGACATGACGTCATACGGTGAACTGCGCATTGGTGACCGGGTGCGGATTGAAAACGGCCAGCTTTACCGCGTGATGTGATTCCATTTCCAAATCATCCGTGCACTTTGTCGGCTTCGCTAGCCGTACGTTTGTACTGTCGTCGCTTCGCCTTCGCGTTCACGAACGATGTGGAAATGGAATGGTCAGTGCAGTGTTGATCCGTCGGCGCCCAGTGGCTCCAGCCTGAAAAAGCCAGTGCCCAGCGTGCCCTGGCCAATTTCTGCCTCGCTGGCGTCGCGTACAGATTCAACTGTCAAATTTAGGCGCAGCGCAATGCCAGCCAGCGGGTGATTGCCGTCGAGCACGACATGTTCAGGGTAAATCTCAGTGACCGTATAAATTTTGTCTTTGGGCGTGTCCGATGCAGCGCCGATAGGCAGAGTCGCGCCGTCAAACGTCATGCCTTCTTCAAGCTCTGCCGGGAAAACCACCCGTTGCTCTAAAAAAACCAGGTTTTCGTCATACTCGCCAAAGGCTTGCTCAGGCTCCAGCTGAAAGGCCAGTTTGTCGCCTGCCTCGTGGCCTTGCAGCTGTTCTTCAATTTTTGCCAGCAAGTCCTGCCCGCCCAATAAAAATTCAATCGGCTCGTCCAGCTCGTCCAATACCTCGCCCAGTGTGTCTTTTAGCGTCCAGGTGAGGGCAACGACGCATTGTTCAGTGATTTTCATCCGACAATTGTCCCATGGATACACAACAACCCCTGGCCCTGCTGGCAGGTCTTTCGCCCGCACAATTCATGCGTCGCCACTGGCAGAAAAAGCCTTTGCTGGTACGTGGCGCCATACCGGGTTTTGCGCCTTTGCTCAGCCGCGCAGAGCTGTTCAAGCTGGCGTCAAACGATGGTGTTGAGTCACGACTGATTGTTAAAAACAGCCAGAACTGGCGCATGAAGAGCGGGCCGTTTGCACAACGCGCCTTGCCGCCGCTCAAGCAGCCGGGCTGGACCTTGCTGGTGCAGGGCGTTGATGGGCATGATGCGGCGGTGAATCAGTTGCTGCAGCAGTTCAGGTTTGTGCCTGATGCGCGGCTGGACGATTTGATGATTTCATGGGCCACAACGGGTGGTGGTGTAGGGCCGCACTTTGACAGTTATGACGTGTTTTTATTGCAAGCCAGTGGCAGCCGTCGCTGGAGGATCAGCCAGCAAAAAGACCTGACCTTGCAAGAAGGCATGCCGCTCAAGATTTTGCAAAATTTTGAGCCTGAGCAAGAGTTTGTTCTGCATGCCGGTGACATGCTTTACCTGCCACCACGCTATGCGCATGACGGTGTTGCCGTGGAATGCACCGGATCTGATGGCAAAGTGCAAGACTGCATGACTTACTCTATCGGTTTTAAAGCGCCTGTGGAGCAAGAACTGGCGGCTGAATTGCTGCACCGGCTGGCCGAATTCAACGAAGACGCGCTTGAAGTTGCCAGTGCTGATTCAACCCCGAAAATGTACCGTGATGCTGGCCAAGCGGCCACCACTATGCCTGCTCAACTGCCGCAAGGTCTGGTGGCATTTGCGCAGAAAGCCGTACAAGATGCGCTGAAAGACCCGTTGGCACTGGGTTGCGCTTTGGGCGAAATCATGACCAGCCTGAAGCCGCAAGTCTGGTTTGAAGAATGCCAGGCAGCGTTGTCTGTGGCGATGGGTGTCAGGCTGGATGCCAAAACCCGGATGATGTATGACGAAAATCATATTTTTATCAACGGTGAAAGTTACCGAGCCAAAGGTGCGGATGCCGTGCTGATGCGGCTATTGGCCGACCAGCGTGAGTTGCCAGTACAGGCTTTGCGCAAGGCCAGCCAAGACGCACTGAGCTTGCTTGCTGACTGGCAAGCCGCAGGCTGGCTGCATGCTGCCCGGGAGTCGGTATGAGCGCAGAAATTTTGTTGCCCCAAGGCCGATTTGAAGGGCCTGCTGAATTTGCTGAATTAATCCGCCTTGCCTTTGCAGTTGCGGCTGCGCAAGGCTGGCGCGAGATCGTGATCTGCGACAGCACGTTTGAAGACTGGCCGCTGGGTGAACGTGTGGTGGCGCAGGCTTTGAATGACTGGTCAAAGTCAGGCCGCAAGCTGACGATGCTGGCAAAAAACTACAACGAGGTGATGCGCCGCCACGCCCGCTTTGTGACCTGGCGGCGCACCTGGTCGCACATCATTGAATGCAGAGCCAATACCGCCATTTCATTGGACGACATGCCGAGCGCCTTGTGGAGTCCTGACTGGGTTTGTCAAAGGCTTGACCTGGCGCGGTCAACGGGTGTGTCTGGCTCAGAGCCAGCGCGCCGGGTTGCCTTGAAAGAGCGACTGGGCGAGTGTTTAAGGTTGACTTCGCCAGCTTTTGCGGCAACAACACTCGGCTTGTAGGACAGCAACTGTTTTTGCAGTCAAAAGCAACTTTTTTAGCCTGCTTTAATCCGGGCTATAATCGAAAGCTGGACAAAAGAGCTCGAGTCCTTCTGTCTGGTCAAACAATCTCTGGTGAATCGCTGTTTATCAACATCGATTCAGAGTCCGATTTTTGACAATTTCCGGAAATTGTTTTCTTTTTTAATTTTAAGGATAGTGAAATGAACAAATCTCTCGTATTGGCAGCTCTGGTTGCTGCTGTTGCTCTGGCCGCTTGCGGTGAGAAAAAAGTTGAAGCACCTGCGCCTGCACCAGCACCAGTTGCTGCTCCAGCAC
The DNA here is from genome assembly GCA_049653085.1 of Polaromonas sp. Lineage (GTDB taxonomy): Bacteria > Pseudomonadota > Gammaproteobacteria > Burkholderiales > Burkholderiaceae_C > Polaromonas. Next base: position 18,202 of record JBASFP010000020.1, read on the forward strand.
CTGCACCAGCTCCAGCAACCGCTCCAATGGTTGAGGCCGCTGCTTCTGCCGCTACCGGCGCTGCTTCAGCTGCTACTGGTGCCGCATCGGCTGCCGGCGCTGCTGTTGACGCTGCCAAAGGCGCGATGACTGCTGCTAAAGACGCTGCTGGCGCTGCTGGCGATGCTGCCAAGAAGGCCACTGACGCTGCCAAGGCCGCCATGCCAGCCAAGCCATAAGCTTTTTGCTTGGCTGATCAAAAAAACCGCCGCAAGGCGGTTTTTTTATGGGTGATTGTTTTATATCAATTCAAGCTGACAACCAGGGGCAGCCATCGTTCTGCGTGGCAATGGTGATGTCATCAGCATGGCAAGACAAAGCCTCAGTCAGACAACTTTTAACCAGCGCAGGCAAGTTATTCTGCTGGCTCAAATGCGCCGCCACCACATGCTTCAGGCCGCTGTGCAGCACCGCACCTGCAATGCTGGATGACTGGGCATTGGCAAGATGCCCATAGTGACCACCAATGCGCTGTTTTAAAAACGGCGGGTAGCTTGATGTTGCCAGCAAATCGGCATCGTGATTGCACTCCAGCAACAGCGCATGGCAGCCTTGCAGTTGTTCAAGCACATGCGCTGTGGCATGACCCAGGTCGGTCAGCACGCCCAGTTTGGCAGTGCCGTCAGTGCAGGTCAGTTGTAGCGGTTCACGGGCATCATGCGGTACGGTAAACGGGCTGAGCTGCAAACCTTTCACAGCAATCACGTTGCCGTCAGACGCCGTGTTAAGCAAACCTGAATCATTGACAAAGCCCATGGCAGCAGAGGTACCAGCGCTCATCCAAACTGGAATGTTGTACTGGCTGGACAGCGCCTGCACGCAGCCCGTGTGGTCTCCGTGTTCGTGGGTGATGAAGATGGCGTCGAGCTGGGTTGGCAGCACACCCGACTTTTGAAGTCGCTGCACCATTTGCCTGATGCCAAAACCACAATCAATCAGCAGATTGCAGGGGTCTGAACCGGTGGACTGAACCAAAGTGGCGTTGCCTGAGCTGCCACTGCCCAGGCTTTTAAAGCGCATCACGTCGCGCTTTCTGCTGCGTTCAAGGCTTACTTCAAATCGTCAGCAATCACCTTGACGATGCGCTGGGCGTTGACCGACGACTCGGGCGCGCCTTGTGCATTGAGTACCGACACCGTGGTGGCGTCGCCCTGGCTTTTCAGGGTGATGCGGTATTTGATGGGTGGAGTTGACGGCGCTGCGGCGCTGAAAAGTTTTGACAAAAAGCCTGGCTCTTTGCGGTCAGACGTGACGTCCACATAGCGCACAAAATACGTGCCCTGAGCGCGGTCGCGGTCTTCTACCGTGAAGCCGGTTCGGTCCAGCGTTAGGCCAACCCGACGCCAGGCGCGGTCAAAACCTTCCTGTATTTGAACCACCGGCACGCCATTGACGTTGTCAACCTTGGATGTGCTGACAGGTGCGCCTGACGCAACCAGCGCTTTGGATTGCTCTTGCGTCACACCGAGCTTGACCATCAGGCGGCGCAAAAATTCTGCTTCCAGTTCAGGATTGGGCGGTACAGGCTGCCAGACGGTGCCGTCGCCTGTGGTGTTTTTGCCAGTCGAGCCACCAACGACCACCTCCACCAGACCGCGATGGCTGACAAAGATCTCTGTGCCGCCAGCGGCATTGCGCTCCAGGCGGGTGCGGAACTTGTCGCGCTCGCCTGTGGAGTACAGGCTTTCAAACACCTTCCCGATTGTTTCCCGAATAAAGTCTTGCGGCAACTTGGCCCGGTTCTCGGCAAAGTCGGTTTCCATGATGCCCAGGTTTTCCTGATCCAGCGCCAGCAAAAAGCCGCTCTCCAGCCAGAAATCACGGATCGGGCCGTAGAGCTTGTCGGCAGGGCGGTTCACCACCAGCCAGCGCTGGCTGCCTGACCGCTCAATACGAACATCACCCACCGCAAGCGCTGCCACTGGCAGGGTTTGGGTGTTTTGGCCCACCTGAAACGCATTGGCGCTGACGGCTGTGCCGGGCACAACGTAACGGGTTTCGCGGGTGAGCTGCGTCAAATCTGGTGGCACTTCAAGTGACGGGCCAGCTTTGCCACTGGTTTTGTAGTCAATCTTGTCGCCTTTGAGCATGTCATTCATCGTGGAGCAGCCGCTGAGCAGCGTCAGACCCGCAACAGCAGCAGTCAAAAGAGTAGCCTTGAATGCGCCGATAGCCGCAGAGTTTTTTTGCAATGTCGTCACTTCAAAGTCCTTAAAAATCAGATCAGTCCGGTGGCGCGCAATGCGCCTTCAACCGTTGCCACGTTGGCTGCTTCAAGCGGTGTCATGGGCAGGCGCAGCGTAGGGCCGCACAGTCCCATGCGTGCCATCGCCCACTTGATGGGAATCGGGTTGGCCTCTACAAACAGGTGCTTGTGTAGAGGCAGCAATTTCATTTGAAGTTCCATGGCCAGGTTGGCATTGCCAGCAACGGCGGCCACGCACTGCGCATGCATCAATTTGGGGGCGATGTTGGCTGTCACGCTGACATTGCCCTGGCCGCCGCACAGCATCAAAGCCACAGCGGTAGCGTCGTCACCTGAATACACGGCAAAGCCTTTGGGCACCTCTTTAATGAGCCACTGGGCGCGCTCGATGTTGCCTGTGGCTTCTTTGATGCCGACAATGCCGGGGATTTGCGCCAGCCGCAGCACCGTGGCGTGCAGCATATCGGCAACGGTGCGTCCCGGTACGTTGTACAAAATGCAGGGCAGGTCGCCTGTGGCCTCGGCAATCGCCTTGAAGTGCTGGTACTGGCCTTCTTGGGTGGGCTTGTTGTAGTAGGGCACGACCTGCAGTTGGCAATCAGCACCAACGCCACGCGCAAATTTGGCCAGCTCGATGGCCTCGGCGGTTGAATTGGCGCCGCAACCGGCCATGATCGGCACACGTTTGTTGGCTTGCTCGACCGACACACGAATGATTTCGCAATGCTCTTCAACATTCACAGTTGGCGACTCACCCGTGGTGCCTACCACGCCAATGCAGTCGGTGCCTTCAGCTACATGCCAGTCCACCAGCTTGCGCAGCGTGGGGTAGTCCACGCTGCCATCGGGGTGGAGTGGTGTTGCCAGTGCAACGATGCTGCCTGTGATCATGTTCATGTCTGGAAGGGTGTGTTTGGGACTTGAGGCAAACCGCCATTCTACCCAGTCGCAAGGGCGGTTTTAAGGCAGCAGGTAGCGCGCGGGCAGGGTGTTTGCAACATCTTCACGAATGGCAGCGATGCGCTGAACAAAGCGCGCTGTTTGCCCAGCCGCGCCTTGTATAAAGCCATCTTCAAATGCCACGATGCGCAGGTCCTTGCAAACTTGCAGCAATTCGCCCGGTCGTAACAAAAAATCAGGTCGTGAAGGCTTGCCCACTGTCTCATTGCCATGCGCAAAGGTTTCGTAAAGCAGCACGCCGCCTTCGGCCAGGCTGGCCAGCAGGGTGGGCATCAAAGGTCGCCACAGGTAGTTGGTGACCACCACCGCGTCAAACTGCCTGCCCGTCATAGGCCACGGTTCGTTTTCAATGTCAGCGACTATCTTCTCGCAGGCATGCGCCTCAATCGCTATTGAATCCATAGCTGCTTGCGCCCGGTCCATAAGGGTTAAAGGGTGATTTAACTGATAAAAATGATAGGCGTGACGACCCTCACCGCAAGCCACGTCCAGTACCGTGCCTTGCGGCTTGACCAGGTGTGACCAGCGTTTGACCCAGGCTGAGGGCAGCCCTGCGCTGTGATGTGGTGGTGTATTAACTATCATTTTAATAGCTGCTTACGCCCGTATTTATTGGTCAAAAGGCTTAAATGACATCTAAAATAGGTCGAAAAACAGAGTTTTCACCTAAAAACAGGCCCAAACCTGGTTAGACAGCACCACCAGAAAGTCGGGCTGCGTGTAAAGCGCAAATACCCCCAGCGAGGCAGCCGTTACTGCCAGCCATGCCATTGTTTGCGCAATGCGTGGGCGCTTCATGTCATGCGCCAGCAGGCCGCGAGCCAAGAGTGGGGCGCTGAATCGGCGCTTCCCGCACGGGCAGGTTGATCAGCCCGGCAAAAATACCGAGTGCAATCGTGATGTACCAGACGATGTCGTAGCTGCCAGTTTTGTCATACAGCACACCGCCCAGCCAAACGCCTAAAAACGAGCCGATCTGGTGGCTGAAAAACACAAAGCCGCTGAGCATTGACAAATGCGCCACGCCAAAAATTTGCGCCACCGCCGCGTTGGTGGGCGGCACGGTAGACAGCCAGAGCAGACCCATCGTGGCGGAAAAGATATACACGCTCATCGGGGTTAAAGGCGCGGCAATGAAAACGGTGATCACCACCGCCCGGGCAAAGTAAATAAAAGCCAAAATGTTCTTTTTGGCCATGCGCTGACCCAGCGAGCCCGCTGCGTACGTGCCAAACACATTGAACAGGCCAATCAGCGCTAGCGCATAGCCCGCCACTTGGGGCGACAAGCCTTTGTCTTTCAGGTAGCTGGGCATGTGGACGCCAATAAACACCACCTGAAAACCGCAGACAAAATAGCCCGCCATCAGCAACTGAAAACTCGGGTATTTGAAGGCTTCACGCAGCGCTTGCACGATGGTTTGATCCCGTTTGGGCGCCTGGCCGCTGGCAAAGCCACCCTCACGCAGGCCAAAAGCCAGCGGCATGATGAGCAGCACCGCACCTGCCAAAACAAGCAGCGCCTGCTGCCAGCCAATGTTGCTGATCAAAAAGCTCTCAATCGGCACCATCAGGAACTGCCCAAACGAGCCTGCCGCTGCCGCCACACCCATCGCCCATGAGCGTTTGTCGGCTGAAATATTGCGGCCAATGATGCCGTAGATCACGGCGTAGGTCGTACCCGCCTGTGCCGCGCCAATCAGTACACCTGCCGTCAGGGTAAACATGAAGCCGGTGGGTGACAGCGCCATGCCCACCAGCCCCAGCGCGTAAAGCACCGCGCCAACCAGCAATACCTTAAACGCCCCCAATTTGTCTGCCAGCATGCCCGCAAAAATGCCGCACAAGCCCCAAGACAGGTTTTGAATGGCGATGGCAAACGCAAAGGTTTCGCGCGTCCAGCCCTGCGCCTGGGTGATGGGTTGCAGCCACAGGCCAAAGCCGTGGCGAATGCCCATCGACAAGGTCACGATCATCGCGCCGCAGACCAGAACCTGGGTGATGGAAAGTGTTTTTATGGGGGCGGCTTGTGCAGAAGTCATGACCCGACTTTAACTTGGCCGACTACGGCGCGCTGTCACCCAACAAACTTGCAGACTCTCAAGGCTGTGGTTTTATCCAGCTCATTGTCAGTTCGCATCTACAATTGCGCCAAAATACCGACCACTTATGGCATCCAAACCACTTCCTTTTTCATCAGCGTCTGCGTCCGACTATTCTGAAAGCTCAATCCGCGTGCTCAAAGGGCTGGAGCCCGTCAAGCAGCGCCCGGGCATGTACACCCGCACCGACAACCCACTGCACATCATTCAGGAAGTGCTGGACAACTCGGCTGATGAAGCGCTGGCCGGGTATGGCAAAAAGCTCAAGGTGACGCTGCACACCGATGGCTCAGTCAGTGTGGACGACGACGGGCGCGGCATCCCTTACGGCCTGCACCCGGAAGAAAAAGCGCCGGTCGTGGAACTGGTTTTTACCCGGCTGCACGCGGGCGGCAAGTTTGACAAAGGCAAGGGCGGCGCGTACAGCTTTTCAGGCGGCTTGCACGGCGTGGGCGTCAGCGTGACAAATGCGCTGTCCAAACGGCTTGAAGTGACGTCCTACCGCGATGGCATGGTCGCCCACCTGGTGTTTTCAGGCGGCGACGTGATAGAAAAGCTGCAACTGCGCAAAGCCGTTGAAGGTGACCGCAAGTCGGGCACATCGGTACGCGCGTGGCCCGATGCCAAGTATTTTGAATCGTCAGTGCTGCCCGTCAACGAATTGACGCACTTGCTGCGCAGCAAGGCGGTGTTGATGCCGGGCGTGTCTGTGACGCTGGCGACTGAAAAAACCAAAGACAGCCAGACCTGGCTGTACAAAGGCGGCCTGCACGACTACCTGGCGCAAACACTCAATGGCGATCTGGTGATCCCGATGTTTGAGGGCAAGGGGTTTGCGGATGCGCAGCATGAGACCTTTGCTGAAGGCGAAGGCGCAGACTGGTGCGTCGCATTCACTGAAGACGGCCAGCCGGTGCGCGAAAGCTACGTCAATCTGATTCCCACCAGCGCAGGCGGCACGCATGAAAGCGGCTTGCGTGATGGTTTGTTCACGGCTGTGAAAAGTTTTATTGAGCTGCACAGCTTGTTACCCAAAGGCGTCAAACTGCTGCCTGAAGACGTGTTTGCACGCGCCAGTTACGTATTAAGCGCCAAGGTGCTGGACCCGCAGTTTCAGGGGCAGATCAAAGAGCGGCTCAATTCACGTGACGCTGTGCGGCTGGTGTCCAGCTACGTGCGCCCAGCGCTGGAGCTGTGGCTGAACCAGCATGTCGATTACGGCAAAAAGCTGGCCGAACTGGCGATTCGTGCCGCGCAAACCCGGCAAAAAGCGGGTCAAAAAGTTGAAAAACGCAAGGGCTCCGGCGTGGCTGTGCTGCCGGGCAAATTGACGGATTGCGAGAGCAAAGACCTGGCGCACAACGAAGTCTTTCTGGTCGAGGGCGATTCAGCCGGCGGCAGCGCCAAAATGGGCCGCGACAAGGAAAGCCAGGCGATTTTGCCGTTGCGCGGCAAGGTGCTGAACACCTGGGAGGTTGAGCGAGACCGTCTGTTTGCAAACACTGAAATCCATGACATTGCGGTGGCGATTGGCGTTGACCCGCATGGGCCTGATGACACGCCAGACATGAGCGGTTTGCGCTATGGCAAGGTCTGTATTTTGAGCGATGCGGACGTGGACGGCTCTCACATTCAGGTGCTGCTCCTGACGCTGTTTTTCAGGCATTTCCCCAAATTGATTGAAGCTGGGCACGTGTATGTGGCGCGTCCACCGCTGTTTAGAGTTGATGCACCCGCGCGAGGTAAAAAACCGGCATCCAAGGCGTATGCGCTCGATGATGGCGAATTAAGCGCTATTCTTGACAAGTTGCGTAAAGAAGGCGTGCGTGAAGCGTCTTGGAGCATCAGCCGCTTCAAGGGACTGGGCGAAATGAATGCGGAACAATTGTGGGAAACCACACTCAATCCAGACACCCGCCGCCTGTTGCCCGTGCAACTTGGCAACCAGAGTTTTCTGGAAACTGAAACCCTGATCACCAAACTGATGGGAAAGGGCGAAGCTGCGGCACGCCGTGAACTGATGGAACTGCACGGCGATGCCGTAGAAATTGACGTTTGATGCCATTTGCTTTGACTGCCTTCAAAAATCGAATCGCTTCTGCACTGGCGGCGCTGCTGCTCGGCATGTTCGCACTACCCGCCGTGGCCGATGTGTGGGGCTACATCGACGCCAAAGGTGTGGCGCATTTTTCAACTGAAAAGCTGGACGATCGCTACGAGCTGTTTTTCAAGGGTGGCGAGAGTTTTTCAACCGATAAATCCGCCCTGAAACCTCTGGGCAAAACCGCCCCTGCTTACACCGTACCCGCTGGCAGCGCCTACGCGCCCACCAAACTGCTGGCTTACTTTGACGTGTCGCCCAACTACAAGGCGGTCAAGCATCTGCTCAAAGACGCGGCACAAACCCATGGCATTGACTACGAGTTACTGCAAGCCCTGATTGCCACTGAGTCCGGTTTCGACACCTTTGCCGTGTCACCGAAAGGTGCGGTGGGGTTGATGCAGCTGATGCCGCCCACGGCTGAGCGTTATGGCGTGAGAGCCGACAAACAAACACCGATCGAGAAAAAACTGACCGATCCCAAAACCAACATCCGGGCAGGTTCAACTTACCTGCGTGATCTGATCAAAATGTTTCCCGGTCAGCTTGAGCTGGCGGTGGCCGCCTACAACGCAGGCGAGGGTGCAGTGCAGCGCGCGGGTAACAAAATCCCCAATTACCCAGAAACCAAAAATTATGTCAAAACCGTGATGCAACTCTATGGTCATTTGAAACCACCTGATGTAGTGCTTGAAGCGCGCAGATCTGGTCGTGTCCGCATGGAGATGATGGGTGGCTCAGCAGTACCCGGGCGCAACAACATGGTGCCAGCGCTCATCGCGCAGCAGCCGGTGGCGCAACCCAGCCTGCTCGACTAGACGCAATTCATAACTTTTTTCTGTAGCCATGGATCTTTTTACCGCAGAGCCTGCCCCCGGCAGCCCTGAGTCCGCCGACCAGGACTCCCTTTCAGCCTACGCCCAGCGCGCCTATCTTGAATACGCGCTCAGCGTTGTCAAAGGCCGCGCGCTGCCTGATGCCTGTGACGGCCAAAAGCCGGTGCAGCGGCGCATTTTGTACAGCATGTCGCGCATGGGCTTGGGCTTTGGCGGCGCCAACGGCAACAGCGGTGCCAAGCCCGTCAAAAGCGCCCGCGTGGTTGGTGACGTGCTGGGCAAATACCATCCGCATGGCGACAGCGCCGCCTATGACGCGATGGTGCGCATGGCGCAAGACTTCAGCCAGCGCTACCCACTGGTGGATGGCCAGGGTAACTTCGGCAGCCGTGACGGCGACAGCGCAGCTGCCATGCGCTACACCGAAGCGCGCCTGGCCCGCATCACCAGCCTGCTGCTCGATGAGTTGGACGAAGGCACGGTGGACTTCATCCCCAACTACGACGGCTCGTTTGAGGAGCCGCGTCAGTTGCCTGCGCGCCTGCCGTTCACGCTGCTCAATGGTGCCAGCGGCATTGCGGTTGGCTTGGCCACGGAAATCCCCAGCCACAACCTGCGCGAGGTGGCCGACGCCTGTATCGCGCTGATCAAAACCCCAAAGCTGCCCGATGACGAGCTGTACAGCATCATTGCCGGGCCTGACTACCCCGGCGGCGGGCAGATTATCTCCAGTGCTACTGAAATTGCAGCAGCCTACATTACAGGGCGTGGCTCGCTCAAGGTGCGCGCTAGGTGGAAGATTGAAGACCTGGCACGCGGCCAGTGGCAACTGGTCGTCACTGAATTGCCAATCGGCGTCAGCACACAACGAGTGCTGGAAGAAATTGAAGAACTGACGAATCCGAAAATCAAGGCGGGTAAAAAGGCGCTCAGTGCGGATCAACTGCAGCTCAAACAAGTTTTGCTGTCGGTCCTCGACGTGGTGCGTGACGAGTCCGGCAAAGAAGCCGCCGTGCGGCTGGTGTTTGAGCCCAAAACCAGCCGTATCGAGCAAAGCGAACTCATCACCACACTGCTGGCACACACCAGCCTGGAGAGTTCATCGCCCATCAACCTGACCATGATTGGCCTGGACGGCCGACCCGCGCAAAAGTCGCTCAGGCAAATGCTCAATGAGTGGATTGAGTTCAGGCAAACCACCATCGCCCGGCGCTCGCAGCATCGCCTGACCAAGGTGCTGGACCGCATCCATATTCTGGAAGGCCGTGCGCTGGTGCTGCTGAACATTGACGAGGTGATTGCCATCATCCGCCAGTCGGACGAGCCCAAAGTTGCGCTGATTGAACGCTTCAAACTTAGCGACAAACAGGCCGACGATGTCCTGGAAATCCGCCTGCGCCAGCTAGCACGATTGGAAGCTATCGAGATCGAGCGGCAGTTGAAAACACTGAGAGAAGAGCAGGGCAGGCTGGAAGAAATTTTGGGTAATCCGGCGGCGCTCAAGCGTTTAATGATTAAAGAAATTGAGGCGGACGCCAAACAATTTGCCGACCCGCGCCGCACGCTGATCCAGGCCGAGAAAAAAGCCGTGCTTGAAGTCAAGGTACTTGACGAGCCCGTCACAGTCGTCGTCAGCAGCAAGGGATGGATTCGCGCACGTACTGGTCACGGCCATGACGCAGCCAGCTTTGCGTTTAAAGAAGGCGACGGTTTGTACGGTACGTTTGAATGCCGCACGGTTGACACGCTGCTGGTGTTTGGCAGCGCGGCTAAAGGTACAGGGCGTGTTTATTCAGTGGCCGTGTCGCTGTTGCCCGGCGCACGCGGCGACGGCCAGCCTGTCACCACGCTGATTGAGCTGGAGTCCGGCACCCAGCCTTTGTATTATTTTGCAGGCCCAACCAATGCAACGCTGCTGTTGTCCAGCAGCGGCGGCTACGGCTTTTTAGCCACGGTGGAGACCATGACGTCCCGCCCCAAGGCAGGTAAAGCCTTCATCAGTTGCGCCGAGAGCGAAACGGTGTGCAAGCCGTCTCATGCATCAGGCACATCCGGCAGCACGCCGCTCAACCCCGCCACTCACGTCGCTTGCGCATCCACCGCAGGGCGCATCTTGACGTTTGAAATTACCGAGCTCAAACAAATGGCAGGCGGCGGTCGCGGCCTGATGCTGATTGACCTTGACGACAAAGACACCCTGGCAGGTGCAGCGGCCTACACCCGCAGCGTGCGAATCGACGGCATTGGCCGTGGCGGAAAAGCGCGTGATGAGACGCTAGAGATCCGCAGCCTGAACAACGCCCGAGCAGCCAGAGCCCGTAAAGGCAAGGCGGCTGATTTGGGGTTCAAGCCTGGCTCAGTGACTCGAATAGAGTGATTTTTAGTCGTATTTACCTATCAAAAGTACCTGTAACCCAATGAATACAGGCGCGAGAAGCTACTGATTACATAGTAGCTATGAGCAAGCATAGTCCTGTTTTTGACCCGATGAGTACACCGCTATTCGGGCTACACTTTGCAAATGAAACGCGAAACTGCCATTCAGTTGATAAAAGAGCACAAGCCCGTATTGACACGTCGTTTTGGCGTTGATCAGTTGGCTTTGTTCGGATCAACAGCACGCGATACTGCCCACGAAGGCAGCGATGTCGACATACTGGTCAGTTTTGCGGGTGTTGCCACTTCTGCCAAGTATTTTGGTGTGCAGTTTTATCTTGAAGATTTATTTGGCTGCGCCGTTGATCTGGTGACGGAAAAAGCCTTGCGCCAGGAACTGCGCCCCTACATCGAGCGTGAAGCCGTCCATGTCTGAGCCAGCACGTTGACATGCCCTGGCGCACGATCATTGCAACGCGCAATCAACTGATTCACGGGTATGTCGGTATTGACGACGATGTGATGTGGAGTATTGTGCAAACCGACATTCCGGTGTTGCTTGAGCAACTCCGTGCTATCAAAAAAAATGACTTCAAATGAATGCTGTTCGACAAGGGGGTCATTTAGCGCGTCAGACGCCAAAACGCAGGCTGTGCTGTTGCTGCGCCATGCGCGGGAAGGCCGAACACTGGCAGACCTGGCGCGCGCCATGGACACCAGTTGGCCGCAAGCCAAGCAACTGGAAGATCAACACCATTGGCCCAGCCTGAAAACCCTTGACAAAGCCGCCCGCGTGCTGGGCAAGCGGCTGGTGCTGAAAATTGAGTGATTTTTAACCGAATTTAAGCATTAAAAGTGCTTTAAACCCAATAAATACGGGCGCAAGCAGATCCTAATTATGTAGCGCAGCTAAACGATAGCATGCAAATTAAATGCATACTTACAAACTAAAATATGTGAATTTTCACAATTAATTGAGTTCTTTTTCAGGATTTTTCTGACCAACAATTTCTTACAATGCCTTAACCAAGAAACTGGAGCGAGGGCATTCAATGGTCAGGGAGAGCTACACGCAGCCAGACTTTGTCTGGGCTCTGCAAACCGTGTGCGCGGTTCATAAAAAGCCGTTTGATGCGGCGCTGCTGCTCCAGCAGTTCCCACCGCCGTATGACGAGG
>JBASFP010000021.1:0-7539 GCA_049653085.1 Polaromonas sp.
GCCAACGTGACCGTGACCAGTGCGTTGTTGGGCACGGGCGTCTACAACTCCATCACTGGTGTAGTCACGTTCAACACGTCCACCCTGGCAATTGTCGCGCCAGGGGCAACCGTCAGCGCCTCCATCAGCTTCCTGCAGACCTCCACAGGCGTGGCCGGAACCGGCACGACCGGGGCGATCAACGACACCGTGGCGGGTAACAACACCAACACGTTCAGCGTGGCCGCCAGCCCGGCCAACATGAGCGCCAGCTTTGCCGGCTTCCCGGCCAGCGCACCTGTCAACACGGTAGTTAACGGCACAGCCAACTTCGTGAACATCAACACGGCAGCCAATGCAACCGCGACCTCGGCGACCTTCACACTTCAGTTGCCGACCGGACTGGTGACCGCCAACGTGACCGTGACCAGTGCGTTGTTGGGCACGGGCGTCTACAACTCCATCACTGGTGTAGTCACGTTCAACACGTCCACCCTGGCAATTGTCGCGCCAGGGGCAACCGTCAGCGCCTCGATCAGCTTCTTGCAGACCTCCACAGGCGTGGCCGGAACCGGCACGACCGGGGCGATCAACGACACCGTGGCGGGTAACAACACCAACACGTTCCGGGTACTTCAAAGCTCAGCAGATATGAGTGCTAGTTTTGCAGGCTTCCCAGCAAATGCAACGGCGGGCACCACCGTGACTGGAACGGTCAGTTTTGCCAATATCAGCACCACAGCCAGCTCTACCGCCACCAGTGTCACTGTGACACTTCAGCTCAAGCCAGGTTTGCCGACAGGCAATGTGACTGTGACCAGTGTGATTCTTGGTGTCGGGATGTACAACTCTGTAACGGGCTTGGTAACCTTCCCAACATCGACACCGAATGTCACGCCAGGTCAGACGATCACCGCCAGCATCACTTACGTACAGACGAGTACCGGTGTTGTAGGTACTGCGACAGCCAGATCCCTGAACGATATCAATGCGAGTAACAACACGGCCACTTTCAGTGTTGCAGCTGGTAATAATGCAAGTCTTAGTGGGCGTGTATTTCAGGACGTCACTAGAAACAAAGTCTTCGACGCGGGAACTGATATTCCAATTGCAAACTTCCGCGCTGAAGTGGTCAAAGTTGTGGGCACAACAACTGTCGTGTTCGGATCCGCTCTATCGGATGCGAATGGTGTTTACACCATTACAGGCTTGCCAGTGGGTACGGGTTACAGCGTCCGTTTTTACGACAGCGGTGGCAATTCTATTTTTGGTACGCCATTCAACACATCTCCCGTGTCCGGCGGTCAGCAGAAGACACAGTTGGGTAACCCATCAACTGGCAACAATACGGTCACAGGCCCTGTAACTGTCGGACCCAATACACCGTACGGTTCAGCTATTAAAGATGTTACTTTGTATGCGGGTGACAACGTGCAAGAGCAAAACTTGCCACTTGATCCTAGCGGTATCGTTTACGACTCAGTGACCCGGCAGCCTGTTCCTGGTGCAACCGTTCGATTGGTGTACGAAGGTGCTGGCTCATTTAACCCTGCAACCCATATTTTGAGCGGTAGTGACACCATCATTACCGGTGCAAGCGGCTTGTACCAGTTCTTCTTTACCAATAACCCGCCTTCTGGCGCATACAGGCTTGACGTGACACCGCCAGCCACCTACCTGCCGCCACAAGCCACGCAGGGCGGCGTGTCGCCAGCGCAGCCAACATTCGTTGTTCCTCAAGGCGCTTCTACCAATGTTCAGCCGCAAGGCACGGCACCAGCCGTCGGTGTCAACGGCGCAACGCCTGTCGTTGGTTTTGCTGGTGGCGTGGGCACGCAGTATTTCCTCAGATTCCAATTCACTTTCCCTGGTTTTTCTGAGGTGCTGAAAAACCATATTCCACTCGACAAGATACTGATTCCTGGCGCATTGCTGGTCAGCAAAACAGGTGACAAGACAGTCGCTGAGCTGGGTGACTCGGTGCAGTACATCATCCGGATTCGCAACACGACACTGTTGCCGATTTCGGTGATCAAACTCAATGACCTGTTGCCTGCTGGCTTCCGTTATATCTTGGGTACGGCTCGTTTGGGTGGTGTGGCGATTGCCAACCCGACGGGTGGCGTGGGCAGAGACCTGACGTTTGATATTGGCACGATTGCAGGCCAGGCCACCGCCGAGCTGACTTACTTCACGCGCCTGGGTGTTGGTTCACAGCAGGGTGATGGCATTAACCGTGCGCAAACAACTGCGCCAGTACGCTCTAACGTGGCACTGTTTAAAGTGACGGTGCAAGGCGGCGTGTTCAGCAACGAGGGTTGCATCATCGGCAAGGTCTATGTTGACTGCGATGGCAATGCGGTCCAGAACAATTCAGGCGGAAGCCGTGAGTTGGGCATACCCGGCGTGCGCCTTGTGATGCTGGACGGCACATTTATCCTGACGGACTCCGAAGGCAAGTACAGCATCTGCGGTGTTCAGCCGCAAACCCATGTGGTCAAGATTGACCGCACGACCTTGCCAAAAGGTTCGCGTATGGTGCCATCGAGCAACCGCAATGCGGGTGTTGGCGACAGCCTGTTTGTTGATCTCAAAGGCGGTGAACTTGCACGCGCAGACTTTATCGAAGGCTCATGCAGCCCAGAAGTTGTGGATCAGGTCAAAGCACGACGTGGCCAAGGCGGCGTCACAAGCCCTGAAGTTGAAAAGAAACTACCTTTGAAAATTGAAAATCGTCCAGCCGAGGCTGTCCAGCAGATCCTGCCTGAAACCCGGCAGCAGGACGCCACCCCCGTTAAACCAGCGGAGGCACGATGAAACGCTTGAAGCCAGCCTGCTTGTCTGATGTGGTCAACATGCGCCGCACGCCGATCGCGGTTGCCGTTATCCTGATGCATGGCTTTGCCTTGGCGCAGCCTGCTGCAAACACCACCAGCGCGGACGCACCAGAAGCAAAAACACTGTTTGAAACAGCTGGGCAGCAGGGCATTGGCCCGCGTCCTTTCACCTCCTTTCTTGATCGGTTGACGTCCCCCGTCAGCAAGATCGGTTTAAAGGTCGATGGCGAAAACCTGCCCGCTGATGGCGTCAGCCCGACGGATGTTCAACTGCGGCTCTTTGACAAAGACGGTCAGCGCATCACGGTTGATGTTGATGTGACGATTGAAGTCGATGGTGGCGCGCGCGTTTTATTGCCAAATCGCCTGACGTCTGAGTCAGGCGCAGATCGTGGTGACATAGACCGTATCACGCCGGGCATTCAGCAAACCGTTAAAAACGGCGCGTTGCAATTCAAACTGATTGCGCCCTACAAGCCTGACCCAGTCACGCTCAAGGTATCGGTGCGCGGCGTGACAGAAAAAGTTGTCGTTCGCTATGTTCCAGATTTAAGAGAATTCGTGGCGGTCGGTTTGATCGAAGGCCGTTTGCGCTCCGACAAGTTTGACCCGGGCCAGATCACACCCGCTCGTGAGAATGACGGGTTTGACAATGAATTAAAAGGCTTCACGAAAGAGTTCAGTGGTGGAAAAACCAAGTTTGGCGCGCGGGCCGCTGTTTATTTAAAAGGCAAGGTCAAGGGTGAATACCTTTTGACTCTGGCTTATGACTCGGACAAAGACGTTCGTAAAAAGCTTTTCCAGGACATCGACCCGAATGCTTTTTACCCAGTGTATGGCGACTCCAGCGTGCGTGGTGTGGATGCGCAAAGCTCGGGCAAGTTGTATGTGCGCATTGACAACAAGCTCAGCTACTTTTTGCTGGGCGACTATGGCACTGCTGACACCAATCCTGCGCGCCAGTTAAGCCAGTACAGCCGCTCATTGAACGGCATACGTGGGCACTATGAAGAAGGCAAGGTTGTTGCCAACGCGTTTGTAGCCCAGCAGACTTTCAGGCAAGTCACCGATGAGTTTCCTGCGCGAGGCGTATCTGGACCCTATTCAGTGTCCAATGCCAACGGCGTGAGCGGCTCTGAAAAGATCGAAATCTTGACGCGTGACCGCTTCAGACCTGTCAACATCATCAAGGTCACACCGGTTTCCAGAAATCTGGACTATGAGTTTGAGCCTTTTTCCGGCCAGATTCTTTTCCGCGCACCGATCCCGAGTTTCGACGATCAGCTCAACCCGATTTCCATTCGCGTGGTGTATGAAATAGAGCAGGGCGGCGAGAAGTTTTATGTCTATGGCGCAGATGTCAGTTTGAAACTGACCCCAAGCCTGACAGTCGGTGTGGCTGCGGCCAAAGATGAAAACCCGGCTGCACCGTATGACGTCAGCGGTGCCAACATTTCGTTAAAGCTAAGTAAAAACACAGAGTTGATTGCTGAAATCGCCAGCACCACCAGTGTGGTCAATACGCCTGCAAGTGGTTTTAACAACAACGTCAGTTCCAACTTCAATGGCAAATCAGGCGAGCAAAAAGGCAGCGCCGGACGCATTGAGCTGCGCCATGCGGATGACGATTTGCGTCTTCGAGCCTACGCGCTTCGCTCAACTCCAGACTTCAATAACCCGTCATCAGGCGTCACAGGCGGCAAGACCGAACTTGGCACCACGGGTGCTTACCAGTTCAATGACAAGATCAGCGTGACGGGCGAGGTGCTCAGTTCCAAAGACATCATCGGCAAAAGCCTCAATGAACAAGGCGCGGTGGGTATCGATTTAAAAGCGACTGACAGGTTGACGGTGGGCGCAGGCGTGCGCCGCGTGGTGCAAAACGCCATCAGCCTGAGTCAGACCACTGCTACCAACTGTGCGAATCTGGCAGCTACAAGCACAGTTCCAGGTGCGATTGCGGGCTACAACACAGGTTACGGTATCAGCCAGAGTGGCAACCAGTCGATTGACCCGGCAACCGGCCTGCCGATTATTTGCAACACGGCCATCAATGCTGCTGCGCCAGTAGCGCCGGCCGGCATTGACCGTACCGCCATGTTTGTGCGCGCCTCCTACAGGATCACCGACGCTTTGACGGTCGATGGCGAGTTGCAGGATGTGTCGGGCACAGAGCCCACCAGCTTGTACCGTCTGGGCGCACGCTGGGCGGCGACTGACAGGCTGAATTTGTCAGCCGAAACCCAGCGCTCGTTCAGCAACAGTGGCTCTGGCTTGTACCGGCTGGGCGCTGACTGGCGCGTGGCCGATAAAACCCGGATCTACAGCCGCTATGAGCGAGCCACGCAATACAGCGGTGCGTATGGCCTGGGCACAGGTCCCATCAGTGATGCGTTTACTTTGGGTATTGACACCCAGTACATGCAAGACGGCTCGCTGTACAGCGAATACCGCTTGCGTGACTCCGGGTCTGGTAAAGATGTCCAGCGCGCTTTGGGTCTGCGCAATGGCTTCGTCTTGGCTGAGGGCCTGCGCCTGACGACCAATGTCGAGCGGCTGGCCAGCACTGGTGGCAACAGCAGCGCGGCGGCAGTTGGGCTGGAGTACACCGCCAACCCGGTCTGGAAGTCATCAGGCCGCGTTGAATGGCGGGAAGATGCCAACACCACCAACTGGCTACTCACGCTGGGTGTGGCGCGCAAACTTGACAGCGACTGGACTCTGTTGGCTCGCGAATACGCCAATGTTGCCGAGCCGCGTACAGCCACGGGCAGCAATAAATTCCAGAGCCGCTTCCAGCTTGGTTTTGCCTATCGCCCGGTTGACAACAACAAGTTTGATGCGCTGGGCTTGTATGAGCGCAAGGACAACCGCGACACATCGCCAGGCTCGCAAATCGACAGCGCCACCGACATCATCAGCTTCAGAGGCAACTATCACCCCAGCCGCGTGTGGTGGCTGTCTGGCCGCTATGCGTATAAAAATGTCAATGAGTTGTTGCTGGGCACCGTCAAAGACAGCTACCGCGCCCAGTTGCTGGGCGGCCGCGTCACTTATGACGTGACCAACAAGTGGTCTGTGGGCGGTATCTTCTCAATGTTGTACGGCACGGGCGGCGACATCCAGTATGCGTATGGCGTGGAAGTGGGCTACGTTGTGATGGACAACCTGTACGCCACGCTCGGCTACAACTGGCGCGGCTTTGCATCGTCGGGCACAGCGGCTGGCCTGACGGGTAACGACTACACCAATCGTGGCTGGGTGCTGGGCTTGCGCTACAAGTTTGATGAAGACCTGTTCAAGAAAAACGCACCAGCCGTCAATAAAACCATTGACCCCAACGTGATCAAACCCTAAACCTGTATCTTTACCTAAACATGACCGTGATTAGGATTGCCATGAATAAATCGACCACCCAACGCATCAGCGCAGCCTTGTTTTTTATATCTGCTCTGGCTTTGACGGGTTGCAGCTCCGGCGTCTCCAAAAACGAAGCGGCTGGTCCGGCATCACAGGCCACTGGCTTGGCGTCGCCGCAAGCCCGTATCACCGATGAGCGCATTCTGGGCGACCGCCGCACGCTGGAGGCGGTGCAACTGCGCCTGCGCAAACTCAACGAAGCAGGCGTCGCACTGAACAGCTACCCACTGGCCAAGGCACAGTGCTGGCTGGACACTGCCAAGTCCCAGTACCACGAGAACGACCGCACAGGCTATATCGAGGAGTCGCTCACAGAGGCCGTCAAGATTGCGCATGCGCTTGAAGCCGACAAGTCAGCCAAGGCGGGTTTTGACACGCCGCTTGTGGCGCGCAGTTCCCTGCTGCGCAATGACTTGTGGGCGCAGCTAAGCCGCTATAAAAACCAACCCGCCACACTGGCCTGCAATGCGCAGACCGTGGCTTGCGCCGAAGTCCGCCTGGTGCGGGCGGGCCATGCCAACGAGCAGACCGGCTGGCGTCAGGCCACGCCGTATGTGCAGATGGTGGAGGATGCACTGGTCAAGGCCAAGCTGGAGGCTGACAAATGCGTCCCAGCGCCGCAATTGGCCGCTAGAACCGCAGCGCCAACTGCAACAGCCCCGGCTCCGGCCCCAACCCCAGCCCAAGCAGTCGTAGCTGCACCAGCACCCGCACAAATCATCAGCCGCGAAACCTATGTCTTGCTGACCGACACACTGTTCAAGTTTGACAAGTCGGGCAGCGACGACATGATCCCCGGTGGCTTGCAGCGCCTGGCCGATGTGGCGCAACGCCTGAAAACCTACAAGTCGATTCAGACATTGACAGTGCTGGGTTTCACAGACCGGCTGGGCGCAGACGACTACAACGACAAGCTGTCGGAAGCACGCGCTAAAACGGTACAGGCTTATCTGGAGTCACTGGGTGTGAAGTCCACAACAGCCGTGGCGCAAGGCAAAGGCAAGCGTGATCCGGTCAGCAAGGATTGCAGCGCCGCGGCCAGCCGTGAGCAGCAAATCGTCTGTCTTCAGCCTGATCGCCGCGTGACGATCGAAGTCACAGGTGTGGCACGTTAAGCAGTTAGAATGCTCCTAAAATAGGAGCTGTTTGCGCCCGTATTCATTGGTCTAAAGGCCAATTTGACCTGATTAGATACCTGCCTCAGACAGGCGTAGGATGCTCAGAGGAAGAGGTTTTGTAGTCACAGCAGCGCGAAGCAGTCGAGGCACCATGGCTGCCAAGTCAAATCGCCTGTTAAACCGAT